>JACPFM010000029.1 GCA_016182965.1 Deltaproteobacteria bacterium | reverse complement strand
CGGCGCACCCCCCTGGCGGCACGGCGGCGGCGCGATCGGCGGCGTCGACGTGCGGGGCGGGGCGCCCGGCATGCCCGGCATGGGCGGCAGGCCCAGGCCCATCTGCGTGGCGGCACGCCGCCCGGGGGGAGGCGGCGGCGGCGGCACCGAGCGCGACGGCGGCGGCGGCGGCGGGGCGGCGTTGGAGGGGACGCGGCTCGGGCCGCCGCGCTTGGACGCCAGGCCCTCGAAGACGTCGAGGTCGGAACCCTTGTTGTCAGACATGAGACTCTCCTGCACCCGCCGTGACGTAGGCCGCTCGTCGACAGGACCATCTCCTGCCGATGAAGGTTTGTTCAGTGACTCGTGGCCGTTGAGGCCCGCCGCGCCGGATGGCTTAGCAGCGCCAGGACCAAAAGTCCGTTGCATGTAATCCGCGACCTGGTCTTTCGACCAGACAAGACCCTCGGAGTACGCGAAGGCTTGGAGGTCGGCATAAAGATCCGCCGCTGACGCATAGCGGTCGGCGACGTCCCGCGCCAGCGCACGCATGATGATTTGCTCGATCGGCTCCGGCAACGTCGGATCGGCTGAGCGGGGCGGTACGAACTCCGCCTCCTTGATGCGCTCCATGATCAGCAGCTCGTTGTCCGAGGCGAACAGACGCTGCTGCGTGAACAGCTCGTACATGCAGATGCCGAGCGAGAACAGGTCGGAGCGGTGATCGAGCGGCAGCCCGCGCACCTGCTCGGGCGACATGTACCCGTACTTGCCCTTGATGGTGCCGACCTGCGTCTTGCTCAACTTGCCGTTCGACTTCGCGATGCCGAAGTCGATCAGCTTCACCTCGCCGTCGAACCCGACGAGGACGTTCTGCGGCGACACGTCGCGGTGCACGACGTTCAGGGGGCGCCCCGCCTCGTCGCGTTTGCGGTGCGCGTACTCGAGCCCCTCGCACACGCGCATGAACGCGTGGAGCAGCAGCGCGCGCGGCAAGCGCACGCCGACGCGGTTGGCCTGGTCGAACAGCCCGCGCAGGTCGAGCCCCTCGACGTACTGCAGCGCGAGGAACCACTGCGAGTCGACGCGCCCCAGGTCGAAGATCTTGCAGATGTTCGGGTGCTCGAGGAGGCTCGCGACCTTCGCCTCGTCACGGAACATGCGTACGAACTCGTCGTCGTCGGCGATCTCCGGCAGGATGCGCTTGACGGCGCAGATCGCGCCGCTCTGCGTGTCGCGGGCGCGGAAGATCTCCGCCATGCCGCCGACGTTCACGCGGTCGAGCAGCTCGTAACGACCAAACTGCTGCGACCTGCTCAACGAGCGCTCCTCGACTCTTCGGCCCGTCGGTCGTCGGGAGGTGCGCGCGCACGCGACGACGGCGGGCGCGTAATCTACCGTCTCGCGCGGTGGGCGGTCAATTCGCGCTCGCCTTCGGGGCGGCCGAGGGCGCCGCCGGAGCGACCGTCCCGGGCCGCACGGGCTTCTTGCCGAAGTACCGCACGCGTCGAGACTGCAGGGGCTGCCAGACCGAGGGATCGACCACGGGCGTGGTCGGGAAGAGCTCGTTGGCTGCGGGCGCCTGCCCGCGCTCGAGCGTGACGATCGGGCCGGACAGCGGGGATTTCGCGAGCTCGCCGGTCATGTCGAGGCTGCCGCCGAGCCTCACGTCGAGCGTCTTGGGCGGGACCATCACCTGCGAGCAGCCGAGCTGCTGGAGGATCGTCCGCAGCGCGGCGCCCGCGGGCGCGTCGGCGACGGCGATGACCAGCGTCCCGTCGTCGTCGGTGACGCCGACGAGCGCGGACGCGCCGGCCAGCGTCGCGGCCTGCGGCTGCTCACCGGTGAACAGCGAGACGGCCGTCGCGCCGGGCGAGCTCGTTCCGATCGCGAACGAGTTGAGCGCGAGCCAGAGCTGAGTCTCGGACTTGGTGGGCTTCGGCGCGATCGGACCCACCGAGAGCGCGAGGACGGCGTCCTTTCCGGAGCTCTTCGCGGGCGCCACCTTCACCGTCCGCGGATCGACCTTGAGCACGCGGGCGCGGATCTCGGGGTGCTTGGCGTCGGGACGGATGCTCGTGGTCGCGATCGCGTAGGGGAACCCGTGCTGCGGCAGCCCGCGCGTGCGCCAGACGCCCTCGTCCTGCTCGGCGGGGTGCACGCGCGGGACGAGCGGCGCGCCGGGCAGGATCGGGCGCAACGTGAGGTACATGAAGTCGCGCCCGTCGCGGCCGATGTACCGCGGGAACAGCATGTGCGGCATTCCCTTGATCATGCGGCGGGCGCGGAAGCTCCATCCGGGCAGCTGCGGCACGGCGTTCTCCGCCTCCCAGTCCCCCTGCAGCCCGCGCATCAGATCGGGGAGCTCGCCAGTCGGCGCCACCCGGTAGAACTCGAACCCGGTGTGCCCAGCGTTCATGTCGAGGTGCACGCCCTCGGTGCACCCGGCGACGACCATGCCGCGCCCGAGCGACTCCGGCGTCATGTCATTGCCGAAGAAGTAACCGATGAACCCGTCCTTGGTGAGGCACACGCCGCTGCGCGTGGTGTGGATCGAGTCGGCCGATCCTGGGGGGGTGCCGCCCCACTTGATCTGCTTGTACGGGTTGATCGCGCCGTCGCGCACGAGCGGGACGAGGTTCTGCCGCAGCGAGAGGATCTCGTCGGGGACCTCCGGCTGACCGTCGGGCCACGTGCCGATCGCGGTGGTGCCGTCGCGCAGCTCGGCGACGGTCGCGGCGTACGGCTTCGGCGGCAGGTACATGGTGCCGTTCACCTGCATGCCGCCCTCGAAATGCACCGCCTGGAAGCCGCCGTTGAAGCCGGCGACCAGCGATTTGAGCACCTCCGGCGTGCGCGGGATCTGGCCAGTGCCGACCTCGCCGGTCGCGCTCACCGGCTCGACGGTTCCCGCGACCATATGCAGCGCGACCTGCCGCGGGTCCCACAAGGTGACGTACACCCGCGCGTACGGGCGCTGCGGATCGGTCCGCACGAACGTCTGCATGAAGGCCGCCGGAACGCCGGGGTTCTTGCCGACGAAGGGATCGTCGTCGGTGCCGAGCCACACGCCCTCGTTGGGCAGCGCGGGCTGGATGACCGGCTGCAGCTGAGCGGGCGGCCACCCGATCTCCGGATCGGTGTACGTCGGCTTGATCTTCGCGCCGCCGAGATCGGCGACGACCTCCTTCGCGGCGTCCTCCGCGAACACGCCGGGGAACTTCCGCTTGAGCAGATCGCGCGTCTTGAACGCGTGGTACTCGAGGAACTCGATGAACTGCGGCCCGAGCCAGGAGACGGCGCGCACGCGATCGACCGTCCAGGTGATCAGATCGCCGGGCTTCGCCTTGACCACGCGCTCGAATCGCGCCCGCTCCTTGCCGTCGAGCGGCTCGTCGACCTGTCGATCGATCAGCACCTTCTGACCGTCGGCGATCACCTCCAGCGCGCCCTGAGCGTTCCACGCCAACGAGGCCACCGTCGCCGGCGGATCGATCTGATAGTGCCGCCGCTGCACGCCCTTGATGCTGCCGGTGCGTTGCAGGTTGGTGACGGCGTTCTGCACGCGCGGGAGCTTCTTCCAGCCGTCGGTGGTGTGCGGATCCTCCGCGGAGAGGTCGTACAGCTCGACGCCCGTCGTCGCGCCGCCGGCGACGGTCGCGAAGGCGACCCACTGTCCGGTCACCACCGGCCGAGTCTCGTCGACGCCGGCGGTCCTGGTCAGCGGGTGCACCCCCTCGACGCCGATCACGGCGCCCTCGGGCGATCGTCGCGTGCGCACGAGGAAGACGTCGTGGAGCGAGTCCCCCTTGGCCTTGCCGCGCACCACGGCGCGCGAGTCCGCGGCGATGGTCCGCCCGAGCCCGCCCGGCGCGTCGATCCAGGCGACGTCCTCGGCTGTCGCCTCGATGCCCTCGCCGGCCAGCGCGCGCGCAACGGCGTCGGAGGCGCTGCGCGCGTCGGCCGGGACCGAGGTGCGGCCATGCAGCCCCCAGGCGGCGAGCGCGACCAACGGCAGCAGCCGCGCGGCGTACTTCGCGTGCGTGCGGAAGCGGCGCATGGGCGGATGCGTGGACGCCCCGAGGGGTGAGGTGGTGGAGACGGCAGCCATCGGGGTTGGGGCGATGCGCCTCGGGCGTTCGCCGGACCGTTACCAGACTCGTTCGCTGCGCTCCACTTTGCGAGGCCAACTGCCGTGGAACGTGCAAGCCGGACACCACGTTCCAGCGACACGAGACGGGTCGCCGCTCTTCGCGTGCGTGCGCGCGCCCGGGGACTCGTCGCGGCGGCTCATGGCGCTGCCGTGAAGCCGGGCCACCCCGGCGTGCAGCGCTCCAGGGTCCCGACGAGCCCGGCGCATCCCGCGACGTCGCGCGGCGGTCCGACGACCACCAGCATGCTCTCCGAGAGCCAAGGGAAGCGGCCGAGCCAGAGGTTGATCATGGCGCGCTGCAGCCCCTCGACCCGCGCCACCACATCCTGCGCGCGGAGCTTTCGCAGCTTCGACGCGATGCGCTCGCGGGTTTCGTCGTTCGGCGCGAGGGCGTAGGCGCGCTCCAGCTGCGCGATGGCGAGATCGCGCTCGCCGGCGCGCTCGAGGAAGATCGCGCCGGTGAGCGACAGCGTGTCCATGAAGTACCCGAGCTCGACGGCCCGCTGCGCCGCCTTGGCGCCCGCGACGCGCCAGCGTTGCTTCTCGTGCTCCTCGAGGAACTGCGCGCCCTCGAACATCATGAACGACGCGTACGCGCCCCACACGTCGGCGTCGCTCGGCAGCTCGCGGACGCCCGTCTGCAGCAGCCTGCGCACCTCTTCGAGCTGGGCGCGGCTCGGCGCGACGACCTGCATCGTCGTCAGGGTGCTGAGGAATTTGTACGCGGGCCGGAACGCCGGATCGAGCGTCAGGATGGTCTCGATGTACTGCGTCGGATACTCGAACCGCTGGTTGTGCGAGACGTGATCGCCGTACTGATACAGCGTCGAGGCCCACAGCACCGACGCGACGGCGTCGCGATACCCGAGCGACGCCACCTTGACGTACTCGGGCGGCGGCAACGCGTAGACGTCGGCGGTCTCGCGGACCTTGTGGACCCGCGCGGCCAGCGCCGCGCGCAGGTGATCGAGGCCGACGATCGCCGAGAGCGTCGCGAGCAGCAGGAGCAACGTTCGCACCAAGTCGGGGCGCACCAGGTCGGCGCGCACGAAGTCGGGGCGCGCGCGAGCCCCCACGGTCACTCCAGATCCGCTTGGACCAGAAGGGCGGTGGTCGCCGTCCATCCCTTCGGTTCGCGCACGATCGTGCGCGCGTAGGTGGAGAGCACGCCGTCGCCGTCGAGATCGCCGTGCGCGACGACGCGGATGCTGCCCTTCGCCTCGTCGACCTCGACGCGGTAGGCGTACCAGTGCGGCTCGTCGATCGCGAACCGGAGCGCCTTCCACGTCGGGTGATCCCAGCTGCCCGGTGCGTCGTCCGCCGGGGCGCCGCGCGGCACCACCGCCGGCGTGAGCGGCGTCGAGGTCAGCGGCGGATGCGCCGGATCGGACGCGGAGGCAGCGACCGCGCGGGCGAGCTGATCGAGGTTCTCGGTCGCCTCGGCGGTCCTGCTCAGGCGCACGGCGCGCACGCAGGAGGGCGCCGTCGCCGCGAGCGCGCCGCCGAAGAAGGCGAAGGCGGCGGCCGCTTCGATGACCGTCAGCCGGATCATTCGTCTCCGTTGATCACGCGGAACGCGTCGCGGATCGCATCGCCGAGCGGACCTCCGCGTCCGACGATCTCGAAGTTGGAGGTCGTGCCGTTGCCGTCGAGATCGCCGAACGCGCTCGCGGTGTACATCGCGTCGGTGCCGGCGAGGTCGTTGCTCACGTGCCGATAGGCGAAGAACTGCGGATCGTTCATCGCGAACTTGAGGCAGCCCCACGCCGCGTCGTTCCACGCCGCCGGAGGCACCAGCACCTTCGCCGCGCGCGGGACGCTCGCCGGCGTCAGCGGAGCGTTCGGGCAGAATCGGTGATCGAACTTGCCCTCCAACCCGACGAACGGCGTCTCGCGCTGGTACTGCTGCCGCGCGCCGTTCTCGATCGCGCCGAGGCTCCGCGTCGCCTCCGCGGTCTTGGCGTTCTTCAGGTAACGGGCGACGCCGTAGATCGCCAGCGCCGCCAGCACGCCGATGATCGACACGACGATCATGAGCTCGACGAGCGTGAATCCATCATCCCCACGGCGGCTCATCTGGACCCCCGAGAAAAGAGCACGGCCCGGAGGGGGTTTCCACTCCGGGCCGCCTGGTCGTCCGACGATCACTCGTCTTCGTTCAGGATCTTCATCGCGAGGCGGCTCGCGTCGCCGGTGGTGCTCCCCTGACCGATCAACTGGAACGACGAGGTGACGCCGTTGCCGTCGAGATCGCCCTCAGCGGTTGCGGTGTAGATCGCGTCCGTGCCGGTGCCGGCCGACGTGTAGGTATAGGCGTAGAACTGCGGCTCGTTGATCGAGAACTTCAGGCACTTCCAGCCCGCGCCGTCCCACAGCGCCGGGGCGACCTTCTCCTTCGCCGCCTTGGGAATCGTCGCCGGAACGCGGGTTTCCGGGGTGCAGAACTGGTGCACGAACGGACCGGTGCCGGCGGTGCCCGACATGTCGGTCTCCTGCTGGAACTGGTTCTTCGAGCCGGTCTCCATCGACCCGAGGTTACGGGTCGCCTCGGCCGTCTTCGAGTGCTTGAGGTAGCGGCTGACGCCGTAGATCGCGAGGGCGGCGAGGACGCCGATGATCGCGACGACGATCATGAGCTCGACGAGCGTGAAGCCGTCTTCGCGCTTCTTCAGCAGGGACTTGAGCATGGTCATTCCTCCGAGGTCCTTCGGTCGGTAGAGGCCGACGTGGTCCCGACCGAGGGATACCACGCGGTGTGCCTTGTTACGTTGAATCGTTCCCGTCACTCGTCGGGCTTTTCACTCAGGATCGTCGTGCTGAAGGACGACGTCCAATAAGACGACACGACGCCATCGCCGTTGAGATCGCCGCGCGCGCGCGCGATGAACCAGGGGTCGTTCGCCACGCCGAACGTCCTGCCGTCGCGCGTGACCACCGCGCCGGTCGCTGCTTCGGCGACCGTGGAGTATCGATAGTAGACCGCCGAATCGGCGTGGACGTTCAGCTGCATGAAGCCGTTGCACACGGGCGTACCGGCGCACGCAGCCGGGTTCCACGCGACCTTCGAATCGGAGGGGACACCCGCCGGGTAGAAGTTGTCGAGGCTGCCGGCGCTCACATCCAGATACCGCAGATACTCGGCCCGGTAGGTCTCCTGCGCGCCCTTGATGGCTCCGAGCATCGACGTCGCCTCGGCGGTCTTCGAGGTACGGATGAAGCGCGCATAACCGACCGTGGCGAGGAGCGCGAGGACGCCGATGATCGCGACGGTGATCATCAACTCGACGAGCGTGAAACCCGCCGTGCGGTCGTCGCGATTACGGTGGCGACCGCTCCCCATGCTCCGTCGCGACACGGAGCAAGCTGCAGGCCAGCGTGGAGCGCGTATCAGCACGAGACGCATCGAGGGCGACGATCGCGGCGCGTCCGGGGATTCTCGATCGTCGTGTCGCATCACCTGCATGGTCGTCCCCCTGCCTACCTGACGAAACTCGTCACCCCTTGCCGACCTCACGTGACGGAACGCGTCCGCCCTCGTCCTCGGCGTCAGGTTCCTCTCCCGAATCGGGAAGGGCGAGACCGAGCTTATCAAGACGGTACCGCAAGGAGCGAAAGGTGATCCCGAGCAGCTTGGCCGCCTGCGTGCGCACGCCGTTGGTCCGCTCGAGCGCCTGAAGGATGAGGCGCCGCTCGACCTCGGCCACCACAGCGTCGAGCTCGCAGCCTTCAGGGGGGAGATCGAGCAGCCGAGGCGCCGGCGCCGCGACCACGCCGGCGATCGAGGGGGGCAGATCGCCGAGCCCGACGAGCGGCCCCGTCGAGAGGGTCACCGCGCGCTCGATCGCGTTCTCGAGCTCGCGGACGTTGCCCGGGAACGGGTAGGCGAGCACCGCGCGCATCGCCTCCGGCATGAGGCCGCGCAGCGACTTGCCGTGCTCGCCCGCGAACCGCTGCACGAAGTGATCGACGAGCATCGGGATGTCTTCGGTGCGCGCGCGCAGCGGCGGGACCTCGACGCGGATGATGTTCAATCGGTAGTAGAGATCCTGACGGAAGCGGCCCTCCGCGACGTCCTTCTCGACGTCGCGGTTGGTGGCGGCGATCAGCCGCACGTCGATGGGGATCTCGGCGGTGGCGCCCACCGGTCGCACCTTGCGCTCCTGCAGCACGCGCAGGAGCTTCACCTGCAGGTTGAGCGGCAGCTCGCCGATCTCGTCGAGGAGCAGCGTGCCGCCGTCGGCCTCGCGGAACAGCCCCAGGTGACGCACGGCGGCGCCGGTGAACGCGCCCCTCTCGTGGCCGAACAGCTCGCTCTCCATCAGGTTCTCGGGGAGCGCGCCGCAATTGACCACGAGGAACGGCTTGCTCGCGCGATCGGAGCAGGAGTGGAAAGCGCGCGCGATGCGCTCCTTGCCGGTGCCGGACTCGCCGGTGACCAACACCGTCGTGCGCGACGGCGCGACGCGGCGGATCAGATCGGCGATCGCGCGCATGGGCGCGCTCTTGCCGAGCAGATCGAGCGGGTCCTCGGGGCGCGCCTCGGCGAGCTGCGCGCGGAGCAGCGCGTTCTCGCGGACGATCGCGCTCTTCTCGAGGGCGCGGCCGACGAGCAGGCGCAACTCGGCGGTCTGGAACGGCTTGGCGACGAAGTCGTACGCACCGCGCCGCATCGCGTCGAGCGCGGCCTCGACCGTCGAGTGCGCGGTCATCACGATCACCTCGGTCGCCGAGTTGCGCTCCTTGGCCGCCGTCAGCAGCTCGAGGCCGCTGCCGTCGGGCATGACCATGTCGGTGAGCACCAACGCGAACGGCGCGGGTGATGAGGCGATCGCTTCCTTTGCGCGCGCGAAGCCGGGCGCCGCGGTGACGTTGAAGCCTTCGCGCCGCAGCAGGATGGAGACCATCTCGCGCAGTCCGGGCTCGTCGTCGACGACCAGGATGCGCGCGGCCGCGTTCGACGGGGGAAATGCGGAGGCCACGCGCGCAGTGTAGCGACGGCGCGGCCACGGCAAAAACATTCCGCGGCCGCGGGCGACGCGTGACATCATCGCGCCGTGTCGACGCAGCGGGCCACCGACGGCCGAGGTCGTGGGGCCGACGTTCGCACGGTGGATGTTCGCACCGTGATCGTTCTCTCGCTGGTGGTCGCCGTCGTCTCGTTCGTGGCCTTCTCGCCGGGGCTGTTCGGTCCCTTCCTCTGGGATGACAAGCCGCTCATCCTCGGCAACGTTCAGGTCCGCTCGCTGTCGGCGTGGCGCTCGTGGTTCACCACCGACTTCTGGGACGTGAACCCCGAGCAGCTGCAGGGCTACCCGCGGGTCCACTACTTCCGGCCGCTCGTCACGGCGAGCTATGCGCTGGAGTACCGGCTCGTCGGCGGCGAACCATTCCTGTTTCACCTCGACAACGTGGTCGCGCACGCGGTCGCCTCGGTCCTCGCGTTCTTCACGCTGCGGAGGTGGACGGGCACGCTCGCTCCGGCGTTCATCGGAGCGCTCCTCTTCGCGGTGCACCCGACGAAGGCCGAGAGCGTGGCGTGGATCGCGGGCCGCACCGACGTGCTCTGCGCCATCTTCCTCTTCGCCGCCTCGGCAGGCGCGGCGCTGCGGCTGCGCGGTCGCCGCGCGGGCCTGGTCGTGGAGATCGTCGCGACCGTCCTCGCGTACCTCACCAAGGAGGGCGCGATCGTCCTGCCGGCGCTGGTGGCGTTCGAGGCGTGGGTGGCCTTCGAACGGCCGGCCATCGACGGAAGGACCGCGCGCCGCGTCGTCGTGGCGGCGGCTCCGCAGCTGCTCGTTGCCGGAGCGTACCTCGCCGCGCGCGCGGCGCTGATGCCGCTGCGCCCGACCATGCCGATCGTATCGCCGTCCGATCATGCGCAGATGGTCCTCGAGAGCGCCGGGCGGTACGTCACGCTGGCGATCGCGCCGCACGATCTCTCCGGCCAGCAGGCGTTGCTGCGCACGCTCGAGGGACGCGTGGTGCACGCGACGGGCTACGTCGTCCTCGGCGCCGCGGCGATCGCCGTGCTGCTCGCGGTCGCGCTGCTCGCGCGGACGCGCCGGCCGGCGTGGACGATGGGGATCGCCCTCTTCGCAGCGCTGATCTTCCCGGTCTCCAACGTCGTGTTGACGGGCCTCTCGACGCTCGTCGCCGAGCGGTTCCTCTACCTGGCGACGATCGCCGTCGCATTCTTCGCCGCGACCTTCGTCGAAGAGGCGCGCCGCCGCGCGAGGGACGCGGTGGTGCTCGGCGCGGCCTCCCTGGTCGTGGCCTGCTCCGCCTTCGCGGCGCTCGGCCGCGCGATCGATTTCTCCGACGAGGCCCGCTTCTGGACCCGCGAGCGCGCGCTCCACCCCGAGAGCGTCGAGGCGCTCCGCTATCTCATCGGCCGCGCCCTCGAGCAGCGTCGCTATCCGACGGCCGAGGCGCTCGCCCTCGACGCGCGCGCGCAGGCGGCGCGTTGGTATCGCCACAACGGATCGGAGGCCGACTTCATCGTCCAGCTGATGGAGGTGCGCGCGCTGCTGACGCCGGATCGCGCTGTCGCGCGGCTGCGCGCGATCGACGACTTCCACCGTTCGTTGCTCGATCCGACGGCCTCGGTCGCCTCGATCGAGACCGACCGCTATCGGGTGGAGCTGCCGCTGTCCGGCGTGCTGCGCGATCGCGTGCGCGCGCTCCGCAGCCGGATCGCCGCAGCGCGCGCCGACATCCAGAGCCGGCTCGGAGAGGACGCTGCGGCGCGTGCGCTGGTCGAAGACGCGCGGCGCGCGTGCGATACGTGTCCGCGCCCGGCGATCGTCGGCGCGCTCGCCGCTGCGCGTGCCGGCGACTATGCCGCGGCGCGCGCCTCCGTCGCCGCCGTCGGCGACCGTCCCGAGGCCAAGGCGCTCGAAGAGAGCATCGCGGCGGCCGATGTCCTGCGGCGTCAGGCGGAGCAGACCAGCGGCCCGATCGCCCTCAACCTGCGGGCGATGGAGCTCGCCAAGCTCGAGGCGTGGGGGCGCGCGTACGCCGTGCTCACGCCCTACCGCGCGCAGATCGAGCTCGCCCCCGGGTTCGCGATCGGCTTCGCCGAGCTCGCGTTTCGCGCCGGCGACGCGCCGGTCGCGCGCGCGGTGCTCGCGAAGCAGGTCCCGCAGGAGAAGATCGCGCCGATGATCGAGGAGTGGGCGCGCAAGATGGGCTGGATCGAGTGACCGCGCTCACGGCGCGCTCGCGGAGATCCACTCGACCGGCGCCTTCGCGAGCCAGGTGCGCTGCCGGCGCGCGAAGATCCGCGTCGCGCGGGTGATCGTCTTCGCGAGGTCGGCCTCGGCGGTGGCTCCCTCGAGGTGGGCCTTCACCTCGGCGTAGCCGACGGCGGCCATCGCCCGCGACGCGCCGTGCCCGCGCGCGAGCAGCGCGCGCACCTCGTCGATCCACCCGCGGGCGAGCATGTCGTGGACACGCCGCTCGATGCGCGCCTCGAGCTCCGCGCGCGGGTGCGCGATCGCGACCTGCCGCGCGCGGTATCGCTCCGGCCGGAACCCGTGCTCTCGCTGCCACTCCGAGAGCGGCCGCCCGGTGGTCTCGAACACCTCGAGCGCCCGGACGATGCGCACGGCGTCGTTCGGGTGCAGCCGCGCCGCGGACGTCGGGTCCATCGCCGCGAGCCGCGCGTGCAGCGCCGGCGCGCCCAGACGCTCGGCGTCGGCCTGGAGCTTCGCGCGCAGCTCCTTCGGAGCGCGCGGCGCCGACGCGAGGCCGTGCAGGAGCGCCCGCACCCAGAGGTACGTCCCGCCGCAGACGATCGGCGTGCGTCCGCGCGCGCGCACGTCGGCGATCGCCGCGTCGGCGAGCTCGACGAAGCGCGCGGCGTCGAAGTCCTCGCCCGGCTCGGCGACGTCGATGAGGTGGTGCCGGACGCCGGCGAGCTCTTCTTCAGTGGGCTTGCCGCTCCCCACGTCGAACCCGCGGTAGACCTGGACGCTGTCGGCGCCGACGATCTCTCCGTCGAACGCCCGCGAGAGCTCGACGGCGAGGCGCGTCTTGCCCGAGGCGGTCTCGCCGACGATCACGAGGAGCTCGCCGGGCTCGACGGGGGCAAGCCCGCCCGGCAATCGAATCCTTCCGGCCTCGTTCTGGCTCGGAATCCCGGGTGGACGCGCGTCGGGGTCGCCGTGACCTGGCATGGGCCGCGCGCATCCCTCTAGCACGCTTCCCGCGGCCGAACAGGCACGCTACGGAGAACGCACCATGAGCGCCCCCAAGGCACACCACAAAGTCGTGATCATCGGCTCCGGCCCGGCGGGGCTCACCGCGGCGATCTACGCCGCGCGCGCGAACCTGCAGCCGCTGTGCATCGAGGGCTGGTCGGCGGGCGGTCAGCTCATGATCACCAACGACGTCGAGAACTACCCCGGCTTCCCGAAGGGCATCACCGGCCCCGAGCTGATGAAGGAGTTCCGCGCGCAGGCCGAGCGGTTCGGCACCGCGCTGGTGACCGCAGACGTCACCGCCGTCGACTTCTCGCAGCGACCGTTCAAGGTGTTCGTCGAGGACGATCTCTACACCGCCGACGCGATCATCATCTCCACCGGCGCGTCCGCGCGCTGGCTCGACATCCCGAGCGAGAAGTCCCTGATGGGTCGCGGCGTGTCGGCGTGCGCGGTGTGCGACGGCGCGTTCTTCAAGAACGAAGACGTGATCGTCGTCGGCGGCGGCGACACCGCCATGGAGGAGGCGAACTACCTCACCGGCATGTGCAAGTCGGTCACCCTCGTGCATCGCCGCCACGAGTTCCGCGCGTCGAAGATCATGCAGGACCGCGTCTTCGCCAACCCGAAGATCAAGGTGGTGTGGGACTCGGCGATCGACGAGATCAAGGACGCCTCCGCCGGCCGCGTCACCAGCGCCGTGATCAAGAACTTGAGGACCGGCGAGAAGACCGAGATCCCCACCGGCGCGGTGTTCGTCGCCATCGGTCACGACCCGAACACGCAGCTCTTCCGGGGCGTCCTCGAGCTGCACGACAACGGCTACATCAAGACCCGGCCGGGCACGACGCAAACGAGCCTCGAGGGGGTCTTCGCCGCCGGCGACGTGCAGGATGTCGTCTATCGGCAGGCGGTGACGGCCGCGGGCACCGGCTGCATGGCGGCGCTCGAGGTCGAGCGCTGGCTCGCAGCGAGCGGCGCGCACTGATAGTCTAGGCCGCCATGGCCGCCGCGGTGCCCGCAGACGCCGCCTCGAAAGAGGAGCAGATCGCGAAGATCCACCTCTTCGCCGGGCTTCGGCCCGAGGCCTTGCGCCTCGTCTCGCAGGTCGCCGTCGAGGAGACCCACTCGCAGGGCACCGTCATCTTCAAGCACGGCGACGTCGGCGAGAAGCTCTACGTCATCCTCGAAGGACGCGTGCGCATCACGCGCGAGGTGCAGGGCATGGGCGAGGAGGCGCTCGCCATCGTCGGTCCCGGCGACGTCTTCGGCGAGATGGCCCTGCTCGACGACTCCGTCCGCTCGGCCGACGCGCGCGTCCACGAGCGCTGCCGCCTGCTCGCGATCCACCGCGACGCGTTCGAGGATCTCCTCTTCGTCCACAAGGACCTCGCCTACGAGGTGCTGTGGAACGTCGTCCGCATGCTCACGCGTCGGCTGCGCGAGACGAACGAGAAGTTCGCGATGCTCTCGTTCGCGGCGAAGTTCTGAAAAGTCGCTGCGCCTGCGGGCTTCGACGAGGTCGTTGCTCGCGTGGACTGGGTCGTCAGTCGTCAGTCGTCAGTCGTCAGCCCGTGCGGCACGGCTTCTGTTTCGGCTCAGACTCGACTTTCGCTGTTTTCGGCCGATGGAGTTTGCCAGCATCGGCTTCGTGGGTCGAAGGTCAAAGGTCGAAGGTCGAACGGAGCATGTCTTTCTGCATCGACCTTTCGACCTTCGACGTTCGATCTTTGACCCCGCCCGCCACGGCCTGGCGCGGCGCTGTGGCTGCGAATGGCCGAAAGTCGAGTCTGACGACTGACGACTGACGACTGACGACTGACGACTACGCGCGGCGGAAGAACTCGCTGTGCCGATACGCCTCGACCAGCCGGCGGATGACGATCTTCGCCGTGGCGCCGATGGGCACCGCGAGCAGCACGCCGATGAAGCCGAAGAGCGTGCCGGCCGCGGCCATCGCGAGGAGGACCTCGACCGGGCCGAGGCCGACGCTGCGGCCGACGACGCGCGGCGTGATGAACAGGCCGTCGAGCACCTGCACGCCGAGCATGACCGCCATCACCTGCAGCACGAACGCGCCGCTGTGCCAGTCGAGCAGCGCCATCGACACCGCGAGCGCGAGGCCCAGGGTGAACCCGAGGTACGGCACGAACGCGAGGCAGCCGGTGAGCACGCCGATGGGGATGGCGAGGCGCAGGCCCACGATCGACAGGCCGGCGGCGTAGAGCGCGCTCAGGATGACGATCGCGAGCACCTGGCCGCGCACGTAGCCCGAGACCATCACGTCGATCTCGCGGAACGTCTCGAACAGCGGGCCGCGCCAGCGCCGCGGGACGAGCTTGCCCGCGCGCTCGACGATGCGATCGAAGTCGATCAGCAGGTAGAACGCGAACACCGGCACGATCAGCAGCGAGAGCGCGACGAACGCATACGACAGCGTGCCGAAGAGGACCGTCGACGCCCAGCGCGCCGCGTCGGGGAGGTGCTCGCGGATGTTCGCGCCGTATCGCGCGAACAGCTCCTTCATGTTGTGCGGCAGCCGGAAGCGGAACTGCTGCCACAGCCAGGGCTCGAGCTTCTTCGCGAGCGCCTCGAGCTGGGTCGGGAGCTGCTTGCCGGCCTCGACGAACTCGTCGCGGAAGTACCCGATGCCGTAGAGCAGACCGAGCACCATCAGGCAGGTGAGGCCGCCGAACACCACCATCGCGCCGAGCGGCCGCGGGACCCGGACCCGCTCGAGCAGATCGACGAGGGGATCGAGCGCGTAGGCGACGAGGAACGCGAGCAGGAACGGCGTGAGGACGTTGCGCAGCTGATAGGCGATCCACACCGCGACGATGGTGGCGAGCACCGGCCACCACCACTTGCCCGGCCGGATGGCGATCGAGGGGACCTCGGGCTCCGGCGGGAGCGACGGCGTGGCCGGCGTCGTGATCTTCGAGCTCGACTCCTGCATCACGTCCCCGGTTTCTTCTTGTCGAGCTCCTGCTTGGCGAGCTTGGAGATCTGCGAGGAGACGTTCTTCGACTTGGCGAGCTTCTTCAGCTCGTCGGAGCGCAGATGACCGAGCAGACGGAGCGCGATGGCGATCGGGGTCTTGGGGTTGGAGACCAGGTTGAACTTGATCTGGTGCGACTTCACGAGCTCGCCGTTCTGCGCGATGAGCCGCAGCACCTCGTCGCTGACGCCGCGGCTCGCGGCGAACGCCGCGGCCTCGTTCTCCTGCAAGAGCGGGCTGCGCACCACGGCGGCCGAGACGAGCCTGTTCTTGTCGCGCACGAGGATGGTGCGGGTCGCCGCGGTCCCCAGCATGGCGGTGCGGATCTTCTGCGACACGGTCATCTCGCGGATCCGCTGCTCGAGGGACTTCGCCTTCTCCGCGACGATCTCCTTGCCTTCGTCGTCCTCCTTGACCAGCTCGGTGGCCGCGCCCTCGGCCTCCAGGCGCTCGGCCTCGGCCTGCGCCTCGGCGAACAGCAGATCGTCGGGCGTCGGCTCGGCGTCGGGGGCGGCGATCAGCTCGTCGACGATCGCCTCGGTGGCCTCGCGATAGGCGGGGATCTCCAGCTGCTTGCCGTTGCGTACGGCGAGGTCGAGGACGCGGTCCGCGGTGGACATGCGCGTCCGCTTGTTCATGTACAGGTTCTTGATGATCGACGGGTTCGCGAGCAGCCGCTCCTCGTTGGTGGCGACGAGCTCCGTGATGCGCTCGGTGCCTTCGCGGGCGAGGCGCTCGACCGTGGTCAGCGCGACGGCGGCGTTGAGGAGGATGCGCTCGAGGGTGACGTCGTCCTCGGAGTACAGCGTGGCCAGCACGTCGAGCACGCCCGGCGGCGTATCGGCCGAGTTGATCGCGCCCTGCAGGATCGGGGCGGGCAGCTTGACGAGGGTCGCCTCGGCCACCTCGCGCACGGCGGCGTCGACGTGCGGGAGGTCCGCACGCGCGAACATCGCGACCGCGGTGGCGATCTGATCGGGGCGCAGACCGGGCACCGCGCCGCGCGCGGCCATCATGCGCAGCGGGGCGGGGGCCGTCGGGCCGATGACGCGTTGGACCGGGGGAGCGAGCGTGCCGATGTCGACCGGCGGGTCGAAAGCCATGATGGTGCGCAGCGTACCGCACTCGTTTGGTCGGACGGGGGGCGACCGAGGTAGACTCCCGGCCCCATGTCGGAACGCCCCCTCGCCGGCCGCACCGTCGCGCTCTGCGTCGCGGGCGGCATCGCCGCGTACAAGGCCGTGGTCGTCGCGCGGCTCCTCGTGCAGGCGGGCGCCCGCGTCCTCCCCTTGATGACCGCCTCGGGCGCGCGCTTCGTGGGCAAGATCACGCTCAGCGGAGTCTGCGGCGAGGGCGTCGTCGACGACATGTGGGATCCGAAGTTCGCCGGCGAGGCGCACGTCGCGATCGCCGACCGCGCCGACGCGGTGGCCATCGTCCCGTGCACCGCCGATCTGCTCGCCCGGCTCGCCCAGGGGCGGGCCGACGATCTCGTCGCCGCGCTCGCGCTCGTCGCGCGGACGCCGCTGATCCTCGCGCCGGCGATGCACCCGCGGATGTGGGCGCACCCCGCGACTCGTCGCAACGTGGCGATCGTCGCCGCCGACGGCCGTGCCACGCTCGTCGGGCCGGTGCACGGCGAGGTCGCCAACGGCGACGTCGGCTTCGGCCGGATGAGCGAACCGGAGGCGATCTTCGCGGCTATCGTCGAGGCGATCGGCGCCATCGGCGTCCAGGCCATCGGCGTCGAGGCCATCGGCCGAGGCGCCGACCTCGCGGGCAAGCACGTCGTGGTGTCCGCCGGCCCGACGGTCGAGGACCTCGATCCGGTGCGCTTCCTCGGCAACCGCTCGACGGGCAAGATGGGCTTCGCCGTCGCCGCGGCGGCCGCAGCGCGCGGCGCGCGCGTGACGCTCGTCACCGGTCCGGTCTCGCTCCCGACGCCCGCAGGCGTCGAACGCGTCGACGTGCGCGGCGCGCTCGAGATGGGCGCCGCCCTCGATCGCGCGCTCGGCGATCAGCTGGCCGACGCCGACGCGCTGGTGATGGCGGCGGCCGTCTCCGACTGGCGGCCGCGCGAGCGCTCGCCGCACAAAACGAAGAAGGGCGCCGAAGGCACGCTCACCCTCGAGCTGGTGAAGAACCCCGATCTGCTCGCCGGCGTCGGCGCCCGCCGCGGCGAACGCGCGCGCCCGGTGCTCGTCGGCTTCGCCGTCGAGACCGACGACCTCCTCGGCTACGCGCGGCGAAAGCGCGCCGAGAAGAAGGTCGATCTGGTGGTCGGGAACCTCGCCGCGCACGGGTTCGGCGGCGACGACGACGAGGTGGTCATCGTCGGCGACGGCACCGAGCGTCCGCTGCGCGCGAGCAAGCGCGCGATCGCCGACGCCATCCTCGACGAGATCGCGGCGAGGCTCGCTTGATCGACCTTCCGCGGGTGCTCGCGGCCGACCGCGCGCACGTGTGGCACCCCTACACGCCGATGGACGAGTGGCGCGCGCGCCACGATCCGCTGGTCGTCGTGCGCGCCGAAGGGCCCTGGCTCGAGCTGGCGAGCGGCGAGCGCCTGCTCGACGGCAACGCGTCGTGGTGGGTGAGCACCCTCGGCCACAACCACCCGCGCCTGGTCGAGGCGCTGCGGCGCCAGAGCGAGCGGCTCTGTCACGTGGCGCTCGCCGGCATCACGCACGAGCCGGCCGCCCTGCTCGCCGAGGAGCTCGCCGCCGTCGCGCCGCGCGGCCTCGATCAGGTCTTCTACTCCGACGACGGCTCCACCGCGATCGAGGCGGCGGTGAAGATGGCGCTGCAGTTCCACGCGCAGCGCGGCGCGCCGAAGAAGACCCGCTTCGTCGCGCTCGACGGCGCCTTCCACGGCGAGACCATCGGCGCGACGAGCCTCGGCGGCGTCGAGGTGTTCCGGCGCCCGTTCGCGTCGGTGGTGTTCGACTGCGTGCACGTGCCCTCTCCCGCCGGCGAAGACGTGTCGTGCGCGCCGCTGTGGGGCGAGGCGTTCGACGCGATCGCCGAGCTCGTCGAGCGTGAGCACGAGACCATCGCCGCGGTGGTCCTCGAGCCGATCGTGCAGGGCGCCGCGGGCATGCGCATGTACCCTCCGGCGTACCTCCGCGCGGTGCGCGATCTGTGCACGCGTCACGACGTGCTCCTGATCATCGACGAGGTGTTCACCGGCTACGGGCGGCTCGGGGCGATGTGGGGCTGCGATCTCGCCGAGGTCGTGCCGGATCTGATGTGCATCGCCAAGGGCTTCACCGGCGGCCTCCTGCCGATGGCCGCGACGCTCACCTCGCAGCGCGTCCTCTCGGCCTTCGACGGCGGGCGCGCGCGCGCGTTCCTCTACGGCCACTCGTACTGCGGCAACCCGCTCGGCGCGGCGGTCGCGCGCGAGGTGCTGGCGATCTACCGCGAGGAGCCGATCGTCGCCGGCGTCGCCGAGCGCCACGCGCGCATCGTGGCGTGCGGCGAGCGCCTGCGCGCCCGTATTGCCCTCGTGCGCGAGGTCCGCGCGGTCGGCGCGATCGGCGCGTTCGAGCTGTCCGCGGTGCCGGCGGTCACCGCGCCGAGCGCGGTGCCGACAATCAGCGCGCCGAGCGCGGTGCCCACACTCGAGACCACCGACGACCTCGGCTACACCGCGTCGATCGGGTGGCGCGTCTACGACGAGGCGCGCCGCCGCGGCGCCTACCTGCGCCCGCTCGGCGACGTGGTGTACGTCACGCCGCCGCTGAACATCCCGCTGCCCGATCTCGATCGGCTGCTCTCGATCGTCGAGGAGAGCATCGCCGCGGTCGCCTGACTCAGTCGTCAGTCGTCAGTCGTCAGTCGTCAGTCGTCAGTCGTCAGAGAGCTTGAAGGCTCTCGTGGAGCTTGGTCGAGGGTCGAAAGGTCGAACGTCGAACCAGGGGCGCAGCCCCTGGAACCCCGTGGAGATGGGCTCTCGCTTCGACCTTCGACCTTCGACCTTCGACCTCGGAACCGCACCGAGCTCACGTGGGTCGTCGGGTCGGATCTTCCGAGATCCGCTGCTCCCGCGCGTGGATCTCGTCTCGACTGACGACTGACGACTGACGACTGACGACTGACCTCAGTCCTTGCCGCAGGCCTGCTTCTCGAGCGTCGTCCGTGCGAGCGCGCACGCCGCCTTGCGCCACGGGTGCTCGACGTCGGCGCCGCGCCGTCGCGCGACCTCGCCGCAGAGGCGCGCCACCGTCGGCTCGGACGGCGCGAGCTCGCGGGCCGCGCTCGCGAGCGCCTGCGCCTCGTCGGGGGCGTTCTTCACCTTCCGGACGGCCGCGGACGCGAGGTGGATCGCCAGCGTCGGGCGGTCCTCGGCGGCCGGCAGCGAGGTCGGATCGGTGAGCTCCTCGATCGACATCCGTCGCAGACGCATGCGCGCGCCGAAGTGCCGCGCGGCCGCCGACGTGGCGCCGAGCGCGCGCGCCTCGACCTCCTCCGCGGTCTTCGGAGTCCAGGTGACGGTCACCTCGAGGGTGGTGATCGTCCCGTCGAGCTCGGGGCACTGCGCGCGGAAACCGTCGGCGGCGGTCCTCACCTCCGCCGCCTCGGCGGTCGCGGCGATGCGCTCGAACGCCCCGAGGAGCGCGGCGCAACGTCCGTCGCCCGCGTCGCCGACCTTGGCGTTCGGCTCGGAGAGCGCGGGCGCCGAGCCGCGCAGCGCCAACCCGTAGGCCGCGACGCCGGAGCGATCGATCGCCGCGCTCACGGCGGACTTCGCGATCGCGCCGGTCGCGTCGTCGAGCGCTGCGGCGGCGAGCGCGGCGCTCACGGCCCGCTTCGCGTCGCCCTGCCGCGCGGCGATGTCCGCGACCATCCGCAGCGCGCGCGCCGAGCGCGGGTGCAGCAGCACGGCCTCCTCCGCGCGGAGCCTCGCGCGCGTCAGATCGCCGGCGCGGACGTCGAGCTCGACGAGCAGGAGCAGCGGCTCGAGCGCCTCGGGATCGCACTCGAGCGCGCGCTGCAGCTCGGAGCGCGCGGTGGCGACGTCGGCGGCGGTCTTCGCGACGAGCAGGCGACAGCGCGCTCTCGCGGTCCACCCGCGCTCGAGCTCCGGATCGACGCGCAGGGCGTCGTCGATGGCGAAGAACCCGGCCTGCACCTTCCCGACGTGGCAGAGCGCGACGCCGAGACGCGCGCCGAGCTCCGGGCCGTCGGGATCCTCCTCGCGCGCGCGCCGCAGCAGCTCGACCGCGCGCGGCCACTCGCCGCGCTCCTCCGCGATCGCGGCCTGCAGCGAGGCCTCGTACGCGACGGGGGACACGAACCGGCCAACCCTGGCGCGCCCGGCCTGCACGCGCACGACCTCGTAGTTGCCCGCGCCGCACCCGAGGGCGAGCGGCAGCAGCAGGGACCAGAAGGCGCGGCGCACGCGTGCGAGCTTAGACGACGGCGCATGCTCGGGGGTCGCGTTCGAGCTCGGCGCGTGTACGAGCGCGCTTCCCGCGCTGCGAGAGAGGCTGTACGGCGGCGGGCAGCACAAGATGAAGCTCGTGACCTTCCTGCCGGCTCATTCCGAGGAGCCCGCCCGCGCGCGTCACGGCGCGCTCGTCGGCGACGAGATCGTCGACCTCGTCGCCGCCATCGCGCACGCCGAGCGCGCGAGCGCCGCCGACGTCGCCGCGCGATACGGGGCCGACA
This sequence comes from Deltaproteobacteria bacterium, assembly GCA_016182965.1. Classification (GTDB taxonomy): domain Bacteria; phylum Myxococcota_A; class Polyangia; order Polyangiales; family JADJMO01; genus JALHOE01. The sequence continues at coordinate 14,743 of JACPFM010000029.1, read as the reverse complement.
TGCTCGGCCTGATCGAGCGGCAGGACGTCGCCATGCCGGTGGTGCGTGCGCTGGTCGAAGGCGCGGCGAGGCTCCCGGCCGCGGTGAAGGTGCCGCTCGCGCGCGCGACGCTCCTCGCGCCGATCCCGCGCCCGCCCTCGATGCGCGACGGCTACGCGTTCCGTCAGCACGTCGAGACCGCGCGCCGGAACCGCGGCCTCGACATGATCCCGGAGTTCGACGAGTTCCCGGTCTTCTACTTCACCAACCACCAGGCGGTGATCGGCCCCGGCGACTTCCGCGTGATGCCGCGGCACCTCGAGAAGCTCGATTTCGAGCTCGAGGCGGCGATCGTGGTCGGCCGCCGCGGTCGCAACCTCTCCGCCGCGGTCGCCGACGACCACGTGTTCGGCCTGACGATCATGAACGATCTGTCGGCGCGCACGCTCCAGATGGAGGAGATGAAGCTCTCGCTCGGCCCCGCGAAGGGGAAGGACTTCGCCACCGCGATCGGCCCCTGGCTCGTCACGCTCGACGAGCTCGAAGACAAGACGCGCAGGGGCCCGCACGGCAACGCCTACGACCTCGCGATGCGCGCCTACGTCAACGGCGTGCAGGTCAGCGCCGGCAACGTCGCCCAGATGAACTGGACCTTCGCCCAGATCCTCGAGCGCGCGAGCTACGGCGTGGACTTGTACCCGGGCGAGGTCATCGGCTCGGGCACCGTCGGCACCGGGTGCTTCCTCGAGCTCAACGGCTCGGGGATCACGAAGAACCAGTGGCTCCAGCTCGGCGACGTCGTCGCCCTCGAGATCGATCGACTCGGTCGGTTGGAGAACCGCGTCGTCGCCGAGTGACCGTCGGGTTCGGTGTCGAGGCTGGCGACGTCGCGAGGCTGGTGCGTCGCAGGTCGCAGGTCGAAGGTCGAAGCCGTCGCGCCGGCGCGCGCTATCGCTTCGCTGCGGCCGCTCGTGCGAGAGCCTCCCAGGAGCGCTCGCCGCCCGGGCCCGTCGAGGTCGGGAGGCCGGCGCCCTTCCAGCCCTTCTCGGTCACGCCGCCGAACGGGTCGCGCGCGGCGTCGAAGCCGGCGCGCTGATCGACGAGGTTCGTGAACCCCTTCTGCGCGAGCATCTGCAGCGCGCGCAGCGAGCGGTTCCCGCCCCTGCAGCCGAGGACGATCTTCGCGTCCTTCGGGAACGCGGCGCCCATCACCGCGTGGAAGTCGGGGTTCGGCTCCATGCCGGAGGGACCGGCGTGCATCAGCGGCACGTTCCACGCGCCCTGCGGGTGCTCGGCCTCGAACTCGGGCACCGAGCGCACGTCGACGTAGACGTAGCCTTCTTCGTCGACGAGGCGCTTCGCTTCGGCGGGGGAGACGCGGCGGATGTCGGGCATCGGGGGGGGTTGCTCGCGTGGATCGGAGTGAGCGGACGGCGGTCGAAGGTCTAAGGTCAAAAGTCGAAGGGCGGAAGCAGAAAAGGCCGAAGGCCGAGGCCGGCCCTCACACCCGGGGCGGCTTCGACCTTCGACCTTCGGCCTTCGACCAGGCGCGCGGACGCGGCGACACGGCGCCGGCCCGCGCGAGCGGCGACACTCAGAGCGAGAAGTTCGCGCCGAACCCCGAGGTCAGCTCGAACTGGAACGCCTTCCCGTCGCCCTCCTGATCCGCGATGTTCACGCCCTTGTACTTGACCTTGCTGCTGCCGTCGTACGAGAAGCCGACGGCCGGCGCGATGCGGAAGAAGACGTTGTCGGTGATCTGGTAGATGACGCCGATGTCGAGCTGGAAGAGCAGGCTCGAGATGCTCGCCGACTGGGTGAAGGTCTGGGTGGTCGGCGGCTGGCCGGGCGTCGACGACGGCACGCTGCCCGTCTGCACCGACACGTTCGAGCCCGAGAAGTAGCCCACGCCGAGGCGCGGCCAGAACGACAGCCGCGTATCCATGCGGATGAAGTAACCGATGCGCGGCATCAGGGTGAACGCCGTGACGCTCGGCAGATCGATCTCGCTCGCCTGCACCAGCGTTCCCGTCGACGTCTGACGGGTGGTCTTCGACTCGGCGCTGCCGAACGTGGTGTCGACGGCGAAGAGACCGCCGACGGAGATGTTCGGCGCGATGAAGTAGTCGATGCTCGGCGCGAGCCACAGCGACCACGACTTGATGGTGGTCTGGGTCGAGGTCGCGGACGCCGTGCCGTCGGGGTTGAACGTGAGGTTCGTGCCGGACGTACCCTCGAAGGTGTTGTAGGCGAGGCCGACCGGCCCGTAGAAGCCGACGCCGCCGCCGACGCGACCGCGGAACCCCGACACCTGGTCGATCACGAACGCCCCGGGCTCGCCGAGGTCCGGCTTGGCAGGCTCGGCCGTAGGCGCGGCCGCCGGAGCCGCCGCCGGAGCCGCGGCGGGCGCAGGCGCGGGCGCGGGGGCGGGAGCGGGCGCAGGGGCAGGGGCGGGCGCTTCCTGGGCCGACGCGAGTCCGCTCCACGCGAGGACACCGAGGATCGAGGCCGCGAGCGCAGATTTCACGAGTGCCATGCGACTGCTCCTGTCGAGGGAATCCGGGGAGACGGGGGGCCCACGCCGTTGGACGCAGAGCCCCCCTTACGGCTTCACGCCGCCGTCATACCCCAGGTCGATCAGAAGTACCCAATGAGGTGCGCGTTGAACCACCGGAACGCGGTGGTCGAGTACCCGCTCTGGGTCGTCTCGATGCCGCCGACCCGGGTCGAGTACTTCTGAGACAGGGTCAGGGTCACGCCGGGGCCGGCGCCGAGCTCGAAGTGGTCAGCGATGTGCAGCAGGAACGGCAGGTCGAGGTTGGCGAACCACCAGGTCTCGTCGCGCTCGATGTCCGGGTTCGCCGAGTCGAAGTCGAAGGTGCGGAAGCCGATGCCGCCGTGCGGCCAGAGGGAAACCTTGCTCCCGAGGGCGATGTTGTAGCCGATCATCGGGAGGAGGCCGAAGCCGGTGGGCGCGCCGTCGAGGTCGCTCTTCGTCGTCGTCGTCCGGCCGGCCCGCGTCTCCTTCTCCTCGAGCTCTCCGGAGAAGGTGGCGAACAGCAGCTCGCCGCCGATCGAGAGGTTGTCGATGACGAAGTAGTGGATGCGCGGGTTCACGTAGAACGTGGTGAGCGACGTCGTCTCTTCGCGGCAGCGGGTCGGGTTGCAGTCCTCGGGCGTCGAGAACCTCGTGGTCGAGAACCCCAGCGTGGGCGTCGCGCCGAGGTGAATGGGCGCCAACGCGGATTCGAGCATCGGCGAGCCGGTCGCCGCGTGGATCGCCAGCGTGCCTTTCTCGCCGAACTTCCCGGCCATGTCCTGGGCGAGCGCCGGGACGGCAAGCGTGCACAGCGCGATGGCAACTGCGACCGAAGCGATCCTCTTCATGGAAGCCTCCTTGGACGCCCGCGAGACTAGTCACGCCGGACGGCCCGAACAATGAGACAGAAGTCCTCAGTTCGGTACCCCGAGGCCGCTGAAATCAGGGCGCGAGCTCGACGGATCCTTGGTCGAGCAGACCGGCCGCGCGGCCGCGCTCGACGAGGACCGCGATCGCGCGCGCGACGTCGTCGCGCAGCGTGGCCGAGTCGTCGTTCGCGTACATCGCGAGGTAGCGGTCGAGGCGAGCGCGATCGACGTTCGCTTCGGCGCGCAGACCCGACGCGACGATCGCGTCGAGCACCTCGTCGCGGTGCGCGAGCGACCACGCGATCGACGCGCGGCACGCGCTCGACACCGCGGTGATCGTCTCGAGCCCGAGATCGCGGCGGATGACGTTGCCGCCGAGCGGCAGCGGAAGCCCGGTGCTCGCGTGCCACGCCTCGCCGAGCTCGACGACCGCGTGGAGCGAAGGATCGTCCTTGTACGTGAGGCGGCCCTCGTGGATCAGCAGCGCCGCCTCGACCTCTCCCGCCGCGAGCGCCTCGAAGACGCGCGCGAACGGCGTGATCGGGATGGGCACCGGCTCGTACAGCCGACCGGTCTGCTCGAGGACCAGCAGGCGCAGCGCCAGGTGCGCCGTCGTGCGCGCGCCGGGGATCGCGACGCGCGCCCCCGCGAGGGAGGCCAGCGTCCGCGGCGATCGGGCGACGACGATCGGGCCGTACCCGCGGCCGACCGACGCGCCGTGCGGCAGCAGCAGGTACCGGTCGCCGATCGCCGGGACGTGCGCGATCGACACCGCGCAGACGTCCGGCGGATCGCCCCCTTCGGCGCGCGCGTTGAGCGCCTCGGTCTCGACGCGCTCGTGGACGAACGAGAGACCCGGTGCCTCTACCTTGCCGGAGAGCAAGGGCCAGAACATGAACAGATCATCGGCGTCCGGGCTGAAAACGAGCCGGATGGTGCGCATCGGCGGGGACGCTAGGTCGGCGCGCGGCCGTGGTCCATCCGGGCGGATTCGTCCGCCGCGATCGGAACGCCGCAGCGCGGCGCGAGTTGGCGGTGGTCGCCCCGAATCCGCCCGCTACACTGCTCCGCGCATGAAGCCTTTGCGCGCCGGGCGCTCCACCTGGATCGTCGTCGTTGCCACCGCCGTCGGTCTCGCAGTCGGGTGCTCCAACGCCGGCGGCGAGAGGCTGTCGAGCTCGAGCGCGCCGATCATCGGCGGCGTGGCCGACTCCACGAACACGTGGGTCGTCGGCATCGACGTCGGCGGCTACGGCATCTGCTCCGGCTCGCTCATCGCGCCGAACCTCGTGCTGACGGCGCGCCACTGCGTCAGCAAGACGCCCGCGGCCCTCGACTGCAACCCCGACGGCGGCCTCGCGAGCAACAAGATCCTCGGCAACTACTCGGCGAGCACGTTCCGCGTCACCACCGGGCAGCAGGTCGGTGCGAGCCCGCAGTGGACGGTGAAGGCGGTCCGCTACATCGACGATCCGCTCGCCAACCGCCTGTGCGGCTACGACCTCGCGCTCCTCGAGTTGAACAAGAACTCCGCCGGCGCCTTCCCCACGAAGTGGATGCCGCCGTCGATCGTCTCGCCCCTCAAGCACAAGTACGTCGCCGCCGGCTACGGCTGCCAGAACCCCGAGAAATACGGCGGCGGCGGCTGCGATCCGCGCGGCTACCGCATGATGCTCGACCCCGTGACGGTGGTCGAGGTCACGCCGCTCGAGTTCTTCATCGTGGGCCGCGTGTGCGGCGGCGACTCCGGCGGTCCCGTGTGGAACAAGACCGCGAACGTCATCTACGGCGCGCTCTCCCGCGGCGACGGCACCACCGCGACCGAAGAGGGCTGCAACTACGGCCTGTACACGCGCATCGACGCGCACCTCGCGTGGGTGCAGAAGTACGGCAAGATGGCGGCGGCGAACGGCGGCTACGCGCCGCTGCCGTGGATGACCGCCACGCCCCCGCCGCCCGACGCCGGCCCGCCGCCGCCTCCTCCGCCGCCGACGAAGGCCGGGCTCGGAGAGGCCTGCGCGTCGCCCGACGACTGCACGACGGGCGTGTGCGTCGATTTCGGCGAGAAGCTCTGCTCCACGGTCTGCAACGCCGCGTTGCCGTGCCCGACCGGCTTCGCCTGCAACGGCGGGTACTGCTACCCGGAGTCGAAGCTGCCCGACCCGGAGCCGTCGCCCGACGCCGGGGTCACGCCCGCCGCCGACGAGACCATCCGGGCGAGCTCGTGCGTCGTCGGCACCGATTTCCCGCCGCCGAAGCCCCAGCCGTGGATCGTCGCCGCCCTCGCCGGCGTCGCCGTACTGGTGCGTCGCCGCCGCTGAGGTCCGACGTCCCTTCGCGGAGGTCGCTCCGAGCAGGGCTTGCCAAGGTGGGTTGCGTCGTCTAGAGTGCCGCCCCCCCAAACAGCCCACGCCGTTTTCCTGTCGGGTCACCCCTTCGGGCGGCGGCGTTCCCCAAGAGGTCACACATGTTCGCGGTCATTCAGACGGGTGGAAAGCAGTACCGGGTCGCGCAGGGCGACCGGCTGCGTGTCGAGAAGCTCCCCGGCGACGTCGGCGCCAACGTCACCTTCGACAAGGTGCTGCTGGTCGGCGGCGATTCGGTCAAGGTCGGCAACCCGCTCGTGAGCGGCGCGAAGGTCTCCGCCGAGATCGTCGCGCAGGCCCGCGACAAGAAGGTGATCGTCTTCAAGTTCCGCCGGCGGAAGAACTACCGCCGCAAGCAAGGTCATCGTCAGCCGTACACCGAGCTGAAGATCACCGGCGTGACCGTCTGACAGGAGTTCGAAGAAAATGGCTCACAAAAAGGGTCAGGGTTCGTCCCGCAACGGTCGCGACTCGCAGTCGCAGCGGCGTGGCATCAAGGTCTACGGCGGGACGAAGGTCACCGCCGGCAGCATCCTCATCCGCCAGGTCGGTTCCACCTTCCACCCCGGCAAGAACGTCGGTCTGGGCAAGGACTACACGCTGTTCGCGCTGGTCGACGGCGTCGTGAAGTTCGAGTGGAAGACCAACAAGAAGCAGAAGGTCTCGGTGTACCCCGCCGAGGCTGCGCAGGCTTGAGCGACGCGCCAACGGCGCGGCGCTCGCGAGCCGACTGCGCCTGAGGTCGCGAGCACCGAGGTCGGAGCCATCGCTCCGGCCTCGTGCTTTTGTCCACGGTCACCCGTCGTGGGGTGCCCCGGTCGTGTCGGCCAGTGCGACCTTCGGCCCTCGACCTTCGGCCCAGCGGTCCCGACGCCGGCGTCGGTGGCGCTTGAATCCGGCGCGAGGCCAAGCGACCCTCGCCGGTCCATGGCCGACGAGAACACCTTCCTCGATGCGTTTCCTGCCTGGCTCCGCACGCTCGCCGACGACGCGGTGGCCCTCGCCGGCCTGCTCGCCGCCGAGTCGACGCCCGTCGGCGCGCGCCGCGCGATCGCCGGTGGCCTGAACTACCTGTTCAAGTCGCTCGATCTCGTGCCCGACGGCATCGACGACATCGGCTATCTCGACGACGCGTTCGTCCTGCGCATCGCCGCGCGTGACGCGCTCGCCCAGGAGGGCGCCGGCACCGCCGATCTCAAGGGCACGCTGCAGCGCCTCGCCGCCGACGTCCCCACCATCGAGGCGTTCCTCGGCGACGATCAGGCGCGCCTCGAAGCGTACGTGCGCACGCTCGCGAAGGGCGCCGCGCGCGGCCGCACGGTGGCCGACATCGTCGATCAGGTCGACGTCCGTCGCGAGTTCGTCAGCGACATCCACGCCTTCGCCAAGAGCTACGAGGCCCCGAGCTTCCATCGCGACCAGAAGACGCTGGTCAAGATGAAGTCGTTCCTCGCCGCGCGCCTGCCGGCCGCCTGAACCTCGAACCGCGGTCCGCTCAGGGCTGCCGCGACGAGCCCTCGGGACCGCGCGAGACCTGCACCTGCCCTTGCTGCTGGCTGTTGAGCAGCTCCTGGTACAGGTCACGGCACTCCGGCTTGCCGCGGAGGTGGGTCATCAGCGTGGCGGTCACCTCGGCGTACGCCTTCTCGAACGAGATGCCCTCGCGCACCCGCGCGGTGACGCGCTCGCGACCGGACGCGAGATCTTCTTCGAGCGCCTCGGCGTAGCGCGAGAGCTGCCCGCGCAGGTCTTCGATCTGCTTGCGGAGATCGCGCGCGGCGGACTCGCGCTGCGCGGCGCGGCCCTCGCTGTCGCGCAGCCGCTCGCGCCGGAGCTCGAGGGTCGCGAGCGCGCCGCCCACCCGCTCGTAGTACGCGCGCACGCCGCTCGGCGCGGTGCGCTCCGCCGCGTCGGCCTGCTGGCGCGCGACCTCGACGGCGCGCTCGGCCCCCTGCACCTGCTCGCGGAGGCGCTGCGCCTCCTCGTGCTCGGCGGTCGCCTCGCGCAGCACGCGCGACTCCTCGTGCGCGAGCTCCTCGACCTTGCGCCCGATCTCCGCGCGCAGCGCGCGACCACGACGCTCGAGCGCCTCGATCTTGCGGTTCTGCGAGGCGACCTCGCCCTCGAGGCGCGACGCGCGCGCGGCGAGGATCCACGTCTGTTCGAGCGCGTTGAGGATCTCGGGCGGCGCGTTGCCCGCTGGATACACGCGCGACACCATGCGCGCGAACAGCGACGCGCGGTTGGCCCACTCGAGCACGCCGTCGCCCTGCGTGGGCGGCGGCGGGGGCGGGGCGGCCTGCGGCGCGTCTTGCAGCTGCACGTCCCACTGCTGCGACGGCAGCGAGCGCTGGAACGCCTTCAGCTCCTCCTGGAGGTGGTGGGCGTCCTGGTAACGCTTGCGGACGTCCTTCTCGAGCAGGCGCAGACAGATCGCCTCCGCGCCGGGGGAGATGTCCGGCCGCAGCTGCCGCGGGCGCGGCGCGGGCGCGGTTCGCTGCATCTCGAGCAGCGTGTCGCGATCGGACGAGCGGAAGGGCAGCTGGCCGGTGAGCATCTCGAAGAAGAGAATGCCGAGCGCGTAGAGATCGCTCTGCGGTCCGGCGTCCTCGCCGCGCGCCTGCTCGGGCGACATGTACTCGGGCGTGCCGAAGATCGCGCCCTTGGGCGCGAGGCGCGGGTCGCGCGCGAGCGCCGCGAGGCCGAAGTCGAGGATCTTGACGAAGTCCTTTCGGCCGCCGCGCACCGTCAGCAGGATGTTGTCGCTCTTCAGATCGCGGTGCACCACGCCGAGGTCGTGCGCACGCGCGAGCGCCGCGCACATCTGCTCGAGGATGTCGACGCCGCGGTTCATGGCCATCGCGCCCTTCGCCACCTCGGTGGAGAGCGCGGTGCCCACGAGGTACTCCATCACCAGGTAGAGCTCTCCGTCCTCGGTCTCGCCGATGTCGTGGATGTCGATGATGTGCGCGTGATCGACGCGATTGGCGGCGCGGGCCTCGCGGAGCATCCACGCGCGCAGATGGGTCTCGCCGCGGAGATCCGGGCGGATCAATTTCAATGCGACCACGCGATCGATGAGCACGTGCCGCGCGCGGTACACGATGCCCATGCCTCCCTCGCCGAGGCGCGCCTCGAGCCGGTATCGGCCAGCGACGACCTTCCCCAGCATGGAGTCCGCAGGCGCGGCCGCGCGCGTATGGGTCGATTGCGCCATCGGGGGTACGGGAGCTCCTTCGTTTCGTTCGGGCCGGGCGATGGGGCGCCCACGGATCCATGAAGGCTACCGGCCGCGCCGAGGCGAGGGAAAGGGGTCTCGCGACGCGGACGGAACCGGTGCCAATTGTTCCACACTGCGACTCGAAGTTGGGATTCATCCTCGCGCCGAGTACAATGGGGGCGTCCGCTCGGGTGTGGTCGGTCCCCCCCCGGCCCCCCGTGCGGGCCTTTCGGGTCGCCCGGTCACGCCTCGGAGGCGCCGCGCCGCTCCTCGGCGAGCTGGCGGGCCGCCGCGATGGCCGAGAGCGCGGCCCCGGCCTTGTGGCGCGTCTCCTCGGCCTCCAGCTTGGGGTCGCTCGCTTCGACGATGCCGGCTCCCGCGCCGACCTCGAAGCGATCGGACCACGCCGCGATGGTGCGGATCGCGATCGCGAAGTCCATCGTCCGGTGCGGCGAGACGTAGCCGATGGCGCCGCCGTACAGCCCGCGTCGCACGAACGGGGAGCCGGCCGGCACGGCGCCGCCCTCGAGCTGCCGGATGATCTGCATCGCGCGGACCTTCGGCGCGCCCGAGAGCGTGCCGGCGGGGAACGTGGCGGCGAGCGCGTCCCACGCGTCGTGATCGTCGGCGAGCACGCCGTGGACCTCGCTCACGAGGTGCATGACGTGCGAGAAGCGCTCGACGACCATCTGCAGCGGCACGGTGACCGTGCCGATCTTCGCGACGCGGCCGACGTCGTTGCGACCGAGATCGACGAGCATCACGTGCTCGGCGCGCTCCTTCGGATCGCCGAGCAGCTCGCGCTCGAGCGCCTGATCGGACTCGGCGTCGGCCCCGCGCGGCCGCGTGCCCGCGATCGGGCGGACGGTCACGACCGAGTCCTCGAGGCGCACGAGCGTCTCCGGCGACGCGCCCGCGATCGCCGACGGCTCGTCGCGGCCGTCGCCTCCGAGATCGAGGAAATACAGGTACGGCGAGGGGTTGAGCACGCGCAAGGCGCGGTAGGCGTCGAACGGATCTGCGCCGCCGCGCGGCGCGACGAACTTGCGGGCGAGCACGACCTGGAAGACGTCGCCGGCCTCGATGTACCGCTTGGCGCGGGTGACCATCGCTCGGTACGCCGCGTCGTCGATCGAGGTCTCGACGCCGGCCGGCGTGGCGCCGCGCGTCGGCGGCTGCAGCGGACGGAGCGGGGCGCGCGGCCCCGACAGCACGGCGTACGTGGCGTCGACGTCCTGCTGGTCTGCGCCGTGGATCGTCATGGTCTGGAGGAGCGCGTCGAACACCACGGTCGTCGACCCCTCGAGGAGGTGGGCGACCCGCGCCGTCTCGCCCCACGGCCCGACGGGCTCGAGCGCGTGCACGAGGTCGTAGCCGACCCAGCCGACGGCCCCGTCGAGCACGCGCAGCGCCGAAGGTGCCGCGGGCGGGCCTGCCGGGAAGGTGTGCGCCCGCAGCAGGGCAAGGGCGTCCCGACTCGGGCCGCGCACCTCGGACCGAGCCCCGCCGTCGCGCAGCGGCTCCACGGTCAGGAGCACCTCGGCCCCCCCGGCCAGCAGATCGAGGGTCACCCGGCGCCGGGGCCGCCATCCGATGACCGAGAACCGGCCCCACCGCTCGCCGGCCGTCGGGGCGCTCTCGAGGAGGAAGGAGGGCGAACCGCCCGAACGCGCCCGGAGGGCCGCGTAGGCGGCCACTGGGGTGAGGTCATCTCCGACCATGAGCTTCGTCGGCATCCCGACTACCCTAACGGATAACCCCGCCCCGGGGGGCGGGCCGGGGGGCTCGCACCCGGTCCGACTCGGCCTTTCGTAGAGGAAACGCATGACCCGGCCTCTTCCCTCTTCCGCCGCGGACGGGTGCAGACGTAGGCTTCCGGTCTGCCCGGAGTGAACTTTGGTCGCCCCGAAGCGCCACGTTATGATTCTCGGAGCCGCGTGAGCGGAAGCCCTCCCATGGCTATCTGGAAGCTCACGATCGAGGACGACGAAGGGCAGAAGACCGTCGTTCCGCTCGTTCGCGACGAGTATTCGATCGGACGTCGCGACGGCCACACCATCCGGCTCACCGAGCGCAACGTCTCGCGCGATCACGCGCGGCTGCGCAAGAACGGCGACGGCTACCTCGTCGAGGACCTCGGGTCGTACAACGGCGTGTTCGTCAACGGGCATCGCGTCGTCGAGCCGCAGCGCCTCCAGAACGGCGATCTCGTCCTCATCGGCGACTACCGCATCGAGGCGCACAACGAAGACGCGGCCGCGCGGCCGTTCCCCATCGCTGCGCCTGCTGCGAAGCCGATCTCCGTTCCGCCGCCCACCGTCGCGTCGCGCCCGACGCGCGATGCCAAGCCGCATCGTCTGGTGCTGCTGACGGGCGACGACGGCGGCAAGGAGTTCCCCCTCGACAAGCCGGCGATGACCATCGGCCGCGGCGAGGAGGTCGACATCCGCGTCAACCACTCGTCGGTGTCGCGCACGCACTGCGAGCTGCACACGATCGACCAAGATCAGTTCGAGGTGATCGACGCGGGCAGCGCCAACGGCATCCGGGTCAACGGCCAGGAAGTGAAGAAGGCGCTGCTGTCGTCCGGCGACACGCTGGAGCTCGGCGACGTCGTGCTCAAGTACGTCCCGGCGGGTCAGGCCTTCGTGTTCGACGCGGCGGCCGCGGCCGCGGCGCGCGAGGCGGGTGCGCGCAAGGGCGAGCGCAAGAGCAGCGCGGTCATCTGGGGCGTCCTGCTGGCGTCCGTCGCGGGCGCCGTGGTGGTCGGCGTCGTGCTCGCGCGCAACGGCGGCAAAGACGACGGCGGCGGCGTCACCGCGAGCACCGGCACGGCGTCCGCCGACGATCCGCTCACCAAGCCCTATCAGCTGAAGCAAGACGGCAACGTCGCCGGGGCGCACGAGGCGGTGGCGAAGTTCTCGAAGGACTCGCCGTCCCGCAAGGACAAGCGCTTCGTCGAGATCGAGAACGCGTGGGCCGACAAGGCGCTCGAATCGCTCAAGGCCGAGCCCAACGTCGAGAAGAAGCGCGCCGTGCTCGAGGCGATCCTCGACAGCGGCGCCGACGAGAGCCGTCGCACGACCGCCGCCGACATGCTCGGCGACCTCGACAAGGTGCCCGAGCCGGTCCCTCCGAAGCCGACCACGACGGTCCTCGACACCGCGCCCGTGCCGCCGCCCACCGTGGCGCCGGTGCCGACGACCAAGCCGACGCCGACGGTCACCGCACCGACGCCGCCGCCCACCGCGACGGCGACGACCAAGCCGACGGCCACCGCCACGACGACCAAGCCAACCGCCACGGCGACGACGCCGGTGCCGGCGACCGGCACGCCGGGCGTGTGCCCGAGCTGGAAGGGCGACTACTCGGCGGCGATGCGCGCGAAGGACTACGAGTGCGTGCGCACGATGCTGATGCCGCGCCTCAACGCGGGCGCCATCTCCCAGCCCGAGGCGCGCTACCTCAAGGCCGCGTGCGCCGCGCTCGGCGACACCGCGTGTCAGAAGCGCGCAGCCGAGAAGCTCTGAGTCCGTCGCACGGCCCGCAAACCACCGATCACGCCGCGTCGCGGTCGAAGACCGCGCGCCGACTCATCCCGGGATGACGAAGGTCATCGGTCGCCGACGTGGAGGGATCACGAGGTCTAAGCTCTCCGCATGTTCGTGCGCGTCGCCCTGTTGCTCCCGCTCCTGCACTCGGGGTGTCGCGGCGCGGAGGTCGACGAGGCGGTGGGCGACTCCGCCTTCGACGAGGGCGCGATCGAGGCCGACGTCGACGCCGCCGACGCGCCGAGCGTCGAGGTCTCTGCCGATACGAGGTCCGACGCCGACTCGGGTGTTCCCGGGTGCGGGGCGACCTCCCTCTTCTGCTCGGGTTTCGAGGTCGCGCCCACCGCGGAGTGGGGGGCCGTTCGCGAGACCGGCGGCGGCGCGGTGCGGCTCGACACGATCGCGCACTCGGGGCTGTTCGGCCTCCACACGTCGATCCCGATCGGCGCGGTGCTCGGCGTCTCGGCGATGGTCACGAAGGACTTCGCTCTCGTGCCGAGCACGCGGACGTCGGCTGCCAGCGTGTGGATTCGGCTCGAGGGACAGACCACCGACGCCGATCTCCAACTCGTCCGGCTGGCCTCCGACGCCGCCGGTCACGGCGTGACGGTGTTGATCGGGCCGGCCGGATTGATGGTCGAGACGTCCGGCGCGAGCGCAAAACGACTGCCGATCACCACCTCGCCGCCCAACAAGACGTTTTTCAAGCTCGTGCTCGAGGCCCCGCTCGTGAACGCCGCGGCGCGCGTTCGCGTGATGTTCAACACCTCGGTGGTGTTCGACGACGCGAGCGGCTCGACGGCCGTCGCGGGCACGATCACGCCGTCGCTCCAGCTCGGCGCAGCGGCGATGACCTCGAGCCCGACAAAGGCAGCCTTCGTCGTGCGCTACGACGACGTCACGATCGAGCCGCGCTGAGCTGCACGTCGAGCGAAGGGACGTCGGGCAGCACGCGGGCCGCGCCGCGCGCGATCACCGGCGCAGCGTCGGGCGCTCGTCGGCGTGCTCCTTGGGGACGCACTGCTCGCAGCGGCACAGCCCGCGCAGGTAGCGGAAGGTGTAGATGCCGGTCGCGTGACCGTCGCCCCACTCGAGGTGGAGCGCGTAGTCGCCGACCGGCTCGATCGTGCGGATCGACGTGTCGCCGCCGGCGAGGAAGCGGATCTCCGGCGTGTGCCCCTGGCAGCCCGCGCACGGGCAGTAGCCGCGGAGGATGTCGTGCGGGTAGACGCCGCGGTGGCCGTCGGCCCAGTCGATCTCGGTGACGGTCGCGCGGTACGGCGAGCGCACTGCGACGGGGGTCGTGCGCGGATCAGGCATGCGCCGTTCTTAGCGGAGCGACAGCCCGCGCGCGAGCCGCTCTCGCTCGCGCGCCAGATCGACGAGGGCGGTGGTCGCGCCGATGGCCGAGACGGCGCGCGCGACCAGGCGGCTCCCGAGCTCGATCGCCGCCCGCAGCACCGCGCCTCGATCTCCGGCGGGATCACGGACGAGCACGGCGAGCAGGCCGGCCATGAAGGCGTCGCCGGCGCCCGTCGGATCGACCACGCGGCGCGCGCGCGCGGCCGGCACGTCGAGCTCGAGGGAGCCCCAGCGCGCCCAGGCGCCGCGCTCCGCCCGCGTGACGACGGTGATGCCCTCGGGTCGCCGCGCGTGAAGCGCGCGCGCGTCGAGCCCGAGCGCCTCCAGGTCGGCTTCGCTCGCCTTCAGCACGGCGGCGCCGGCGATCACGTCCGCGAGCGCGTCGGCGACGAGCGCGTCCTTCGGCCACGCGTGCCGGTAGGCGACCGGCGCGCGCGCGAACGAGGAGCTGCCAAGGTGCAGCCAGCGCGTCGCCGCCATGTCGAGGCGCTCGATCGCCTCGGGGGCGAGCAGCATGTCGGCGCTCGGCGCGCGGTAGGGCAAGAACCGCGGCGCCACGCCGGCTCCCACGACGTCATTGACGTCAATGACGTCGACGAAGGTGACGCCCGTGCGCGCCGGGAGGGACACGACGGCCGCGACGTCGACGCCGGCGCCGGAGAGCTCGTCGCGGAGCGCCTCTCCGAGAGCGTCGGCGCCGACGGCCGTGACGATCGAGACGTCGAGGCCGAGGCGGGCGAGGGTGACCGCCACGTTGGCCGGAGCGCCGCCGAGGCAGCGCCGCTCGAGGCGACGCGCGCGGAGCGTCTCTCCGCGCCGAGCAGGGACGAGATCCCACAGCGCCTCGCCGAAGACCG
>JACPFM010000153.1 GCA_016182965.1 Deltaproteobacteria bacterium | reverse complement strand
GAAAGGTCTGGGCGGCTGGGGCATTGACGGAGTTCATCTCCTCGATCGGCCGGCCGGCATCCTTCACCTGGGCTCTGGGGAGCAACGCAGGCTCGACGATCAACCGTGGATCATCGACACGGTCGCCGGCAGGCGTTGGTCCATCGGGGATGGCGCACCCTTCGGGCCAGTAGGTGGACTGGCCACGGCGGCAAAGCTCTCGTACCCGGACCGCGTCATCGCTGCGCCGGACGGGGGGTTCTATTTCACCGATAGCCTTCCGAGTCTGCCAGGCCCTGCCGTCTTCCGTGTCGGTCTCGACGGTATTCTCACGCGAGTCGCGTGCGGGGGGACCTCGCTGGAGGAGGACGTCGACGCGACGTCGGCGAACGGGTGCGGAGGTCCGACCGCTCTGGGCGACGACGGCACGTTGTACGTGACGGACAACAATCGCATACGGCGTGTGGGTAAGGACGGGAAGATTCGTACTGTCTGGGGGAAGTACCCGGGCACGTTCCTGGCGGATGGCGCGCATGCGAGTGCGGGCCCCGTCGCTGCGAGATCGATGACGCTCGCCCCTGACGGGAGCTTCTTCGTCGCGTGGAATACGAGCCTGACCAATTCGATTCGCAGGATCGGTCCTGACGGGATCGTGGCGACCATCGCTGGCGGCGCGGGCTCGGGCCTCGCAGCCGAGGGCGAGTCAGTGACGACGGCCGCGCTCAACGCTCCACTGGGATTGACCGTCGCTCCCAACGGCTCGCTCGTGTTTGCAGACGAAGGGAACCGCCGCGTTCGAGAGATCCGCAGCGACGGTCGTGTCTATACTATTGCGGGCAAGACACCGTACTTCTCCTACCCTCCTGATACGGGCGATGGCGGTCCTGCCAACGATGGGTGGATCACCGATCCTAGGTATGTCGCCGTTGCGGCTGACGGCACGGTCTTCTTCAGCTCGGGTTGGGTTGCCGATGGCGGCAGCGGCGGCGCTCGATTGCGTATCGTGCGAAACGGGCTGCTCCAGACCATCGCTGGAGGAGTGCAAGATGCGTCAGGCGACGGTGGGCCCGCTTTCGGTGCCGGGCTGCGCGACCCGAGCTCGGTCGCGGTCCTGCCCGATGGCAGTGTCATCGTCGCCCAACCGAGTGAGAAGACCATTCGCCGCGTTCGCAGGGCTTCCGCTGCCGGCTTGGTCCCGGATGCCACGGGCGCCGCAGCGTTCGCATTCGACGGTCAAGGGCGGCCCACGAAGACGATCGACACGCTGACCGGCACGACGCAAACGTCCTTTTCTTATGACGGCCTCGGCAACCTCACCTCAATCACGGATGCGGACGGTGACGCGGTTACCATCGCACGCGATGCGAAGGGGCTCGCGACGACGATCACAGGACCGTTCGGCCATGTGACGAAGCTGGCGTACGACGCCGACGGAAATCTCGCCCAGGTCGACATGCCCGATGGTGCGAGCGTGAAATTCACGTATTCCGCCGGGGGCCTCCTTATCAAGGCGGAGGACCCGCTTGGGCGGGCGCACTCGTTCAGCTATGACTCGCTCGGCCGGTTGGCCTCCGACGTCGCGCCCGACGGGGCGTCCACCGCGCTCACGCGTACGGATGCGCCAACGGGGTGGACGTCGCAGACGACGACGGCGACGGCATTGACCACCACCTTTCAGGTGGACTCCATCGGGCCGACCGCGAAGCGCTGGACGACCATTCTTCCGAACGGGGTGTCCGCAGTCGCCCAGGTCGATGAGGGGGGCGGCTCGACCCTGACGCTTCCCTTCCTCACAGTCCGTTCCACGTTCGCCGGCGATCCGAGATTCGGGGTTCTTGCGCCGCTGCCGAAGGCCACGATGAGCACGGGTGGGATCACTTCTGCGCTGCAAGTGCGCCGCACCGTTGTCGCTGGCGCCTCTGTGACTGCACCGGTCTCGATCGACGCTGCGATGGACTTCGACGGGGGAGCCTCCGCCGGCGGGGCAACGGTCACCGCGCACTACGACGCCGCGACAGGGACGGTCGCGCTTACGAGCCCCGAGGGACGCAAGACCAGCCTCGTGCTCGGTAAGGCCGGACGGCTCGAGCGGTTCGCTCGCGCCGGAGAGCCAGACGTCACGATCACCTACGACTCGCATGGGAGAGCGACCAGCGTCGCCCAGGGAACGCGGGCTTACTCCTTCACCTTCGATGGCTCCGGCAACCTGACCGCCGTCAAGGACCCGCTAGATCGCACGACGTCTTTCACCTTCGACGCGGTCGGGAAGCTGCTCTCGCGCACGCTGTTCGACAAGCGAGTGGTGAGCTACGGCTACGACCTCGGAGGCCGTCTCACCAGCGTCTCTCCGCCAGATCGCATGACTCACGGCTACGTTTATGACGCCGCCGGTGTGTTCGCCGAGTACAAACCTCCGGCGGTTGCTGGCGGCATCACCTCGACGACGGTCGTGCGGGACAAGGAGCGCAGGCCGGTGCAGATCCTGCGCGCCGACGGGACAGCTATCGGCTTAACGTACAACACGACCGGAGAGCTCATCAAGCTCTCACATCCGCATGGGTCGATAACGAGGAGCTACGATCCGGCGACGAAGTTCGTCAGGTCGATTGAGACCACCGACCAAACGACGAGCTTCTCGTACTCCGGGCTGCTTCCGACGGGAGAGACGATCGTCGGGATATCGCCCGCGACCATTGTGCGGGCCTTCGACACTCGGCTCCGCGTCGCAAGCGAGACGATCGCCGGGAGCAGCGCAGTCGTGTTCCAGTACGACCGCGATGGCAATCTCACGCGCGCTGGCGAGATCGCGCTCACGCTCGACGCGCCGACCGGCCGCCCCGTGTCTGCGACCACCGGCGACGTCGTCGAGGCGTTCGAATACGATGCCTTCGGTGTCCTCTCGCGTCATTCGATCTCGCGGCTCGGCAACCCGTTGTTCTCGGAATCGTTTGTTCGTGATGCCCTTTCTCGCGTAACCGTCCGAACCGAGGCGGTCGCCTCGGAGACGGCGAGAACGACTAAGTTCACGTACGATCCTTCCGGCGCATTGAAGAGCGTCGATCGCGACGGGCTCGTCACTACGTTCACCTACGACGCGAACGGTAATCGAATCGCGACCGTAGCCGCATCAAGCACGACGACGGCGACGTACGACGGGCAGGATCGGCTGCTCACCTACGGCACCCGAGTCTACGCGTACGGGAAGGACGGCGAGGTCTCGAAGATCGTCGACGGCGCGTCTGGAGCGACGACTAGCCTCGAACATGATGCGCTCGGGAATGTCCGCAAGGTCGTGATGCCGAGCGGGAAGACGATCGAGTACGTCATCGACGGTGAACATCGCAGAGTCGCGCGGAAGGTCGACGGCGGCATCACGGATCGGTTCGTCTACCTGGACGGCCTCAGGATCGGAGCCGAGGTCGACACGTTCGGTAGCGTCCTGACTCGATACGTGTATGCGACGCGGGGCAACGTGCCCGACTACCTGGTCCGCGGCGGGAAGGTATATCGCTGCGTAGTCGACTCGATCGGGAGCGTTCGACTCGTCGTGGAAATCGCAACGGGCACCGTGGTTCAGCGCACCGACTACGACCCATTCGGTCTCATCGTCTCCGACACCATCGCTCCTGGCTTCAAGCACGTGCCCTTTGGTTTTGCCGGCGGCATTCACGACCGTGACACGGGCCTCGTACGGTTCGGGGCGCGCGAGTACGATCCCGTGGTCGGCCGGTGGACGTCACGAGATCCGGCCTTGTTCCGCGGCGGCGACGCGAACTTCTACAGGTACGCTCACGGCGATCCGGTCAACGCGATCGATGTCGACGGCAAGCACCCGCTACTCATCGCGGCTGGCGCGACCCTGGCGGCGCTGAGCGTCATCTACGGAATGGGAGCGGCCGCGCCGTCGGACACTGCGGGTGCGCCGGCAGATATCCTGGGGATGGCGCTGAGCGTCACTCCGCTGAAGTCGCTGCCGTCGTTCATTCCGGCGAGACCATCTCCGGTCATTGTGGTCGTGAACAATGACGCGCGGGCGATCCTCGAACGCACGACTGACCACTGGGTGCGGGAGTTGGCCGAGAACCCAGAGTTGCTCAAGCGGCTTCTCAAGCCAGGGGAACTCAGAAGCGTGCAATGCGGCAGGTTCGTCTCCGCAAATTTCGGGAAAGCCCTTGAGAGGGCGGTCGCGGAGGATCTTGAGATGACGGCTTCGAACCTCTTCAAGCATGTCGGGCACACGGCACGCCGAGGAAAGCCAATATGGGATTTTGAGGGGCTTGGCCAAGCGGCAGGACGGAAGTTCGATGTGACGACGGTCAAGGATCTCTCGAGCCACATGGCCCGGCCATACGGAAAAGAGGTCGAGTTCGTTCTCTATGAGGCTCCGTATCCGTGGAATCTGCCGTAGCCGATTGGCAGGAGCATCGATGGAAGAGAACCCCCGCTTCGTCAACAGACTGTTCAGCGCGGTGAAGCCACTCGCGAGCTCGTCCCTTCACCAGGGCCTTGCGTTCGAGAATTGTACCTTCGAGGGATGCGCGTTTGCCCGGCGGCTCGGAACTTTCGAGGATCCGATGCGCTGGGCGACGATTCGTCGTCTCTCGGTGAAGAGCTGCAAGGCGCGCGGGTGCAGCCTCGGGCCGATCTTCCTTGAGGACAGCATCGTCGACGGTTTGGACGTCGAGCATCTACACGTCTGGGGCGCGGTCTACCAGCGCCTGACCTTGAGGGGACGAATCGGAGGGTTGGTACTCGACGACCGAGTCGCGGTGCCGCACGGGGAGACCAAGGAGATCTCCGACCGTTGCTGGGCGTTTCATCGCGCTCACTACGCGCGCCAGACGGATTGGGCGATCGATATCTCGCAGGCCGAGTTCACGAAGGAGATCGATGTTCGGGGAATCCCGGCGCGGCTCATCCGGCGCGATCGGGAGACACAGGCGGTCGTGAAGCGCATCAACGCGGCCGCACGCCGAGATCGTCAGTTGTTGCCTGAAGACAGTCCGTGGATCGCCATCATCGACAGACTGTTTGATCCGTCGTGGGACCAGGAAGACGCCTTGCTTGTTGCGCCGCGCCGGTACCGCCATTTCAAGAAGTGGCTCGAGGGCATTCGCATCCTCCGCGACGCCGGCATCGCCGATCCGGACTGAATCGGCGACCGCGAGATCCACCACGCGGGCGTCACGCAAGCCTCCGGCGCAGCGAATCGTGGCCTGAGGATGCGCCGGGGATGCGCCGGTCCCCATCCTGCCGCAGGCGACCCGGGCCGCCGCCATGCCTTTTCGCCGCCCGCGGACAGCCCCTGTCCGCGCCCCCGTCGACGTTCCGTTCCCGCGGTGGTACCCGCCTGCCCCATGTCGAGAGACGTCATCTCCACCGACCGCGCCCCCGCCGCGATCGGCCCCTACAGCCAGGCCATCCGCGCCAACGGCTTCGTCTTCCTGAGCGGGCAGATCCCGCTCGACCCGGCCACCGGGCAGATGATCGAGGGCGACGTCGAGGCGCAGACCCGGCAGGTGATGAAGAACCTCGACGCGGTGCTCGCCGCGGCGGGCACGTCGTTCGACCAGGTGGTGCGCGCCACCATCTACCTCGTCGACCTCGCCGACTTCGCGAAGGTGAACGCGATCTACGGCGAGCGCTTCCCGAGCGCGCCGCCGGCGCGCGCCACCGTGCAAGTGGCCGCCCTCCCGCGCGGCTCGAAGGTGGAGATCGATCTCGTCGCGATCGCGTGAGAGGACAATCATGGCCAGCAAGAAGAAGAACGCCCCCGAAGCCGCCAGCGAGGCGCTGCATCATCCGCCCGTCGAGCCCGCCACGCCCGAGCACGCGATCGCCGACGCCGACCTCGACGTCGGCTACGAGGGCGCGTTCGACGTCGTCAAGAAGACGCCGGCGGAGCGCCACGAGGCGCTGGTGCAGGCGTGGGTCGCGCGGCGCAACGCCGCCGCCGTCGCCGCCGTCGCCAACCGCGACGACGCCCCTTCCGCCGCGCGCAAGGCGGCCCGCCGAGCGATCAACGTGCTGAAGTCGCGCGGGGTCGTCATCCCCGATCGCCCGAGCGTCGTCGCCACCATCGCCAAGCCCGAGTCGGCGATCGAAGCCCGCATGATGTTCCCCGACGGGCGCGGCGCGCAGATCTGGTGGATCGCGAAGGTCGCGAAGACCGGCGGCACCGACGTGGTCGAGGTCACCACGGTCGACCGCATGGGCATCGTGCAGGTCAACCGCGGCAACCCGAGCGCCGGCAACCTCCGCCAGCTGTGGTCGGGGTGGGTCGCGCGCGCGGGCCGTGCGCCGAGCGAGGTGCCGCTCGAGTTCGCGCGCAAGCGCATCGCCGAGGCGCGCGCCGTGACGCTCGCGCGCAAGGCCGTCCTGCCGATGGGCCTCGACGCCGCGCGCGAGCTGCTCGGCGACGGGCACGGCCACGCCGCGCCCCACCCGATCGAGGGCGAGGACCTCGCGGTGCCGAGCGCCGAAGAGGCGGTCAAGGCGCGCATCGAGCGCTCGATGCACCTGCACGAGGAGCCCGAGTTCTCCTCGTGGATGCCCGACGACCCCGCCGGCGTCGCGCTCCTCCAGTCGATCAACGAGCGCGTGCAGGGCCTCGGCGTCCTGCCCGGCGCCGCGCCCGACGAGGAGCTGCAGAGCAAGATCGACGCCACCGTCAACGAGGCGATCGACGAGGCGGCCAACGCCTACTTCGACGACGAGCGCAAGAAGCTCTACGTCGCGCGCATGCGCGACGCGGCGTGGTCGCTCTACAAATCCGGCCTGATCGATCGCGCCGTCGACGCGCTCCTCGTCGGCCAGGCGATCGAGCGCGCGGGCGTCATCAGCGATCGCCCGAGCGAGATCCCGTTCGTTCGCGGCATGTTCGTGAAGCTCATCGCCATCGCGCAGCAGCGCGCCGCGGCGATGTCGCCCACGGGCACCGAGGAGGCCGAGCGCCTCGAGGGCTGATGCTCGTCTCGCTCGCCGTCCGCGATTTCGTGCTCATCGACGGGCTCACCCTCGAGCTCGGTCCGGGCCTCAACGTGCTCACCGGCGAGACCGGCGCGGGCAAGTCGATCCTGGTCGACGCGCTCGCGCTGGTGCTCGGCGGGCGCGCGCGCCCCGAGGTCATCCGCACCGGCCGCGACGGCGCCGAGGTCGAGGCGCTGTTCGACATCTCGGCCCACCCCGCCCTGCGGGCGCAGCTCGCCGAGGCCGAGCTCTCCGGCGACGGCGACGAGCTGGTGGTCCGTCGCGTCGTCTCGAGCAGCGGCCGCTCCAAGGCGTACGTCAACGGCCGCCTGGTCCCGGCGGCGCAGCTCGCGGCCCTGATCCGCGGCCTGGTCGACGTGTCCTCGCAGCACGAGAGCCAGACGTTGTGCGATCCGTCGACCCACGCGGCCCTCCTCGACGCGTACGCCGGCCTCGCGTCCCCGCGCGACGCGCTGTCGAAGGAGGTCACCGGCCTCCTCGCGCTCGACCGCGCGATCGAAGAGGCGCGCGCCCGCATCGATCAGCTGCGCGCGCGCGAGGACTTCCTCCGCTTCCAGCTGCACGAGCTCGACGAGCTCGACCCGAAGCCGGGCGAGGAGCGCGAGCTCGAGGGCACGCGCGCGCGCCTCCGCCACGCCGACCGGCTCGCCTCGGCCACGCGCCGCGCCGCCGATCGGCTCGACGAGGGCGACGACTCGGTGCTCGACGCGCTCCGGCGCATCGCCAACGACCTCTCGCACGTCACCGAGCTCGACGAGTCGCTCGCGGCGCACGTGCGCACCATCGAGGGCGCGCTCGCCGAGCTCGAAGACGTCGCGCGCACGCTGTCGCGCTACGCCGGCGACGTCGAAGCCGATCCGGGGCGCCTCGCCGACATCGAAGATCGGCTCTTCAAGCTCCAGCGCCTGCTCCGCAAGCACGGCCCGACGACCGAAGACCTCCTCGCGCATCGGCAGCGGCTCGCCGACGAGCTCGCCGCGCTCGACAGCGACGACGTGCAGGAGTCCGAGCGGGAACGCGAACGCAAGGAGCTGCTCTCCCGCGCCACCGCCGCCGCGCGCAAGCTCTCGGGCGCGCGTCACAAGGCGGCGCGCGCCCTCGGCGAGGCGCTCGCCACCGAGCTCGCCACCCTGGCGATGGGCCGCGCGCGCATCGTCGTCGACGTCGCGCCGATCGCCGCCGGAGAGCCGGAGGGTCCCGAGGCGCTCGCCGTCGCCCTCGACGACGGCACGCACGCGCGGCTCACGCGCGGCGGCATCGATCGCGTCGAGATCATGATCGCGCCGAACCCCGGCGAAGACCCTCGGCCGCTCCGGCGCATCGCCTCCGGCGGCGAGCTCTCCCGCTCGCTGCTCGCGATCAAGCGGGTGCTCGCGTCGCCGCGGTCGGCCGAGCTGTCGGTCTCGGCCGCGCCCGCCGGGCTCTACGTCTTCGACGAGGTCGACGCCGGCGTCGGGGGCGCCGTCGCCGAGGCGATCGGTCGGAAGATCGCCGACGTCGCCAAGAGCCACCAGGTGCTCTGCATCACCCACCTGCCGCAGATCGCCGCCTTCGCCGACACGCACTTCACCGTCAGCAAGCGCGAAGAGGCGGGCCGCACGGTCAGCGAGGTGCGCCGGGTCGAGGGCAAGCAGCGGGTCGAAGAGCTCGCACGCATGCTCGGCGGCGCCACGGTGACCGCCACCACGCGCAAGATGGCCGAGGAGATGATCCGCGACGGAAAGCGGGGGAAAGCGCCTGTCGACGCCGCGTCGCGGCCGCGGTAGTCGCGAGGTCCCGATGAAGTACTTCGTCACCATCGACGAGCGAGAGCACTGCGTCGAAGTCGCGGCCAGGCCGAACGGCGAGCTCCTCGTGACGCTCGACGGCCACTCCTTCGACAACGACGTGGTCGTCCTCGACGACGGCTCGCTCTCGATCCGCATCGACGGCCGCGTGCTCGACCTCACCGTCGAGGGCTCGCCGCCCGACGTCGGAGTGATCGCGAGCGGCCACCGCGCGTACGTGCGCGTCGAGAGCGATCGGCAGCGCGCGGCCGCGGCGGCCCGCAAACACGGCGGCGGCGGGCACGAGAAGGCCATCGTCGCGCCGATGCCCGGCCGCGTGGTGAAGGTCCTGGTGCAGCCCGGCGACGAGGTCGCCGCCGGCCAGGGCGTCGTCGTGGTCGAGGCGATGAAGATGGAGAACGAGCTGCGCGCCAAGGGCCCGGGCAAGGTCGCCGAGATCTGCGTCAAGCCCGGCGACGCGATCGAGTCCGGCGCGAGGCTCGTCACCTTCGGGTGATGGCATGAAGCACGATCCCACCGGTTCTGCCGATCCCATCGACGCCCACCCGCGGGCGCGGCTCGCGCACCTGCCGACGCCGATCATCAACGTCGCGGCGCTCGATCGGCGCCTCGGCTGCGAGCTCTGGATCAAGCGCGACGACTGCACCGGCGGCGCCGAGTCCGGCAACAAGCTGCGCAAGCTCGAGCTGCTCCTGGCGCGCGCCATCGCCGACCGCTGCGACACGGTGCTCACGTGCGGGGGCCTCCAGTCGAACCACGCCCGCGCGACGGCGCTCGCCTGCGCGCGCCTCGGGCTCCGCTGCGTGCTGTTCCTCCGCATGGCCGATCCGTCGGAGCCGCTGCCGCTCACCGGCAACGTGCTCCTCGATCGGTTCGCCGGCGCGGAGATCCGGCGCATCTCGGTCGAGCAGTACCGCGATCGCGACGCGCTCATGGCCAACGCGGCGCGCGGGCTCGAGCTCCGGGGCGCGCGGCCGTTCGTGGTGCCCGAGGGCGGCTCCAACGGCCTCGGCGCCCTCGGCTACGTGCTGGCCATGCGCGAGGTGCGGCGGCAGCTCGATCTCGGGCTCACCTCGATCGCGCGCTCGCGCGACGGCGATCGCCGCTTCGACGTCATCGCGCACGCGTGCGGCTCGGGCGGCACCGCCGCCGGCGTGGCGCTCGGCGCCGCGCGACACGACGTCGCGCGCGACGTGCGCACCTTCGCGGTGTGCGACGACACCGCGTACTTCACCGCGAAGATCCGCGGGATCATCGACGAGGCGCGCACCATCTGCCCCGGCCTGCCCACCGACCCGCCGTTCCTCGTCGACGACCAGGCCAAGGGCCCGGCGTACGCCGTCGCGACGGGCGAGCAGCGCGCCTTCATCGTCGACGTGGCGCGCGCGAGCGGGCTCGTCCTCGACCCGGTGTACACCGGCAAGGCGTTGTTCGGGCTGGCGCAGGCGGTGCGGCGCGGCGACATCCGCTTCGGCGCGCGCGTGCTGTTCCTCCACACCGGCGGCCTGCCGGGGCTGCTGGCCGATCCGGAGCCGTTCCGAGCCCTCGTCTAGTGCGTGAGATTCGCGTCGCACGGACCGGAGGGCGACGCAGGCGTACTGGCAGTACGTCGAGGAGACCGGAGGGAGTACGACGCGAAGATCGCGCAACATCGCGGGTTGCAGCAGGCTTCAAACCGTTCGGTGCTCTAGCGGTGGTGCGTCAACCGCGGTAAGCAACAGCCGCGGCTCATGAAGTGCCCGTCCTGCGGCAACCTCGACAACAAGGTCATCGACTCGCGCCTGTCCGAAGGCGGCGAGGCGACCCGGCGTCGCCGCGAGTGCGTGGGGTGCGGCCGCCGCTACACGACCTACGAGCGCATCGAGGAGGCCATCCCCCTCATCGTGAAGAAGGACGGCCGCCGCGAGAGCTGGGATCGCCGGAAGCTCCTTCAGGGCCTCGAACGCGCCTGCCAGAAGCGCCCGGTCTCCGCCGCCGCGCGCGAAGAGGTCGCCGACGCGATCGAGCGCGAGCTGCGCGAGGGCGGCGAGCGCGAGGTGGCCTCGAGCGAGATCGGCGAGAAGGTGATGAGCCACCTTCGCGAGCTCGATCAGGTCGCCTACGTGCGCTTCGCCTCGGTCTACCGGCAGTTCGACGACATCGGCGAGTTCCTCGACGAGCTGCAGCGGCTCGGGCAGCGCGTGCGCACCTCCGAGCGCCTGCGCGTGCCGCCTCCCACGTCCCGGCCGGCCGACGCGCCGCGACCGGCCGACGCACCGCTGCCGCGCAGGGACGAACCGGTCGAATGAGCCGCGCGGAGAACGACGTCGCCTTCATGCGTTGCGCGCTCGAAGAGGCGCGCAAGGGCACGCCCTCGCCCAACCCGCACGTCGGCGCGGTTCTCGTCGCCCCGTCGCCGGGGGCGGGCGACGGCGAGATCGTCGGGCGCGGTCATCACCCGCGCCCCGGCCGCGAGCACGCCGAGGTCATGGCCATCCGCGAGGCCGGCCCCCGCGCGCGCGGCGCGACGCTCTACGTCACCCTCGAGCCGTGCAACCACCACGGCCGCACGCCGCCGTGCACCGACGCGATCATCGCTGCGGGCGTCGCGCGCGTGGTGGTCGGGGTGCGCGATCCGAACCCGCACGTCGAGGGCGGCGGCAACGACAAGCTGCGCGCCGCGGGCGTCGAGGTCGTCGAGCACGTCGAGGAGGCCGAGAGCGCGCGCATCGTCGCGCCGTTCGCCAAGCACGTGCGCACCGGGCGCCCGTGGGTGCGCCTCAAGCTCGCCGCTTCGCTCGACGGCCGCATCGCCAGCGCGCAGGGCGTGTCCAAGTGGATCACCGGCGCCGAGGCGCGCCGCGAGGTGCACGCGCTCCGCGCCACGGTCGACGCGGTGGCGGTGGGCATCGGCACCGCGCTCGCCGATGATCCGGCGCTCACCGTGCGCGACGTCGCGCCCCTCGCCGATCGCGCCCCGCCCTCGCGCGTGGTGTTCGACGCCAACGCGCGCCTGCCCATCGAGTCGCAGCTCGCCCGCACCGCCGGCGACGTCCCGACGATCGCGCTGATCGCCGACGACGCGCCCGCCGCCCGGGTCGACGCGCTGCTCGCGGCGCAGGTGCGGCTGCTGCGCGTGGCGCGCGGTCCCGGCGGCGTCGATCTGCCCGCCGCGCTCGACGCGCTCGGCCGCGAGGGCGTCGTCGATCTGCTGGTCGAGGGCGGCGCGACCCTCGGCGGGGGCCTCGTCGCCGCCGATCTCGTCGACGAGATCCGCTGGTATCTCGCGCCCTTGGCGCTCGGGGCGGGCGGCACGGCCGCGTTGCTCGGGCCGGCGCCGGAATCCCCGGAACAGGCCAGCCGTTACCTCCTCGACCGTGTCGAACGCGTCGGCGAAGACCTCGCCCTCACCCTGTTCCGCGCGAAAAAGCGCGGCTGACCACGCGGGCGACCGCGTCGGTCACGCCGTACGTCGCGAGCTCCGCGACCGGCACGAGCCGCACGTCGGCCGCGTCGTCGCCCGCCATCAACGTCCCGCCGACGGGGCGCGCCGCGTAGTCGAGGATGACGTAGTGGTGCGTGTCCGAGACGATCTCGATCACCTCGACCAGCGCGCCGATCTCCACGTCCAGCCCCGTCTCCTCGCGGACCTCGCGGCGAGCGGCGGCCACGAGCGACTCACCCCGATCGACCTTCCCGCCGGGGAGGGTCCACGTCCCCTGCGCCGGCGGGTTCGCCCGCTGCACCAGGACCACCTGGTCGGGCTCGACCATCACCACGGCTCCCACGGCGACGACCGGCCCCACGTGGCGCGAGCTTAGGGGCGTCCTTAGGTTCCCGCCATGCTGCCCGTTCGCGAGATCCGATCACGTCCGTTGGCCAGGCCACCGCTCGTGGTCCTCGCGCTCGTGCTCCTGAACGTGCTGGCGTTCTTCTGGGAGCTCGGCCTCGTCGCCGCCGAGGGCAGGCGTGCGCTGCTCGAATGGGCGTTCGTGCCGATCAGCCTCTCGCTCGCCCCGGTGGCCGCCGCGATCACGATCTTCACCAGCATGTTCCTGCACGGCGGGTGGATGCACCTGCTCGGCAACCTCTGGTTCCTCTGGATCTTCGGCCCGAGCGTCGAGGCCGAGCTCGGCGCGAGGCGCTTCGCCGCGCTGTACCTGGCCGGCGGCGTGGTCGCGGCGCTCGCCCAGGCGGCGTTCGATCCGATGGGTACCATCCCCATGCTGGGCGCCTCGGGCGCCATCGGCGCGGTCCTCGCCGCGTACGTGTCGCTCCACCCGACGCGGCGCATCGACACGTTGTTCTTCATCTTCGTCATCCCCATCCCGGCGCTGTTCTTCGTCCTCGAGTGGTTCGCGATGAACCTCCTCCGCGGCCTCGGCTCGCTCAGCGTGGCCTACGTGCAGGGGAGCGGGCAGGGGAGCGGCGGCGTCGCGTGGTGGGCGCACATCGGCGGCTTCCTCGGCGGCCTCGTCCTGGTGCGGCTGCTGTTCCCGCGCGGCGAGCGGCGCCGGCCGGCGCTCGCGCCTCCGCGCGAGGTCGAGGTCCGCGGGCCGTCGGGCGAGATCTACCCGGTGCAGACGTTCCACGTCCGCGACCCGAACGTCGACGACCCGCGCGAGGACCGCGTCGAAGATCGCGTCGAAGATCGCGTCGATCCGCGCCGGATGTCCTACGGTGGCGGGCCATGGCCGAACCGTTGGTCCTGAAGAGCGAGCTGCTCACCGCGCGCGGCGTGCGCCACGGCTTCTCCACCCGCATCGGCGGCGTGAGCGAGGGGCCGTTCGCCACGCTCAACGTCGCGGTCGGCCCGGGCGATCGCGCCGAAGCGGTCGAGGAGAACCTCCGCCGGTTCACGGCGGCGATCGGCGTCGAGCGCGGCGGTCTCTACCAGACGAGCCAGGTGCACGGCGCCGACGTCCGCGTCGTCGAGCCGTCCGACGATCCCGCGGCCGTGCTGCACGAGCGCGCCGACGCGCTCGCCGCGTTTCCGTCGAGCCGGGGTCCGTCGAGCCGGGGCGCCTCGAGCGGGGGCCCTTCGACCGCGGCGCACCTCGCGGTCGGCGTGCGCACCGCCGACTGCGTGCCGATCCTGGTGCACGACCAGGTCACCGGCGGGGTCGCGGCGATCCACGCGGGTTGGCGCGGCGTCGTCTCCGGCGTCGTCTCGGCCGCCGTCGCGCAGCTGGCCATCCGCGCGCGCGGCAGCAAGGGGCTCGTCGCGGCGATCGGACCGTGCATCGGCCCGTGCTGCTTCGAGATCGGCGACGAGGTCGTGGGCGCGCTCCTCGGCTCGGTGCCCGACGAGTCGATCATCCTCCGCGATCGCGAGCGGCCGCACGCCGATCTCCGCCGGGCCGTTCGCCTCCAGCTCGGCGCGCTCGGCGTCTCCGAGGTCGAGGACGTGCCCGGCTGCACGCGCTGCGACGCCGAGAGGTTCTACAGCCACCGCCGCGACGGCGCCCGCAGCGGCCGTCTGCTAGCCGCCATCGCCGTGTCATGAGCCTGACCGACCGCCTGACCGATCGAGACGCCATGCTGCACGCGCTCGCCGCGGCCGACGCGGCGGCGCTCGCCGGCGACGTGCCGGTCGGGGCCGTCATGGTCGGCCCTGCGGGCGAGCTCGTCGTCGGGCGCAACCTGCGCGAGGCCGAGCAGGATCCGACCGCGCACGCCGAGCTCGTCGCGCTCCGCGAGGCCGCGAAGCTGAACGGCCACTGGCGCATGTCCGGCTGGACGTGCGTCGTCACGCTCGAGCCTTGCCCGATGTGCGCGGGCGCGCTGGTCAACGCGCGCGTCGATCGGCTCGTCTACGGCTGCCGCGATCCGAAGGCCGGCGCGGTGCACACGCTGTTCACCATCGCGACCGATACGCGCCTCAACCATCGGCTCGAGGTCGTCGAAGGCGTCGAGGCCGAGGCGTGCGCGCAGCGGCTGAAGGACTTCTTCGCGGCCCGACGGCGCGAGGGCAAGAAGTAATCGCCGGGCCGCCCCGGGCTCGCCGCGCGCCCGAGGCCGCGTCACGGACGAGTCGGCGATTGCCGGATCGCACCCCACGCACTACCTTTTGCCGGCAATGGCCGTGCGCACGATCCTCCACTACCCGGACCCGCGCCTGCGCGAAAAGGCGCGCCCGGTGGCCGAGATCACCCCCGCGATCAAGCAGCTCGTCGATGACATGGCCGAGACCATGTACGCGGCCCCCGGCGTCGGGCTCGCCGCCACGCAGATCGGCGAGCCCCACCGCATCTTCGTCATCGACACGGCCAACGAAGACGAGCCGAGCCAGCTCCGCGTATTCATCAACCCCGAGATCGTGCAGCGCGACGGCGAGGTCACCTGGGAAGAGGGCTGCCTCTCCTTCCCCGGCGTCGTCGAAGAGATTGACCGCGCGTCGAAGGTCCGCGTCCGCGCGATGGATCGCGAGGGCAAGGTCTTCGAGCTCGACGCCGACGGCCTCCTCGCGGTCGCCGTGCAGCACGAGCTCGATCACCTCGAGGGCGTGCTGATGATCGACCGCATGGGCGCGCTCAAGAAGCGCATCGTCGACCGCAAGATGCGCCGCCGGGCCGAGACGCGGGCGTCCGCGCGCTGACGGCTTTTGCCCCCGGCCTGAAGGGGCTTCAGCCCCGGGGAATCACTTCTTCTTCTTCTTGCTCTCATCCTTCGCCGGCGGGGCGTCGCCGCCGAGGCCCGCCTTGTCGACGGAGGCGTCGGTGGCCTTCTTCTCGATGTTGGTGCGGTAGGTCGGGAGCTTCTCGACCATCGCGATCTCTTCGTAGGCGATACCCACCGTGCGCACGGTCATGTCCTCGCGCTTGGTGTGATCGATGAAGCGGACCTGCGTGGTGCCGTCGGACCACAAGACGTGGTCGGGGACGACCATCAGCACGCCGTAGTACGACGGGCTGGCCGACTTCGCCGCCACCTTCTTGCCCGGCTCGCCGACGTCCTTCTGGAACATGCCGAGCGCCTGGTCCCACGTCTCGCCGAGCTCGGCGTCCTTCGCCGTGAGGTGGACGTGGTCGTAGACCTTCCACAGCTTGTCGTTGATGAAGAACAGCTGGCGCTCGCCGCCGCCGGGCCGCGCGACCTCGATCGCCGACTCGTTGTTCTTGTAGGTGAACTCGCCGGGCGCCTTGATCTCGTAGCCGCTGACGCCCGCGCCGCCCTTGAACTCGATCTGCTTGGTGCGCAGGTCCTTCTTCTTCTTGTCGGCTTCCTTCTCGAGCTGCGCCTGCATCTTCGGGTTGTAGGCCTTCGAGACCTTCTCGCCGTAGATGCGGTCGATGTCCTTCTCGAGCTGCGCGAACACCTCGGCGGAGCTCATGCCCCACTTCCACGGGGTGATCTTCTTGTCGAACTTCGCCTTCAGGGCGGGGTTGGCCTTGAGCGGCGTCTCCGCGACGCTCTTCTCCTTCGCGCCCTTGTCCTTGGGGCCGGCGAAGGCTCCTCCGGAGAGACCGACCGACACGCCCAGGATCGCGACCGCAAACAACGTCACTCGCTTCATCGCGAAGTCTCCTTCGGTTGGGCGCCCGTCGGGCGTCCGCGTCCCGCTGCCGAGGGCTCGCCGGGTTTCGCGCCGGGGGCCTCGCGGCGACTGTAGCCGTCGGACGGCCACGCGACCCGCCGATTCAACTCCGGAGGCAGGGCTTTCCCGCGACGCTGAAACAATCCGCCCGACACGAACCGAAGCCTGCGCGAGCGCCCCCGGATGGGCCCGGCACCGTCGCTCGTGCGGTGTCAGGTCGGCGCATAAGTCCGCGCCCTTCCCTACCGCACCGGTGGTAGGCTCCGCGAGCCGCCCGCGCCGCGTCTGGAACGCCGCGGGGCACGGAGACCTGCTCATGATCGACGACGTACTCAAGGAACTGCACACGTCGATTCACAAAGCCCACGAGGCCCTCAAGCGCGAGCTCGCGAAGCTGCGCACCGGCCGGGCCAATGCGGCCATGCTCGATGGCGTCCGCATCGACTACTACGGCACGCCCACTCCGCTGAACCAGATGTCCAACATCTCGGTCCCCGAGCCTCGGCTGATCATCGTCAAGCCCTGGGATCGCAGCCAGGTGAAGATCGTCGACAAGGCGATCCGCGACGCCGAGCTCGGCCTCAACCCGCAGCCCGACGGCGATCAGATCCGCATTCCCATCCCGGCCCTCAACGAGGAGCGCCGCCGTGAGCTGGTGAAGCTCGCCAAGAAGCACGGCGAGGAGTGCAAGGTGGCCATCCGCAAGGCGCGCCACGAGGCGCTCGACTTCCTCACCGAGGCCGACCGGTCCGGCGATCTTCCCGCCGACGACGCCGATCGCGGCAAGAAGAAGGTCGAGGACGTGGTCGCCGAGGGCGTCAAGCAGACCGACGCCATCCTCGCCCACAAAGAGAAGGACATCATGGAGATTTGACGGGCGATCCGGCCCCGCCGGGCGCTCCCTGAGGGTGTCCAAGCACGGGACCGGACGCTCGGTTGCTCCGTTTTTGCCCCGGACCGCCTTGACGGAGCGTGTGCCGCCGTGAAACCGTCGTCTCGAGCCGCCGCGCATTCCCGCCCGGCGGCCGGGACCGTCCGGAGCAGCTTTCCACTTACGAGAGTCACTTGTTCGTCGATGGACGGGAGCGCGAAGGGATGAAGGCGATCGGAGCCGGGCTGAGCGACGTCGGTCGGCAGCGCGAGCACAACGAAGATCGTTTCGTGATGCTCCCCGAGCACTCACTGTTCGTCGTCGCCGACGGCATGGGCGGGCACCGGGCGGGCGACGTCGCGTCGTCCATCGCCACGACCGAGGTGGCCGAGTTCTTCAAGACCACGATGTCCGAGGACATCACGTGGCCCTTCCCCTTCGACGCGTCGAAGACCGAAGAAGAGAACCGGCTCATCTGCGGCATCAAGCTGGCCAACCGGAAGATCTACGACCGCGCCCTCGGCAGCCGCGACCTGCACGGGATGGGCACGACGGTCGTCGGCCTGCTCTACGCCCCGAAGAAGAACCAGATGTACGTCGCCCACGTCGGCGACAGCCGCTGTTATCGGGTGCGCAACGGCGGCATCGAGCAGCTCACGCGCGACCACTCGCTGATCAACGAGTACCTCCAGGCCATGCCGGAGCTGCCGACCGAGCAGCGCGACAACCTGCCGAAGAACGTGATCACCCGCGCCCTCGGCATGCACGATCAGGTGCAGGTCGACATGAAGGTCGACACGCCGCACATCGGCGACCTCTACGTCCTGTGCAGCGACGGCCTGTCGGGCATGGTGAGCGATCAGGAGATCGCCGACATCGTCTCCACGCACGCCGACGATCTCGAGATGGCCGTCGGTACCCTCATCGCCCGCGCCAACGAGCACGGCGGCGAGGACAACGTGACGGCCATCGTGGTGAAGGTCCTCGAAGAGGGCACCCTCATCAGCGAATCGTGGGGCAACGAGGCGACACTGCCGGGGTAGCCGCCGCGCTGGTCGCCGTCGGCGCCTTCGCTGCTCGTGCGGGCCGGGTCGAAGGTCGAACGCAGCTTCGCCCCGCCATGGTCATGCCAGGGCCACCCTGCCCCCAGGCTGCCACGGCGGCGAGTCGCGCTTCGACCCTCGACCTTCGACCTTCGACCCTGTCACTCCCGGCGCCTGTTGGCCCCCCGCCGCGAGCGTCGTAGAGCGCTCCCATGCTGAAGCTCGAAGGCGCGTTCACGGCTCTCTGCACCCCCTTCGACTCGAACCTGCGCGTCGACGACGCGGCGCTCGACCGACTGGTCGACGCGCAGCTCGCCGGCGGTATCGCGGGCATCGTCCCCTGCGGGACGACCGGCGAGTCGCCCACGCTCGACGACGAGGAGCACATCGGCGTCATCGCCAAGGTGGTCAAGCGGGTGAACAAGCGCTGCCCCGTCATCGGCGGCACCGGCTCCAACAGCACCCGCGAGGCGATCGCCCTGTCGAAGAAGGCCGTCGAGGTCGGCGTCGACGCGGTGATGATCGTGATGCCGTACTACAACAAGCCGACCCAGACCGGCCTGATCGAGCACGTCAAGCAGGTCGCCGCGGCCGTCGAGGGCACGCCGATCGTCATGTACAACGTGCCCGGCCGCACGGCGTCCGATCTGCTCCCCGAGAGCGTCGAGGCGATCTGCGCCGCCGCGCCGAACGTCGTCGCCATCAAGGAGGCGACCGGCAACATCCTGCGCGCGCAGGAGCTGCACCGACGCCTCGGCGATCGGCTCACCGTGCTCTCCGGCGACGACGCGCTGACCCTCGGCATGATGGCCTGCGGCGCGCGCGGCGTGATCAGCGTCACCTCGAACATCTTCCCGCGGCAGGTGCAGCAGGTCTGCGAGCTGGCGCTCGCCGGCAAGTGGGACGAGGCGAAGAAGGCGCACCTCGCGCTCGTCCCGGTGCACGACGCGATGTTCATCGAGTCCAACCCCGGTCCGGTGAAGTCCGCGCTCGTCGCCGCCGGGCTGCTCGGACCGTACGTGCGCCCGCCGCTCGCGATGCCGAGCGAGGCGAACGCCGCGAAGGTCCAGAAGGTCGTCGACGCGTACCGGGCGGGGGTTCGCTGATGGATCGGCTGAGCGGTCGTCATCGCGTCGCCGGTCCGCACCGCATCGCCATCGCCGGCGCCACGGGTCGCATGGGTCGCGCGGTCGCGCGGCTCGCGCCCGAGCACCACTGCACGATCGTCGGCGCGCTCGCCGCGCCCGCCGATCGCGGTCAGGTCGTCGAGGGCGTCACGGTGGTGAGCGATCCCACCGAGGCGATCGAGAACGCCGAGGTGGTGATCGACTTCTCGCACCCCGGCGCGGTCGTCGCGCTGGCGCAGGCGTGCCGCGCGCGAGCCATCCCGATGGTCTCCGGCACGACCAACCTGCCCGACGACGCGCAGCGCGC
This sequence comes from Deltaproteobacteria bacterium, assembly GCA_016182965.1. Lineage (GTDB taxonomy): Bacteria > Myxococcota_A > Polyangia > Polyangiales > JADJMO01 > JALHOE01. Next base: position 11,330 of record JACPFM010000153.1, on the reverse strand, counting down.
CCTCGAGGAGCTCGCGAAGGTCGCGCCGATGATGTGGGCGCCGAACATGAGCCTCGGCGTGCAGCTGCTCGCCGAGATCGTCGAGCAGGCCGTCCGCCGCCTCGGCGTCGGCTTCGACATCGAGATCGTCGAGACGCACCACAACAAGAAGATCGACGCGCCGAGCGGCACCGCCAAGCGGCTGATCGACGCGGTGCGCGCCGGCGCCCTCTCCGACGAGCCGCTGCGGCACGGCCGGGTGGGCGACGTCGGCGCGCGCCCCCGCGGCGAGATCGGCGTGCACGCGATCCGCGGCGGCGACGTCATCGGCGATCACACGGTGCACCTGCTCGGCAAGGGCGAGCGCATCGAGCTCACGCACCGCGCGACCAGCCGCGATCTGTTCGCGCACGGCGCGCTGCGCGCGGCGTCGTTCCTCCTCGGCAGGGCGCCGGGTCGCTACGCGATCAAGGATCTCCTCGGCGGATGAAGCGCCTCGCGGCCGCCGCCCTCGCGCTGTCTACGCTCGTCGTCTCCGCGCGCGGCGGCGCCGAGGAGCGCTGCCGCTTCGAGGGGGTGCGCGTGCTCGTCGCCGACGCCGGCGAGGGCAGCATCGTCGAGCTATCGGCCCGCGTGCGCAGCGAGACGGGGGGGACCTGCACCATCGAGTGGTCGCGCGTCAGCCTCTCGTCTCCGGCGGGCGGCGACGCCGCGCCGACCATCGCCGTCGCGCAGACGTTCCTCGATCACCGGCTGCTCTCGCCGATGGTGGTGGCCGACGGCGTCGCCACGGTGGTGCCGCGCGACTATCGCGGCGAGCCCGGCATGGTCTCCGTGCGCTGGTTCGTCGAGGGCACGTCCGCGGGCCTCCGCGTCGAGGTGCCGCGCGCGGCGTTCCCCAAGCCCATCGCGGGGGCGCGCGTGGAGCGGCGCGTGAAGTCGGCGCGCACCGGCACCGCGAAGTTCGGGCCGCTCGGCGACATCGACGTCCTGCCCTCCGCGCCCGGCCCGGCGGGCGGCGTGGGGCCCGCGGGACCGGCCGACGAGGAGCGCATCGTCGTCGAGATGGTCCCGACCGGACCGGTGCTCGAGGCAGTGCCCACGCAGCTGATCACGCTCGAGGCCATGCGCGGCACGTTGCCGCTGCGCGTGCTCGATCTCTCGGCCGCCAACGAGGACGGGTGGAACGAGGTGGCCAAGCGCGCCTACGCCGCCGCGATCCACGGCGATCCGCTCGTCGCCTCGATGGGCGTGCACACGCTCGCGTGGCTCGGCAGCGGCCTGTCCTTGCAGGCGGTGAAGATCGGCAAGACCGCCGCGGGCCCGGAGACGGCCGTCCTCCCGGCGTCGGTGGTCGACGCGATCGGTGACGTCGACGCGCGCGTGCAGAAGCGTCAGCCGACCGTCGGCCGCCTGCTCCCGCTCGGGCGCAACGCGGTGTTCCGCAAGGCGCTGGCCGCGCGTCCGTGGGACGACGCGCCGCGCGCCGCGGCGGCCAAAGCGGCGGTCGCGCGCCTCGCGACGGTGCAGCCGCAGGACCTGACGCCGTTCCTCATGCCGGCGATCGTCGACGGGATGGCGGCGCCGATCGATCCGCCGCAGCCCGTCGCCGGCGAGCCGGAGCCGGTGATCCCGGGCGTTCCGAAGATCGACGACGGGCCGGTGGTCGTCGCGCCGAAGGCGGTGCGGGCGAAGAGCAAGAAGTCACGCAGCAAGCGCGTCGGGCTCTTCTTCGGGCTGCTCGCGGCGGCGGCGGTCATCGGGTGGCAGGTGCGCGAGTCGCGCGATCCCTGACCGAGGCGCTGCGCGCCTGCCGCGTAGACGGTGCGGGAGGCTCGAAAATCGTGCTCTGCCCCCGCAGGCTGATTTTTTCAGCCCGCACGGCGCTCGCAGGCTGAAAAAATCAGCCCGCGAACGGAGAGCGTGTTTCCTAGCGACGCCCCCGCCGAGCCGCCCGCGCCTCTCGCCCGGATCGCCAGGGACAAAAATGGCGAAGGCCGCCACCCGGCGACCCCTCGAAACCAATCTCAGCGCGCCCAGGACGATTCGAACGTCCGACCCTTGGTTCCGTAGACCAATGCTCTATCCAGCTGAGCTATGGGCGCGTCTCGTGGCTCGGCCACGAACCCCCGCGAAGGGGAGGCGCACACTACCTCCCCGGATGGCGGTGTCAAGAGGTCGGGCGGGGTTCGCCGTCGAGCTGCGCGAGCACGTCGGCGGCGGCGTCGGCGGTCATCGGATCGGCGCGCATCGCGAGCACCCGTGAGCGGGCCTCGACCAGCGAGGTTCGCGCGACCACGCCGAGGGCGGCGACCCGCCGCTCCCAGCCGCGCGCCTCGAGCTCGGCGAGGACGAAATCGATCGCCCGGCGATCGCCGAGGCGGATGAGCGCGATGAGCGCGGCGGCGCGGCGGCTCGGATCGCCGAAGCGCGCGCGCAGCCCGAACGACGCTGCGTGGAGCAGCGGACGCGCCTCCTCGAGGCGCAGCTCCCCGACGATCTCGTAGACCGCCTGCAGGCGACGCGGATCGCTCTCCTGGATCTCGCCGCGGAGCACGGCGAGCAGCACCGGCCGGCAGCGGGCGTCGCCCGATTCGCCGAGCGCGATGGCCGCGGCGACGCGCGCGTCGTGCGGCTGTTCATCGTCGCGCACGACGCGGGCGAGCCGATCGGCGACGGTCGCGGGCAGCTCCTCGCCGTCGGCGAGCTCCGCGCACGCCTCGGCGGCGCGGCCGCGCACGAGAGCGTCGTCGTCCTCGAGACCAGCCGACAGCGCGCCCCAGATCTCGTGCGCCACGCCGGCGGCGCGCGCGATGCGCGGGAAGGCGACGATCGCCTGGAAGCGCACCTCGGGGAGCGAATCGCGCAGCGCCCGCTGCACCCGATCGTGCGCGCGCGGATCGCCGATCTCGCCGAGCGCGGTCACCGCGAGCTCGCGCACGCTCGCCTCGTCGTCGTCGACCGCCTCGAGCAGCGCGGGCAGCGCCTCGTCGGCGTCGAGATCGGCGAGCGCGAGCGCCGCGGCGCCGCGCACCGCCTGGTGGGCGTCCTTCAGCGCGCGCGCGAGCGCCTCGACGACGCGCGCGCGCACCTCGCCGCGATCGTCGCCGACGACGCCCGGCGCGTGCCCGGCCGTCGCGACGCGCACGCGCGGATCGTCGGAGCCGAGATCACGGACGATCGCGTCGGCGGTCTGCGGTCGGGCTCGGGCGAGGAACATGTCGTCCTTCAGGTCGTCCCTCGAATCAAGGCAGCGTGACCGCGGCGGGCGCGGCGGTGCCTTGCACTCCGAAGAAGTGGTAGTGCGCGGCGTCGTCCACCTGGCGCAGGTCGTAGCGACCCGCAAGGGCGCGCGCGAACGCCTCGTAGCCCTCGGGCGACAGCTGGACGCCCTCGGCGGTCATCCGCGACAAGAGCCAGTCTCCGGGCCGGCTGGCGTAGCGATCGGGCGCGGGGAGGATCTCGTGGCGAACCACGCGGCCGGTGCCCGTCTCGACGAATACCCGCTCGAGGAAGTCGCGGTAGCGGCTCATCCGCTCGATGGTGAACACCGAGGGGAACGCGCCGCCGCTGGCCAGCACCATCGGCGGACCCGACGGGCCGACGCCGAGGCGATCGAGCGCGGCGCTCACCCGCTGCGAGAGCGTGGCGAGCGCGTCGGAGACGGCGAGCTGCACCGCGAACTGGACCTCCTGCACGCGCAGCTCGCCGGCCGGGCGCTGCGCGTAGCCGGGGACGTGCTCGGTCCACACGACGCGCGGGCTGCCCTCGCGGTTGTCGACGAGCTCCGCCTTCAGCGTCACGTTGCCGTACCCGGCGTAGTTGTGCGCGTGGACGTCGACGACGGCGTCGGTCGAGCGATCGCTCCCGACGACGACGATGGTCTGCTTGTTGGCCGCGAAGTGCGTGCCGTACAGGTGCTCGATCGTCAGGCGCAAGTCGAAGTCGCCGGTGCTGGTGGCCGAGACCTTCTTGGCGACGCCGGCGGCGGCGAGGCTCTCGACGGCGAGCGCGTGCAGCTCGGCGGCCGCGTTGGGCGAGGCGGCGAAGTCGTCGGTGATGTAGTTGCCTTCGCGCTTGATGTGCACGCCGAAGAGGAAGAACACGAACAGCTTGGTCGAGACCGTCGCGCCCTTGTGCTCGTCCGCGGGGCGCGCGTCGACGACCTGCGGCACGTGCAGCGTGACCTGCGGCCGGCGCGGCACCTGCGCGCGGACGATCTCCGGTCCGCGCAGGTTTCCCTCGGTGACCTTCGGGCCGCCGCAGCCGAGGAGCATGGCCACGGCGAGGGCGAGCCACGGCGCCGATCTCACCACGTACTTCACGGCGCGCTTCACGACGCACCTCCTTGCGCCGACGCCTCGACGGCGCGCACGAACTCGGGATCGGACGCGAGCCGCTCGGCCATCGTCCACCCGAGGACCTTCAAGAGCTCGGCGCGCTCGTTGTACGGGAGGCGCCCCTCGACGAGGAACGTCTTGTTCAAGCGCACGGCGCCGGACGCGTCGGTGACCTTCACCGCGAGCGCGAACCGACCGGCCTCCCACTCGCCGAACCCGCTGGTCTCGGCCTTCTCCTTGATCTGATCGTGCTGGAGCGCGACCACCGTGCCGGTGACGAGGAGCGGATCGCGCGCGCGGAGCGGCGCCTCGAGCAGCGCGGGCTCGGCGTGCCCCGCGTAGTCCTTGAGCACGAACAACCCGGCGGCGCGCAGACCGTCGGACACGTGCTCGTACACCTCGACCGCGCCGTCCTTGTAGAAGTAGGTGCGGATAAGCGGCGAGATGGAGAAGTCCTTCTTGTCGTAGAGGCCGCCGATCGGCTGCGAGGCGGTCGAGTCGAACCGCCCGAGGACCACCAGCCGCTTGCTCGCGAGCACGCGCGGGTTGGGCGTGCGCAGCTCGGGGAGCTTGGCGAGCTCGATCTTCTCGTTGCGATGCGGCGTGCTCGGCGGGTTGGACCAGTAGCAGCCGGTCGCGCACATGGTGAAGGTGGAGAGCGCGACGAGCGCGAGGGCAGCGGCCTTCATTTCTCACCTCGCGGCGGCGGAGCGACCGCGGTGGGCACGGCGGGCGCGGCGCCGGTCTGCGGCGTCAGCCGCGCGCCCTGCCCCTGCAGGTGCATGTTGAACTGGATGCCGTCGATCGGCGCCGACTGCACGAACGGGTCCTTGCCGCCCGCCTCTTCGTGCACGCCCTTGGCGTCACGGAACGCGAAGGCCGCGCCGTACGCGGGGAAGCCCCCGGACGTGCCGGCGACCACCGTGGTGTCGCTCGAGCGGAAGCCCTGGTAGTCGTAGACGTAGGTCGTGCCGTACGGAGGCGGCGGCTGCCAGGGGTGACCGCCGCAGGCGAATTGCGTCGCGAAGAGCCCGAGCGCGACGCAGGGGAGAACGCGCTGCCACATGCCGCTTGCGTTAGCACGGCGCGGACCTGCGGGCATGAGGCGGGGACGGTCCTCGGTTGGCGCGCACGGCGCAGCCACCTAGGGTGCTTCCGTGGTGATCTCGCGCACGTTCTGCCGGGGCGCGCTCCTCGCGCTCCCGGCGCTGATCGCGGCGTCGAGCGGCTGCCGCAAGAAGCAGGTCGAACCGCCCACGCCCGCCGCGCAGCCGTCGTCCGGCCCCACGGCCGCTGCGAGCGCCGCGGGCGCCGGCTTGCGCGCCGAGAAATTCGTGGCGGCGCGCGCCCGAGGCGCCGACATCGAGCTCGCGGCGGTCGCGCGCGATCGCAGCGTCGTGCTCGCCACGCTCGACGCGACCCTGCGGCCGCGCAACGTGGAGGTCCTCGCGCGCGACGTCGAAGCGGCCGAGGGCACCGAGATATCGCTCGTCGCCGACGGCCTGGTGCTCTTCGTCGGCAAGCTCGGCGGCTCGCCCGGCGCCTGGCTGCTCCGGAAGGGAGCGGCGCCGACGCTGGTCGCGCGCGATCGTTGCGCGGTGCGCGACGGCGTTGCGTGGTTGCAGCGCGAGGGCGCGAGCGTGCACCTCCGGCTCGTGCAGGCGAGCGGCGAGTCGAAGTCGCCGGCGGTGACGGTGCCCGCGGAGCGCGAGGTCCACCTCGCGTGCGGGCGCGACGCGGTCGTGCTCGCGACGCGCGACGGCGAGCACCTGTCGCTCGCGACCTTCGGCGTCGACACGTTCTCGGCGCCGGCCTCGCTCGTCGAGGTCGAGCGGGAGGGGGAGCTCGACGACGAGCTGCGCGATCGATTGATCCTGCCGCGCGCTGGGAAGTCGGTGGTCCTTCTGCGCGTCGGCGAGTCGAGCGTGTCGGTGCGCGAGCTCGACGACAAAGGCAGCGGCGCGTGGCGCAAGGCCATGCGCGACGGCAAGCCGGTCGCCCTGCGCGAAGACGCCGACCTGGTCGCCGGCGCGGTCGCACCCGACGCGCAGGGCAAGATCTGGTTTCTCGCGAGCGAGCCGACGAGCGGCGGCGCGTGCGCCGACGGCGAGCCGCCGCGCCGAATCGTGCTGCACGAGCTCGAGACGAAAGGGGCGAACGTCGTCGACGCGACGCGCCCGGTGATCGAGCTGCCCTGCGGCATCGAGGCGATCGACGCGCACCTCGCGGCCGAGGCCACGCGCGCGACGATGTGGTGGACCGAGCCGGTCGACAAGAAGGCCTGTCCGCACCCGGGCCTCTCCGCGTCGGCGGTGGTCGTCGCGGCGAGCGATCGCCCGGGCGCGCGACGCACGGCGATCGTCGCCGAGGGCGTCACGCCGATCGATCCAGCGCGCTTCCTCGCCGTGACCCGGCCGGGCGGCTGTGCGCCGTGGAGCGCGCCCGAGGCCGGGGCGCTCATGCTCGTGCCCGCGCCGCGGTGAGACCCTGCGTCCGTGCGGACGCTACAGCTTCGCCCCCGGCCAGTACTTCGCGACGAGCTGCAGCATGCACTTCTTCTGCGTCGCGAGCGGCTCCTCGGCGCAGGCGGAGCCGTACTTCGAGTAGTAGAGGCGTTCGGTGGTCATGATGTCGAGCAGATCGGGCGTGCCACCCTTCGGCGCCGAAGGGCAGGCGTACGGCTCCTTCAGCGCGTTCAGCATCGCGGTGCTCGTCGACATGCGCTTCACCCACGCGCAGTCCGGCTCCGACAAGGTCAGCGCGCGGGTCTCGTCGCGGACCTGCGCGTTCATCACGCACGACGCCTCGATGGACGACCCGACGGCGCACATGCCGTCGACGCAATCGCTCGCAGTGGTCATGAAGCGATAGCTCTTGAAGATCTCCGGGCGGGCGCCGCCCCAGAACGCCTCGCCGCATCCCGGAGTGACCGGCGACGGACCGGTGTCGGTCGGGACGGGCGTCGCGTCGACGGCCGTGGTCGCGTCGGTCGCGATCGTCGCGCCGCCGTCGACCGCGGCGCGGCTGTCGACCGCGGCGTCGTCCTTCGACTCGATTCCGCCGACGCCTTCCCAATCGGATCCGGCGCCGTCGATCACACGGCCGCCACAGCCGACGAGCAACACGAAGAGAAGCGCAGAACGCATGCAGCGCATCGTAACCGGCGAACGCTGGTGCGCGGCACCGCAAACAGCTCGTGGTCTCGACCCGGAACCGATGACCTCGGAGTCGCGCGCGACACATTTGGTCGCTTGTTCGAGCCCGGGGCCGCACCGAGGTCACCGTCGCGGCCTATGCGCGGTGCGTCGCCAAGGGCGCGTGCACCGAGCCCGACGCGTACGACGAGAAGGCGCGCCAGTGGTGCAACTGGAAGCGTGCGGGCCGCGACGACGATCCGATCAACTGCGTCGATCACGCCCAGGCCGCCGCCTACTGCGCGTTCGTCGGCGGTCGGCTCCCGAGCGAGGCAGAGTGGGAGTGGTCGGCGCGCGGATACGAGCAGGCGACGACCTACCCGTGGGGGAGCGACGAGCCCGCCGGACGCGCCTGTTGGGATGGTCCCGGCAACCAGGTGAGCGACGAGCGCGAGGGCACGTGTCCCGTGGGTTCCTTCAAGGACGGCGCGAACCCGAAGGGCGTGCTCGATCTCGCCGGCAACGTGTGGGAGTGGACGTCGACCGAATCGGGCGGAAAGGCCATCGACAAGGGCGGCGGCTATCCGAACGCGGTGTCGTCGCGGCTCGCCGCGAAGGACCGCAACGCGGTCGACAAGGCGCAGCGCTCGTCGACGCTCGGGTTCCGGTGCGTGCGCACCCCATCCCCGCCCGTCCTCGCGGGCCGGCTCGCGGCACTATGCTTCCGCGCGTGAGCACTCCCGCCCTCCGATTTCTCAGCCTGTTCGTGGACGATCTGGCCGCGGCACGCGCTCGCTTCGAACGGGTGCTGGGCGTAGCGCCAATGGACACGCCGGCGCACGCGCCCGCTACGCACCCCTTCGCTGCCTCCGGGCCGGTCGTCTTCGGCCTCGCCGGCGGCTTCGAGCTCGCCCTGTATCAGTGCCACCCATCGAGGGGCACTCACGCGGGTGACGTCGGCATCGGCCTCGACGTCGGCGACGTCGGCGACGTCGAGGACGTGGCGGCGCGCGCGCGAGCGAGCTCCTTCCAGGTCTTCTTCGGCCCCGCCGGCATCGATAGGGATGGGCGCGCGATGGCGGTCGCGATGTCCCCCGATCGGCACTTCTTCGAGCTCGTCGGGATCACGCGAAGCTGAGGCGCCGAGCGCGTGAGCACTCGCTCCCGAACGTCGGCTGGCAACCAGCCCGACGGTCGATGACCGCGAAGCGCACCTCTGCGCCGAGCCTACCGCCGCCGCCACCCCCCACGTCGCCACCTTCCGGCACATGAGGAGAGCGTTCGTCTCGGCTCGTTCGTGCGAACGCAGCAGAGACCCTTCCGCAGGGTTACGGACGCGGCGTGCAGTTCTCGAACAGGAAGGGGCGCGTGGCCAGGATCGCGTCCTCTTCATCGATGAGCAGCCGACCGAAAGCGACCGGCGTTCCCTTGAGCCGCCGCGTCATGATGATCCTGCGCGACGACGACGACGAACAAGATGCCCCAGAGACAGCCCCTCGTCATGATCGGGCAAGGGTACCGCAAAGCCCTCCACGGCCGCATGAGCGGCGCGGCAAACAGGGCCAGCGCGAACACGACGAACACGGCGCGACGGCGATCCATCGGGTCACCAGCGCCAGCCGAGACGTCGAGCCGCGGGTACCGCCTCAGTCCTTGGCGGTCTTCATCACATCCGTCGGGTAGGTAGTAGTGCTTCGACCCGCAGGTAGCCCAGTACAGCGATCCGTCCCGCGCCGCGGCACCGAAGGGATGCACCTGGCCGCACGTGGGGCGAGCCCTGGCGCCTCCAGCTTCCTGACCGCATCGGCGATGCCCGACGCGCGGATGCTATGATCGCAGGCGTGCGACTCGCGACCGCCACCACCGCGCTCCTCGCGCTCGCGTGCGCGCCTCCCGCGGGTGCCGCGCCGAAGCCGCGGGCGCCGACCATCGTGGTGTTCAGCCTGACGTCGACGGTGGCCGATCTCGCGATCATGCCTGACGGGACGGCCGCCGTCTGCCGTGTTTGGTACCTCGACAAGGACGGCACGCCGCACCACGTCCGGTCCACCGGCACGGCCGACGCGCATGCCGCGCGGATCGTCGGGTTGCGACCGCAGACGTCGTACGAGTACTGGGCGAGCTGTGGGTATTCCGAGAGCACGCGCGGCACGTTCACCACGTTGCCCGCTCCCGGTCCTGTCCCGCCGCTGCCGCAGATCGTCGGCATCGCGCTGACGCCCGGCTCGGCGCCGAAGACGTTCGTCGCGACGGCGACCTTCGTCGCCCCCGGCGCCGTTCCGACCGCGTGCTGGTGGGAGTGGTCTTCGAAGGAGGGCGAGAGCTACGTCCCCGATCACGACATCGACTGCACCGGTGCCGGAACGACCCTGTCTTTCAGGCCGATCCAGAGCTGGCTGCGCTTCGTGATGCGCAACGCGGCGGGCCAGGTGACGAGCACGCCGGTCCAGCTGCCGAAGTGAGCGCCCGCGTCGGTGCTCCGATCAGAACTGACCGACCAGCGAGAACGTCACTCCGCCGCCGAGCGTCGGCGCGCCGATGAAGGCGACCGCAGGCTTCGTCTCTTTCTTGCGCAGCAGGATGTACGTGAGCACCGTCGCGCCCGCGGCGACGCCGGTGACCACGCCGGAGACGATCGCGAGCGACTTCTGCGAGTCGCCGTCCTGGATCTCCCTGTTGCCCTCGTCGCGGTACAGCGCCTTGTTCGCGGCCGAGGTGCACGGCTTGCCGGCCGCGTCAGGGGTGCCGCAGGTCGGGCGGAGGATCGCCTCGGCGTAGCGGTCGGCGTTCGCGTAGTGGGTCTGCGAGCTCGCGTAGAAGGCGATCCAGCCGATGGCGCCGAGGACGGTGACGCCCGCGGCGACGTAGGTGACGGGGTGCACGCCCTCGAAGAAGCCGCGCTTGTCGCCCTTCGTCGGCGGCGGGGGCGGCGGCGGCGGCGCGGTCTCGGCCGGCGCGGCGGTCTCGGTCGGTGCCGGCGGCGCCGTCTCGGTGGGCGCGGGCGGCGGCGTGGTCGCGGTCGCGGTGGCGGTGGCGGTCGCCGTCGGGACCGGCGGCGGCGTGACCGCTCCGGGCTTCACCTCGACCGTCTGGCCGGCGGCGAGATCGACCTTCTGCACGTGATCCTTGCCGGCGTGCTTGAGCACCACGGTGTGCACGCCGGGGAGCACCTCGATGGCGCTGTCGCCGGGGACGGTGCGCGACTCGCCGTCGATCGTCACCACCGTGCCGGTGGGCGCGTCGACGACGAGGGTGCCGACCTGCTTGCGCGCGTCGGCGAGGCCCGTCTTGGCCTCGTCCTTGTCGTCGGGCTTGGCGTCGGGGAGCGCGAGCACCTCTTTGAAGTGGGCGATCGCGTCGAGCGGGCGCTTGGTCTGCAGCTCGGCGTGCGCGAGGTTGAGGATGATGCTCGGGCGCTTCTTCAGGCCGTAGGCGGCCTTGAACTTCACGCGCGCCTCCTCGTACTTGCCCGCCTTGTACAGCTTCACGCCGTCTTCGAAGAGCGTCTTGGCCTCTTTGGTGTCGGCGTCCATGCCTTGCGCGAAGGCATCGTGGACGGGGAGCGTGACGGAGGTCGTCGCGAAGGAAGTCGCGAGGACGAAGGCGAAAGCGCGGAACCGCATCGACGTTCTCCCGGCAAGAAGGCAGACGACTTCTACCACGTCAGGCGCGGGACCCGGAGGACGAACGTGCGCGCGCCCTGTCACATGGGAGGCGCGCGCGATCAGAATTCGTCTTTGATCTTGGGCGGCGTCTTCTTCGGGGGCGGCGGCGCGGCGGTCGCCTTGGGCGGCGGCGGGGGCGCGGCGGTGGCCTTGGGCGGCGGCGGGGGAGCGGCGGTGGCCTTGGGCGGCGGCGGCGGCGGCGGCGGCGGCGG
>JACPFM010000152.1 GCA_016182965.1 Deltaproteobacteria bacterium | reverse complement strand
GCGGCGGGAGCTGGACCGGGAGCGGGCTTGGCGATGACCCTCGCGGCCGGCTTCGGCTCGGGGGGGGCCGGGGCCTTCGGGGGCGGCTCGTTGGCGCTGCGCCGGCGGCCGGGCGGCGGCGGGAAGGCTGCCGGTCGCGCCAACGAGGGGCCGACGACCCCGGGCACCGGGGCGACCGCGACGTCGCCGCGCGCCTCGGCGAGCAGGACGCGGATCGGCCGCGCGGCGACCGGGCGCAGCGCCGCCGGCTTCGCGCGGAAGGTGATGCGACCCTTGTCCCACGCGAGCGCGTCGCGCAGCACGTCCAACGGCGCGATGTCGGCGCCGTCGAGGGTGGCGCTCGCGACGTGACCGTCGGCGAGCTCGATCTTCACCACGTGCTTGCCCGCCCTTACGCCGACCGTGCCGGTCTTGCGCTCGAGCTCGAGCAACGTGAGCAGGCTCGCGAGCGACATGTGCTCGAGGTCGCCGCGGAAGCTCGCGCTCTCGGGCGCGGAGGGCGGCCCGGCGCGCAGCGAGTCCATCAGCGAGTTGCGCTGCGCGCGCATGCGACGGGCGAGCGCGACGAGCGCGTTCAGCTGCGCAATGACCTCGTCGAGCCGGAACGGCTTGGTGAGCAGCGCGTCGGCGCCGGCGTCGAACGCGGTCGTCCGCGCCGAGAGGTCGTCTTCGGACGACAAGAGGGCGATCGGCACGAGCGAGAGGGGCGGGCCCTCGCTGCGGAGCTCGGCCGCGAACCCGTACCCGTCCTTGCCGGGGAGGGCGATGTCGCACAGCACGCAGTCCGGCACGAGCTCTCGCACCTTCGCGAGGCCCTCGTCGGCGGACGAGGCGGGCGTGACGACGAACCCTCCATCCCTCAAGCCGTCCTGCAGGAGACGCAGGATCCAGTCGTCGTGCGCGATCACGACGACACGCGGCGCGCTCATGGCCCCGAAGGTATCACGAGCAGCCTCTTTGTTCCGTAAGGGGGGCATTCGCTATGCTGTACCCGGTGTTCCCCGAGGCCCCGGTCCCGAGGCGCATCGGCGAGTTCGCGATCGTGCGTCGCTTGCGCGCCGATGGTCCCTTCGATTCCTTCCTTGCGCGCGAGGAAGGCCCGATGGGCTTCACGCGCCACGTCACGCTCCGCTCGGTGCGTCGCGACACCGGCGACCCGCACCACGCCGCGGAGCTCGCGCGCGAGGCGCGCATCTGCGCGCGGCTGTCCCACCCCGCGATCGCCCGTGTCCTCGGGTTCTTCGAGGAGGGCGATCGGCTGGTCCTCGTGCTCGAGCACCTCGACGGCACGACCCTCGCGCGGCTGCTCTCGGAGCTGGAAGCGCGCGGCGAGCAGCTGCCCGAGGCGGCCGCCGCGCACATCGCCTCGTCGGTCGCCTCCGCGCTCGCCGCCGCCCACGCGCTCGCTGACGAGAAGGGCGCGCCCACGCCCGTGCTGCACCGCGCGGTCTCGCCCGGCGTCGTGCACGTCGCGCGCGACGGCACGGTGAAGCTCGGCGGGTTCTCTCTCGCCAAAGTGCTCGATCGCACGCCCGACTCGGTGGTCGGCTTCGTCCGCGGCGCCGCGGGGCACCTCGCGCCCGAGCAGCTGCGCGGCGAGCCGGCGACCGGGCGCACCGACGTGTGGGCGCTCGGCATGGTCTGCTACCGCCTGTTCGCCGGGCCTCGCACCAACGACGGCGTCCTGCAGATGATGGCGGGGCGCCCGCCGAGCCTCGCGTCGGTGAAGCCCGGCGTATCGCGCGAGCTCTCCGCCGCGCTCGACGCGGCGCTTCAGGAGGATCCGAAGAAGCGCTCGATCACTTGCGCGGAGCTCGCCCGGTGGATCACGCGCGTCGCGTCGGTCGAGGAGGGCAAGCGTGCGCTCCGCGCGGTGATGGAGTCGATCCCGCAGGACGACGAGGGCGAGCCCCCGCCGCTGCCGGACCGGCCGTCGAAGCGCAAGCTCCGCGCGATGCAACGCCAGGCGCCCGGCCTGCGCATGCGCGTGCTGCGCGCGTCGCGCTCGGGCGACGCCGCCGTGGATCTCGAGGACGAGGAGGCCTGGGATCCGGGCGAGACGAGCGAGGCGCCGCGCATGGAGGCGGCGCAGGCCGCCGCGGTGGTCGCCAAGGCCGAGGCGGCGACCTCGGGCAGGATCGACACGGCGTCGATGTCGTTCGATGCGGTCACGGTGAAGCGGATCGAGGCGGCGCCGCCGTCGGGGCCGTCGCGACGGCTCGGGACGATGGTGGGGCTCGGACCGGCCGCGCCGAAGTTCGCGAACGCGAACGCGAGCGCGAGCGCGAGCGCGAACGCGAAGGCGAACGCGGACGCGGATGCGAAGGCGGACGCGGACGCGAAGGCGCAGGCGGACGCGAAGGCGCAGGCGGACGCGAACGCGAACGCGTACGCGAACGCGTACGCGAACGCGAACGCGAGCTTGCAGGCGCGCACGGAGGCGAGCCCGTTCCTCGGCCAGCCGTCGGCCCCGAGCACGGACGTCGACGCGTACGCGATCGCGATCGCCGAGGCGGACGCCATCGCGAGCGCACAGCCCGAAGCTGGCGCCGCGCAGCTGGGAACGCCTGCGCCCCCGCCGCCTCCGGTCGTCGCCTTCGCGCCGGCCGATCGTCCGAAGCCCGCCCTGAGGGCGCTGATCTCCACCTCCTCACGCCGGATGCAGGCGGTCGCCGAGCCGGTGCCGGTCGACACCTCCGGCTTCGAGGAGACCGCGATGTTGCCGCGTGCGCGGCCCAATCGGCTGCCGATCGTGATCGGCGTCATCGCCGCCGCGGCGTTGCTCGGGGTCGTGGCGATCGTCGTCGCGCTGCGCCCGAAGAGCGACGCGACGACGGCCGGGAAGGCCGTCGCCTCGGTCGAGACGCCCGCGCAGAAGCCCGCTGCGTGCGCCGACGGCGACCGCCGCCGGCAAGCTCGTGCCCCCGCCCGGCAAGAAGCTCCCCAACGAGTTCGGATGGGTCCTCGTTCACGGCCCGGTCGGCCACACGCGCGTGATGGTCGCCGGCAAGATGCGCGGCGAGCCCGAGCAGGTCATCGCCGCCCCGTGCGGCAAGGTCTTCGTCGCGCTCGCGATCGTCAACGACCACGAACGCTGGAAGGGGTGGGCCGCCAAGGGCTCCAACGCGATCATCCCGTGCGACGGCACGGTCGGCGAAGTGACGTTGAAGCCGTTGAAGTAGGCGACCGGCCTACTTCAACAACCAGCCGAACAGCGCGCGCTTCAGCGTGTCGCGGCCGATGACGGCGAGCGACTCGGTGAGCGGGATCTCCTTCGGGCAGACCTGGACGCAGTTCTGCGCCTTGCCGCACTCGGCGATGCCGCCCTCGCCCATCATGGCGTCGAGGCGCTCGTTGGCGTTCATCTTCCCGGACGGGTGCATGTTGAACAGGCGCACCTGGCTGACGACCGCCGGGCCCATGAAGCTGGACCGGTCGTTCACGTTGGGGCACGCCTCGGTGCAGCAGCCGCAGGTCATGCAGCGCGACAGCGGATAGGCGACCTCCTGCTCCTCGGGCGACTGGCGCGGGCCGGCGCCGAGCGCGTGGGTGCCGTCGATGAAGATCCACGCCTTGCCGCGCTTGAGGTTGTCGAACATGCGCGAGCGGTCGACGATCAGGTCGCGCACGAGCGGGAACTTCGTCATCGGCTCGAGCTCGATCACCTCGCCGTTGGGCGAGAGCGCGTCGATCAGCGACGTGCACGCCTGGCGCACCTTGCCGTTGATCAGCATCGTGCACGAGCCGCAGACCTCCTCGAGGCAGGCCTGCTCCCACACGACCGGCGAGGTGTCCTTGCCGCCCTTGGTCTTGGGTGACCGCTGGATGGCCATCAGCGCGCTGATGACGTTCATCTGCGGCTCCCACGGCACCTCGAACTCCTCCCAGGCGGAGTCTTCGCGCTTGCCGGTGGCGCTTCGTTTGACGCGGATGGTGATGGGGCGCTTGTTCTCTGCGGCCATGGTGTTTCCAGTCGTCAGTCGTCAGTCTTCAGTCATCAGGCGAGAGGGTCGTCTCCGCGTCAGCGTCGCCGTCGCAGCTCTCTGCTGACGACTGACGACTGACGACTGACGACTTACTTCGTGAGCGGGTTCGGTTGGATGTCCTTGTCGGGCGCCCACTGCTGGCTCGACTTGTCGGTCGGCGAGGAGGCGGCGAGATCGTCGACCCGGCTCTTGCCTGGATCGCTCATCCCGGGGCTCGGGGCCGGCGCGTCGGCGGCGAAGGCCGCCTTCTTCTTCGTGTAGTCGCGCTTCTGGAGCGCCTTCAGCGAGATGTCGATCTCGTCGGTGACGTGGACGCGCTGGCCGTTCAGCGTGTAGTCGAACGCGCGGATGAACTCGACCTTCGAGACCGCGCCGTCGCGCCCGCCCCACTTCGCGAGGGTGCTGCGCAGCCAGTTCTTGTCGTCGCGGCCGACAGGGTTCGTCGCCTTCGGGTTCTTGTCGTCGAAGTCGGGCTTGTAGTGCGCGCCGCGGCACTCGTCGCGGTTGCGCGCGCCCTGCGCGATGACGCGCGCGAGGATGAGCATGCCCTCGAGGTGGCGCGCGAACGGCACCGCCTGGTTCGAGCGCGTGCTGCTGTCGACCGCCTTGATCTTCGTGTAGCGCTCCTCGAACTCGCCGATCTTCTCGATCAGCTTGTCGAGCACGGCGTTGTGACGCTCGATGGTGCAGTCGCGGAGCATCATCTCGCCGAGCTCGGCGTGCAGCTGGTACGGGTTCTCGGTGCCGTCGCTGGCCGCGAGCTTCTCGTACTTCTTCTGCTCGGCCTTCGCCGACTTGTCGAACAGCGCCTCGGGCAGATCGAACGCCGACTTGTCGAGGTTGTCGCAGTAGGTCGCGATCGCCGGGCCGGCGACCATGCCGGCGTAGATCGTCGAGAGCAGCGAGTTGGCGCCGAGGCGGTTGCCGCCGTGGTACTGGTAGTCGCTCTCGCCGACGTTGTAGAGGCCCTCGATGCTCGTCGCGTGGTTGCGCGGCGAACCGGCCTTCAGCGACCCGCGCGCGTCGCGCTCGTAGTCGACCCACATGCCGCCCATCGAGTAGTGGACCGACGGGAAGACCTTCATCGGGTTGTGGTACGGGTCGACGCCCACGAACTTCTCGTAGATCTCGAGGATGCCGGCGAGCTTGCGGCGGAGCTCGGCCTCGGGCTTGTGGGTCAGATCGAGGTAGACCTCGTTCTTGCCCATGATGCCGGCCTTCTCGCCGTAGCAGATGGAGAAGATCTCGCGCGAGGCGACGTCGCGGGGGACGAGGTTCTTGTAGAGCGGGTACTTCTCCTCGAGGAAGTAGCGGCGGTCCTTCTCGGGGATGTCCATCGGGTTGCGCTTGTCCATCGGGTCGCGCGGGACCCACACGCGGCCGCCCTCGCCGCGCGCCGACTCGCTGATCAGGCGGAGCTTGTCGGCGCCGGGGATCGCGGTCGGGTGGATCTGGATGAACTCGCCGTTGCCGTAGACGGCGCCCTGCTTGTAGGCGATCGCGTTGGCGATGCCGGTGCAGATCGTCGAATTGGTGGAGCGGCCGAAGATGAGGCCCGGACCGCCGGTCGCGAGGCACACCGCGTCGGCCGGGAAGGCGCGGATCTCCATCGACTTGAGGTCCTGGCAGACGAGGCCGCGGACGACCTGGTTGTCGTCGAGGATCAGCTGCACGAAGTCCCAGAACTCGAACTTGCGCACCATCGGCTCGCCGGGGATGGCGACGCCCTGCGCGTCGGCGACGTCGATCGTCTCGAAGCGGCGGACCTGCTCGTCGAGCGCGTAGAGCAGCTGCTGCCCGGTGGTCGCGCCGGCGAACGCGGTGCGGTGATAGAGCGTGCCGCCGAAGCGGCGGAAATCGAGCAGACCTTCGGGCGTGCGGTTGAAGGGCACGCCCATGCGGTCGAGCAGGTAGACGATCTCGGGCGCCGCCTCGGCCATGCCGAGGCAGGGCGGCTGGTTCGCCAGGAAGTCGCCGCCGAGGACCGTCTCCTCGAAGTGCACGCGCGGCGAGTCGCCTTCGCCCTTGGTGTTCACGCTCGCGTTGATGCCGCCCTGCGCGCACACGCTGTGCGAGCGCTTCACCGGCACCAGCGAGAACAGATCGACGGGAACGCCCGCCTCGCACAGCTTGATGACCGTCATGAGCCCGGCGAGCCCACCGCCCACCACCGCCACGCGCCGGACCTTGCCGCTGTCGGTCGTCGTCTTCGTTTTGCTGCCAGCCATCGTTCTCGTCCTGGGTCGAAGGTCGAAGTGAACGTCGAGGAAATCAGTGGGGGGCGGCCGGGCGCGGCGCCGAGGTCGTCGGCGGCGGGAGGGGCGCGGCGTGGGTCGTGTCGGCCGGATCGCGGCCGCCCTCTCCGCGCACCAGCGAGCGCGGGACCATCAGGGTGCCGCCGGTGGAGAAGAAGACGATCGTGCTCGCTCCGAGCAGCCACATCGCGGCGCCGAGGCCGGCGCACGCCCACGTGGTGAAGCGCTGCGAGCGCTCGGAGATCGTCACGCCCCACGACCAGAGGAAGGTGCGCAGGCCGTTGGCGAAGTGGAAGATCGAGGCGGTGGTGCCGAGCAGGTAGAGGAGCGCCTTCCACCGCACCGACAGCAGTCTGCCGAGCTCGGTGAAGAAGGCGTCGTGGGGCATGGCGCCGAGCGCCTTGGCCACACGAAAATCGTTCAAATGCACCAGCAGGAACAGGAGCGCGATGACGCCGGTCACCCGCTGCAGCACGTACATCCAGTTACGCGGATAGCCGTAGACGCCGACGTTGGGCTTCGCCTCGAACGCCAGCACCACACCCCAGACCGCGTGGAAGGCGAGGGGCAGGAAGATGAACAGCGTCTCGACCACCACCAGGAGCGGGAGGTTGTTGATCTCCTCGACCGCCTCGGTGAACGAGACGGGGCCGGACATGGCCTTCGCGTTCGTCCACAGGTGCACGATGAGGAAGACCCCGACGGGGATCACGCCGGTGAGCGAGTGCAGCCTGCGCAGGGCGAAATGACGCCGCTGCCGACGGGTCTCGGCGTCGAGCGGGGCGTCTTGGGCGGACATGCTGCTCTCGCTGCGCGGGCCGAGCGTTCGACGCCGCTCCGGTCCACGTAGGCGCAGCGCGCAAGGGGAGCAATACTGAGGCGTGATCATGATCTTCTCGAGCCGCGGGTCGAGCCGCGGGCCGACCCGCGCGGCAACGCTCTCGGCGACCGCGCTGGCCGCCATCGGCGCGATCGGGTCGCTGGTCGCCGTCGGCGCGTGCCGTAGGGCCGCGGACGAGCGGCCCGTGGCCGCCCTGTCGAGCTCCTCGGAGCTGGACGCCCGCTTCGATCGGATCCGCGCGCGTTGGATCGAAGCCGACACCGCCGGGCGCGCCGCGCTGCGCGCCGATCTCGCCGCGCTGGTCATCGAGCTTGACAAACGCGGTGACGGTCTCGAGCCGCTGGCGCGCGCGTTCCTCGCGCTGTCGTGGCTCGACAGCGGCGTCCCCGCGGCGGCCGAGGCCGTCTCGCGCCCGCTCGTCGACGGGCCGCCCGGCGTCGCCAACGACCTCGGCACGCTGGTGAAGGGCGCCGCGGCGCGCCGCCTCGGTCGCGCGCGGGAGGCGATCGACCTCTTGAGGCCGCTGATCGGCAAGCTGCTCGATCCGTTCGCGCGGCCGCTGCTCTACGAGGAGATCACCGAGGCGTTCCTCGACGACGGCAACTACGAGGAGGCCCTCGCCTACGCCGAGGGGTGGCTCCGCTCGGCGACCGGCGCCGAGAAGAAGGAGGTGCGCGCAGCGGTCGCGCGCGTGCTCCGTCGCGTGCCGGAGGCGGTGCTGATCCGCGTGCTCGAGACCGACGCGCTGGCGCCGCCCGAGGCGCGGCGCTCGCCCGAGATGCGCGTGATCCTCGCCGCGGCCGTCGACAAGAGCGGCGGCGGCACGGCAGAAGAGCCGTCGGCGGCGCCGACCGACGGCGGCACCACGGCGGCGAAGGCCGACGCCGCGCCGACGCCGGCGCCGATGCCGATCCCGACGACGTTCCTCCCGGTGCGCTTCGATCCGAAGACGATCGCGCTGATCGTCCCGACCTCCGCCAACGGCTACGGCGCGTCGGCGAGCGCGGTGGTCCGCGCCGCCGCGGCGGTCGCCTCGCCGAGCCTCGCGACCTCGCTGCACGGCGACGCGGGCGTCGGCCTCGGCGCGCCCGTCGCGCTCGATCATCGCCTCGCCGTGCTCGACTCGGCCGGCACGACGCTCGGCACGACGAGGGCGCTCGACGCCGCCGAGCGCGAGGGCGCCGGCGTGGTGATCGGCGGGCTGACCGAGGCGGAGTCGAGCACGCTGGCGAGCCTGGCGCAGCAGCGCCGCATCCCCACGATCCTCCTGCGTCGCCCGAGCGCGCCGCCGGCGCTCGCGGCCGGCGAGAAGCAGGTGTGGATCACGCTCGGACCGTCGAGCGACGAGGAGGCAAAGGCGACGATCGCCACCGCGCAGGCCGCGATCGCCGACGCAGCCATCGTCGAGCCGTGGCCGTTCCCCGGCGACACCGCTCCGCCGCCGACCGACCCGATGCGCGCGCGCTGCGACGCGCAGCCGAAGCTCGCCGGCGCGAGCACCTTCCCCGTCGCGGCATGGCGCGCGAAGAAGGTGAGCGCCGTGGTGGTGCTCGGCGACGCGCGCTGCGCACGCCGCGTCGCCGACGAGATCGTCGCGACGACCCCGCCGTGGCGTCCGACCCTGATCGTGGCGCCCTCCGCCCTCGAGCTCGCGCACGTGACGCTGCCGCTCCCGCGCACGATCGTCGGCGTCGGCCTGCTGCCCGCCGACGACGCGGCGCCGGGGCCGCTTCGCGCGCTTTGGAAGGACCAGGGTGGACCGGTCGGATTGTGGAACGCACTCGGCCACGACGCGGCCGCGCTCGCTGCGGCGGCGCTGCCCGGCGACCTGACGCCTGCCACCGACACCGCCGCGATGCAGAAGGCCCGCGCGACGACGCTGGCGCGCCTCCGCGCGGCGAAGACCGACCTCTGGACGTCGACCGCGAAGGGGCCGGACGGGTCGGGAGCCGTCGCGCAGCAGACCCGAGTGCGCACGGTCCCCGCAGGGTCGTCCGTGACCCCGGCCTGGTCGTCGCCGTGATGCAGCGACCTGCGCCGTGACCCGATCGTGACCGCTACGGTCCCGCAAAAATGGCGCCCAATCGCGACGCACCGCGGTAGCATCGGCCTCGCGGGGGGAAGCCGCGCCCGTAGCTCGCGTCCTCCCAAAGTGAATACCGGGACATCCCGGCGGTCGAACCAATTGGGAGCAAGGGGAACATGAAACGGGCTCTGGGGTTTTCGGCCTGCACCGCGATCGCGACGGTGCTCTTGTCGTTCGCGTTGACGAGCACGCCCACGACCTCGGTCGAGGCGGCGCCGACCGACGCCGGGCCTGCAGCATCCAGCAGCGCTACCCCGGGCTCGATCTACCTGACCAAGGCGGCGGGCGGCGCGGTTCTGCCGCCCTCCGTCGACGACGCCGAGGCGTTCTGCGCGCTCGCGCTCGCGTGCCGCGACGTGCCGTTGTTCCCGCCGGCGCCCGATTTCGCCGGCTGCGTGAAGTCGCTGATGGACATGCTGTCCGGTCCTGGCGCGCTCAACTCTTCGGTGACCATCCGCGAGTGCGGCCTCGCCGCGACCTCGTGCAAGAACCTGCGCACGTGCCTGCTCAAGGGCGCAGACCCGAAGGTGTGCGACGGGTTCGCGATGACCAGCGACACGCCGATCGGCAAGTGCGACGTCGACGCGCGCGCGGTCACCTGCTGGCGCGGCAAGGTGCTCGGCGTGCGCAACTGCGGCATGGCCGACGAGCTGTGCGTCGTGAAGAGCGGCAAGGCCGACTGCGCGCTGGCCGGGCCGTGCCCCGCCGGCGCCAAGGACGAGTGGACGTGCGCGGGCTCGCGCATGGTGAAGTGCCAGGACGGCAAGTTCCTCAGCATCGACTGCAAGGTCCTCAACCTGACCTGCAACTCGTACACGGACGACAAGGGCAAGCAGCAGGTCGGCTGCGCGCCGCCCACGCCGGCCGCGTGCAAGATGACGAACACGTACACGTGCAGCGGCAAGCACGCGATGGGCTGCGTGAACGGCAAAGAGGTCAAGATCGACTGCGGCGAGGCGGGCATGACCTGCGCCGATCCGAAGGCGCCGACCGAGAAGACGGTCGGCGCGTGCGAGCTGCCGGCGCCCACCGACCCGAAGCTCGCTTGCGATCCGAAGAAGTTCGAGGCGAAGTGCGACGGCGCGATGATGGTCTACTGCTCGTCGGGGACGATCCGGAAGTACCCGTGCAAGTCGATCGGCGCGACGAAGTGCGTGATGGAGAAGGGCACGGGGCCGCGCTGCGGGTGAGGTGACGCGAAGGCGAGACGCGAACGCGAGACGCGGACGCGGCGGACCGGCGCGCGGGTGCAACGCCGGTCCGCCGCGAGTCGGTCACCGCGCGTTCTTGAACAGCGTGGCGACCACCATGCGCAGGCGATCGAGGAGCTCGGGGTCGAACGACTCGACGTACTGGAAGGCGATCGCCGTCTCGATGCCGGCGATGACCTCGTTCATCGAACCCGCCGCGCAGTGATACCGCGCGGCGCGATTGGCGCCGCGGCTGTACGAGCCTTCGGCGGTGTTCAGCGGAACGCTCGCGAGCGCCCGCCGCATCTGCCGGCCCAAGTCCTTGTCTTGCGCCCGATGCGCTCGATGACCGGGAGCAACGCACGGATGATCTCGAGGATGACGGAATAGATTCGAAGCATTGCGGTACCCTTCCCGCCCCGAGCTTCCTTCGCTCGAAGCGGGTGCCCCCGCACCCCGGAGCGGAGGCGCAGTCGAGGCTGCGAGCGCAGCGAGCACCGCGGCGAAGCCGCGGCTGCGGCCTCGACGGCGCCGAGCACCGGGGTACACTCGCGCAGCTTCGAGCGGAGGCCCTCTTACGCCGACGCGAACGCGAACGCGAACGCGAACGCGGACGCGAACGCGGACGCGAACGCGTCAGGGAGTCACTTCACGCAGATGCCCAGGCCGCCGCCGATGCCGCCGACCGACTGGCAGGTGCCGTAGTTCGTGCCGCCGATCGTGCATGTGCCGTCGGCCGGGAAGCGGCCGCCGGGGGTCGCGCCCGGGGTCCACGCGTCGGGCTTGGACAGCCAGCAGAACAGGTAGCACTTGTACGTGGCGCCCGCGGCGTCGCCGCCGGAGCTCAGCTTGAAGCACGACTGCGACTCGCCGCAGTCGTTCGCGTACTCGCAGGCGTTGCCCGGTCCCTGCGCGAGGGGCGTGCCGGCGGACGGCGTGGAGCACTTGAACGAGTCGGGCTCCGACGAGAACAGGCACACCTGACCGGTCGGGCAGTCGTACTTGAACGGGTTGCACTTATCGGAGTACGAGCAGGCGTAGTAGATGACCGCGCCGCCGGACGCGGTGATCGCGAGGTTGCACGTGCCGCCCGCGCCGCACACCGAGTTGTCGCCGCTGCAGCACGCCGGCGAGCACTTGCCGCCGTAGCAGAACAGGCCGCGGTCGCAGTCGTTCTGCGTGGCGCACGACTCGCCCTTGAGCTTGGTGCCCGTCGTCAGCGTCTTGCAGGCGTTGTGGCTGACGGCGTTGTCGTACACGCACGTGGCCGCCGCGGACGCGCAGTCCTGCTTGACGATGTCGCACTCGTCGCCGGTGTGCGCGTTGCAGCCGCCGCCCCCGCCGTCGGTCTTGGTGCCGGTGTCGACCGGCGTGCCGGTCTCGCTCACGGTGCCGCCGGTATCGGTGCCCGGGCCCTCGTCCTCGACGACGGCCGTGTCTTTGACGCCGCCGGTGTCCTTCTTGGTGCCGGTGTCGGTCGTCAGGTCGGTCTTGTCGTTCTCGCTGGAGCAGGCGCCGAGGGGCGCGACGAGCAGCGCGAACGCGATCAGCAGACCAGGACGAAGCATGACGACCTCCGAGGAAGCAAAGACGGTGAACGAAGCATACTGCGCGAACCCGGCTCGGTCACTTCGCCGACGCGGGCGCCGTGGGAGCGGGAGCGGGCGCCGTCGCCGGCGCGCCCTTCTCGCCCGCTTTGTCGACCATGTTGCCGCCGAGCGGCTTCTGGATCTTGAGACCCTGGAACTTGTTGCCGAAGTCCTTCTGCACGGGCGCCACCGTCGGCTCGGCGGTGGCGACGTCGTGAACGACGGGCTCGGCCGTCTTCTCGCGCTCGGCGCACGCCACCAACGACACCACCAGCACGATCGGGAACAGCAGGGCGAAGCGCTTCATCGTGCGGGAGGTCTACTCGATCGCGCGCGCCGCGCAAAACGAGCCCGGCCATGCGCGCGGACAAAAAGGGCGAAGCCCCCGGGCGCGAACGCTCGAGGGCTCCGTCTCCGTTGCAGCCGATCAGCCGCAGCGGCCGTAGCTGTCGGCGGTGGCGCCGACGCAGGTCTGCGGCGACGGGCACTGCTCGTTCTTGGTGCAGGGACGCTTGCCGATCTGGCAGGTCTTCTTGCCGGTGCCGGCGTTCTCGTCGCAGTACGCGTTGAGGCCCGCGCAGTCCGCGTCGGTGGTGCAGTCCTTGAGGCAGTAGCCCGCCATGCCCTTGGGGACGGCCGTGAAGACCGTGTCGCCCTCGCGGATGGCCGTCTTCGGCAGGCCGGCGTCGCAGGTGAAGCCCGCGGCGCAGGTCGTCTCGCCGAACCAGCAGGTGTTGGCGCAGTAGCCGGCCTTGTCGGCCGTCGTGTAGAGGCAGTTGCACTTCGCCGGCGCCTTCGCGTCCAAGTCGGTGCAGGCCGTGCCCGGCGTCTTGGTGTAGGTGACGACGGTCTTCATGCAGAGGCCGTCCTCGACCTGGCACTTGTTGCCGGTCGGGCAGTCCGCGTCGGCCTTGCAGCCGCCGAAGCAGTAGCCGACGCCGATCGTCTTGCCGGCGTCGTCCTTGCCCCAGCCATAGAGGTTGCACTTGTTGTTGCCTTCGCAGCCCTTGGGCGCGTCGGCGCTGTCGGCGAACTCGCAGACCGGGAAGCAGATGCCGCCGCTGCCGGTGCTCAGGCAGACGCCGGTGTTCTTGTCGCAGCCCATGATCTTCGTGCCGTCGCCGATGTCACACTCGACGGCGATGCAGACCGGCGTCGGGTTGAGCGAGTTGCCCGAGAACGCGTTCTCGGTGCAGACGCTCTGGATGTCGCCGCCCTTGTCGCAGTCGTCGTCGCTCGTGCACTTGATACCGGTGGTGCCGTTCTCGTTCGGTCCGGTGTCGACGGCCGTCTCGGGCTTCGCCCCGTCGACCGGCTTCGGCGCGTCGGTCGCCGCATCGGTCTTGCCGCCGTCCGTCGGCGTCGTCCCGCCGCTGCTCGAGCTCGAACACGCCACCAGGCCCGAAACCATCGCGAGGGCCGCGAGGACCCCAAGAACACGCTTCGTCATGACCAACTCCTCCTGCGATCCTCAACAGCGCCGCCCGGCAAAACCACTGCGAGCGGAAGTTTCGAAACTACGGGTTAGCGAGGTAACGCCCCTCGAGGGCCTCGGACTCAGAGCGAGCCCCGTGCCAGTGCCGGCGTCAGCCGTCTTTCTGGAGGGTCGAGCGGATTCGGGCGAGCCGTGATGGTTGTCGTCGCGAAACGCCGACCGGCGGGGTGTGGCATCGGCGTCATGCGCCGATCCGAACACTGACGGTGCCGAGGCCCGTCGCACCGTTCCCTCGTTTGGTAGATCGCGCGAGGGAACACCTCCCGTGGTTCGGGGGGCGGCGCACGCTATGCCCCGACGTAGGTGCGGTCAAGCCGATTTCCGTCGCGACTGACCGACGTCTGGTCAAGGCGGACGATTGCGTCGGAGGCGTGATTCGTCCTGATTCAGCGCACGATCGAGGACGCAGGACGCGCGTTCAGTCCAATGGGGCGGGCGTGCGTTGCGTCAACGGCGCAGGCGCGCGTTCAGTCGACGGCCCGACGCACGCTCGATTCCGCGACGATCCGCGCGACCTCGAGCTGCAGGCGCTGCGGCTCGCTGGCGCGACGGATCGCGAGGGCCAGCGGCCCCGGGCTCGTCGCCGCGGCGCGGCGAAAGGTCGGTGACGCGGCGATCTGGCGGAGCTGCGCGGTCCAATCGGCGCGCGCGTTCCACGCCTCGCGACGCGCCTCGAGGGCGTCGTCGACCACCTGCGCGATGGGGCGATCGGCGTGGTCGTCCGGGTCGAACGCGCTGCGCGTCGGCGCGCCGCTGGCGGCCTTCCTCGCGGGGCGCGACGCCTCGACGAGCGTCATGACGCGCCGCGCGGCGAGGTCGGCGCGAAGGTCGCGCCCGGGGCGGCGCTCGGTGAACGAGTAGCTCGGCTCGGTGGGCAGAGCGCCCTCCTCGTGCACGATGGTGTCGTGTTTGTGGCCGGCCGCCGTAACGGTGCGCGTCACGACGCCGAGCGCCCGCAGGTGCGCGAGCTCGCGCGGATTGGGCGCGCGCGCGAGGACGAAGAGGCGATCGGTCGCGCGCTCGAGGGTGAGGGGGGCGAGCTTCTCGGCGACCTTCGACAGGAGCGGCTCGGCCGCCCGCACGTCGAAGAGCACCGCGGTGCGGACGCGCGCCTCGCCGACCGAGGAGCCCCACTCCTCGATCGCGTGACGCACCGCCGGCGGCAGCGCGCGGGGCGCGGAGACCTGCTCGAGGGCGGCGACGATCGCGTCGACGTCGAGGCCGACGCCGCGCGCGGCGAGCACGCTCTCGCGCGTGAGCTTCAGGCGCGCGACCGCCTCGAAATGCTGGAGCTCCGAGGCGCAGGCGACGTTCGGCGGCACGAACCCGCTGGCGGCCGGCCCGGTCGCGAGCGGCTCGCCGCGGATCGCCGCGCGCACGTCGGGGGGCACCGCGACCAGATCGCGCGCCGCGTCGACGAAGAGCAGTGGCGCGAAGTGGAAGTCGTCGCGCTCGACCCGCGCCGCGAGGCTGCCGACGTCGAAGCCGAAGGCGAAGCGATGGTGCAGCCCGATCGCGAGCAGCGCGCTCCCGAGCTCGAGGACGTCTCCCGGCTCGCTCACCGCGGCGAGCCTCGCCAGCGCGAAGCCGACCTCGCCGAGGCGCTGCTCGAGGAGCTCGCGCACCAGCCCGCCCGGATCGTCGAGGAGCCGGCGCACGCGCGCGGCGATCGGCGCCAGGGCGCCGTCGATCTCCTCGAAGGCGCCGATCCGCTCCCAGGTGGCGAACAGCCCGCGCGCCTCGCCGAGCGCGCGTTCGAGCTTGGTCGCGTCAGCGCCGTGCAGATCGCCGCTGCGGGTGACGCGCGGCCGCCGCTGCGCGACCAGCGCGGGGAAGAGGGCGAGCGAGAGCAGCGTGCGCCCGAGGCCGACCGCCGGGCGCGCGTCGCCCCGCACGCGACCGATGGAGAGCACGCCCGTAAGCAGCGGACGCAATCGCACCGCGAGCGGCTCGAAGAGGCTCAGCTCCTCGCTGCGCGTGAACGCGTTGGTGCGCACCAGCACCGGCCAGCGCAAGAGCACCTCGGCGAGCGCGCGGCCGATGGTCGCCTGCGCCTCCTCGTCGCCATCACCGGTCGGAGGGCCGGTCGGGCGGACCAGGGCGATCGCCTGCACGAGCGACGAGCGGGTCCACCAGGTGCTCGCGGTCAAGAGCGCGAGGGTGACCCGCGCGACGTCGTCGCTCGACGCGACGCGCTCGCGCACCGCGCCCTCGTCGAGGAGCGTGCGCGTCGCGAGCGCGAACCACGCCTCGAGATCGCGGCGCTCGGCGGCGGCGCCGGTGCCGACGACCCGCCCGAGCACCGCGGCGGCGAACTCCGGCTCTCGACCGGAGAGCGCGTTGCGCAGCTCGGTGTCGACGCGCGCGAGCGCGGCGTCGTCGACGACGAGGGCTCGGGGTTTACGCGTCTTCTTCGCGGCCATGACGCGGCATGTAGCACACCAGTCGGCCCTTGCCCCCGGACTAAAGTCCGGGGCACCGACGGCAAGGCGAAGCCGCCTCCGACGGGCTGGCGAGCGGCGCGCATTGCGGTGGCGAGCGGCTTCTTCGTCGACCGACGACCACCGAACGTTCTCGTTGAGCGACGACAGCGTCAGCCGGTCTCGCGACCACGTGAAGCCCCCCGGGGGCTTGAGGTGCAGTCGGTGCCCCGGGCTTGAGCCCGGGGGCAGATGCTTCAGGTCGTCTCGATGTCGTAACCGTAGCCCTGCTCGGCGAGGAAGCGCTGGCGGTTACGCGCCCACTCGACCTCCTCGGTGCCCTGCGAGACGAGCGTGTAGAACCACGCGCCGCGCCGCTTGGGGCGGAGGATGCGACCGAGGCGCTGCGCCTCCTCCTGGCGTGACGCGAACGTGCCGGCGACCTGGATCAGCACCGACGCGTCGGGGAGGTCGATCGCGAAGTTCGCCACCTTGCTGACGACCAGCACGCGGATCTCGCCGCGGCGGAAGGCGGCGTAGAGCTCCTCGCGCTTGGGGTGCGGCGTCTCGCCGGTGAGCAGCGGCGCGTTGAGGACCTTGGAGAGGCGCTCCAGCTGATCGAGGTAGGTGCCGATGACGAGGATCTGATCGTCCTGGTGCATCTGCACGAGCTCGCGGACCATGTCGTCCTTCGCCGGGTTGTCGGCGGCGAGGCGCGCGCGCTCGTGCTGATCGATCGCGCCGTCGTAGCGC
Organism: Deltaproteobacteria bacterium; assembly: GCA_016182965.1. GTDB lineage: Bacteria > Myxococcota_A > Polyangia > Polyangiales > JADJMO01 > JALHOE01. The sequence goes on along the minus strand of JACPFM010000152.1, from coordinate 11,597 downwards.
TCGCGCGCGTCGTCGGGCATCGGCACGCGGCGCTCGATGCAGCGCGCGGCGGCGATGAAGCCGGTGGCCTCGAGATCGCGCCACGGCACGTCGAAGCGCTTGGGGCCGATGAGCGAGAACACGTCGCCCTCGCGGCCGTCTTCGCGGACCAGCGTCGCGGTGAGGCCGAGGCGGCGGGTCGCCTGGAGCGCCGCCGACAGGCGGAACACGGGCGCGGGCAGCAGGTGCACCTCGTCGTAGATCACGACGCCCCACGGCTCGCGCGCGAGCACGTCGAAGTGCCTCATCGCCTTGGTCTTCGCGCCGCTCGTGAGGATGCTGTAGGTCGCGATGGTGACGTCCTTGATCTCCTTGCCCTGACCCGAATAGAGGCCGATCTGCTCAGGCTCGATCGTGGTCTTGGCGATGAGCTCGCGCTTCCATTGCTCGGCGGCCTCGTGGCCGGTGACGAGGATGAGCGCCCGGGTGCCGAGCTTCGCGATCGTCGACAGCGCGATGACCGTCTTGCCGCCGCCGCACGGGAGGCAGACCACGCCGTGGCCGCCGGAGTCGAGGAAGATGTCGACCGCTTGCTGCTGGTAGTCGCGAAGCTGGAAGACGTCGTCGCGGAGGGCGATCTCGAGCTTCTCGCCGGCGCGCACGCCGGCGCGATCGTCGACCGGCCACCCGAGCTTGAGGACGCGCTGCTTGACCTCGCCGCGATGGACGAGCGAGACGCCCCAGCGCTTGGTGCCTCCGTCGGCGCCCATCGGGACCGCGTGCTCGACGAACCAGGGATCGCGCGAGACGCGGGCGACCGCGGACGGATCGCGCACGACGAGGACGAGCGCGCCTTCCTCGTGCCCTGCCTCGAGCGTGACCTTCCCCCAGCGGCCGAAGAAGTCGTCGATCTGAGACAGCACGCTCGCCGGCACGTCGTACTTCGCGTGCGCGACGAGCCCGGCCTTCGCCTCTTCGGCATTGCGCCCGGCGGCCGCGGCGTTCCAAATCGAGAGCGGCGTGATGCGGTAGGTGTGGACGTGCTCGGGCGACTTCTCGAGCTCGGCGATGGACGCGATCGACGCCCGCGCCTTCGGGTAATCGGGCACGTCGACCTCGACGAGGACCGAGAGATCGGACTGGACGATGAGCGCGCGCTCGGGGTGGAAGCCGGACATCAGGGGGTCGGAGGGTATAGCACGCGAACGCGGACGCGGACGCGAACGCGGACGCGAACGCGGACGCGAACGCGAACGCGAACGCGAAGGCGGAGGCGGAGGCGGAGGCGAACGGGGACGCGACGGTGAGCGGCGGTTCAGCCGTAGCGCTCCTCGAACGACGAGCGCAGTCGCGCCTCGGTGCGCACGACGTCGAGGGACCAGTCCGCATGGCCGCGGGCGTAGCCGTTGCCGATGATCAGCTCGACGTCCTTGCCGACGCCCTCCGCGCCGAGCGCGCAGCGGGTGAACGACGTCGACATCGAGAAGAAGTAGGCGCAGCCGCCGTCGCGCACCGGGAGGATGGTGGCGAGCTCGGCGCCATCGACGTTCACGCAGCAGACGGAGAGATCGACCTCGCGGCCCTCGTTGGCAGCGAGCACCGCCTCGTACAGCCCGAGCGCGTCGGTCGCGTCGTGGGCCAGCACGGCGTCGCACACGGCGAGGCCGCGGAGATCGTCGGCGTAGCGCGCGAACGCCTCGACGCCGATCACCCGACCGGTGGTCCCGACCGAACGACGCGCCTGCACGGCGCAGAGCGAGCCGCTCTTGCCGCCGGCCCCGAGGATGACGACCGAGTCGCCCGGGCGGGCGCGGCGGGCGACCTGGATGGGCGCGCCGGCCACGTCGAGGATGGCGAGCGCGAGTTTCTCGGGGAGATCGGGGGGCAAGCGCGCGAACGGGGCGCCGTCGGCGATCACGGCCCGACCGCGCACGTCGATCTGGGCGGAGGCGGGGCGCACCTGCCCGAAGGACTCGATCGCGAGCGGCGTCAGCGTCAGCGAGGCCAGCGTGGCGATGCGGTCGCCGACCTTCGGGGCGCGCTCCGGCGCCACGCGCGACCCGACGTGCCGCACCACGCCGAGCAGCATGCCGCCCGAGTTGGTGACGCGGTTGTGCTGCTTGCCCCGCTCTTCGACGTTCTTCCGAACGAGCTCGAGGATCCCCGCGGGATTTCCGCCGGACGCGTCCTCCATCTGCTTGAAGCTCGCCGCGTCGATGTTCAGGGTCTCGACGTCGACGACGATCTCGTTGTCCCACAGGGTCTCGAAGGAATTGTCGAGCTGCCAGGCGGGCTGGGGGAGCAGCCCCTTGGGCTCACGGACCCGGTGGGCGCCGAAGCGGGCGCCCGGGCGGTCGGCGGCGGGTGCGAGGGGGGTGGTCATCGTGCCGCGTAACTTGGTCCAGAGCGGCCGTTCGCGATAGGGTGAATCCACGGGGCGCCAGCCTGGGACCGTGGCGTTCGCCATGACGCCTGCGCGGCGTCATCCCCGTGCTTGACCCTCTCTAGAACCGGCCGCTAACGTCATCCATCCTCCGGGGTGCCCCTCGCCCTCGCCCAGAGGCACCCCACCCCGCCCGATCCCCGAATGGACGCCTCGTCGAAACTCACGGGAGCCCCTCCCGCCCCGACCTCGCAGTGCAGGGCGTACGCGTTGCGCTTCATCTCGGGGAAGTACCAGGGCGGCGAGTTCCCCATCTACCCCGAGAAGCCGATCGTCGTCGGGCGATCGAGCGACCTCGACATGGTCCTCGTCGAGGACATGGTGTCGCGTCGCCACGCCCGCATCGCGTACTCGGGCGACCAGATCACCATCGAAGATCTGGGCTCGACCAACGGCACCTTCGTCAACGGCGAAAAGGTCAAGAAGGCACGGCTGAAGGAGGGCGATCGCGTCCTCATCGGCACCAGCATCCTGAAGGTGATCGCGGTCGATCAGAACGCGCCGCCGCAGGGCATGGACGCCAAGCAGAACCTCGAGAACGTCGCCGCCGCCCGCCGGACCTCGCAGGTCCGCACGATGAGCGGCTCGCTCGAGGAGGTGCCGCTGCCCGACCTGCTGCAGCTGTTCGGCACCTCGAAGAAGAACGGCGTGCTCGTGCTTCGCACCGAGGACGACGTCGGCAGGATCTACCTGCGCAAGGGCAACGTCTACTACGCGACGATCAACGACAGCGACGACGTCCCGCCGGTGAAGGCCTGCTACCGCATGCTCACCTGGGAGCAGGGCAGCTTCGATCTCGACCCGCCCGACGATCGGCAGTTCTCCGAGGAGGTCGACCTCACGGTCGCCGAGATCCTCATGGAGGGCATGCGGCAGCTCGACGAGTTCAACCGGCTCAAGGAGGGCCTCCCGGCCCTGACCGCGAAGATCGGCGTCTCGCAGCCGCTCATCCCGCCGCTGCGCGACCTGTCGCCCGACGAGCTCGACGTCCTGCAGATGGCCCACAACTACGGGACCATCAGCCAGGTGCTGCAGAAGTCGCAGGCGACCGACCTGCAGACCGCGACCATCCTGCAGAAGCTCTTCAAGGCGAACTACCTCGAGGTCCGCTGAGGCGCTCCCCGGACGATCGTCCGGGATTATGAATAGACTGCCGGCCGTGGCCCGCCGTTCGCCCGTCATCGTGATCACCGGTGCCTCGACGGGCATCGGGCGCGCGCTCGCGTTCGCGTGGGCCGCCCGCGCGGCGCGGCTCGTATTGAACGCGCGCTCGGTCGACGCGCTCGAGGAGGTCGCGGCGACCTGCCGCGTCCGCGGCGCCGACGCCGTGGTGGTGCCGGGCGACATCACCTCGGCGGCAGTGCAGGAGGCCCTGGTCGAGGGCGCGCGCACGCACTTTCAGAGCAATCCGCCGTCACCGGCGGGGGGCATCGACGTGCTGGTGAACAACGCCGGGGTCGGCCTGTACGGCACCGTCGACGCGATCGCCCCGGCGATGCTCCGCGAGGTGTTCGAGCTCAACGTCGTCGCGCCGCTGCGTGTCACGCAGCTCGCGCTCCCCGCGCTGGAGGCCGCGCGAGGCACGGTCGTGATGATGTCGTCGATCGCCGGGCTCGTGGCGATGCCGCGCACCGGCGGCTACGCGGCGACGAAGTTCGCGCTCGAGGCGCTCTCGTGGTCGCTGCGCGCCGAGCTCGAGGCGCAAGGGCGACCGGTGCGCCTCTGCGTCGTGCGCCCGGGCCTCACCGAGACGCCGTTCGCGGAGAACGCGCGAGTCGCCGAGGGCTCGTCGACGCGCAGCGGCATGCAGGGCGTCCCGAGGATGTCGGCCGAGGAGGTGGCGCAGGCCACGCTGCGGGCGGTGGATCGCGGCGATCCGGAGGTGAACCTGACCTTCGCCGCGCGGGCGATGACCGCCCTCGGCCGCCTGAGCCGGCCGGCGCTCCGCGCGGTCCTCACGCGGATGGCGCCGAGACTGGGCGTGCCGCGCGGACGGGGATAGAAGGGAGCGCATGGCCTCCCCCGGCGTCCCCGTCGAGCAGCCGCTGTCCAAGCGCGCGCTCCGCCGCGAGCGCCGCCGCAAGCTCACGCAAGACGCGTGGAACCTGCCGAACCTCCTGACGTACGCGCGCGTCGGGATGATCCCGGTGGTCTTGTACCTGCTCGATCGCGGCACCCGCCGCGACGCGATCTACGCGGCGCTGGTCTACGCGCTCGCCGGCATCACCGATGTGCTCGACGGGTTCCTCGCGCGCAAGATGAACATCGTCTCGGTCATCGGGAAGTTCCTCGATCCGCTCGCCGACAAGCTGATGGTCGCCGCGACGCTGGTGTGGATGGTCGCCCTCGGGCGCGTCCCGGCGTGGGCGGTCATCCTGCTCTTGTCGCGCGAGATCTCGATCACCGCGCTGCGCGCCATCGCCTCGAGCGAGGGCTTCGTCATCGCGGCGAACGAAGGCGGGAAGCAGAAGACCGCGCTGCAGGTGCTCGGCATCCTCTTCCTGATCATCGGCTACCCCTACCACCTGAACATGCTGGGCATGGACCTCGGCGTGGTGGACTTCGTGCTGGCGGGGCGCGCGCTGATCTACCTGTCGCTGGTCTTGAGCTTCACGAGCGCCGCGGAGTACGTGGCGCTGTTCGCGCGCGCGGTGGAGTACAAGGAGAAGACGCTGGAGGCCGAGGACCGGGCGTCGGCGGAGGAGTAGGACGCGAACGTGGACGGACGGAGCGAAGCGCAGTCCGTTCCACGTCCACGAGCCCGAAGGGCGAGTGCACGCGAACGCGAACGCGAAGGCGGAGGGGAGAGCGGCGGCGATGGAGGGGCGGTTCGACGCGCTGATGCGGGAGTCGGTGCAGGGGTTCACCGCGTATTGCGGGTTCACCCCGGTCTCCATGCAGTCGGGAGCGTTCGTCGCGCGCATCACGCTGCAGCCACACCACCTGCAACAGGACGGGTTCGCGCACGCCGGCGTCGTCGCGCTGCTCGCCGATCACACCGCGGGGTACGCGGCGTTCACGCTGGTGCCGGAAGATCGGCGCATCCTCACCGTCGAGTTCAAGATCAACCTGCTCGCCCCCGCGCACGGCGAGTACGTCGAGTGCCGGGCGCGCGTGATCAAGCCGGGAAAGCGGCTCTTGATCACCGAGTCCGACGTGTTCGCCGTGAGCGGTGGCGACGAGCGGCTCGTCGCGAAGGCGCTGCTCACGATGGCGGCGGTCCCCGCGGAGTCCGTCGCGCGCCGGAGTGCCCGAGGGCCAGGTGACGTTCACGGACGTCCGTGAATGCGCGGTGTGAATCTCCACACGTTCTTCGTCGCGGCACGTTACGGCCTCTGCGAGCCAGCGGCCGTCTCGGCGATCGACGCCGTCGTCGAGGCCGCACCGACGATCGCGGATGGCGTCGGTTCGATCGGACGCTCGATCGCGAAGCGCGCGTGATCTCACCTGACGGGCGAGCCACGTCGGGGGTGACGTCACGGCTTCGTTGGTGGGTAGGCGGTGCAAGCGTGTTGGGGCGACAAGGAGGTCGGGGCCGTCGGTGATTGAGACCACGATCGACAGGCTGACACCCGGCGGCCGCGGGTGGTCTCGACGCCTTGCGGAGCGGAGCGAGGCGCTCGGATCGCTCCATTCCTGCGAGTGCGTCGCATGACGCGCGTCGTTTCTGGGCCTTCTCACCGGGCCTAGCATCCGCGCCGAACGGCGGTGTGCGCAGGAGGTCGGCATGGCCCGAGATCGTGACGCGATGCGAGGGTGGGGGCGCTTTGCGGCGTGGCGTGTCGCGCTGGCGGGGGCGACGCTTGTGTTGGCCTTCGGGTGCTCGTCGCGACGCGATGACGCTCCGCTCGACGTTGGCGACGCGTCGACGGGAGAGCGCGGCGAGCACGAGGCGCGCGTCGTCGCCGACGGCGTCCTGAAGGCGCTCACCGTCGTTCCACGTATCGGCGAGCGATTCGGGGCGAACCCCGACGGCCTGCAGCGCACCAAAGACGGCGTCGTGTCGCCCGGGTGGCGCAGCGCGTGGACGCAGCGTGCCTTCCACGTCGGCGCGCGAGTGCCCGCGCTCTCGAACCAGCCCTTCGAAGCGGGCGTGGGCGTGAGCGAGCTCTACCGGGTGACCCTTCAGCCCGTCGGCGCGAACGCCGCGTCGCTCGCGCTCGACGCGGGGCGCGCGGTGTACCGCGACGCGTTCCCCTCCACCGACGTCACGTTCTCGGCGTCGCCGGAGCGTCTCGAATGGGCCTACACGCTGCGCGACGGCAACGCGCCGGCGGAGCTCACCCTGCGCGTGACCCTGCCGAAGAACCTCCCGTCGGCGCGCGTCGACGGGCGCGGCGGCATCGAGCTGTACCCGATCGTGCTCGATCCGGCGCTCGAGACCGCGGTGTGGCAGCCGCGCGTGCTCATCCCGTCGGCGCGCGACAACCCCGCGATGGCCTACGACTCGGCGCGCAAGCGGGTCGTCCTGTTCGGCGGCACGGGCGCGGACTGGCTGTCGGACACCTGGGAGTACGACGGCATCGTCTGGGGGCTGCGTTCGACGTCCGGTCCACCGGCGCGCGACCGAGCGGCGATGACCTACGACGGCGCGCGCGGCGTCACCGTGCTGTTCGGCGGCCTCGGTCCGAGCTCGACGCTCGACGACACGTGGGAGTGGAACGGCACCGCGTGGGTCGCGCGCTGCACGACGGCCCCCTGCTCGTCGACGGTTCCCCCTGCGCGCCGGGGCGCCGCGATGACCTTCGACGCGGCCCGGGGCAAGGCCGTGCTGTTCGGCGGGTTCGACGGCGCCGCGTCGCTCTCGGACACCTGGACGTGGAACGGCGCCGCGTGGGCGCTCTCGACCGCGACCGGTCCCGCGGCGCGCTTCCACCACGGCCTCACGTTCGACTCGGCGGCCAACCGCGTGCTGCTCTTCGGAGGGCGGAAGACCGACGACGACAGCTCGCTGCTCAACGACGTGTGGAGCTTCAACGGCACGGCCTGGACCTCGGTGACCACGACGGGAGGACCGCCCAGCCCGCGAGCGTCGGCGGCGTTCGTGTTCCAGTCGGCCATAGGGCGAGCGCTCCTCTTCGGTGGCGCCGTCAGCGGCGCGGTCGTGGGCGACACCTGGGAGCTCGTCAGCGCGACCAATGCGTGGGTGAGCGTCGGCGGCACCATGCCGGCGGCGCGTCGCTCGCACGCCGCCGCCTACGACTCGTCGCGGCAGACGGCCGTGATCTACGGCGGTTCTCGAAACGGCGCGATCGCCGAGACGTGGGAGTTCAAGGACTCGAAGTGGAGCCGCGGCGCCGGCGAGGTCGGCGAGCGCCTCCTCGCGGCGAGCGCCTACGACTCGTGGCGCAATCGCATCGTCCTGTTCGGCGGCACCCCGGGCACCGGCGTCTTGAATGACACCTGGGAGTGGACCGGGTTCGGCTGGTCGCAGGCGTGCACGACCGCTCCGTGCTCGAGCTCGATGCCGTCCGCTCGCTGGGGCGCGGCGGGTGCGTACGACAGCGCGCGTCGCCAGTTCGTGATCTTCGGCGGCCGCGACGCGTTCGACCTGAACGACACGTGGGAGTTCGACGGCGCGCAGTGGGTGCAGCGCTGCACGGCGGCCCCCTGCAGCACGACCCGTCCCTCGGAGCGCTACGGCGCCGCGATGGCGTTCGACTCGAAGCGCGGCCGCGCGGTGCTGTTCGGCGGTACCGGCGGAATGGCCGAGACGTGGGAGTGGAACGGCTCGGCGTGGGCGCGCGCGTGCGACACGGCGCCGTGCTCGACGACGCTGCCGCCGGGCCGCAAGTTCGCCGCGGCGGCGTTCGACTCCGATCGCAACCGCGTCGTGGTGTTCGGCGGCGCGGGCACCGCGTGGCTGTCGGTGCTCGGCGACACGTGGGAGTACACCGGCACCGCGTGGGTCCAGGTCGCGACGACCGGCCCCTCGGCGCGCGAGCAGGCGCGCCTCGCCTACGATCCCGTGCGCAAGAAGACCATCCTCTTCGGCGGATACGCGAGCGGCGGCGGAGCGCTCGGCGACACGTGGGAGTGGGACGGCTCGACGTGGACGATGACGACGTCGAGCGGGCCGGCGGCGCGCGGTGGGCACACGCTGGAGTACGACGCGGCGCGACGGCGCACGGTCGCCTTCGGCGGCCTCGGCGGGCTCAGCACGCCCGACACCTGGGAGTACTACTCGCGCGGCGGCGGGTGCGCGGTCGGCACGCAGTGCCTGACGGGCTACTGCGTCGACGGCGTGTGCTGCGAGCAGCTGCAGTGCGACACGTGTCAGGCGTGCGATCTCGCGGGCAGCGCCGGGCGGTGCGCCACGGTGACGAGCACCGACGACTCCGACTCGTGCCCCGCGGCGACGAAGACCTGCGACGCGACCGGCTCGTGCAAGAAGAAGCAGGCGCAGTCGTGCACCGCCGCGTCGGAGTGCGCCAGCGGCCACTGCGCGAACGGGTGGTGCTGCAATCAGGCGTGCACGGGCGGGTGCGACGTGTGCAACGCCACGCCGGGCACCTGCACGTCGCTCGCGAAGGGCGCGACGGGTGCGTCGTGCGGCGGCTACCTGTGCGACGGCGCGTCGGGCGAGTGCCCGAAGACGTGCGCCGTCGACGCGGACTGTGCACCGACGTTCTTCTGTGCGGCCGGCGGCGTCTGCCAGGCGCGGCGCGCGCAGGGTGGATCGTGCAACGTCGGCAGCGGCGGCGATTGCATGACCGCAGGCTGTCGCGAGTGCAGCGGCACGCTCACCTGCAAGGACGGCTACTGCTGCAGCGGCGGCTGTGCCGGCAGCTGCCAGACCTGCGCGGCGACGCCCGGGACTTGCACCACGGTCACGAGCGCCGACGATCCCGACACCTGCTCGGGCGCGAGCACCTGCTCGTCGAGCGGTGCGTGCCTCGCGCGGAACGGCCAGGGGTGCACCGCCGGCACGCAATGCGGGAGCGGCTTCTGCGCCGATGGCGTCTGCTGCAACAGCGCGTGCGCCGGCGGCTGCGACGTCTGCAACGCGACCGCGGGCACCTGCACGATCGTCGCGCAGGGCAGCGCCGGCGCGAGCCCGGCGTGCGGCGCGTTCGTGTGCAACGGCTCGCTCGCCGCCTGCCCGACCGGCTGCGGCAACGACGCCGACTGCAGCGCCGGGTACTACTGCAACGCTGCGGGCACCTGCGTCGCGCGCAAGTCGAACGGCGCGACCTGCAACACGGCCGCCGGCGTCGACTGCAAGACGGCGGGCTGCCGCACGTGCGCGTCGAACAGCTGCATCGACGGCTACTGCTGCGACACCGCGTGCGGCGGCTCGTGCGACGCGTGCAACGGCGCGGCGCTCGGCTGGCCCTCCGCCGTCAACGGCACCTGCGCGATCGCGCCGGTCTCGTACGCGGGCAGCCCGTCGTGCGGCGCCTACGCGTGCAGCGGCGCCAGCGCCGGGTGCGCGACCGGGTGCACGTCCGACGCGCAGTGCGGCGCCGGCTCCTACTGCGACGCCGCCGGCGCGTGCGTCGCGCAGAAGACCCAAGGCGCGGCCTGCAACCTCGCCACCGACTGCAAGTCGGGCAGCTGCCGGGCGTGCGCGACCGGCAACTGCGTCGACGGCTACTGCTGCAACACCGCGTGCGGCGGGCAGTGCCAGGCGTGCGACGTGAGCGGCGCGCTCGGCACCTGCGTCACCGTCACCGGCGCGGTGCACGGCGCGAGGCCTGCGTGCAGCGGCACCGGCGCGTGCGCCGCTTCGTGCAACGGCACCGACGCGACCGCGTGCAGGTACGCCGGCTCGTCGGTCGCGTGCGGCACCGCCTCGTGCGCGAGCGGCGTGGCGACGAATGTGGGGACCTGCAACGGCGCCGGCGTCTGCAACCAGTCGACCACGCCGTGCGGCGCCTACGCCTGCGGCACGGCCGCGTGCAGGACCTCCTGTACGGCCGACAGCGACTGCGCGAGCAGCAGCTACTACTGCGCCGGCAGCGCGTGCGTCGCCAAGAAGGCGAACGGCGACGCGTGCACCGGCAACAACGCGTGCACGAGCGGCAACTGCGTGAGCGGCATCTGCTGCGACACCGCGTGCGGCACCAGCGGGTACTCGTGCGCGATCACCGGCTCGCTCGGCAGGTGCAGCAAGGTCAACGGGCAGACGTGCACCACGGCCGCCGAGTGCGGCTCGGGCAGGTGCGTCGACGGGGTGTGCTGCGACTCGACCTGCACCGGTCAGTGCCAGGCGTGCAACGTCGCCGGCTCGCTCGGCACCTGCAGCAACGTGATCGGCGCGCCGGCCTCTGGTCGCTCGGCGTGCGGCGGCACCGGCGCGGGCACCACCTGCGGCGCGCGCTGCAACGGCACGAGCGCGACCGCTTGCGCGTACCCGACGGGCACGACGTCGTGCAGCAGCGCGAGCTGCACCAGCGGCGCCGAGAGCACGGCGGGCACCTGCAACGGCGGGGGCGTCTGCTCGTTCACCACCAAGGCCTGCGGCGCCTACGTCTGCGGCGCGACGTCGTGCAAGTCGGTCTGCACCGGCGACACCGACTGCGCGAGCGGCTTCTACTGCAACGTCGGGACGTGCACCGCGAAGGCGGCGATGGGCGCGAGCTGCACCGGCGCGTCGTCGTGCGCGTCGGGCAACTGCGTCGACGGCGTGTGCTGCGGCTCGTCGAGCTGCGGCGCGGGCCAGCGCTGCAACGTGCCGGGCGCGCTCGGCACCTGCTCGAAGCCCAACGGCACCGCGTGCACGGTCTCGACCGACTGCGCCTCCGGCTTCTGCGTCGACGGCGTGTGCTGCGACACCGGCTGCGGCTCGCAGTGCGCGGCGTGCGACGTCACCGGCAAGGTCGGCACCTGCAGCGCCGTCACCGGCGCGCCGCGCGGCTCGCGGCCTGCGTGCGCGGGCACCGGCGCGGGCGACACCTGCGGCCCGGTGTGCAACGGCACCGACATGGCCGCGTGCCACTACCCGACCGCGTCGACCAGCTGCGGCGACAACGCCTGCACCAACACCGGGGGCACGTACATCGAGCGCCACCAGTCGTCGTGCAACGGCGCCGGCGCGTGCAGCGACGTGCCGAAGACCTGCGGCGGCTTCGTGTGCGGCGCGACGTCGTGCGTGACCAGCTGCACCACCAACGCCGAGTGCACGACCGGCAACTACTGCAAGTCGGGCGCGTGCATCCCGATCGAGGGCCTC
>JACPFM010000149.1 GCA_016182965.1 Deltaproteobacteria bacterium | reverse complement strand
CGCGCCGGCCGCCGCCGCCGTGCCGCCCTCCACCGACGCGCCGGTGCCCGCGCCCGAGAAGCCCGCCGCGAAGGAGCACGCCAAGGAGCACGCGAAGGAGCCGCCGTCGCCGCTCGTCCCCGAGTCCGACACCAAGGCGATGGCCGCGCGCAAGGTCGCGCCCGATCTGAAGTTCGTCCCCGGCAAGGGCCTGACGTTCGCGACCGAGGACGGTGACTTCGAGCTCCAGATGAAGGTCCGCGGGCAGATCCTCGGGACCTTCGAGATCGATCGCTCCGAAGGCGTCGAGCGCCTCGGCGGCGTGCAGATCCGCCGCGCCCGCGTCGCCTTCCAGGGCCACATGTTCGGCAAGCACAACAAGTTCAAGATGGAGCTCGCGGTCTCGCCGCGTGACGCCTCGATGGGCAGGACCGGCGTCGGGACGGCGCCGCTGCTCGATTGGTACATGACGTTCGACTACCTGAAGGCGGCGACCGTCGTCGCCGGGCAGTACAAGGTGCCCTTCAGCCGGCAGCGCGTCGTCTCGTCGGGCTCGCTGCAGATGGTCGACCGCTCGATCGTGCAGGGCGAGTTCAACCTCGATCGCAACGTGGGCTTCGACGTGCGCTCCACCTCGCTCCTCGGCGGGCACCTGCACTACTTCGCGGGCGTATACGGCGGCGAGGGGCGCAACGCCTTCGAGCTGCAACAGAACAACATGGTGTATCTCGCGCGCGTCGAGCTGCTGCCGTTCGGCAACTTCCAGGACTACGTCGAGGCCGACTTCGAGCGCACCGGCCCGCGCCTGAGCATCGGCGGCTCCTACGCGTACGACCACAAGAGCCGCCGCAACCAGGGTCCGCTCGGCCGCGCCCCGGCCGACGGCGGCACCACCAACTTCCACGCGGTCGAGGGCGATCTGCTCCTGAAGATGTACGGCCTCTCGCTCACCGGCGAGGTCTTCTACCGCAAGGGCACCCGCAAGGCGGGCGACGTCACCGACGCGGCCGGCGTGCCCGTGCAGGTCGAGAAGGCGCGCAACGGCCTCGGCTGGTTCGCGCAGGCCGGCTACCTGCTGCCGCGCACGATGTTCGAGATCAGCGCGCGCTACGGCCAGCTCCGCGGCGTCGGCGACACCAGCCTGAAGGAGCGCCACGAGCTCGGCGGCGGCGTCAGCTACTACTTCGCGCGGCACTCGCTCAAGCTGCAGGCCGACTACTTCCGCCTGTGGGGCGAGCAGCAGTCGAAGGGCGCCGATCAGGTGCGCCTGCAGCTGGAGGCCGGGTTCTGACCGGTCGCTCGGTCGGGCGTACGGCCCGGCCGAGCTCATCCTCTCGTTTCCCGCCGCCTTCGTCGCGTCCCGCGAGAGATCACCCGGCGATCGCGGCCGTCCGAGTGGAACGGCATGGATGCGTCGTGCTAGTTCTTGGACATGACCTCCTCGAGCGACATCGATGGGGGAAGCTCGATCGGGAGCCCGCCCGACGTGCAGGCCGCGCTCCTGAAGACGGTCGTCGAGGCGGCCGAGACCTTCGCGTACTCGGTCGACCGGCAGTACCGCTACACGGCCTTCAGCGCTCGGCACGCCGCGGCGATCAAGGCGCAGCACGACCTCGACGTGACGATCGGAGGAAGCCCGCTCGACCACCGGCGAGGAACCGCCGATTGGATCGAGACGAAGCGTCTCCTCGATCGCGCGCTCTCCGGCGAGCGGTTCACCATCGAGATCGCGCGATGGGGGCGTCGCTTCGAGTGCTTGCACGAGCCGGTCCGTGATCCGTCCGGAGAGGTCCTCGGCGTCGCGGTGTTCGCGCACGACGTCACCGCTCTGCAGGAGACGGCGGCCGCGCTCCGCGAGTGCGAGCTGCGACGCCTCAGCCTGTTCGACTCGATGGACGAGGGCGTCGCCCTCTGCGAGGTGATCTTCGATGCGGCAGGGCGGCCCGACGACTTCCGGGTCCTCGAGCTGAACCCGTCGGGCGAGCGACTGACCGCGATCCGCGACGCGGTCGGGCGGAAGGTGACCGAGCTCGTCCCGGGCGTGAAGGAGGCGGCGCCGGAGCTGCTCGACGTCGTCGGCCGCGCCGTCACGGCCGGCCGGCCGCAGCGACACGAGATCTACTTCGCCCCGCTCGAGAAGTGGTTCTCCGTCTCGCTCTCGGTGCCCGCCCCGGGCCGGTTCCTCGCCGTCTTCACCGACATCACGTGCCGGAAGGAGACCGAGGAGCAGTTCCGGACGTTCTTCGACGACGCCCCCATCGGCAAGAGCATGACCGCGCCGGACGGGCGACTGCTGCGCGTCAACCCTGCGTTCTGCGCGATGCTCGGCTACACCCCTGACGAGCTGTCGGCCCTGACCTACGTCGACGTCACCCACCCCGACGACGTCGCCGTGAGCCGCGAGTGCGTGCGCAGTCTGCTCTCGGGCAAGCGGCCCACCTGGCGCTTCGACAAGCGATACATCACCAGGGACGGTCGCGTCGTCTGGGCGCACGTGACGACGCGGCTGCGCCGGGATCCTTCGGGGAAGCCGCTCCATCTCCTCACGCACATCCTCGACATCACCTCGCGCAGGCAGGCCGAGGACGCCTTGAGGGAGAGCGAAGCGTGGCTCCGGCTCGCGCAACAGATCGCGGGCGTCGGCAGCTTCGACTGGGACCTCGAGACCGGCCAGGTCCGGTGGAACGAGCAGGCCTACCGACAGCTCGGCTTGGCACCCGGCGAGATGACGCCGAGCTTCGACGCGTTCCTGAAGTACATCCACCCCGACGATCGCGCGGAGCTCCTCGCGCGCTCCGAGCGCACGCTCGCCGACGGGGTGCCGTTCGACCTGGAGCTGCGCCTGGTGCACGCCGACGGGACGGAGCGCGTCTCGCATTCGCGCGCGGAGCTGCTGCGCGGGCCGGACGGCCGCCCGCAGCGCCTCGTCGGCGTGAGCCTCGACATCACGGCGCGAAAGCGCGCCGAGCTCGAGATCAGCGAGTTCAACAGGACGCTGGAGCAGCGGGTCTACGAGAGGACGGCCCAGCTCGAGGCGTCCGTACGCGATCTCGAGCGGGTGCAGGAGGAGCGCGCGCGGCTCGTCACGGCCATCCAACAGGCTGCCGAGAGCATCATCGTCACCGATGCCCGCGCACGAATCCAATACGTCAACCCGGCGTTCGAGGTCCTGACCGGCTACACGCTCGCGGACGTCGCCGGTCAGACCCCGCGCGTCCTCAAGAGCGGGCGTCACGACGAGGCCTTCTACCGCGGCCTCTGGGAGGCGATCGGCGAGGGCCGCACCTGGCGGGGGCGGATCGTCAACCGCCGAAAGGACGGCGCGCTCTACACGGAGGATACGACCATCTCGGCGGTCCGCGACGCAGCCGGCGCCATCGTGAGCTACGTCGCCGTGAAGCGCGACATCACGCGCGAGCTGCAGCTCGAGGAGCAGCTGCAGCAGGCGCAGAAGATGGAGTCCATCGGCCGCCTGGCCGGCGGAGTCGCCCAAGACTTCAACAACCTGCTGCTCGGTCTCCGCAACTACGTGGAGTTCGCGCTGGAGGAGCCCTCGATCGGCGCGCAGACCCGCGACGACCTGAACAGCGCCGTGGCGCTCGTCGAGCGCGCGGCCGGCCTCACCGGTCAGCTCCTAGCATTCAGTCGCAAGCAGGCCTTGGCGAAGGTCACGTTGAACGTCAATGACCTCATCGCCGCCCTGACGAAGATGCTGGCGCGCGTGCTGGGCGAGCACGTCGACGTCCGCTTCGTGGCCGCGCCTGGGCTGGGCAACACGAGCGCCGATCCGGGGCAGATCGAGCAGGTCATCGTGAACCTCGCCATCAACGCCCGTGACGCCATGCCCGACGGCGGGCGGATTGTCATCGAGACCTCCAACGTGACCCTCTCGCCGGACGACGTCGCGTTGCGACCCGACGTGTCGCAAGGTCGCTACGTGCTGATCACGGTGACCGACACCGGCTGCGGCATGGACGAGCAGATCCAGGGCCGGCTGTTCGAGCCCTTCTTCACGACCAAGGAGCTCGGCAAGGGGACGGGGCTCGGCCTCGCCACGGTCTTCGGCATCGTCAAGCAGCACGGCGGCGACATCCGCGTGCAGAGCGAGCCGGGAATGGGCAGCACGTTCAAGGTGTACCTGCCGCGCACCGACGAGCCCGCGCGCGACCGTCTAGCGCCTGCGGCCGTGCCGAAGAAGGGCACCGAGACCATCCTCCTGGTCGAGGACGACGAGAGCGTTCGGAAGGCGACGTGCAGGGTCATCGAGAAGCTCGGCTACGTCGTGCTGAGCGCGACGGGCGCTCGCGACGCCGAGGACCTCATGGCCCTCCGTGGAGGCGAGATCGATCTGCTCCTCACCGACGTGGTGATGCCCGAGCGCAACGGGCGCCAGCTCTACGACTCGCTCGTCACGAGGTTCCCCGGGCTGCGCGTGCTGTTCATGTCCGGCTACACCGACCAGATCATCGGCCACGAAGGCACGCTCGGTCCGGGCATCGCCTTCCTGCAGAAGCCCTTCAGCCGCCACGAGCTCGCCGCCAAGATCCGCCACGCGCTCGACGCGCGCGCAACCGCGGCGCCCCCCGACCTCTCCGCCTGAGGTGCGGCACGAACGTCGAGGAGACGTGGATCGTCGAGCCTGCGCCCAGAACGCGCTCCACGTCGCCACCCAGCTCGCGGCCTCGGCGGGTCTCGACGCGCCCGACTACACGACGGCGATGGACCACCTCGCCGACCTCGGCGTTCTCGATGCCTCGATCGCGCCGCGATTCCGCCCGGTGGCCGGCCTTCGCAACGTGCTGGTCCACGCGTACCTCGAGGTGGACCTCTCGATCCTCCACGCCGTCCTCAATCAGAGGCTCGACGACTTCGCGCTCTTCGCCGCCGCGGTTCGCGGGTACGTCGACGCGGCGCCGCCCGAGGCCGTGTAGCCGATCGAGGGCGGCTCACGGTCTCCTTCGCGCGATGTGCGCGTCGCGCGCGCGGGTCCCTTCTTCTCGAGGTCCGCAGGCGCCTGCGTGTCCGCGCGCAGGCGCCTGCGTGTCGACGCGCAGGCGCCTGCGTGTCGCTCGAAGCCCGGCGTCGGTGCGGTAATGCTCCCCTCGGCCGTGTGGGCAGACCCCGGAGGCCAGACCTCCTGACCTGACGCCGCGCTGGGCGTGATTTCTTGCGTCTTCGCGGCGGGTCCCTCGTCGGCCGTGATGCCGAGGTTTGAATTTCGACGCGGCCACCCCGTCCGTCGTTCAGCATGGCGGCCGGTTCGATGTCG
>JACPFM010000028.1 GCA_016182965.1 Deltaproteobacteria bacterium | reverse complement strand
GTGCGCACGCAACCGGCGCCGGGCCCGCGTCGACCCCGGGCCTGCTCGGCGCTCACCGCGACACGCTTCTGCTGGTTCATCGAGACGACCTCGGAGCGTCAGGCGGTCTTCGCGCCAGCAGACGACGTGTGGCTCGCCGACTTGATCGCCGCCAAAGCGCACGGCCGAGTTCTTGGGCTTCCGCGCACCACCCGCCTCCCCCGCGCCCAGTGCGAGAAGCCTGCGAAGCAGGCTTACCAAGCTTTCGGTGCCCCGGGATTCATCCCGGGGGGATCCAGGAACCAGTGCCTAGCGGGCGAGGAGAGCCGAGACGGCGAGCGCGAGGCAGATCGACATCACCACGAGGCCGACGAGCAGCGGCCAGGTACGCGGGCGCTCGACGCGCCGCACCCCCGAGCGCAGGCCGCGGAGCGCCGGGTGGCGCGCGCCGACCTGCAGGGCGTCGGCCAGCTCACATCCTCACGGCGCCGTGCAGGCGCCGAGCGGATCGGCGACGTCCTTCGCGAGCGCGTGCCAGATCACGCACGAGCTCCACTCCATCGTCTTGATGATCTTGGAGTCGGTGCCGCCCTTCATCGACAGCGCGACGGCGTAGCTGCCGCGCGGCGTCGGCACGATGGCGATGTCGTTGTAGTGCGGCGGGTACCCCGCGCTGCAGCAGCCGGTGGGGAGCCACCCGGCCTTGTGCCGCACGTTCGGGCGCACCGCGACGGGCAGCTGCGTGCCGACCCAGCCGCCGTAGCCGCTCCGCGGCGAGAGCTTCGCCCACTCGAGGAGCTTGTCGCCCTTGGCGTCGCCGATCGCCTTGCGCTGCCACGACGCCTTCAGGAACTTCACCGCGCCGTTCGGGGTGAAGAAGTTGTCGCCGCCGAGGAGGTTCGAGCAGTTGGTCGCGACGCGCGTCTTGTCGAACGACCAGCGGCACAGGCTGATCTCGGTGATCGGGATGCCGAGCGTCTTGGTGGTGAAGTCGTTGACGGCGTTCGGCCCGCCGGCGAGATCGATCAGCGTGCCGGCGGTCGAGTTGTTGCTGTCCTTGAACGTGGGCAGCGCGGGCGGCTCCACCGTCGCGATGGCGTTCTTCGACAGGGCGGCCATCGCCCAGAACCACTTCGCGCTCGACGCCGAGGTGCGCGCGACGTCGGCGCGCGCGCCCCAGCGGGTGCCGGTCGGCAGCCACTCGACGGCGACGCCGAAGTCGGTGCCGGGCGACGAGGTGGCGGCCCTGGTCTGGATCGCGTCGAGCACCGGCTTCAGATCGGGCGGGTCCTCGCAGACGGTGAACACGTCGTACCGGCCGCTGCCGTCGGGCCCGAGGCAGCCCTTCTCGAACGTCTGCACCTCTCCACCCGGACCGGCGTGCTGATCCTCCTTGGGGAAGCCGAGGTCGGGCGCGCCGCCGAGCGCGATCCACGCGGCGCGGATCGGGCCGCGCACCGCGTACGCGCTCTTCGACCAGTCGGCCGTGGCGTCGGCCTCGGCGAGGGTGAGCGGGCCGAGCGTGCCGCCCTCGAAGTCCTGCACCTGCCCGGCGCCCCACGCGTGCACCCAGATGCCGCCGCCGTTGTCGAACGGCTCGCCGACCTTGGCCGCGCCGCCGTGCCGATCGAACGCCGCCTGGATGCGCGGGTGGTGGGTCTTGTCCTCCTCGCACGCGACGACGCCGCAGATCGGCGCCTCGGGCGCGGAGACCGCATCACCGGACGGAGCCGAGTCGTCGGTCGCGCTCTCGACGATCGCGGCGTCGTCTCGCGGGTCGGGCGCGTCGTCGACCGGCACGCCGCCGCCCAGCTCCCCGGAGCAACCGGCGAGCATGACCGCGAGCAACCACCGTGCGTGACGCATCGACGGTCGAGGTTAGCGCACGGCCGCGGCCGGTGCCTCACCCGCCGCGAAGCGCCTTCACGCGCGCGACGATCGCGTCGGCGGCGCTCGTCGCCTCGGCCGCCGTCGCCGACGGGTAGATGTCGGTCGCCGGCTGACCGAGCTCGGTGATCATGCGCTTGTACTGCCCGTACGCGTCGCCGCCCATGGTGGTGGCGTTCATGACGAGCAGGACCATGCCGTTCGCCTTCATCGCCCCGAGCACCGCCGGCCAGTCCTGCGGCGCCGGCGTGATCCCCGCGTACGGCGCATAGAGGCCCGGCCCGAGGAGGAGCGGTCCGTTGTGGAAGGTGTCGTCGGTGAAGAGGACGATCACGCGGCGAGTGGCGGCTCGCCAGCACCCGCCGGCCGCGCGCCCGGCCGAGCACGTCAGCGGTTGGCTCGCCGGATGGACCGGACGACCGGACAGCGTGCCGAGCGCCTCGATCATGCCGTCGGACGCGTCGCCGCCGCCCATCTTCGGGTAGCCGTCGATCGACGCGAATAGCTTCGACGCATCGGTGGTGGGCTCGACGCCGCCCTGGAAGGGTCGATCGCCCGTCGAGCCGTACGGCGAGTTGGGGAACTCGCACGTGTACGACACGCCGACAGCGACGCCGGGGAGCGCGAGCAGCGGCGTCACCAGGTTGTCCTTGAGCGCGGGGAGCGCCGCGTTGAGCATCGGCTGGGTCGAACCGGTCACGCCGAGGAGCACGGTGACGTCGACCGGCACGACGGTCGTGCACATACCGGCCGAGCAGGTCTCGCCCGTCTTGCAGGCGTAGGCGCACGAGCCGCAGTGCTCGCGCGAGGCGAGATCGGCCTCGCACCCGTTGGCCGGGTTGCTGTCGCAGTCGCCGAACCCCGCCGCGCACTTCAGCTTGCACGCGCCGCCGGCGCATTGCGGCTCGGCGTTCGGCGCGCCCGCGCCCGGACACGCCTTGGCGCAGCCGCCACAGTTCTTCGGGTCGGTGTTGGTGTCGACGCACACGCCGCCGCACGTGGGCGAGCCCTCGTCGACGAGCCCGTTGCAGTCGTCGTCGACGGCGTTGCACGCGACCTCGCTCGTCGACCGGATGTCGCAGTCGCACATCGGCCCGCGCCCGGGGACGACCACGCAGGCCCAGGATTTCGGGCAGCTCCCGGCGACCTCGCAGCCCTTGGAGCAGCGGCCGTTCGACAGGCAGAATTTCGACGTGCAGTCGCCGTCGCCCTTGCACGGCGCGCCGACCGCCCCCGGCGCGGCGGTCTCCGGCGCGCCCGTGTCGGCGACGACGGCGCCGCCATCCCCCTGATCGGGTTGGATGACGACGCGCGTACCGCAGCCCGCGAGCAAGAGGGACACGAGACCGACGGCAGCGACAGCGAGACCGACACGACGATCGACGGTAAGAAAGCGACGCATGGCCGAGGCACCCTCCAGGTCCTCGAAAGGTAGCGCATCGGCCGGGGAGCTTCACGCCGGGGCCGCGACCGGGGTCAGTCGGCCCCGCAGGCCATGGTCGTCATCAGCGCGTTCTCCGTCGCCGATGGGGTTCAGCTGTCGCGGTCAGATCGAGCAGGCGACCGATCGGCGCGCAGCCGCACGCGCGCGACCCCGCGGCGCCCCCGTCCGCTGCGCCGGGCATCGGACCTCGCATGGCGACCTCGGACGGGCGGAAGGTGGTGGTGATCACGGGCGCATCGGCGGGCGTGGGCCGCGCCGCCGTCCGCGCGTTCGCCGAGCGCGGCGCGCACGTCGGCCTCGTCGCGCGTGGCCGCGACGGGCTCGAGGCGGCGCGCGCCGAGGTCGAGGCGCGCGGCGGCCGCGGGCTGGTGCTGCCGTGCGACGTGTCCGACCCCGCCGCCGTCGAAGAGGCCGCCGAGCGCGTCGAGCGCGAGCTCGGTCCGATCGACGTGTGGGTCAACAACGCGATGGTCTCGGTCTTCGCGCCCATCGCCGAGACGACGGCGGAGGAGTTCCGGCGCGTGATCGAGGTCACCTACCTCGGGTACGTGCACGGGACGCTATCGGCGCTGAAGCGCATGAAGCTGCGCGATCGCGGCGTCATCGTGCAGGTCGGCTCCGCCCTCGCCTACCGATCGATCCCGCTGCAAGCGGCCTACTGCGCGGCCAAGCACGCGGTCACCGGCTTCACCGAATCGCTCCGCTCCGAGCTGCTCCACGACAAGAGCGGCATCCACGTCACGGAGGTCCACCTGCCGGCGGTGAACACTCCGCAGTTCGGGTGGTCGCGCGCCAAGCTCCCGCGCGAGCCGCAGCCGGTGCCGCCGATCTTCCAGCCGGAGATCGCCGCCGACGCCATCGTGTTCGCCAGCGAGGCGCGGCGGCGCGACGTGCGCGTCGGCTGGCCGGTGACCAAGGCGATCGTCGGCGACAAGGTGGCGCCGGCCTACGCCGACCACTACCTCGCGCGCCACGGCTACGACGGACAGCAGACCGACGAGCCGATCGATCCGCACCGGCGCGACAACCTCTACGAGCCGCTCCCCGGCGACGCCGGCGCCCACGGCACCTTCGACGCGCGCGCGAGGTCGTTCAGCCTCGCGTGGGCGGTCAACAAGCACCGCGGCGTGTTGCTCGCGGCCGGCGCCTGCGCGCTGGCCGTCGCCGGGTGGGCGACGGTGCGCGCGCTGCAGGCGTGATCACGGGTCGGTCGACAGCGATCCGAAGTGCTGCGCCACGGCGCGCACCTCCTCGGGTGTGAGCATGTGATCGTCGACCACCTCCCTCATCAGGTCGACGTATTTTCCGCCGCCGCGGACGCCCTTGCGAAAGAGCTCGAGCTGCTGCTCGACGTACGCGGGCAGTTGGCCGGCCAGCCGCGGGTAGCCCCGATGGATCGCCTCGGGCCGTGGCCCGTGGCAGCCGATGCACGCAGGGATCTTGCGCGCGGGGACGCCCTGCTCGGCGAGCTTCCTCCCCTCCTCCGAGCCCGCGCCTCGGCCCGGCGGCGCCGGCCGCGCGGTGTACCAGCGCACCGCGGCGTCGAGCTCCGCGGGCGAGAGCGACGCCGCGAGCGGCCGCATGATCCCGCTCTGACGCTCGCCGCGCGCGTACACCTCGAGCGACGAGCGCAGGTACTCCTCACGCTGTGCGGCGAGGCGCGGGAACGCCCCGCGACCGAGCCCGTCGCCGCCGTGACAGCGCGCGCACGACCTCTTCACGACCGCCGGCGCGTCGGTCGGAGCGTCCTCACCGAAGACCAGCTCCCGGTAGCGCGCCTCGCCGCCGGCGGGCATCTTCCGCAGGAACGCGACCACCGCCCAGACCTCGTCCTCGCGGTCGGACGCCGGCCACGCCGGCATCCCGGTGAGCTTGATGCCGTGTCGGACGAGGTAGAAGAGGTGCCGCGGCTCGTAGTGCTCGATCGCGTGCGACAGCTCGGGCGCCTTGGGCGTCATGAACTGCGGCAGCACCGGGGCCGGCTGGCCCGGCGCGCCGTGGCAGGGACGGCACCCGCCCTCGTAGTGGCCGGCGCCGATCTGGATCTGACGCGGATCGTCGAGCGAGAACGGCGGCTCGATGCGCATCGAGTGCGTCTTGACCGACTGCTGCTTCGCGAAGTGGAGGAACCACCTGGTGAGCCTGAAGTGCCCGGAGCTCGCCTTGATCGGCACGATCCCCAAGACCACCGTCAGCGCGCCGCCGACCGCGACGAGGCCGAGGATCACGGCGGCGCGGAACAACCAGGCGAGCACGAAGCGCTTCATGCGCGCCTCGAGACGGCCGATCTTCGCGACAACCGGCGGAGCCACGCGTCGGAGACCAGCGCGAGGGCGCCTCCGAGGTAGACGACGCCGGACACGAAGAGCATGACCGCGCCGCCGATCTGCTGATCGGCGAGCGAAGGCAGGGGATGGTGCCCGTGGTGTCCGTAGAGATCGCGCGGGGTGAGCGCCACGAGGGCGCCGAGCAGCGTCATGTGCATGAACGTCAACAGCAGGCCGGTGACCCCGGCGAACGCCCGCGCGCGACGCAGCGCCTCGCCGCCGCCGACGACCGAGATCCACAGCGCGACCCCGGCGAGGAGGAACGTCGCCTGCTCGGCGAGCAGCCCGAGCGTCGAGTGCCGCGCGAGGTGGTGCATCGCCGGCGCGTGCCACGCCCACACCACGACCATCTCCACCATCGACGCGGGGATCGGCGAGAACACGGCCGGCGCGCGCACCGCCGGATCGAGCGGCCCGCCGGCGATGCCGAGGGCGAGCAGCGGCGCGGCGATCGCGACCACGATCATGTGCTGCGCCATGTGCAGCGAGAAGGGCGGGACGCCGAACGCCGGCAGCGGCCACCCCCACGCAGCGGCCAGCGCCGCGATCCCGAGCGCGAAGAGCCACGGCCTGCTCATCGACAGCTCCGCAGGTAGAGCACCGGCAGCGCGCCGAAGACGATGGCGACGAAGCTGAGCGCCGAGAGCAGGAGGTTCGTGTAGCCGAGGAACCGACGTCGCGCGCCCGGCGTGTCGGCGTACCGCGGGGTGGCCACCGCGCGCTCGCGCCCTAAGCCGCGCGCGCCCACCGCGACGACGCCGGTCAGCGCGAAGGCGGTGTAGACGAGGACCGCGACGCGCGCGCCGTCGAGCGCGCCGTCGCGCGAAGCGATTTTGGCGCACCAGACGGCGACGGTGCCGTACGAGAGCAGGACGTGCAGCGCCCACAGGGACGGCGAGACCACCATCCACCACAGGCTGTCCCTGCGCGCAGCCGGCTCCATCAGCGCACCGCCAGGGGGAAGCCGGCGACGACCGCCACCGCGGTGATCGCGGTCAGCCCGACGAAGTGCCAGTACAGGGTCACGACGGCCATGTCGGCGTCGTGGGTCGCCGTCATCCTCCGGGCGATGCGACGCGCCATGACGTAGAGGTGCATCACTACGCCGAGGCCGACGTGGATGACCGTCCAGACCACGAGCAGCCAGACGATCGCGCCGTAGACGTGCGCGCGCGGGTCGAGCCCGGCGCGGGTCAGCGAGAGGACGAGCGCGACGCCGCCGGCGATCGACAGCGCCGCCGAGAGCGCCGTGCCCGCGTGGAAGGCGCCGCCACGATCGCGGCGGTTGAGGCGTCGGCTGACGACGGTCCCGATCCACGCGGCGATCACCAGACCGAGGCCGGCCAGGAGGAGCCCGGGGTGCGCGTCGGGCTGCGATCCCGGAGGGAAGTCGCGATGACCGGTCCAGTAGAAGAAGTACCCGAACACCAGCGACACGAACGCCGTCATGTCGCCGAGCATCGTGATCAACATCGCCCACCAGCCGACCGCGCCGGGCCCGGAGACGTAGAGCGGCAGCTTGAGGCCGCGGCCGACGTCCTTCTCGGCCTTCTCCGGGATGATCGCGGTGCCCGTCCAAAGCCACCCGAGGATGGTGAACAGCGCGAGCACCGACGACGCGAGCGCGGACCACCACCAGTGGAAGGTGCTGAAGATGAACGCGCCGCCGGTGAACAGCGCCGCCCAGTGGGTCACGAAGGTCGGGCCGCCGACGCGCAGGCACTGCGTGGGCGTGGCGTCGATCGGCGTGGTGAGCAGCGTCTCGCGCTTCAGCTCCTCGGCGTCGGGGAGGAAGAAGCGCCCCTCGTCGTGATCGCGGACGAAGTCCCTCTGGTGCCAGAGCGGGTATCGCTCGTCGATCTCGGGGACCGAGCGCACGCCCCACGGCTTGTCCGGCTCGGTCAGCCACTCCAGGGTGCCGCCGTTCCACGGGTTGCGCTCGGCGTCGGGATCCTTCTTCTTGGGGCGCAGCACGTCGACGACGAACACCAGCATCCCGGCGGCGAGCACGAAGGCGCCGACGGTGCTCACCAGGTTCAAGGTCTCGAGGCCGGCGCCGGCCGGGTAGGTGAACACGCGGCGGGGCATCCCGCGCAGCCCGCTGAGGTGGATCGGGAGGAACGTGACGTTGAAGCCGACGAACACGAGGAAGAATGCGACGCGCCCGAGCTTCTTCGACAGGTGCTTCCCGGAGACCAGCGGGTAGAAGTAGTAGAACGCCGCGAGGATCGGGAAGATCGTCCCGCCGATCAGCACCGAGTGCAGATGCCCGACGACGAAGTGGGAGTCGTGCGCCTGCAGATCGAACGGGACCAAGGCGACCATCACGCCGGTGAGGCCGCCGATGAGGAACGTCGACAGGCCGCCGAGCAGGTAGAGCATGGGCAGCCGGTAGCTCACCCGTCCGACCAGCAGCGTCGCGATGAAGCAGAAGACCTGCACGCCGGTCGGGATGGCCACCGCTTGCGACGCCGCGCTGAAGAACCCGAGCGACACCCCCGGCAGGCCGGTGGTGAACATGTGGTGCACCCACAAGCCGAAGCGGAGGAACCCGGTGCCGATCGCCGCGAGGACGATCCATCCGTACCCCACCATCGGGGTGCGCGCGAAGGTCGGCACGATGGTGGCGACGAGCGCGACCGACGGCAGGAAGACGATGTAGACCTCGGGGTGTCCGAAGATCCAGAACAGGTGCTGCCAGAGGAGCGGATCGCCGCCGCGCGTCGGATCGAAGAACGGCCAGTCCAGCATGCGCTCGACCTCGAGCAGCACGTCGCCGGCGATCAGCGGGGGGAAGGCGAAGACGATCATCACCCCGACCACCAGGATGTACCAGGCGTAGAGGGGCACGAGGTTGATGCGCATCCCCGGCGGGCGGCACTTGAGCACGCCGATGATCAGCTCCACCGCCGCGGCGATCGACGCGACCTCGATGAACGAGAGGCCGAGCAGCCACACGTCGGCGCCGGCGCCCTTCTGGAAGCGGCTGGTCAGCGGCGGGTACATGAACCACCCGCCGCGCGGCGCGATGCCGAAGAAGATCGACGCGCACACGAACACGCCGCCGATCAGGAAGCACCAGAACCCGTAGGCCGACAGGCGCGGGAACGGCAGGTCGCGCGCGCCGAGCATCTGCGGCAGCACCATGATCGAGAACGCCTCGAAGATGGGCACCGCGAACAGGAACATCATGATCGAGCCGTGCAGCGTGAACAGCTCGTCGTACCGCTCCGCCGACACGAAGCGGTTGTTCGGTCGCGCGAGCTGGATGCGCATCAAGAGCGCCAGCACGCCCCCGAAGAGGAAGAACAGGAACGCGACCGACGTGTACCAGCGACCGACCTCGGTGTTGTTGACCTCCGACCAGTAGCGGAAGCCCTTGGGGATCCGCCACGCCGTGAGCAGCCGCGCCTCCTGCGCGCGCCGGAGCTCCGACGGCGGCGCGTCCGACTCTGCGCCGACGTCGGCGCCGCGGTCTTCGCCTGCCTTACTCATTGCAGCCCGTCGAGCCAGGTGGCGAGGGCGTTGCGCTCCTCGCTCGACAGCATGTGGAACGAAGGCATGTGCACGCCCGGCTTGAGCGCCTCGGTGCGCGCGAGCCACTCCTCGAAGCCGGCCACGTCGTTGGCGACGGTGCCGGCGGCGACGGACACACGCCCGCCGACGTGCGTGAGATCGGGGCCGACCGCGCCGCGCGCCGCGGTGCCGCGCACGGCGTGGCACGCCCCGCACCCGTGCTGCTGGAAGAGGAGGTGGCCACGCTGCGCGAGGACGGCCGCCGGCGCGCGCGCGTCGGCCCGCTGCGCCGCGAGCCACGCCTCGAACGCCGGCGGCTCGACGACCACCACGTGGAAGAGCATCCGCGCGTGCGACAGGCCGCAGTACTCCGCGCACACGCCGGTGAACGTGCCCGTGCGCGTCGGCTCCAGGCCCAGGCGGTTCACCCGGCCGGGGATGACGTCGATCTTTCCCCCGAGCGAGGGGAGCCAGAACGAGTGGATGACGTCGGGGCTCTCGAGCAGGAGCGGCATCCGGCGCCCGCGCGGGAGCCACAGCTCGTTGGCCAGCTCGAAGCTGGCGCCGTCGGGCAGCTCGTAGCGCACGCGCCACCACCACTGCTCGCCGGAGACACGGATCTTCGGGCCGCCCGGCGCGCCGGGATCGAGCAGCTCCGGCATCGCGGAGAGCCCGCGCACGAGCAGGAGCCCGAGCAGGGCGGTGGTGGCGAACGCGCCGCCACCGACGACCCAGCGACGCGTGCGGTCGCGTTGGTGCCTCCGATCGCGGAGCACCACCGCGTACACGGTGAGCCCCATCACGACCAGCCAGATCGCGGCGCCGCCGCCGAAGAGGATCGGGAACAGCGACGCGATCCGTTCGGCGTCGCGACCCGCCGGCTCGAGCGCGGACTGCGGGCTCGGGATCTGCACGGCGAACGCGAGCGACGCCTCGCCGTGAGCTCCGAGTCGCTCCATGGCCCCGGTGTGATGCCGGCGCGTTCCCGTCGTGTTTGCGCGAGCGAAGAGGGCGTACGCTGCGTGCCTGCCATGCGTCGACCGCGCGCCGTTCTCGAGATGTCGTGGGTGGCCGTGACGCTCCTCGCCGCCTGCGGCGCACGCACCGCGCCGGTGACGACCGACGACGACGCGTTCGCCGGGGACGCCCCGATCGACGGGCTGTTCGACGCATCCGAGGACGCCACGGACGCCGGGAGAGATGTCGCCACGGACGGCGGCGCCTTCGTCTGCCCGACCCGCCGCCCGCTGATCGGCGAGGGCTGCGACGACGACGACGAGGGGCGCCGCTGCACCTACGGCACCGCGTGCCGGGCCGAGTGCGTCTGCGAGCGCGGCAGCTGGGTGTGCGCCGCCGACACGTGCGAAGGCCGCTGCCCGACGCGGCCACCGGCGACGCTCCGCTGCCCGGTCTCCGAGGTCGACCGCGTCTGCGCGTACCCGACCTGGTGTCCGATCACCTGCCGGTGCGACCTCGTCGCCGACGGCGCACGCTGGGGCTGCATCAGCCCACCGTGCTGATGCCACGCTCTCGCCGCCGAGCAGCGAACGGCCTCGTCGCGTACTACGCTGTCGAACGATGAACGCCACCAAGCACTGCCCCCGATGCGCGACGGCGCTCGTCGCACGCGATCACGCCGGCCGGGAGCGCCTCGTGTGCCCCGCCGAAGGCTGCGGGTTCGTGTTCTGGGACAACCCGCTGCCGGTGGTCGCGGCGATCGTCGAGCACGAGGGCGTCGTGGTGCTCGTGCGCAACCACGGGTGGCCCGAGAAGATGTTCGGGCTCGTCACCGGCTTCCTCGAGAAGGGCGAGTCGCCGGAGGCCGGCGTGCTCCGCGAGCTGCGCGAGGAGCTCGGCCTCGAGGGGGAGGTGGTGCGCCTGA
This sequence comes from Deltaproteobacteria bacterium, assembly GCA_016182965.1. Classification (GTDB taxonomy): domain Bacteria; phylum Myxococcota_A; class Polyangia; order Polyangiales; family JADJMO01; genus JALHOE01. The sequence goes on along the minus strand of JACPFM010000028.1, from coordinate 23,091 downwards.
TCGGCGTCTACCCGTTCGAGCAACGCAACGAGCTCATCGTGGCGTACCACGTGCGCGCGCACGGCACGATCACGCTCGGCGACGAGATCGCGCAGCACAAATCGGTGCCGCGCGAGAAGCTCCGTCCATGGCCGTTCGGGACGGGCCTCGCCGTCCGCGACTGGCTCGCCCGGCCGGCCGACGCGCCCTGAGTGCGGAAGACGACGACTGCGGTAGACTTCGGGCATGCGCACGAGCCTGGCGCTCCTGGTCACGCTGGTCGGCTGCGGGCCGATGCTGCCCGATGGGCGCGTGTACTCGAACTCTCCCGGCCTGGCCGCGGCCAACGTCGGCGTCGGCGCCGTCCTCTACGTCGCGGCGGGCGGGTGCAAGATCTCCGGCTGCCCGACCAACACGCGGTGCAACGTCAGCACCGAGCGTTGCGATCCGGTCCGTTGCGACAAGACCTCATGCAGCCCCGACCAGACCTGCGACGAGGGCAGCGGCAACTGCGTGCCGATCACCATCGCCAAGGCCGCCGCCCCGGCGGCCTCCTCGGCGGCGGTGACGACCCCGGCGGTGCCCACGCCGTACGCCGGGCCCAACGCGCAGTGACGGCGACCGCGGAAGCGTGCCGTCGCGCTCCATCGCTCCATATCGCTCCATATCGCTCCACATCGCTCCACATCGCTCCATGAAGAGGCCGAGCCGTCGCGGCGCGACGGTGAGCGCGCACGCGGCTTGCTCCGGAAGGGTCGCGCGCGCGCTTCCGCGAGGCCCACGTCGGGCTCGGCCGCGCCGGGAGGTCGGGAATGGCTGCCAACGTCTACGAAGCTCCGCGACTGTCGATTCCGTCGCGCGACGACACGCGCACGCGCGCGACGTCCGCCCGCGTGCTTGCGCCGATCGGGCGCGTCCTCTTCGGCCTCATCTTCCTGACCTCGGGCGTCGGGCACTTCACGCAGCCGGTGATCGCGTACGGCGCGTCGATGGGCGTCCCCATGCCGAACGTCCTCGTGCCTCTCTCCGGCATCATCGCCGTGATCGGCGCGCTGAGCGTGATGCTCGGTTACAAGACGCACCTCGGCGCGACGCTGCTCGTGATCTTCCTCGCGCCCGTCGCCTACTACATGCACCCGTTCTGGAAGATGGACGACGCGATGATGCGGCTGAACCAGCAGGCGCACTTCATGAAGAACATCTCGATGCTCGGCGCCGCGCTCGCCCTCATCTACTTCGGCGCCGGACCGATCAGCCTCGACGCCAGGAAGAACGTGAAGAAGAACGTGAAAACAGGCCGAAGGGCGACGGACTGAAGATTCCAGTTGACGGGCCCAACGAACCCTGAGATGAAATTGAAAGTCGTTTTCATCAACGGTTCGTCCCCTGGAGGTCCGCGGAACATGGCCGATCGGAAAGAGTGCGCTCACGAGATGCTGGCGGCCGGCCCCATCGCGAAGGTCCGGCGGTGCCGCGAGTGTGACGTGGTGTCGATCGAGCTCGGGCCGACCACGGTCCGCCTGGAGCCCGGCGCGGTCGAGTCGCTGTGGAGCACGCTCGGGCGGGCGATCGAAGCCATGCGCGCGCGGCGCGAGCCGCCCCCGCTGACGACTTGGGGGGCGAGCCCGCCGCGGGGGTTGTCGTGAGGCGCGCACGACTGCGGTCGCGCGCGCACGCGCGCCGGGCGCGGGAGCTCTCGACCGCGCGCAGAGCGGCGGCCGTCCCGCGCGAGGCGCCGCCGCAGTCGCTGGTCGTGTTCGGGGGGCTCGCCATCGCCGGCTTCGTGGCCACGTGCGCCGCGTACCAGGCGGGCGCCCTCTCCCTGCGGCCGGCGTCCGCGCTGGTGCTGGCCGCGCTCGGCGCCTACGTCTGGGTGGTGGTGACGTTCGCGCGCGAGGATTGATCGTCGGGCGCGTCGAAGACGCCGCGCCGCTGCTGATCGCGCTCGATGCTGCGGAACAGCGCGCCGAAGTTCCCCTCCCCGAAGGAGAGGTGGTTCTTGCGCTGGATGATCTCCACGAAGATCGGGCCGATCAGGTTCTTGGTGAAGATCTGCAGCAGGTAGCCCTGCTCGTCGCCGTCGACGAGCACGTTGCGACGGCGGATCTCGCCTTGGTCCTCGGTCACGCCAGGGACGCGCTCGAAGATGCCGGCGTAGTACTCGTCGTCGATGTCGAGCATCTCGATGGGGCTTCCCTCGAGCGTGCGGAGCGAGGCGAGGATGTCGTCGGTGAGGAAGGCGAGGTGCTGGATGCCCGGCCCCTTGTACTCGTCGAGGTACTCGTTGATCTGCGACTTCTTCTCGTCGGCCTCGTTGATCGGGATGCAGAAGCTCCCGTCGGGCGAGCGCAGCGCGTAGCTCGTGAGCCCGGTCTTCGCGCCGCGGATGTCGAAGTAACGCACCTCGGTGAAGCCGAAGACCTCCTTGTAGAAGGCGGCCCACCGCTGCATCGTCCCCTTCTCCACGTTGTTGGTCAGGTGGTCGATGACGGTGAAGCCCTTGCCCGGGGCGAGGTCGGGCGCGTCGAGCGCGACGAAGCCGAGCCGCTGCCACTTCTCTGCGCCGGAGAGGCCTTCCCCGAGCTCCATGAAGTAGATCAGCGAGTCGCCGATGCCGAAGATCGCCGGCACCGGCGCGCCGCCGGCGTAGGCCAGATCGGCCTCGGGGCGGCGCCGCGCGCCGCGCGACACGGCGACCTCCGCGGCGACGTGGGCGTCGACCACCCGCCAGCCCATCGAGCAGATGCTCGGCCCGTGCAGCGCGGCGAACGACGCGCCGAAGGAGCGCGGCTCGCGGTTGAGGAGGAAGACGATGTCGTTCTGCACGTACAGATCGATGCGCTTGCTCGCGTGACGCATGGTGCGCGAGAACCCGAACGCCTTGAACAGGCGATCGAGCGCGTCGGGGTCGGGCGAGACGAACTCGACGAAGTCGATCCCCCGAAGGCCGACCGGGTTGTTCGTGCTGCTCATTTCGTGCTCCAGCTCTTCCAGTAGTCGGCGATCTCCACCTGCGTCGCGGCCTGGCACGGGCGCAGCGGGTTCTTCGTGTCGAGCATCACCGCGACCTCCTCGGTCGCGCGCGCCTTCTCGGCCCGCGCGAACGCCGGCGACTGCGGCCCGTGGTGGATGCCCTGCGGGTGGAAGGTGAGCATCCCGGCGGCGATGCCGGCGCGGCTGAAGAACTCGCCGCGGTGGTAGAACAGCACCTCGTCGAAATCGATGTTCGAGTGGTAGAAGGGCACCTTCAGCGCCTTCGGATCGCCGTTCTCGAGCGGCCGCGGCAGGAACGTGCAGACCACCGCGTTCTTCATCAGCCACGTCGAGTGGGCGCTCGGCGGCAGGTGGTAGCGATCCGACAGCACCGGGCGGATGTCGCGCACGTTGAGGAGCGTGGGCGCGAGGGTGCCCTTCCAGCCGACCACGTCGAGCGGGCAGTGCGGGTAGAACAGGCGGGTGATCTCGCCGGTGTGCTGGATGCGCACCTCGTACTCGCCGGTCTCGGCGATCGTCGGCTGCATCGACGAGCCCTCCTCGGGCGACGGCACGCGCAGCACCGCCGGATCGAAGAGCGCGTGCTGCCCGAGCATCCCGCGATCGGGCACGGTGACCTCGGAGAACGCCTCGACCACCAGCAGCTTGGAGCGCGAGGTCGGCGACAGGCGGTGCGCGGTCCCGCGCGGGATCACGACGTAATCGCCCGGCTCGTAGGGGAGCGGACCGAAGTCGGTCTCCAGGCGCCCCGCGCCCTCGTGGACGAAGAGGATCTCGTCGGCGTCGGCGTTGCGGAACAGGTAGGGCATCGGCGACGACACCGTCGCGAGGTGCAGCCGCACGTCGGCGTTCTCGAGGATCGCCCGGCGCGACGAGAGGTAGTCCGCCCCCTCCTCGATGCTTCGCAGGTCGTACGCCCGCGGCTTCAGGTGGCCCTCGATGCGCGTCCAGCCGACCGGCGCGTGCTTGCGATAGAGGTGCGCGTACCGGCCGAAGAAGCCGTTGCGCGCGTACTCCTCCTCGACGGTGCCCTCGGGGAGGCCCACATGAGCTTGCGTGGCGACGCGACCGCGGACGTACGGGATGTCCATGGGCTCGACCGTAAGGCCCTGATTTAGGTCAGGAAAGCAGATTGTTTCGTCATGATTTGTCGAGATCGCTGACACTGTCCGCCCATGCACGTGACGCTCGACCAGGCGCGCGCCCTCGATGCCCTGGCCCGTCACGGCACGTTCAAGGCCGCGGCCAAGGCGCTCCACAAGGGGCACTCGGCGGTGCTCTACCTGGTCGACAAGCTCGAGGAGCAGACCGGCCTCGAGCTCCTCGACCGCGGCGGCTACCGCACGCGCCTCACCGCCGCGGGCGCGCAGGTGCTCGAGCACTGTCGGCAGCTGCTCGCGGCCGAGCGCGATCTCGTCTCCGCGTGCGCCGAGATCAAGACCGGGTGGGAGCCGTCGCTGCACGTGGTGTTCGACGGCGTGTTCCCGGCGGCGCCGATCCTCCGCGTCATCGGCGCGCTGCACGCAGAAGGGGCGCCGACGCGGCTGAAGGTCGCCGCCGACTTCCTCGGCGACGTGGAGGCCCGCTTCGTGCGCGAGGACGCCGACGTCATGATCACGGTGCTGCCGCCGCACGTGACCGGGTTGAAGGTCATCAAGCTGCCGCCGCTGCGCGCGCGGCTGGTCGCCCACCGCAATCACCCGCTCGCCAGACACGAGGGGAAGCTGCGGCGCGAGGACCTCGACGCGCACGTGCTGATCACGGTGCGCGGCTCCGACCCGCGGCTGCAGCTGTCGACCGTCGCGCTCGAGCGACGGTCGGCCGTGCACCTGCCGGACTTCACGGCGAAGAAGGCGGCGATCATGGAGGGCATCGGCTTCGGCTGGCTCCCCGACCACCTCATGGAGCGCGAGCTTCGGCGGGGCGAGCTCGTCGCGCTGCCGCTCGACAAGGGCAGCACCCACGCGTTCGAGCCGCGGTTGTGCCACCGCGAGGTCCGGCTCGGCCGCGCGGCGAGCCGCCTCGTCGACGTGCTCACCCGTCGCGAGACGCGCTGAAACCGCGAAGATTCGAGCGCGGGCGAAGGCCGGGCGCGTCACGGCTGACGCCGATCAGAATCTCCCGGCCGCGACGGTGGCTCTCTGTGTGCATGAGGGTCGTCATCGTTGGGGGAGTCGCCGGCGGCGCGACAGCCGCGGCGCGGCTGCGTCGTCTGTCCGAGGACGCCGAGATCGTGATGTTCGAGCGCGGTCCGCACGTGTCGTTCGCGAGCTGCGGCGTGCCGTACCGCGTCGGCGGTCGCATCCCCGACAACAAGGGTCTGGTGCTGCAGACGCCGGAGTCGCTCGCCGCCCGCTACGCGCTCGACGTGCGCGTCCGCCACGAGGTGGTCGGCATCAAGCGCGAGCAGAAGCGCGTCACCGTCCGCGATCTCGAAACCGACCGCGTGTTCGACGAGCCGTACGACCTGCTGCTCCTGACGCCCGGTGCGCGGCCGCTCATCCCGAACGTGCCGGGCGCGCGCGATCGCCGCGTGCTGACCGTGCGCACGATCGACGACTCCGACCGCATCCTCGCGCTCGCGAAGAAGGACGGCCGCGCGGTGGTCATCGGCGGCGGCTTCGTCGGCGTCGAGATCGCCGAGAACCTCGTGAAGCACGGCCTCGCGGTCACGCTCGTCGAGGCGCTGCCGCAGGTGCTCGGGTTCCTCGACGCGGAGATGGCCGGGTGGGCGCGCGCGGCGCTCGTGCGGAACGGCGTCGAGGTGGTGACCTCGGCCAAGGTCGTCGGGTTCGACGACGGCGAGCGCTTCGCGGTGCTGCTCGAGGACGGCCGTCGCCTCGAGGCCGATCTCGCGGTGTCCGCGATCGGCGTGGTCCCCGAGGTGTCGCTGGCGCGCGACGCCGGCCTCGCGGTCGGTCCGCGCGGCGGCATCGTCGTCGACTCGAAGATGCGCACCAACGATCCGGCGATCTTCGCCGTGGGCGACGCGGTCGAGGTGGAGCACGCGGTGCTCGGGACGCGCGGCACCGTGCCGCTGGCCGGCCCGGCCAACCGCCAGGCGCGCGTCGCGGCGGACGTGATGGCGGGACTCCCGTCGACGTACGCCGGCGCGCTCGGCACCAGCATCGTGCGCGCGTTCGACGTGACGCTCGGGGCGACGGGCGCCTCGGCCCGGCAGCTGAGGCAGGCGGGCATCCCGTTCCGCACCGCGACCGCGCACGCGACCGATCACGTCAGCTGGTTCCCCGGCGCGACGGAGGTTCACGTGACGCTCCACTACTCGCCCGACGACGGCCGCCTCCTCGGCGCGCAGGTCGCCGGCGAGAAGGGCGTCGACAAGCGCATCGACGTGCTCGCGACGGCGATCCGCCACAAGGCGACGGTGCACGACTTGATCGACGAGGAGCTGGCGTACGCGCCGCCGTTCGGCGCGCCGAAGGACGTCGTGAACCTCGCCGGCATGGTCGCCTCGAACGATCTGCGCGGGCTCGGCTCGGTCGTCGACGCCGAGGCGGCCAAGGAGGAGATCGCGCGCGGCGCGTTCGTCCTCGACGTGCGCACGCGCGGCGAGCACGGCCGCGGCGCGATCGAGGGGTCGACGGTGATCCCGGTCGACGAGCTGCGCCACCGCCTCGACGAGCTCCCGCGCGATCGCACCATCCTCGTGCACTGCGCGGTCGGGCGCCGCGGGTACGTCGCGCAGCGGGTGCTCCTGCAGCACGGCTTCCGCGCGATCAACCTCACCGGCGGGTACACGAGCTGGAAGGCGCGCTGGGCATGACGTGATAATTTCCCGGCCATGCGGCCGCTGCTCCTCGTCTGCCTCCTCGTCGCGTGCGTGAACACCACCAACGCGCCGACGAACTTCGGCAAGTCCGTCGAGCAGCCGCCGCCGAAGAAGATCGCGCGCACCGCGCGCCAGTGGTGCATCGACTTCTGCACGCGCGAGAAGACCTGCTGGGAGCAGGTCGGCGACAAGAAGGAAGGCGACACCGCCGACTCGGTGTTCGCCGCGTGCAAGAAGGCGCACCACGACTGCGAGGTCGAGAAGGCCGAGGGTGAGCTGTGCTGCGCCGAGCTGACCAGCTGCGGCGATTTCGCCCAGTGCCGGCGCGACGGCGCTCCCGCCGGGTGCTGACCTGACGGGACCGATTGCCGCGCGCACGCGGAGGCACGATCGCTTGCCGCCATGCCGATCGCGAGCATCGACCCCCGCACCGGAGAGACCCGCGAGACGTTCGCCGCGCTGACCGACGCAGAGATCGACGACAAGCTCGCGCGGGCCGATCGCGCCTTCCAGGCGTGGCGCCGCGCCTCGTTCGCCGAGCGCGGAGGGCCGATGCGCCGCGTCGCCGAGCTGCTCGATCAGGAGAAGGAGCGCGTCGGGCGCGTGATGACCGAGGAGATGGGCAAGCCCCTCGCCTCCGCGATCGCCGAGGCCGAGAAGTGCGCGCGCGTCTGCCGGTACTACGCCGAGCACGCCGAGCGCGATCTCGCCGACGAGCACGCGGCGATCGACGGCGCCAAGGCGTGGGTGAGGTACCTCCCGCTCGGCCCCGTGCTCGCGGTGATGCCGTGGAACTTCCCCTTCTGGCAGGTGTTCCGGTTCGTCGCGCCGGGGCTGATGGCGGGCAACGTCGGCCTGCTGAAGCACGCGTCGAACGTGCCGCGCTGCGCGCTCGCCATCGAGGATCTGCTCACGCGCGCCGGGTTTCCGGAGGGCGCGTTCCAGACGCTGCTCATCGGCGCGAACGCCGTGCCCCGCGTGCTCGACGATCGCCGCGTCGTCGCGGCGACCCTGACCGGCAGCGAGGGCGCGGGCGCGGCGGTCGCCGAGCAGTGCGGCAAGCTGATCAAGCCGACCGTGCTGGAGCTCGGGGGCAGCGACGCGTTCGTGGTGATGCCCTCGGCCGATCTCGACGCGGCGGTGAAGGCCGCCGTCGCCTCGCGCACGCTGAACAACGGCCAGTCCTGCATCAACGCCAAGCGCTTCATCGTGCACCGCGACGTGTACGACGCGTTCGAGCGCCGAATGGTCGAGGCGTTCGAGCGGCTGCGCGTCGGCGATCCGATGCAGAACGAGACCGAGATCGGCCCCCTCGCCCTCCCCTCGGTGCGCGGCGACGTCGTCGATCAGGTGCAGCGCTCGGTGAAGGCGGGGGCGAAGCTCCTCACCGGCGGCGTCGCCATCGAGGGGCGCGGCAACTGGTTTCGGCCGGGCGTGCTCGCCAGCATTCCCCAGGACGCGCCGGCACGAACCGAGGAGCTCTTCGGACCGGTCGCGTCGCTGTTTCGCGTCGACGATCTCGACGCGGCGATCGCCACCGCCAACGACAGCCGCTTCGGCCTCGGGAGCAGCGTGTGGACGAAGGACGCCGAAGAGCAGCGCCGGTTCGTCGACGAGATCGAGGCCGGCCAGACCTTCGTCAACGCGATGGTCGTGTCCGATCCGCGCGTGCCGTTCGGCGGCATCAAGCAGAGCGGCTACGGCCGCGAGCTCGGCACCCACGGCATCCGCGCGTTCGTCAACGCGAAGACCGTCTGGGTCGCTTGACGCAGTCGTCAGTCGTCAGTCGTCAGTCGTCAGTCGTCACAGACGGGCGTCCTGCTCCCCGACTTCGGCCGGTGGAAGCTCCGCATCCGCGACCACAAAGACGTCGGGGGCGTCACCTGCGCGACCGACGGCGGGGCGTGAGGTCTCTAGCGCGATCCCAGCATCGGTACGGACGATCGGGAGACGTCGTGCTCTGGCGTTCCTCGGGAGGCCGGCAGGCGAGGACGAGGGCGCTCATCCGTGTCCGCGATCCCGTGTGACGCCGGGCCCGAACGAAATGTTCACGCGCACGCTTTTGAAGCGCGGCGAGCGGATCTGCGTCCAACCCGCATGAAGTGGACCGTGCTCGCCGCGTTCGCCGCGCTCTCGTGCAGCCGTCCGGAGGCCGCGGCGCCTCCCGCGGGGATCGACAGCCCCACTGCCAGGTCTCTGCTGGGTGCGGTGCCCGACTACGCGTTCTCGGTCCGCATCGACCGGCTTCGGGCAGATCCTATCTACGCGGCGATCATCCACGACGCCGCTGCCGACGAGAGCTTCCGCGCGTTGTTCGAGAGCGTCGGGGCCGTCGACGCGGTCGGCGCGATCGGCGAGACCTCGTTCGAGAAGGGCTCGTTCATCGGCGTGCTGCGCGGCCCGCCCCCTCTCGAGAAGCTCCCGGCGGATTGGCGCAAATCGATCGAGGAGGGCGGCGCGGCGCGGAAGCTCCCGTCGGGCATCTTCGAGTTCGCCTCGATCAGCAAGAAGGGCTGGCCGTATGGCTTCTACGCGAGCGACCAGTGGTGGGTGCTCCTCGCCGGTTACGCCGCGGGTCCCGGCCACGATTGGTTCTCGAACCACACCACCGCGCCCCCGCCGGTCGAATTCGGGGGCGACGTGCTCGCCGGGTTCTGGCTCGGCGGCCACGCGATGAAGAAGCCGGTCATGGCCAAAGCGGCCAGGGAGCCGGGCAGCGCCGGGCTCGAAGGCCTGACCCTCGTCCTCCGCGACGGCGCACACGGCGACGTGATCTACACCGGCGTGTACGCGACCTCGGCCGACGCCGAGAACGCGATGAACGCGGCCGGCAAGGAGCTCGGCCAATACGCATCGGTGTGGAAGAGCCTCCGCGACAGGTGCCCCGGCTTGTCGGGGCTCGCGATGCATGGCGAGCGCAGCGGGCGAACGGTTCGCATCCGAATCACGCACGTGCCGGAGGGCATCCGCGCGGCGCTCTCGTGCAAGTGGTGAGGGCACGCCGAGCGCATCGGCTTCGGAGGTGGCGAATCGTCGGCCGGACCCTCGCCGCGCAGAAGGGGCAGATCGAGCCCCCGGCGCAGCTCGTACTGTGTGACGTACGAGATCGCGAACGATCATGGAACGGATCGACCGGCTTCCGCGCTCAGATGACGCTGGCGCGCGCTTCTGCCGGAAGACGCTTCAGCATGGCCTTCAATCGCGATTTCGTCTTCGATTCGAAGATCAGTAGCCCATCTTGTACGCGTCGGCCGCGGAGGCCTTGCTCTGCATCTTGGCCGGCTTCGCCGCAGCAGGCGCCGGTGCCGGCTGGCCCGCGACGGCGGCGGCCTTCGCCACGGTGACCGCCAGCTTGTAGGACCCGCGCGCGGTCTCGAGCGACTTGCGCTGCGCGTCGAGATCGGCGGTCTGGTCGGGGGGCACGTCGGAGCGCGTCGACCAGCGCGCGCGCAGCGCATCGATCGCGGCGATGCGAGCGGCCAGCACGTCTTCGGCCTCCTTCGTCTTGCCCTGCTCGAACAGGTGGGTGGCCTTCAGCAGCGCCGCGGCCGTTTCGCTCCGGGCGACGCGCGCCTCGACCACGGCGTCGAGCCCGGGATCGCCCGCGCCGACCGCGACCGCGAGCGCGCCCTCCGCCTGCCCTTTGCCCTCGCCCAATAGATCGCGATACGAGAGCGCGACGTTGGCGATCGGCTGCTCGGCGTCGGCGCGCGGCGAGACCGCGAGCTTGAGCAGGATGGTCTTGCGCTCGTCGCGCACGATCTGGCCGAGCGGCACGTGCACCGTGTCGCCCTCGACGCGGTGCGCGCGGTCGAACACGGTGATCACCTCGACGCCGGGCGAGAGGCGGATGGTCGCCTCGCTCGAGAGGGCGACCACGCTGGCGAAGGCCTTGGCGTGCGCGTCGAAGATCGCCGGCATCGCGGCCTCGCTCGCCGCGTACGAGTGCTGGCCGTTGGACTCGCGGGCCAGCGCGGTGAGCGCGCGCGGATCGTAGTCGTCGCCGACGCCGATGGTGGTGATGCTCACGTCGTCGAGCTGCGCGGCCCGGGCGAGCCGCTCGAAGCCCGGCACGTCGCGCACGCCGACGTTGGCCTCGCCGTCGCTCAAGAGCAGGATGCGACGGGCCAGGTCGGACGCCTCGCCGAGCGAGGTGCGCGCCAGGTCGATGCCGCAGGAGATGCAGGTGTTGCCGCCGAGGCCGAGCTTCTGCACCTTGGCGATCGCGTCGGCGCGCGTCACCGGATCGAGCTTCACCGTGGGCACGATCGTCTGCGCGGTCTGATCGAAGGCGACGACCGACACGCGGTCGCCGTCGCGCAAGCGCTCGATCGCCTGGGTCGCGCCCACGATCGCGCTCTGGAGGCGCTTGCCCTTCATCGAGCCTGAGCGATCGATGACCAGCGAGAGGTTCACCGGCGTCGGGCTCGTCGGCGCGCGATCGGCGCCGCGGACCTCGAGCATCAGGTACGTCTCGCTGCGCACGCCCGCGGGCAGCCGACGGTGCAGCAGGCGCCCGTCGAGGCGGGCGGTCGTCCCGGTCACGAAGTGCGCGGAGACCGGCTTCGCCTTCGGCGCCGAGGGCGAAGGGGCGGGCGCGGCAGACGCGGGGGCCGGCGGCGCCGCCTCGCTCGCATCCGTCGGCGTCGACTTGGGGAGCATCCAGACGAGACCGGCGAGCAGCGAGGCGCCGACCAGCGCGCCGGCGGCGCCCCAGATTCCGGCCGGCGACACGCGGCGTCGCTCCGCGCGCGCCGGCTCGACGTCGACGAGCTCGGTGCGGGCCACCTCGGTCTCGAGCGGGCGCGTGGCCGGGGTGTCGTTCATCGGCGCGGTCGGCGCGACGAGGCCGTGGGCCCCCTCGTCGCCCGACACCGGCGGCGGCTCGGGGAGCGGCTCGTGCGGCGGCGCGGGCGGGCCGAGCACCTCGGCGAGGGCGTGCAGCGCAGCGCGCGCGTCGGCGAACCGCGCTTCGGGCGCGCGCTGCACGCAGCGGCCGAACCACGCGTCGAAGCCGTCGGGCAGCGCCGTGCCGAGCCCGAGATCGCGGACCCGCCCCGAGGCGGGCGAGAGCTCGCCGAGGCAGGTCTCGTACATGATCGAGGCGGGCGTCGCCGCGCCGCTGGCCGCGGCCTTCCAGTAGCTGCGCCCGGTCAGCAGCTCGAAGGCGATCAGGCCGAGCGCCCAGACGTCGGTCGCCGGGGTCACGTGACCGGCCTCGTACTGCTCCGGCGCCATGTAGAGCGGCGTGCCGACCGCGGCGGTCTTGGTGGTCTTCGCCTCGGCGAGCACCTTGGCGATGCCGAAGTCGAGCACCTTCACCACGTACGACAGGCCGGCGACGCGCGGCGTGCAGAGGAACACGTTCGGCGGCTTGAGGTCGCGGTGCACGATGCCCTTCTCGTGCGCGGCGCCGAGCGCGTGACACAGCTGCTCGAAGAGGTAGCGCACCTCGCCGGCCGGACGCGCGCCGCGCGCGGCGAGGTAGACGTCGAGCGGTACGCCGCGCAGCAGCTCCATCGCGATCCACGGCGCGCCCGAGGCGGCGTCGACGCCGGCGCCCACGACGTGCACCACGTGATCGCTGTCGATCGACGCGCCGACGCGCGCCTCCTGCCCGAAGCGCTCGCGCAGCGACGGGTCGGTGACCAGCTCGCGCTGCATTAGCTTGAGCGCACGCGAAGCGCCCGTGCTGAGCTGTTCGGCGACGTACACCGCCCCCATCCCCCCGACGCGCAGGGGCCGCACGATGCGGAAATCGCCCCCGAACAGCGTCCCCCCAGAGACTCGGGACCGAGTGAGATCGAGCGTGGTCATGCGGGCCCCCCGGCGTCATGTTGGACGCGCGGGATCCAGCATACGTGCGAGCGACGAGATCGATCTGCTCATCGCGCGAGGGGGCGCGAGCGGGAGCGCGCTCGGGCTCGACCTAGCGGTCGACGCCGATGCCCAGGCGCTCGCGCAGCTCGAGGTGGTCGGGGCTGACGAACCATCCGACCAGATCGCGCACCACGTCGGAGGCAGGGATGCCCACCGCCGACAGGCGCGCGTCGTCGAAGCCGCGGACCGCCGTCGCCAGATCGCCGCACAAGAGGAGGCCGGCGCGCGCGGCGGTCAGCTCGATCCCGCGCGCCCACGCCTTGAGATCGGCCTGGCCGCGATCGGCGACGAAGCGCTTGACCACCAGGCGCAGCCCCTCGAGCTGCACCGGCTCGAGGTGCTGGGCGAGCGTGCGCGCGTCCTCCCTGGCGCGCGCCTCGGCGTGCGCGGGCATCGGCAGGTCGGGCCTGCCGAGCTTGAGGGCCGCGAGCAGCAGGCCCTCTTGCGCGCGCGTCGAGGGGAACATCACCCGCAGGTGCGCGTCGCCGCGCCACGTCGACAGGTGCTGTCCGACGGCGAAGAGCATGTCCTCGTGGCCGGTGAGCGCGAGGGCGTCGCGTCCGGCGACGGTCGACGGCGGCTCGGTGGCGACCGGGATCAGCCCGCCGTCGCGATCGGGTCGAAGCGCGAGGCGCGGCGCCGGGATGCCGAGGACGTCGGCGCCCCCGAAGAACGCGCGCGCGATCGGCACCCGGGTGGTCGCGCGGTCCTGCCACGGCACGTCGGGCGGCGGGGCGATCGACGCGCGCATGGCGATGGCCCGCGAGGCGCGCACCGCCGGGAGGATCAGCTCGAACAGCTTGGCGACGAGCACGTCCTCGTCGGGGTGACACACCGCGCGCGTGAACGTCGGCGCGTCGAGGCGCCCGCGGAACGCCGGCGCTCCTCGACGCTGGTGCGTCGCGTGGAACGCGCGGATCTCCTCGTCGGCCTTCTCGAGCAGGACCAGCGCCGCGGCGAGGCACCACGCGCGGTCGACGCGGCCCGCGTCGCGGTACAGCCGGAACAGCGCGCGGTACGGCTCGGCGTGCAGCGGGTGCTGCGCGATCGCGGTGTGCAGCTCGGTCGCGGCGTCGTCGACGCTGCCGGCCCGCGCGTGCAGCTCGGCGAGGATGCGCCGCACGCGCGGGTCGTCGGGCCGCGCGCGGCTGGCCATGCGGAACGCCTCGATGGCCGCGGCGTCGTCCCGCAGGCGATCGCGGTAGAGCAGGCCGAGGCCGGTCCACAGCTCGACCTCCAGCTCCCCCGTTCCCGAGAGGGCGCGCCCGGCGATCCGGTGGAGCATGCGGCGATAGGAGCGCTCGAGCGGCTTCCACGCCTTGTTCTCGGTGTGCACGCGACTGATCGCCTCGAACGCCTTGAGCAGCGTCGGGTCCTCGTCGAGCGCCTTCTCGAAGGCCTCGGCGGCGCGCGCGTTGTCGTGGAGCTTCTCGCGGTGGAGCTGGCCGAGCGTGAAGAGGTAGCGCGATCGTCGCTGCGGGTGCTTGTCCTCGTCGAGGATGCGCTCGAGGACCGAGCCGACCTCCGGCCACGCCTCGATGCGCTGATAGGCGTCGAGCAGCTTGTGCAGCAGCACGTGATCGCGACGACGCAGCTCGGCGGCCTCCTCCAGCGCGTGCACCGCGAGCTGCGGGTTTCGGGCGTGCTCGATGGCGATGTCGGCGAGCTCCGCCAGCACCTTGCAGCGCGCCTCGACGTCGGGTGTCGCGTCGGCGAGGCGACGCTTGGTGTCGAGGACGTCGCTCCACGCGCGCCGCTCGGCCTGCAGCTGCGCGAGCTGCTCGAGCGTCGGCACGTGCTCCGGATCGATCGCCAGCGCCTGCTGGAAGCTCGAGAGCGCGCCGCGCGTCTTGCCCTGCTCACGCTGCACGACGCCCATGCGGTGGTGCACCGCGAGCAGCCTCTCGTGCTCGATCGGATCGATCATCGTCAGCAGGCGCTGATCGGCGGCGAAGGCGCCGTCCCAATCCTCGGCGGCGAAGCGCGCTTCGGCGAGCGCCTGGAGCGTCTGCACGTCGGAGGCGTCGAGGCGCACCGCCTCGGCCAGCGAGTGCGAGGCCTCCGCGGTGCGACCGAGCGCCGACAGCGCGCGGCCGTGCAGCGCGTGCCAGCGCGCGCGCGCCGCGCGGTCCTTGCCGCTGCCCGCGGACGACAGGAGCAGGCTGGCGAGGGCGTGCACCTCGCTCCAGCGCCCGCGCTCCGCGTACGGCTCGATCAGCCCCGCGGCGGCCTCGGTGCAGGTCGGCGAGATGTACAGCGCCTCGTCCCAGCACGCGATCGCGCCGTCGCGATCGTCGAGGGCCTCGGCTCGTAGCTGGCCGAGCTCGAGGAGGAGCGCGACGCGGCGCGCGGGCAGCGAAGTGGCCTCGAGCTCGCGCAGGCAGGCGCGCGCGAGATCGGCGGGATCGCCCTCGGCGCGCGCGATGGCCCGCAGCATCTCGAGCGCGCCGAGGTGGGCCGGATCGAGGTCGAGCGCCTGCTGCAACAGCTCGCGCAGCTCCGGCGACTCGGCGCCGTCTGCCCTCCGCACCTCCGCGCGCCGCACGAAGAGATCGGCGCGGCGCGTGGGATCGGTCTCGTGTTCGAGCGCGCGGCGGAGGATGTCGTCGGCGCGGCCGTGGTCGCCCAGGCGCTGGTAGAGGCGACCGAGCAGCTCGAGCGCGACCGGCGCTCCGGGCTCGTTCTGCATGAGCTCCACGGCGCGCTCGGCGAAGGCCGTCGCGCGCTGCAGGTCGCCGAGATCGTCGGCGAGGAGCCGCGCGGCCTCGACCAGCAGCGAGGCGCGCAGATCGCGATCGGTGGTCGCCGTGGCGTGCCGCTCGAGCACGCGCGCGAGATCGTGGACGCGGCCGCGCTCGCGGTGGAAGCGCGCGAGCGCCAGGTGCGCCTCTTCGTGCGTCGGATCGAGCTCCACGATCTGCTCGAGCGCCGCGGCGGCGGCGTCGTGATCGTGGAAGGTCTCGACGAGGAGCATCGCCAGCTGCAGCAACAGCTCCACCTTGTCGCGCGCCGTCTTCGCCGCGTCGATGCCTCGCTCGAGCGTGTCGCGCAGGCCGACGCGATCGCCCACGCGGCGCTGCACGTCGGCGAGCATCTTCATCGCCTTCTTGTTGTCGGGATCGGCGGCGATGATGTCGCCGAGCACGCGCGCCGCGCGCTCCTCCTGGCGAGCGCCCTGCAGGAGCTCGACGAGGCGCAGGCGCGCCGCCTCGAGCGCGGCGGGCGCGCGCACCGCCGAGACGCGCCGCTCCCAGCCGGCGATCCGATCGGCGTCGGCGCCGTCGGCGGCGCACGCGGCGTCGAGGGCCTGGATCGCCGGCTCCGACGTCGGATCGACCTCGAGCGCAGCGGCGAAGCACTCGCGCACCCGCGCGCGATCGTCGCCGCGCGCCTCGCGGAGCTTGCCGCGCTCGACGAGGAGATCGGCGCGCATCGCCGGGACGTGCGCCCGCTCGAGCGCCTCCTCGAGCGCGGTCTCCGCTTCGTCCCAGCGCTCGGCGCGGCGGTGCAGGCGGGCGAGCAGCCGGGGCGGCCGCGCATCGTGCGGAGGCAACAGGCGCCGCGCGCGCTCGGCGAACGGCATGCCCCACTCGACCTTCGCCACGTCCTCGCCGTACCACTTGGCGATCCGCAGCAAGAGCGCGCCGAGCCGCGGCGGATCGCGCATCCACTCGATGTCCTCGCTCCACGCGAGGACGGTGCGCAACAGGTCGCCGAGGCGATCGTGCGCCTGGCTGACCGCCTCGAGGGCGCGGACCGTCTCGTCGTCGTCGACGTCTTCGGCGAGCGCGGCGACGAGCACCTCGAACGCCTGGTTGTGGTCGCCGTTCTCCTTCAGCAGCGCCGCGAGCTCGCGATGGAGCGCCATGCGCCGCGCGCGATCGCCGCTGCGCTCGATGGCGTCGAGGAGCGCCTCGGCGCGCGCGACCCACTTCGGCGCGGGCCGCGCGCGATCGACGGTCGTCGGCAGGACGATGGCCGGCCGCGTCTGGGTGGGCGCGCCCTCCCCGAAGCTCTCTTCGAGCTCGGCGAGGTCGGTCAGCTCTTCGGACTCCTCACGCTCGACGGCCTCGACGATGGCGTCGGCGTCGAGCTCCTCGACCGCCTCGGTGATCTGCGGCCGCGCCACGGCGGGCATGGCCGGCATGCGTGGCATGCGCGGCGCGCGCATCGCGGCCTCGAGATCCGGGGTCGGCTTCTCGACCTGGATGCGCTCGATGCGGGGGTTGGTGGTGGACGTCTCGGTCAGCTCGACGGCTTCGAGCTCCATCGTCTCCGGATCTTCGGCCGCGCGGCGTTCGGGAGCGGGAGGGACGATCGAGCGAGGGAAACGAGGCGGCGGAATGGAGCGCGGCACGACGGGAGCGTATCAGGGCTCGCCTCGGCTGCCCCGTCGTTCACGTCGGCGTCGCGTCGAGGGCGCGCCACAGGTACCAGCTGCCGATCGAGCGGAAGGGGCGCCAGGCCTCGGCGCGGCGCGTCACGGTCTCGGCGTCGGGAAGCGCCCGCAACCCGTGGACCTTCTGCAGGCCCTTTCGCACCCCGAGATCGTCGACCGGCAGCACGTCGGGCCTACCGAGGTCGAAGATCAGGAGCATCTCCGCCGTCCAGCGGCCGATGCCGCGCACCGCCGTCAGCGCGTCGACGACCCGTTCGTCGGGGGCGCGCACGATGCGGACGAGGTCGAGCGCGCCGCTCGACACCCGCTGCGCGAGATCGCGGATCGACGCGGCCTTCGCGGCCGAGAGGCCGACCGCGCGCAGGGCCGCTTCGTCGGCCCCGAGGACGCGGGACGGTGCGTCGTCGGGCCAACGCGCGCCGCCTTGCCCTTGCCAGCGCGCATCGCCGCCGATCGCGAGCGCCGCCTCGAGCCGCGCGAAGATGGTGGCGGCGGCCTTGGTCGACAGCTGCTGCCCGGTGATCGCGCGCACGATGGTGCGGAAGAGGTTCCCGTTCGGGCGCACCGGCAGCGTGCAGGGGATCGCGCGCACCAGCTTCGCGAGCTCCGGGTCGACGCGCGCGAGGTGGCGACGCGCCGCTCGGTGCGTCTCGTCGTCCAGCGAGCCTCCCTCGATGGCGAGCAGCTGCGCCTTGGTCGACGCGCCTCCGGGCGCCGAGAACCCGCCCGCCCCGTCGCTCGCGACGATGCGGTGGCAGGGCACGACGATCGGCGTCGGGTTGCGCCCGAGGGCGACGCCGACCGCGCGGGCGGCGCCCGTGCCGACGGCGCGCGCGAGCTCCGCGTACGTGATCGTGGTGCCGCGGGGGATCGCGCGCGCGGCGTCGTACACGCGACGGGCGAACGGCGTGACGGCGCTCGCGTCGATGCGGAGATCGTCGTAGTGCACCGGCTCGCCGCTCAGATGCGCCGCGAGCCGCTCGGCCCACCCGGAACCGATCGCGTCGAGAGCGCCGACCCGATCGAGCCGCCGCAGCGCGCGGGTCATCGCGTCCTCGTCGTCATCTCCGTCGCGCACCAGCGGCAAGAGCACGCGCGTGAGCCCGCGCTCGTTCCACGCGATGCCGAGCGTACCGAGCACGGTGGCGACGACGGCGGTGGGCACGGAGCGAACGTTAGCCGGAGGTCGCTCCCAGCGTCGACCTCAGCGACAGGCGCGAGGCGCGGCGGGCGGCCTTGCGGCGCGAGCCCTTCTTCTGACCGCGCGGCGCGGCCGCGGTCTTCTTGCGGGCGTGCCGTGCGGCCGCCGCCGGCGCGCGCTTGGTGACCGCGCGCGCCCCCTTCCTGGCAGGGGCCTTCGATTTCCGCATGCCGGCGAGCGAGGCTGACAGCATGTCGGCGAGGTCGATCACCTTGCCGCGCTCGCGCCCCTCCTCGCGCTCGACGTCCTCGGCGAGCTCCTCGGTCGCCTCCTTCTGCTCGACGGCCTTCAGCACCGCCTCGCGGTAGTCGTCCGGGTGTTTCGTCGGGTCGAAGTGGCCGGTCATGCGATCGATGAGGTCGAGGGCGAGATCGAGCTCCTTGTCGCGCCCTTTCGCCGTGCGCGACGCCGGGACGTCGACGTCGTTGGCCGGGACCAGCTCGTCGCCGAAGCGCATCATGTCGAGGGAGAAGCGCCCCTCGCGCGGGCGCAGGAGCGCGAGGCGCGTACGGGTGCGGATCTTCACGCGGGCGATCGCGATCTTCCCGCTCTTCTCGAGCGCCTCGCGCAACAGCCCGTAGCTACGGGTGGTCTTGCCCGCGGGCCCGACCCAGTAGCTCTTCTCGATGAGCGCCAGATCGACCTCGCCCGGATCGACGAACTCCGCGATGTCGACCCCCTCCGCTGCCTCCTCGCCCTCGAGCTCCTCTAGCTCCTCCTTCGAGAACACGGCGTATTTGCCCTTGCTCACCTCGTAGCCCTTCTCAATCTCCTCCCAGGGGACCTCGACCTCCTCCTTGGGGCACCAGCGCTTCTGCTGGACGCGCGTGCCGCACGTGGCGTGGATGAGGTGGAAGCGCGGGCTGAGGCTCTTCGTCGCCGAGTAGAGCTTCACCGGCACCGCCACGAGCCCGAAGGAGATTTCGCCGGTCCAGATCGCACGCATGTCAGGTTCCGTTGCGCGATCCATGCCGTCGCGGTCGCGTCAGAGCTGCCATGGCCACCCGACGCGCCGCCGCGAAGACCAAAGGACCGCGGCGCACGACCGCCCAAGCCTCGCCCCCGGAACGGGAGACACGTTCGCCCCCGGAACGGGGGACACGCGCACCCCCGGAACGGGGGATACGTACAAGGAAGAGCGTGCGCGATCCGCTCGCCACCTACCGACGAAAGCGCGATTTCGAGGTCACGCCCGAGCCCGCTCCCACCCGGGTCCGCAAGCGGAAGAAGGGGCTCGAGTATGTCGTGCAGAAGCACGACGCGACGCGCCTTCACTACGACGTCCGGCTCGAGATCGCCGGCGCGATGATGAGCTTCGCGGTCCCCAAGGGGCCGTCGTTCGATCCGAACGTGAAGCGCCTCGCCGTGCAGACCGAGGATCACCCGATGGAGTACAACCGCTTCGAGGGGGAGATCCCGCACGGGGAGTACGGCGCCGGACCGGTGATCATCTGGGATCGCGGCACCTACGAGACGGTGCCGCCCGGGCAGGAGGAGGCGATGCGCGCCAAAGGTCACCTGCACGTGCGGATCTCGGGCGAGAAGCTCGAGGGCGAGTGGCACTTCGTGCGCACGCGCGCCTCGCCGGAGGAGGACGGGCGCAAGTCGCAGTGGCTGTTCTTCAAGGCGAAGGACGCGTTCGCGGATCCGCGGAGGGATCCGGTGACGGAGCGGCCGGAGTCGGTGGTGAGCGGCGACGTGTTGCCGCGGGACGCGAAGGCGAACGCGAACGCGAACGCGAACGCGAACGCGAACGCGAACGCGAAGGCGAAGGCGAACGCGAACGCGAAGGCGAAGGCGGGGGCGAAGGCGACGGCGGTCGCGCGGAAGAAACCGGGGCGGCAGGGGCGGTCGGTCTCGGCGTTGATCGCGGCGGTCGGGGACGTCGAGAAGGCGACGCTCGTGAAGGAGCTCGTCGGGCCGGCTTCGGACTATCGCTTCGAGATCAAGTACGACGGCGATCGCATCCTCGCGATCAAGTCCGGAGACGACGTCGTGCTGTACAGCCGCAACGGCAAGGACTGGACTTCGCAGTTCCCGACGGTCGCGGCGGCGGTCGCGCGGCTGTCGGCGCGAGAGGTGGTGCTCGACGGAGAGGTGTGCGCGCTCGACGCGAAGGGGCGGCCCTCGTTCAACCTGCTGCAGAACCTCATGGGCACCGGCTCGGGGGCAACGCTGTCGTATCCGGTGTTCGATCTGCTCTGGTACGAGGGGAACGATCTCCGCAAGCAGGCGCTGGAGGCGCGCCGCGAGGCCCTGGAGGAGGCCGTCGGCGGCGCGAAGGCGCCGCTCGCGCTCTCGAGCACCATCGAGGGGGAAGATTGGCGCGAGATCCTCGCCATGGCCTGTCGCAGCGGCCTCGAGGGCGTCATCGCCAAGCGCAAGGGATCGCGGTACCTCGGCGGCAGACAGCGTGACTGGCTCAAGCTCAAATGCACACACCGCCAGGAGTTCGCGGTGGTCGGCTACCTCCCGTTCACCGGTACGACGAATCGTGTCGGATCGCTCTTGATCGCGGTGATGGGCGACGACGGCGCGTACCACTTCGCCGGCAAGGTGGGGACGGGGTTCGACGCCGCGGCGCGCCGCGATCTGGCCCAGCGGCTGGACGCGCACCGGGTTCCGACTCCGCCGGCCGTGGGGATGCCACGGATCAAGGTCGCGCACTTCAGCGAGCCGAGACTGGCGGCGGAGGTGGAGTTCACGGAGTGGACGCCGGAGGGGAAGATCCGGCACCCGTCCTATCAGGGGCTGCGGCTGGACAAGGACGCGAGCGAGTGCGTGCGGGAGGAGCGGGAAGGCGAACGCGAACGCGGACGCGAACGCGGAAGCGAACGCGGACGCGAACGCGGACGCGAACGCGGACGCGGGAGCGGGAGCGGGATCACCAATCCGGACAAGGTGCTGTTTCCGCGGGACGGGATCACCAAGCGGGAGATCGTCGAGTACTACCGCAGCGTCGCGAAGACGATGGTGCCGCACCTGCGCGGGCGGCCGTTGGCGTTGCAGCGGTGGCCGCACGGGATCGACGGCGAGATGTGGTTCCAGCAGAAGGCGCCGGCGAAGGTGCCGGACTTCGTGCGGCTGATCCCGGTCGGCGATCGCGAGCACGTCGTGGTGGACAACGAGGAGGCGCTCGCGTGGCTCGCAAACCTCGCGGCGCTGACCATCCATCAGTGGTCGGCGCACGCGCCGGCCGAGGGGACCGCGAAGACCATCGCGGCGTCGCTCTCGCGGCCCGACTACGTCGTCTTCGACCTCGATCCCGGCAAGGGGAGCTGGGCGCACCTCGTCGAGGTGGCGATCGCCCTTCGCAAGACGCTCGAAGGGCTCGAGCTCAAGAGCGTCCCCAAGACCAGCGGTAAGCGTGGGCTGCACGTGCTCGTGCCGATCGCCCGTCGCCACACGCACGATCAGGCGACCGACTTCGCGGTGCACATCGCCGACGCCGTGGCGCGGACGCTCCCGAAGATCGCGACCACCGAGCGCACCGTCGCCAAGCGCGGCGGGCGCCTCTACCTCGACGCGCTCCAGAACGGGCGCGGCAAGACGGTCGTCGCCCCCTACTCCCTCCGCGCGCTCGACGGCGCGCCCGTGTCGACGCCGCTGCGCTGGAGCGAGGTGACCGAGAAGCTCGATCCGTCGGCGTTCACGCTCCGCACCCTGCGACGGAGGCTCGATCGACTCGGCGACTTGTTCGCCCCGGTGCTGAAGGGAACCGCGGAGCTGCCCGCGGTGTAGCGCGCGACGTCGCCTGGACTCCTCGAGCCGTCGTAGGCTCGGCCCATGGGGCGGTGGCCGGTCTACACCTCGAAGAGCTCGAGACACGGGCGCACGCCTGCCCCTCCACCGAGCAGGGAGTCCACGGTCAAGGGCACCTTCGCCGTGGCAGCGCTCCTCGTCGCGTCGGCGAGCGCGCGCATGGCGCTCCGTCGCCGGCACGTGCGCGCGGCCGTGGAGCTGCGCGAGCTCGTCGAGCGCAACCGCGAGGCGTTCGTCCGGGTGCGCCTCCCGCCGGAGGTCTTCGCGCGCTACGACGATTCCGCCGGCCTCTACCGAACGGTCAGCGGGGTCCGCGCGACCCTCGTCGGAGCGAGCGGCGAGGAGGGCGACGCCTCCGAGGTGGTCGAGCTGCAGGCGCGGGTGCCCGTCGAGTACGGCGAGGCCGCGCCCGCCCAGCGCCGTGAGGCGCCGAGACACCTGCTCGGTCCGCATCGGGATCCCGTGTGGCTGCTCGCGCGGGTGGTGCGGGACCGCGAAGGGGACGCGACGTTCCGCAGCGGGCACGCCGCGCGTCTCGAGCCGATCCTCGAGCGCTTCGTCGTCGTCGACGATCGCGAGGGCCCGCACGCCCCGCCCGCGCAGCACCCGTCCTGGGCGCGTTGGGTGGTCTATCCCGTCCTCTTCTCGCTCGCGACGATCGTGCTGGCGGTGACCGCCGACGATGGTTCGTCGCAGCTCGCGTGGATCGTCGGGCTGGTGGTCGTCGGCGGCTTCGCCGAGCTCTTCGCGTGGGTGTTCTTCGCGACGAGCGGGTGAGGCGCGCACCCGGGGCCGCTGCTAGAGCACCGAACGGTTTGAATCCGTCGCGAAACACGTGAGGTTGCGTGAGATTCGCGTCGCACGGACCTGAGGGCGACGCAGGCGTACTGGCAGTACGTCGAGGAGACCGGAGGGAGTACGACGCGAAGATCGCGCAACATCGCTGGTTGCAGCAGGCTTCAAACCGTTCGGTGCTCTAGGCTGCCGCCATGCGGCGGCTGTGGACCTGCGTCTTGGGAGCGGTGATCGGGTGCGGCGGCCGGCAAGCGGCGGAGTCCGAGGAGCCGCGGGGCGATGCGATCGCCG
>JACPFM010000155.1 GCA_016182965.1 Deltaproteobacteria bacterium | reverse complement strand
CGCGCACGAGCTGCCAGAAAATCCGCGCGGCGAAAACACGCGGAATCACGAGTTATTTCCTCACGGTAACTTGATCGCCGGGACGGAGCGCTTCCGCCGGATGATGAGGCTGAAGCCCGGGGCACCGACTGCACCTCAAGGCCGGGGTATGAAACCCCGGCCTTCACGTCTTCGAAGCCCTGGCGCTCGCTGCGCTCGCAGCTGTCGCCGCAGAGCTGCGCGAACGCATGCGGCGACGGCGCCAGCCCGGCTCGCGACAGCGCGAAGCCCGGGGTCCACCAACAAGGGAGTCCTCTGCCGCTCTCCGACTCGAGTCAGCATCGCTTCGCCAGCTCCGCCTCGAGCTCCGCGACGCGCCGCTCGGCGTCGGCCCGCGCGCGCGCTTCCGCCTCTTCTCCAGTCGGCAGCAGGTCGGCGCCGGCCGCGTCGCGCGAGAGCCGCAGCCCGCAGGGATACCCGGCGAGCGGCGCGGCGACCCAGTGCAACCCGAGCTGCACGCATGGTGTGCCGTCGCCCTCGACGATGCGCTCGACCAGATCGTCGCTCAGGCGATCCCACACGCGAATGCGCGCGCCAGGCGCCGCGTCGGCGTCGAACCGGACGACCTCGCGCGCGCCGAGCTCGTGATAGCGCTCGAGCTTCTCGTCCCAGCGCAGCTCGGAAGCGTCGCTGTCGCTCACGATCTCCACGGCGAGCTCGGGCGGGCCGCCTCGCTCCCACGTCTTCCAGGTGTCGAACGACTCCGAACGCGCGCCGATCTTCACGAAGACGTCGGGCGAGAGGCTGCGCCGCGGGTCGCGGGCGTTCCAGTAGACGAACTGATCGCTGCCCGCCGCGCCGCGCCCCTCGAGCCAGCGCTCGAGGATCGAGAGGAGCGCGACGCGGAGCTTCAGGTGGCGCATGGTCTCGGGCACGATCGCCTCCACCGGGAACGCGATCGGCCGGGGGGAGCGGCGGTGCGGGAGACGGTCCGCGGGCGACGACACGTCGCCAAGGTTAACGGCCGATCCGGTCGAGCGCATGCCTCGAACCCTTGCGCACCGTGTGCCACGCGGAAAACAGCGGGATCCGCGCTCGCGTCCACCGGCGGTCACGCCGTTCCGCCGGCGGACGCCGGCATCGCGCGCCGACCAGGAATCAGAACGCGACGCCGAGGAACAGTCGGACGATCTGCGCCGAGCTGATCTCCGGCGGCCGCGCGCCGGTGGTGGAGATCACCTGGCTGTTCAGGTAGCCGAGCCCGCCGAGCGGGAAGAGCACGCCGTACTGCAGCATCGCGTAGAAGCCGCCGAGCTTCGACGGGTCGTTGTTCAGCGAGCCGTCCTTCGACTGGTAGAAGAGCGTCAGATCGAGCTCGATGCCGAGGTCGGCCTTGTTGCCGGGCGTCTGCACCGGGCTCGAGGCGCGCGAGTAGATCACCTCGGCGCGCCCGCCGAACTTCTCGCCGTCGAGCGTCTTGGTGAAGTCGTACTCGACGCCGGGCTTGAAGTAGTAGATGCCCTGCACGCGCGACAGGATGTTGCGGAACAGGATCAGGTCGACGCGGTAGTCCGGGTGGAACCGGTAGGTCGAGATGGTCTTGTCGCTGGTGCCGCGCGGCTGCAGCCCCTGACCGGGCGCGAGGCCCTCGACGCCCTGATCGCCGCTCGCGAAGCCGCTGTAGAACCGCAGCTTCAGGTCGTCGTTGAGCGCGCGGTATTCGAGCTCCGTCGCGGCGCCGAGCTGGCGGATCTTGTAGTCGTCCTTCTTGTACTCGGTCGTGGAGACGCCGAGGGGGTTCTCGACCGACCCGTAGATGTAGACGAGCTCCGTCTCCCAACGCAGGCGCTTGGTGAGGATCTGCAGCCAGCCGTCGCTGATGAACGCGCGCGCGCCGACCCGGACGAGACCGGTGCGGTAGAGGTCGTTGGTCGCACTGAGCGAGTTGTTCACCGTGCCGGGGGCCGACGCCTCGGAGGCGAACAGCTGCTGGCGATAGACGCCGTAGAAGCCGCCGTTGACCACCACGTCGCCCTTGGCGAGCTTCGAGCGCATGATCTCGGGGCGCATGCGGCGGAACACCGTGAGCACCCACTGGTGCGTGTTCTCGTACTGCGAGATGTTGTACGGCTGCCCCTGCTGATCCATCAGCGACTGGCTCGTCTTGCCGCTGTTCGGGAAGTCCCACGCGCCGGCGACGTACAGGTCGAGCGCGCGGCTGCCGCTGACGAACAGGATGCGATCGGCGTGCGACTGCCAGTCGCTGTCGATGCGGTCGCCGGAGTTGGCCAGGATGCCGAGGCCCCAGTGGCTCGGCATGCGGCCGAAGCGGATCTGGCCGATCGGCGTGACGAACTCGGCCCACACGCGCTTGACGGCGACGCTGTTGGAGTAGCTGTTGATGCCGGCGACCGGCGGCACCTGGGTCTGCGAGAACGAGCGGAGCGGCACGTACCCGGCGCGCCCGGAGTACTCGTAGCCGCCCTTCGACGAGGGCTGGTTGACGTAGCCCTCGGGCGTCGAGCCCATCACGAGGTTGTCGAGGAAGTCGATCTGCGACATCACCCGCAGGTTGTCGGAGATGTGGATCTCCGGATCGATGCGGAACCGCAGGTTCGCCGAGGAGTGCGTCTTGTCGGTGCAGGCGGCGTCGGCGCCGATCGTGGGGTTGTCGCCCTTGCCGCAGCCGAGGATGAACTGATCGGTGCCGCGGAGATCGGTGTAGCTGTCGTGCGCCGGGCGCGGGAAGAGGTTGCTCTTGTTGTCGAGCGGCGAGTCGACGCGACCGAGCGAGAAGTTGTGGAACACCTCGCCGCGCGTGCGGAAGAAGCCGTGGAACTCGATGAGCGGGCGGGTGTGCGTCCACCAGTCGTCGCTCACGACCTGACCGGAGCTGCCGACCACCGCGTCGCCTTTGGCCGCGGCGGGCGCGGTCTCGCCCTGCGACTTGAGCGAGGTGACGTCACTCTTCTTGTCGGGCGTCGACTCCGCCGGGATCAGCGCGCCCTTCTCGGCGGGAGCGGCGGCGGGAGCGGGAGCAGGAGCCGGGGCGGGAGCGGGGACTGCGCCGGGCGCCGGCGTGGTCGGCGTCGGCACCGCCGGAGCTTCGGCCTGCGCGCTCGCGGGCGTCGCGTACGCCGCGTACGCAAGGGCGGTGGGGACGACGACGGCGAAGAACGAGAGCGCGGACCGACGAAAAGACATGAAGGCTCCCGATCGAGAGAGCTCGCGAGGGTTCGCCCTCGTGGGACGGAGAGGGGATCGCGAGGCGGGGGCCACTTCGCACGAGCCGAAGGGGGCGGCAATCGCCGAGTAACCCCGCGGCACACGATCCGGGAGGCGGCATCGAACCTCGCCGATGCGGGTCGAATCGAGGCTCGGCTCGATGCGGACGACGCGCCTCGCCGGCCCCGCCGGGCGCGCGCTGGCAAGCCGCGCGGTCGGCTTGGTTTTCGCGCTGTTCACGGTCGGCCGCGTCGCCGTCGCGCACGGACAGGGCACCTCGCCGAGCACCGGGGGCATCGCCCCGGGCAGCTTCGGGACCGGCGAGGCGAAGTCGCGACCGGAGCACGTCGAGGAGGACCTCATCGGGACCCCGCGCGACATCCGGACCGTGCCGCGCGCGCCGACCCTGCCCGACCTCACCCACCGCGCGCCGGAGCTGTCGTTCGAGCACACCGCCGCCTCGGTGAAGCCGCGCACGACGGGCCCTGTCGATCCGAGCACGGCGCGGCTCACCTCGCACCTCTTCAACTTCGACTTCGAGCTGCCGGTGACCTCCTGGCTCTACGGGGGCAGCACCTGGGGCTTCTCCGCCGCGCGCGCCGCCGAGTCGGACACCGCGTCGTTCGTCGCCGGCCAGCCGCTGATCTTCGCGCGCGTCGTGCGCTCGGCGTTCCACGAGAAGTACGCGATCGGCGCCGGCCTCGGGTTCAGCCCGCCGGTGTTCTCGTACGGCGACGACTCCGAGGCCGCGCGCCTCGAGGCAGGCTCGGCGTCGACGCTGGTGAGCGTCGTGCGTCCGTGGGACGTCTCCACGTTCCTCGATCGCCGCTTCACCACGCGGCCCTGGATCGATCTCCGCGTCGCGTTCCGCCGGTTCGTGGTCCAGGCGCGCCAGGGCTTCGACGCGAACCTGCGCAGCTCAGGCGCCGCGTGCGCCGAGAACGAGGTCTGCGAGCGCGCCGGCGATCTCCAGCTGATCTCGACCACCACGCTATACGCCGCGTGGCAGCCGAGGCGCGAGATCGCCGTCGGGATCGAGGCGTGGCAGGTGTACCTGTTGAAGACCCGCTCCGACGCGGCGGACGACAAGCGATCCGCGCTCGCCCTCTCGCCGAGCGTGCGCTTCTACTACCGGTGGGTGGAGCCCGCCGTCAGCCTACTGTTCCCGGTCGGCCCGCCGCTGCTCGGCGCCGCCGACAGCTACTACGCGCTGCGGTTCGACCTGCGCATGTGGTTCGGAAGATAGTCGTCAGTCGTCAGTCGTCAGTCGTCAGCACGAGAAAGACGACCGGACCGGCATGACCCGAGATCGAAGAGTCAGCGTCGGAGTCGAATCGAGAGGGTCTTCGCGGAACGCAGCCTGCTGGTAAGCGCGCTTCGACCGCGGTGCCCGGAGCAAACGCTCACGACTGACGACTGACGACTGACGACTGACGACTGGACCGTCACTCCGCGTCGCCAGTCACCGACCGTCGCCCGATGGGGATGACGCTGTTCGACGACGGGCGCGGCGGCGGCGCCGACGAGCGCACCGGCAGCTGGTGGCGCATGCGCACCCGCTTGGCCTCGAGGTAGGGCTCCGAGTAGCGGTTCGGCGTGACGATCATCGGGATGCGATCGGCGACGTCGACGCCGAGGGCGCGCAGCTCCTCGACCTTCTGCGGGTTGTTCGTCATCAAGGCGATGCTGCGGATGCCGAGGTGCTCGAGCATCAGCGCGGCCATGTCGTAGCGGCGCGCGTCGTCGGGGAGGCCGAGCATGCGATTGGCGTCGACCGTGTCGGCGCCGTGCGCCTGCAGGGCGTACGCGCGGATCTTGTTCGCGAGGCCGATGCCCCGCCCCTCCTGCCGCAGGTAGAGCAGGACGCCCTGTTCGCGGCGGGCGATGTCTTCGAGCGCGAGGTGGAGCTGCTCGCGGCAGTCGCACTTGAGCGAGTGGAAGACCTCGCTCGTGAGGCATTCGCTGTGCACGCGGACCGCGACGCGCTCCTTGCCGGCCACGTCGCCGCGGACCATCGCGACGTGCTCCTCGTCGTCACCGACCCAGCGGAAGACGTGCATCAGGAACGTCCCGTGCTCGGTGGGGACCGGGGCGACGGCGTCGATCTGCAGCTCGTCGGTCGGGGTCACCACGATGGGCTCGCTCGCGGTCCTCGTTGCGGTGCGCTCTGCGGTCTGCTCGGAACGGTCGGTCGAGGGGACCTGAGGCCGGATCCTCTTGGGGACGTGCATCTCGGTCGAAGCTCCTTCTACGTAACCAGGCGGGACCAGGAGGGTTTAGGACAAGACGCGCCGCGTCGCCAGCCGCGACCGTGACTGGTAGCAGGGATGTCGCGACGAGAAGAAAGGATGCACCGCTCGGGCCGCCGTCCGCCTCCGCCGCCGCGGCCCCTCCGGCGCCCGCCGGCTTCTGCCTCCGGCGCCCGCCGGCTTCGTGCCTCCGGCGCCAGCCGGCTTCGTGCTAGACGGGCACGGCCGTGCTGGCCGCCGCCCGCCGCCTCCCGCCCGAGGTCTGGGCCTTGGGCTTCGTCTCGCTGCTCACCGATGCCGCGAGCGACATGATCTATCCGCTGCTCCCGGCGCTGCTCGCCAGCGTGGGCGGCGGCGCGTTGGCCCTCGGGCTCGTCGAGGGCACGGCCGAGCTGCTGGCGGCGTTCGTGAAGGTGTGGACCGGCCGGCGGGTGGACCGCGAGGGCGGTCACGGGCGGTTCGTGATCGCCGGCTACGCCATCGCGACCGTGGCGCGCCCGTGCCTCGCGCTGATCACCGCGCCGTGGCAGGCGGTCGTCGCGCGGTCGATCGATCGCTTCGGAAAGGGCATCCGCTCGGCGCCGCGCGACGCGATCATCAGCCGCGTCACGCCTCCGGAGCGCCGCGGGATCGCGTTCGGGCTCCACCGCGCGATGGACAACGCGGGCGCGGTCGTCGGGCCGCTGATCGCGGCGCTGTTGCTCGGCGCCTTCCACCTGCCCGTGCGCACCGTGATCGCGCTGGCGATCGTCCCAGGGATCTTCTCGACCGCGCTGGCCATCTGGGCGGTCCGCCGCTTCCGCGACGCGGCGCCGACCGGCACCGGCGACCGTGGCCGCGCGCCGCTGCCGCCGCAGGCGCGGACGACGCTGGTTGCGGTCGCGTTCTACGCGCTCGGCGCGTCGGCCGACTCCTTCCTCCTGCTGCGGCTCGCGAAGCTCGGCATGCCGCTTCCGCTCCTGCCGATCGCCTGGCTCACGCTGCAGGCGGGGAAGTCCCTGCTCAACGTGCCCGGCGGCGCGCTCGCCGATCGCTTCGGCGCGCGGCACGTGCTGCTCGTGAGCTGGAGCGTGTACGCGCTCTCCTACGCGGCGTTCGCCTTCGCGCCGACGTGGCCGATCTTCTGGGCGCTCTTCGCGGTGTACGCGGTGCACTACGGCCTCGGCGAGGGCGCGGAGAAGTCGCTCCTTGCGCGCCTGGTGCCCGAGGGGTCGCGCGGCGCCGCGTTCGGGCTGCAGATCGCGGTGCACGGCGTGGCCCTGCTCCCGGCGAACGTGCTGTTCGGGCTGCTCTACGAGAAGCACGTCGTCCTGGCGTTCGGCCTCTCGGCCGCGCTGGCGATGGTGGCGCTGATCGTGCTGGCGATCGGGACGCGCGAGCGCGAAGCGACGCTGTGAGCAGGCCGTCGGGCTTGCGGGCCGCCGAGCTCAAGACGTGAGGCGGAGGATCGCCTCTTCGAGCACGAGCAGCGGCGGGCGCTTGCTCCCCTTGAGCCCGAGATCGGCCTCGGCGAGGATCGACACGGCGCGCTCCAGCTCTCCCGGCCGGAATCGCCTCAACTGCGCCGCCGTGTCGCGCGACTTGAACGGGGGGATGCCCGCCCCCTTCGCCGCGTCGTCGGCCGAGAGCCCGGCCTCGAGCAGCGCGCGCATCTTGAGCATCTTGCGGACGGACGACGCGAGGAGGCCGTGGAGCGGCAGGCCGCGATCGCGCGCGTCGAAGTTCTCGTTCAGGAGGCGCAGCGCCGTCGCGCGATCGCGGGCCGCCACGGCGTCGGTGAGCCCCCACACCGAGCCGACGCGCACCCGCGCGATGCACGCGTGCACCGCCTCCTCGGTGATCGGCTGCCTGTCGCCGACGAACAGCGACAGGCGCTCGACCGCGTCGATCAAGCCGGCGAGCTCGCCGCCGACCAGATCGACGAGCGCGTCGGCGACGCCTTCGGCGATGGGGTTGCCGCGGCGCTTCGCCTCGTCGCGCACGAACCGCGGCAGCTCGTGCGGCCTGAGGGGCGCGCAGTCGACGACGATGTTCGCCTTCTTGGCGACCGAGGACAGCTTGCGACGCCCGTCGAGCTTGCTGCCGACGAGGATCAAGCAGGTGCTGGGCGACGGGGACGCTACGTACTCGGCGAGCGCGTCGGTCGGCGAGCCCTTGCTCTTGCCGTCGTCGTCGCCCTTGTCGAGCCGCTCGAGCCCGCGGAGCACGATCAGCCGGCGCCGCGCCATCATCGGCATGGTGTTGGCGGAGTCGATGACGCGGCCGATGTGCGCCTCGCCGGCCTCGAAGACGTCGACGTTGAACCCGGCCATCGCGGGCTCGACCACGTGCTTGCGGGCAGCCGCGACCACCCGATCGGCGAAGATGCGCTCTTCGCCGACGACCACGTAGACCGGTCGCGGCTTGCCGCTCTCGATCTCGCCGATCGCGTCCTCGGGCGTCATCGGATTCCAAGGGGTACGGGCGACGCCGGCGTGCGGCAAGGCCGATGCTAAATGTCAGGGTGTCCGGGCTGGTCACTGGCCTTCGGAGCGATCGGCGGGAGGATGGGGCGATGTCGCGTGGACGGTGGGTGATCGTGTGCCTTTCGCTGCTCGGAGCCGTGGCGTGCTCGAGCGAAGACGCGAACGTCGCGGCGACGGACGCCGGCGTCGACGCGCGCCGCGACACCGGCCGGCCACCGTACGACGCGAGCGCGAACCAACCGCTCACGTGCGAGGGCGCCTGCTCGACGGAGCTCTCCGGCGAGCCGGTGCCTGCCGGTTGGAACTGCATCAAGACGCTCGACGTCCAGGTGAACGGGCTCGACGAGAAGCCGATCGAGGGCATCACCATCATGGCGTGCTCGCCCACCCGCTGCGTGCACACCGACACCGACGCCGCCGGCAAGGTGCACCTCGTGCAGTGTCACTGGCTGACCCAGCCGTCGTTCCGGCTCTTCGGGTTCGATCAGTTCGTGCAGTTCGCGGTGCCGCTGCGCAACCCCGAGACGAGCTTCACGTTCACCGGCGTGCCGGTGACGCGCCTGCCTTTGGCCGGCCTCCCGATCGAGATCGGCAAGGCGCAGACGCTCACGCAGAACGGCGTCACGCTGGAGCTCGCCGCCGGCGCCACCAACGCGAAGATCGACGAGTTCGCGCCATATCAGGACTACCGCGCGATCGAGGTCCCCAAGTGGCTGCCGGAGCTCGATCAGGGCAAGGGCCTCGAGCTGATCTTCTCGATCGGCCCGCAGAACACCGTCCTCGAGCCGCCGGCGAAGCTCACGCTGCCGAACAGCAAGGGCTGGCCCGCGGGCACCGAGGTCGAGCTCTTCATCCACAACTTCGATCAGGCCAAGGGCCTGCCGGTCGAGATCGGGCAGTGGTTCCCGGGAAGTGGCGCGAAGGTGAGCGACGACGGCAAGACCATCGTCGGCCAGATCGGCTGGCTGTCGCTGGTCGGCGTGCGCCGGAAGGCGCTCTGACGAGTCGTCAGTCGTCAGTCGTCAGTCGTCAGCCGAGACGGGAGCCGCGTATTGCCCTCTCTGGCTCCTGACTGACGATTCACGCCTTGCGACTCATCGGCGCGGTCATCAAGAGCTGCACCAGATCGTCGACCGGGCGACGCGCGAGGATGCCGCGCGCGACGGTGTTGAGGATCGGCGCTTCGACCTTGTGCCGCTCGGCGAACTCGGCGACGCGCGGGGCCAGCTCGACGGCCTCGATGCGCTGACCGAGCTTGGCGAGCGTCGACTCCATCGACTCGCCGCGCGCGAGCGACTCGCCGAGCCGGACCTCGGGACGATTGCCCTGGCTCATCGCCGCGAGCAGATCGCCGAACCCGCCGAGGCCGAGGAAGGTGCGCTCGACGGCGCCGGCGGCCATGCCCACGCGCGCCGCCTCGTGCACGCCGCGGATCGCGAACGCCGACATGAGCCCGGCGCCGATCCCCGCGCCGCGCGCGAAGCCGATGGCGATGGCGAGGATGCTCACCAGCGCCGACGCCCACTCGAGGCCGAGCAGATCGTCGGTGGTGTAGATGCGCAGGCTGCTGCCGCCGAGCGTGCCGCGCACCTCGTCGATCACCTCGGGGTAGTGCGAGGCGACGACCATCACCGAGGGGAGCCCGGCGGCCAGCTCCTCCGTCAGGACCGGGCCGCCGAGCGCGCCGAACCGACGGGCGGGCGTCTCCTCGCGCAGCATCGCGGAGATGGTGATCAGATCGTCGCCCTCCCACGCCGGGTCGTTGGTCGGCCGCGCGACGAGCCCGCGGACGCCGTGGACCAGCACGTGGTGGCCGTCGAGGTGATCGCCGAGCTCGCGCGCGAGATCGCGCACGTGCGTGGTGGGCACCGCGAGCAGGATGGTGCGCGCGTGCGTGGCGAGCGACGTGAGGTCGTCGGTCTGCGTGATGCCGCGCCGCAGCTCGTGCTGCCTGCGGCTGTAGAGGAGCACGTCCGAGCCGGCCGACGCGGCGGCGGTCGCCAGCGCGACGCCCCACGCGCCGCCGCCGACGACCGACAGCTTCGG
This sequence comes from Deltaproteobacteria bacterium, assembly GCA_016182965.1. Classification (GTDB taxonomy): domain Bacteria; phylum Myxococcota_A; class Polyangia; order Polyangiales; family JADJMO01; genus JALHOE01. The sequence continues at coordinate 28,713 of JACPFM010000155.1, read as the reverse complement.
GCGCTTGCCGTGGCCGTTGCCGTTGCCGTTCATCGCGCGATCCCCCCCTCCCACGCGACGCCGTGGGCCGCGAGGCGGTTCTGGTAATAGAGGAGCACCTTCGGATCGAGCAGCGCCACGCCCTGTTCGCGGCTGCGTAGGATGGCGTGCGAGTGATAGCCGTTGAGCGCGCGCTCCGCGTCGTTCAGCAGCTCGGTGGCGGTGGCGCCGCGGACCGCCGACGAGAGCACGATGTCTTCACGGCGCTCGAGCTCGGCGACGCGACGCTGCGTGCGCTCGATCTCGTCGTGCATGTCCTGCCAGGGAAGGACGATCTCGTCGCGCCGGCGCACGAGCGAGAACAGATCGGCCGACGGCATGCGGCGACGCAAGAGCGCGAACGCCGCCGTCGCCACCACGTGCGTGGGCATCGCGATGGTGTCCCTCAGGTAGTGCTGCATCACCACCTCGCCGAGCTCGCGCGTGTACTGGGCGTCGCGCGCGTGATCGAGCGCCGGCTTGCCGTCGCGCACGACGTAGGAGAGCGGATCGATGGGGCGCCCGCGGTGATCGTGCGACACGCCGTGCTCGTCGACCTCGTTGCCGAAGGGGTCGAGCGGGGTGCCGAAGCGCACCGCGCACGACTCATCCATCTGCACGAGCTTGCGCGCGAGGACGGTCATCCGATCGAGCCGCGTCGACTCGTCGTCCTCGATGATGTAGCGCGCCCGGCCCTGCTCCTGCAGCCAGTCGTCGATCAGCGTCTCGGCCTCGAGCGTCAGCATGTAGTTGATCGTCGCGGGGACGAAGAACACCTTGCGCGGCCGGCCCTGCGCGCTCGTGCGCACGAAGGCCTCGAGGCCGGTGCCGGCGAGACCGAGCTTGAGCTTGCGCTCGACGCCGCCGCTGCGCGATCGCGTGCCGCCGGGGAAGAACAGCGAGTGGAACCCGCGCTCGATGAGGATGCTCGAGTAGGTCTTGAGCACCTGCTTGTAGAGCTCGAACCGCAGCCGCCGATCGACGCGGTAGGCGCCGAGGTTGCGCATGAAGAACGACAGCACCGGGTTCGTGAACAGGTTCACGCCGGCGCCGTAGGTGACCGGCGGCAGCCCCGCGGCCTGCAGCGCGTAGGCGAACACCGGCGAGTCGAGGTTCGAGAGGTGGGTCGGCACGTAGACCACGGTGCCGAGCTCGGCGAGCTTGCGGATGTGCGCGATGGCGCCGGAGGTGACGATGCGCTCGGCCATCGCGTCGCCCCGCAGGATCTCGAGCGGGTGGCGCTCGGCGACGACGTTCGGCCGGAGGAACACCGACATGCCGGCCGGCAGCACGCGGCTGGCGAACGCGTAGACCCGGCGATCGAAGTTGCCGTTGACGTCCTTCGCGTACCACATGGCCTTGTCGCGCAGGATCTCGGTCGCGCGCGCCCTGTCGAGGCCGCCGAGCATGCGCGCGAGCTTGCGCCACTCGAGGGCCTCGTCGGTCTTGCCGGCCGGCTCGAGGCGGCGGATCTCGTGGTACGCCGCGTCGTTGAGGAGGAAGACCGGGTCGCGCGCCTCGGCGATGACGCGATCGACGACCGCGCGCTGCAGATCCGCGCGTTGCTCGTTGAAGTGGAAGATCGGGGGCCGCTCCACGAGGAGCAGGATAGTCCGAAGCCGACCTCCGGTGACGACCCATTCACCGACCGTCGGTGATCGCGTTCACCGAGGTACGGCAGCCGCTGTCTGCATCGGTGCCGACGACGGCGCTGTCGCGAGTCGAGGGCGACGACCGGGATCTCGGTCGCTAACGGTGGCGCCCTCTTGGTTGGTGCGGGCGGTTACTCGGCCGTCGTCGCGCACTCCCGACGCGCTCGCACCACTTGGTCTCGCTCGCATCGGCGACGGTGCGGCGATCGAGGTGATTCACGCGAACCGCGGCGCCGTGTGTTGGGTGAGCGACGGCGTCCTCGTGCGTACGCCGCCGGGGGGTCTGCCGGCGGCGATTCCTCGCTCCGACGAAGGCCACCTGCACTCCGTGGCGGCGACCGACACCGGGTGCCTCGTCGCCGTCGCCCACTCGTCTGGCTACGAGATTCGCGAGTACTCCGAGAGCGCGGTTCGAGTGCTTCAACGCCACCGGAGCCCCGGGTTCGTCACGAGCTTCGGCGAGTCCCTCTATTGGTCGTACCGGGGCCGGACGACGGGCGACTTCGCTGGCGAGGTCTGGTCGCGCACCTCGTGCTCGGCCCGGCTGGCCTCCGGCCGGGGATATGTGCGCCTCTCCGCCGGAGGCCTCGGCGTCTTCGCGCTGATCGGACCCAATCTCGAGGGCCCCTACCGGGTGGAGCGACTACAGCCTGAGTGCGCGACATGCACTGAGTAGCGGTGTGCTCAGCTCAGATCCCGGGGGACCGACGGCTTCGAGCGCGGGGGTCGAGCCAGAGCCGGTCGAGCCGGCAGGCGAGACCCGGCCTTCTTAGAGGCGTCAGATCCTGAACTGCAGGGACCAGTAGAGCCAGATCGTCACGAGAGCGAGGCCGACGCCAAGGGCCGCACGGACGAAGACGTTCACGTCGCCCAGCGTGAGGCGGCGCAGCGAGGTGGTTTGCATGGGTCTGCTCCTCCCCGGGGTGGCGCAGCGCCACGCCATCGGGTGATGTTGCACCCATAACCGTGACAGTCCTCTGTGTCAAGAAGCGCGTTTCTCGGTGTCCCGTGCGGGGCGACGCGTGCACCGGCGACCGGCGAAAGCGGCCTGCTCGAGCGGCAACTGCGTGAGCGGCATCTGCCGCGACACCGCCTGCACCGCCGGGACCGAGTGCGGCTCGTTCAGGATGTGGCGAAGCACGTTGCTGCAGCGCTGACCGGTGCAGGTCGAGTCGCAGCAGCTCGACGCGCTCATGCGCCTGACGGAGGTCGTCCGAACCCCGACGACGACGCGCGTGGACCGCCGCACGCTTTCCGGTCGATCATGGCCCGCACAGGCTGGTGCACACATGAACGCTCGATCGCTCGCCTCGCTCGCCTCGTTCTCAGGGCTGGTGGTCCTCGGATCGCTCGGCGGCTGCACGGGATCGCCCCCGGAGCCGTCCGCCCCCAAGCTGCCGCCGGCGTCTCCGAGCGTCGCGGCCGCACCGACCGCCTCGCCCGCGGCGCCGAGCGCTTCGGCCAAGCCCCCCGAGCCGATGCCGGCGTGCATCCCCGCGATCTACGCGGAGGGAGCCCTGGCCGCGTTCGAGCGAAAGGGCGGCGCGCTCTACCTCTGCGTCGCAGGCGAGGGTCACGCGGAGCCCTCGTGCCTCGGGTACGATCTCGCGACCGGCAAATGGGGGCGCGCCGACGGGTTCGTGCCCGCACCGGTCGGCGAGATGCCCACGCCCTTCACGCTGAGCACCGACGGCGCGAACGCGAAGATCTGCCCCTGGGCGGGCGAGCAGACCGAGAAGCCGATCTGCAAGACGGTGAAGCCCGGCTTCAAGCCTCGCGAGGGCGCAGAGCTCGAAGGCGGGGTGAGCGCCGACGGCAAGCGGTTGTTCCTCTACCGCTTCGTGCCGTCGAAGGCGAAGGCGGCCGGCATCGCGCAGCACAAGGTGTTCGGCGAGCTCTTCGACGTCGACACCGGCAAGAAGACGGCGAGCTTCGCCCTCCCCGTGGGTGTGCCGAACAAGCCCGACATGTTCGCCGACCCGAGCGACAACTGGTCTGCGCACTGGCATGGCTCGCACATCGTGCTGTCTTCGTACCGTTGCTGCGGCCCCGCCGGCACGCAGGCCTTCCTCGACACCAAGACGGGGAAGCTCCACTCGATCGGCGATCCTGCGCTGTTCGTCCAGCTCGGCGACGACACGTTCCTGGTCGGCAACGAGGAGCGATCGTACGGCGCCGACGGGAAGCTCGAGGGCAAGGTCACGTTGGGCGTCGTCGACGCGAAGACCTACGCGACCAAGCGGCTCACGATGCCGAGCAAGCCGCGGGACGAGCCGGAGACGTTCGTCCTCGGCAGCGCGAAGCTCGACGACGGGACCTGGGCGATCGGGTACGCGAACCCGCCGGGGCTCGTGATGTTCGATCCGAAGGCGCAGTCGCTCGCTGCGCCGAAGGCGGCGCCCATCTGCAAGTGACGCTCTGCGCGCCGGCGGTACGAAGCCCGTGCCCCTCAGACGGGCTGCTTCGCGAGCGCCTCCGCGAAGAGCGTGTCGTAATCGCCCGCCCGGAAGCGCTGGCTCGAAAGCACGTCGCGGAGGAAATCGCGGTTGGTGATGACCGGGCCGATCTTCAGCTCCGAGAGCGCACGATCGAGGCGCGCGATCGCCTGGTCTCGGTCCCCGCCGTAGGAGACGATCTTGGCGATCATCGGGTCGTAGTAGGGAGTGACCTTCGAGCCCTGCTCGACGCCCGCCTCGACGCGCAGATCGTCGCCCGCCTGCGGCCAGGCGAGCTCGTCGACCGGCCCGGGGCGCGGGAGGAAGCCCTTGCGCGGCTCCTCGGCGTAGAGGCGGACCTCGATCGACGCGCCGCGACGCTGCGCGTTGCGCACGTAGTCGGGGAGCGGCTCGCCGGCGGCGACGCGGAGCTGCACCTCGACGAGATCGATGCCGGTGCACATCTCGGTGACCGGGTGCTCGACCTGCAGGCGCGCGTTGACCTCGAGGAAATAGGGCTCCGACGGGTTCTGCGCGTCGACGATGAACTCGACGGTCCCGGCGTTGACGTAGTGGGCCTTGGTCACGACCGCGAGCGCGCGATCGAAGAGCAGCTTGCGGGCGCGGTCGCCCTCTTCGCCGACGAACAACGGCGACGGCGACTCCTCGAGGATCTTCTGGTGGCGGCGCTGCACCGAGCACTCGCGCTCGCCGAGCGCGACGGCGTTGCCGTGCGCGTCGCAGAACACCTGCACCTCGATGTGCCGCGGCGACTGCACGTAGCGCTCGAGGTACACGCGCGGATCGCCGAAGGCCTGCGCGCCGCGATCGCTGCACGACTTGAGCGCGCGCTCGATGCCGGCTTCGTCCTTGACGACCTGCATGCCGATGCCGCCGCCGCCGCCCACCGCCTTGACGACGATGGGATAGCCGACGCGGGCGGCCTCGGCCTTCGCGCGCGCGACGTCGTCGGTGGGGATCGGCTCGTCGACGCCCGGGACCGGCGGCACGCCGGCCGAGAGGGCCACGTGCCGCGCGCGCATCTTGTCGCCGAACGCGTCGAGCGCCTCGGGCGCCGGGCCGATGAAGACCAGACCCGCCTCGCGGACCGCGCGCGCGAACGAGCTCTTCTCGCTCAAGAGGCCGTAGCCCGGGTGGATCGCCTCGGCGCCGGTCGACCTCGCCGCCTCGATGATCGCGGCCGCGTTCAGGTAGCTCTCCTTGACCTGCGCCGGGCCGACGCGCACGGCCTCGTCGCACTCGCGGACGTGCGGCCCGTCGGCGTCGGCGTCGCTGTACACGGCCACGGTGGCGATGCCGAGGCGCCTGCAGGTGCGGGCGACGCGGCGCGCGATCTCGCCGCGGTTGGCGATGAGGACCTTCTTGAACATGGATCGCGCCTATCGCAAGGCGGTCGCCGCGGGAAGCGTGGTCGATCACGACTGGCCAAGAACGCCAAGGATCAGGGCAGCTCGCACGCCTTCCAGCCAGCCGCGTCCTTCGCGCCGGTGCGGCACTCGAAGTAGCCGATCTCGAGCCACTCCTCGCACTCCTTCATCAGCTTGCTCACGTCGTCGGGCGTGATCGCGCCGATCTTCACGCCGTGCTCGGCGTACTTGGAGCACTCCTCGCCGGAGAACTTGCGGGTGACGGCGAGCCGCGCGGAGGCGCCGGTGTCGAGCGCGCGCGCCGCCAGGCCGCCGCACGCCCGCAGCTCCGCCTCGTCCTTCGCGCGCCGGCCGCACAGCACCACCGAGGTCTCGCTCTCGAGGCCGAGGCACGCGCGATCGAAGTCGTCGATGGCCTGCTTCGCCTTGCCGCGCGCGGTCTTGCGAACGAGCTCGACGTCGAGGGGAACGCCGTAGATGCCCGACTGCTTCAGGACGGGCTCGGGGATGCCCTTCTGGGCTTGCAGGGCGATGCCCCGGCCGAGGAGGTGATCGCACTCCTCCTTGGTGAGCTTGCGGCTGCAGCCGGCGCCGGCGAGCACGAAGGCGAGGGCGAGCACGAGCGCGGCGGCGAGGAGGACGGTGCGCATTCGGGACCTCTACGACAACGCCCTCTAGACAACCAGGGCGGGCCGCCGTTCCCGCCGGCTCACTGACCAGAGCGAGCCGGCGGGACGCCGGCTCGACGCCCCGGTTCCCACGTCTTACCAAGAGAGGGCATGGCCTCCGACGATCGCCCGAAGGTCCTCTCGGACCGAGCCGTCCTGGTGCTCCAGGAGGTCGACCAGCTCTTCGACGAGCTCGACGACCTGCTCAAGAACGAAGACGTCCAGCACGCGCTGTCCGAGCTCAAGGTGAACTCGTCGATCGCGCTGCTCGCGGCCGACGGCCTGCGCGCGTACCTCAAGGGCGACAAGGAGACGGCCATGGAAGACCTCTCCACCGCCTCCGAAGAGATCGCCCAGCGTTTCGCGCAGAGCGCGAAGGGCGACGCGTAGCCATGGCAGGCCGCGGCGCGCTCGTGGCGTTGATCGCGGCGTGCGCCATCTCGTGTCGCAAGCCGGCGCCCGAGGTGCGGCCCGACGACAAGGCGGCGCCGCCGCGGGTGCAGTGCTCGATTCCGCCCGGCGACACCGTGGTGGGTACGGTGGAGGTGCCTGCGCGGTGCGACCTGACCATCGGCGGCGTCCTCCACGTCCCCGCCGGGGCCTCGCTCGACATCGGGCCCGGCGCGAAGCTCTCGTTCGCCAAGGGGGCGGGGCTCGTCATCGAGGGCGGCGTGCTGCGCGCGCGCGGCACCGCGGCCGAGCCGATCGTCTTCACGTCCGCCGCGCCGACGCGCGCGCCGGGGGACTGGTCCGGCCTCGTCTTCGCACGAAGGCCGTACGACAAAGCGCCCTATTTCGCGAAGCCCGACGCCGGCGCCGACTCCGGGCTCGCGCCGTGGGGCGAGTCGGTCGTCGAGCACGCCGTCGTGGAGTTCGGAGGCGCGCAGTTCGCGCACGGCGCGCAGACCAAGCCGCCGCTCACCGCCGGCGGTCTCGTGGTGTCGACGTTCACCCCTGGCGACACCGTCTCGCTCTCGCACATCCGGCTTCGTCGCAACGCCGGGGTCGCGCTCTACGTCGCGAGCCCGTTGAGCGTGCCGAAGCTGGAGGCGATCGCGTTCGAAGACGAGGGCGCGATCGCCAGCGTGAATCCCGAGCTGTTCCCGTCACTCGGCAAGGACTTCGCCGGCGCGGTGCGCCTCCACGGCGGCCTCTCGCGGTCGCTCGTGCTGCCGAAGCGCGCCACGCCGTACGTCATCGAGGACTCGCTGAACGTCATCACGACGAAGGACCCGACCACCCTCGAGATCGAGGAGGGCGCGGTGGTCCAATTCACCCGGCGCGGGCGGATCTCCGTGCTCGGATCCGGCGCCACTGCGAAGCTCGTCGCCCACGGGGTCACGTTCACGTCGGCCGAGGCGAAGCCCGCTCCCGGAGACTGGCGCGGCATCGAGCTCGACAGCGACGCCGCCGCGGACCTCGACGCGATCACCGTCGAGTTCGCCGGCGAAGGCAAGCGGCCGGTCGTGCAGCTGCCGCGCGACGAGCGGAAGGTCCGCATCGTCGGCTCGACGTTCCGTGACAACCTCGGCGCCGCGTTCGAGTCGTCGACCGACTGCAAACCCTGGGAAGACCCGAAGCTCAAGAACACCTCGAAGGGAAAGCCGCTGTGCGAGGAGGGGCTCATCCTCTCGAAGGTGGCGATGATCGGCGTGCTCGGCAGCCTCGGGTCGGGCTCGAGCATCTCGTCGGTCTTCTCGGATCCGTCGGTGTTCGAGGGCGGGTTGATCGGCGCCGCGGCCGGCGCCTCCGACGGCTACGGCGGGCTCGGCGGCATCGGCAAGGGCGGCGGCGGAGGCGGGGGCGACATCTCGATGGGCGGCGGCAGCGCGAAGCCCGCCTCGAAGGTGACCGAGAGCTCGATCACCGCGAGCGGCGCCCTGCCCGTCGACGTCGTGCGCAAGGTCGTGCGCGGACGAACGGCCTCGCTCCGCGGGTGTCATGGCGGCAAGAGCGCGAGCGGGACGATCTCCGTCTCGTTCACCATCGACGACAAGGGCAGCGTCTCGTCCGCCAAGGCGAGCGGCGGCACGTTGACCGACGCGTCGATCCGCACGTGCGTCGCCTCCGTGTTCCAGACGATGAGCTTCCCGGCGCCCGACGGCGGCGGCGTCACCACCGCGAGCGCGACCCACTCCTACGAGTGAGCCTCACTTCTTCTTCTTGTTCTTGGTCGGAGACGACGGCTCCTCGGGCTTCGTGGGAGCGATCGTCACCAGGCCGTCGGCGGCGACGTACGAGATCGTCTCCTTGCGCGTGGTGATCTGCTCGTAGACCACGATTCGGTCCTTCTCCAGATCGACGTCGACCAGATCGACTATGTCGACCGAGTGATCCGCGATGCCCAGTAGCCCGGCCGCCTGCGGCGGTGCATGATCGCGACGACTACGTAGTCGGTGGCGGTTTCAACGAAGACGATGAGGTAGGGGAACCGCCGAAGGCCGCGACGTCGGACGCGTGCGTCGGGTGGTGCGTTCCGATCTGGTGTGCTGATCGCGGGATCGCTGCGCAGCTTCGCGAGCGTCGTGCGCACGTCATCGAGGAACTCTCGCCCGATACCCTCGCGCTGCTCCTCATACCAGGCGACGGTCGTGTCGACCTCACGAAGCGCATCCTCATGGATACGCCATCGCTTCATCGCGAAGCGGGGCGCACGCGCGCTGCAACTTCCCCAAGAGCCTCGTCGAGGTCGCGCGTCGCCGCCGTCCCATCGAGGACCTGGCGGGCGCGGCGCGAGATCACGTCTGCCCATGCCGCCTCGATCCAGGAACATAGCACTCGCCGCCACGAGCGTGACCTCGTAGCTGTGCGCTGCAACCGTGGATGCGCGCCACCGGTCCTTTGCCGAAGCTCCCGCAACCTCGACGCCACGGCATTCCGGTCAGTCCTCGAGCGCGATCCGGATCGCCTCGTCGACCCTCCGCACCGGGATCAGCTCGACACCGCTCCGCTCGTTCGCCGAGATGCGCTCGGCGGTCGACGCCGGGACGATCGCGCGCTTGAAGCCCATCGACGCCGCCTCGCCGAGCCGCGCGCTCCCCCGCGCCACGCCGCGCACCTCGCCTGCGAGACCGATCTCGCCGAAGGCGACGAGATCGCGCGCGCACGGCCGATCGCGCGCCGCGGAGGCGACCGCGATCGCGAGCGGCAGGTCGATGGCCGGCTCGTCGATCGACAGGCCGCCGGCGACGTTGGCGAAGACGTCGGTCGAGGTGAGGGTGAAGCCGATCTTCCGCTCGAGGACCGCCAGGATCATCGCGAGGCGCGTGGCGGCGATGCCGGTCGCCGTGCGGCGACCGCTGCCGAGACCAGGCGACCCGACCAGCGCCTGCACCTCGACGAGCACCGCGCGCGCCCCGCCCTCCTGCGGCGTGACCGGCGCGACGACGCTTCCGCTCGCGTGCGCGGGGCGCTCGGCGAGGAACAGCTCCGACGGGTTCGGCACCTCGGCGAGGCCACCCTGCGCCATCTCGAACACCCCGACCTCGGTCGCCGAGCCGTAGCGGTTCTTCGACGCGCGCAGCGCGCGGAACGCGTTGCCGCGCTCCCCCTCGAACGCGAGCACCACGTCGACGAGGTGCTCGAGCACCTTCGGCCCGGCGAGCGCGCCGTCCTTGGTGACGTGACCGACGAGGAAGAGCGCGATCTGCTCGCGCTTGGCGAGATCGACCAGGCGCGCGGTCACCTCGCGCAGCTGCGAGACCGTGCCAGCGGCGCTCTCGAGCTCACTCGAGCGGAGGACCTGGACCGAGTCGACCACCAGCGCCGACGGCCTCGCGCGCTTGGCGGCGTCTTCGACCTCGGCGACGTCGGAGGCTCCGACCATCTGCAGCCGGTCTCCGAGCGCGTGCGCCGCGTCGCCCAAGATGCGCCGCGCGCGCAGCGCGACCTGCGCCACCGACTCCTCGCCGGACGCGTAGAGGGCGCGCGCGCCGCGCTGGGAGAGCCCGGCGAGCGCCTGCAGCAGCAGCGTGCTCTTGCCGACGCCCGGATCGCCGCCGACCAGCACCACGCTGCCGAGCACCGCGCCGCCGCCGAGCACCCGATCGAGCTCGGCGATCCCGGTGGGCAGCCGCGCAGCGGCGTCTTCGGAGACCTCGCCGATCGACACCGGCCGGCCGGGCCGCGACTCGGAGGTCGTGGACGAACGCTTCTTGCCGACCGTCTCTTCGACGAGGGTGTTCCACCCGCCGCAAGACGGGCAGCGCCCGAGCCAACGGGGCGCGATCGCCCCGCACCCCTGACACACGTACTGCGTGCTGTTCTTCGCCATGTCGGCCCGTCGTCAGGAGCGCCCCCGCGGTTGCGCGCGCGTCAGAACTCACCCGGAGGGACGGGATTACGGCGCTTTCGAGGCGTAGACGCTCACGATCGTCAGCGCCCCCGCTTCGAGCTTCGCGTTGCCGGTGTCGATGCCGCCCTTCAGCGAGTACACGCACCCCTCGCGCGCGCCGGTGATCGTGCCGTCGACGAGGTCGCCCGGCTTCAGACCGGAGATGTACGCGAGCCCGCGCTTGGTGGTCGCGGTGCCGGCGACCTCCTTCGGCGGCTCGCCGTCCATGTACATGACCTTCGCGTCGGGGTGGCCGTTCACGGTGAGCGTCACGCCTTCGACGCCGACGCAGTCGCCGGTCTTCGGCGCGGCGATGCCGACGAGCACGTAGCCGTGCGTGGTGTCGAGCCGCGGCATGAGCGACGTCCAGGTGGTCACGTTGCGCAGCGAGAGATCGACCTTGTCGTAGTCCTGCGGCCAGAACTGCTCCGGCGAATGCGTGACGAAGAAGCCGTCCTTCTGGTAGCGGCGCGCCACCGGCATGTTCTGGCCGACCCACGCCTTCCAGGCGCCGGCCGCGTCGGTCTTCGCCTTCACGCCGGGGCACGTGGTGAACGAGACCTCCACGTCGGCGATCGGCGTGCCCGCCGCGCCGCTCGTCTCGCGCGTGGTGCTGAGGCCCGACAGCATGAACCACGGCGGCGGACCGCACGTGGGCAGCGTCTCGTGCACGAGCAGCTGCGTACGCGACACCACGCCCGCCTCGACGAGCACGCCGCCGGGGCTCGCGAACGGCGACACGCTGCACCCGGTCTTGATGCCCTCGATGACGACCTTGGTGCCGGGGGCGATCCCCTGGATCGACACGAGGCCGGACGACGTGGTGCCGGTCGCGGCGGCGACCGGCGCGAACGGCGCGGACGCCGCGTGGTAGCTGATCACCGCCTCGGGGTGATCCTTCACGGTCACCGCCACGCCCTCGTTGTCGAAGCAGGTGCCCGCCTCGGCGGCAGTGACGTCGACGAGGATGACGCCCTTGTCTGCGGCGAACCCGGGCAGCTCCTTCGCCGCGTCCTTCGCCATGATGGTGAGCGTCGGGGCCTGGCTCCACTTCTGCGGCGTGATCTCGTGCCAGCGCGTGGGCAGCCAGTTGTCGGAGTCGAGGCGGATCGAGACCGGCTGACCGACGGTGAGCTTGAGCGTCGCGTAGCCTTCGGCGTCGGTCTCGCCCTTGACCTCGGGGCACGCGCTGAGCGACACCTTGATGCGCTCCGCCGGCTCGACGTCGGCGATCTCGCCGATGGTCTGCCCGATGGGCTGCAGCGCCCAGTCGACGTACGGGCCCGGGCCGCACTTGATCTCGGGGTAGACGGGCTTGCCGTCGGAGACCCACACCTCGCGCCCGGCGTCGCCCGCGTCGACGCTCGCATCGGGCTGCGTGGCGGCCTTGTCTTCGGACGATCCGCACGCGACGAGCACGACCAGCGCGAATGAAGCGAGAGGAAGGAGCCGACGCATTCCGCAAGGTCGACCATGGCGGAGCACGGGCGGCAATTCGCGGCTCCGGGTTGACGCTCGTCACGCGACAGGGCGCCGCCGGCGCGACAAAAGTACGCAGGCGCCGGCTGCGAGCGTCGCGATCCGCGGCCCTTTCGGCGTGGCACACCGGGTGCTCGTCCCTGCGACCGTGGTGCACACACCTCGACCATCGCGCGGCGCCGCCTGGGCCGCGTTGGCGCTCGCGACCGCCGCCGTCGCATGCGCGCCGTGGCGCGCGCCCTGGCAGCTCACGCCGGCGTACGTCGAGCCCGACGAAGGCGTCCTCGAGATCGCGTGGACGCAGACCAGCTGCGAGGAGGCGGGGTACGTCACCGTGATGACGAGCGACGGCACGTTCATCGGCAACGTCGGCCCCGACACGACCCTCCGCGCCAAGGTCCCGCCCGGCCCGATCGAGCTCGTCGCGTGGAACCCGGTCATGGAGGCCGAGGCGATGCCGAAGACCGTGTACGCGGTCCTCGCCAAGGGCGTCGTGTGCCCGGGCGAGCCCGCGCGCCTGCGCGTCACCTTCGGCGACTGGACGGGGGGCGGCGGCTTCCCGCGCTTCAGCCGCGACGGCCGCGCGCGCTGCGCCACCTCCTCGTGGGCGCTCGTCGGCGACGCCGTGAGGTACGGGCTCCCCGCCTACGCCACCGACACGCTCGCCGGCACCCTGTGGCTTGCTACTGAGGGCAGGCCGGAGCTGCACGCGCGCCTCGCGAGGGGCTGGTACGAGGAGCTCGACCTCGTCGCGCGCACGCAGGTGCAGTTCGGGTGCGGCGGCTGAATGGGCGCTACGGCCCGATGCCCTTGCAGGTCTGCGTCGTCGTCCACTTCTTCACCAGCGCGTAGCGGACGAGGAGCGGTTGCGCGACGATCCACGCGACGATGAACGTCGGGAGCGCGACGTACAGCGCCGTCGAGCCTGGCAGCACATAGGTTCCGGCGAACGCGCTGGCGGCCGCGACGAACGCCACCCACACCGCGGTGCGCCGGAGCGATCGCCGCAGCGCGAGGCACCCGGAGCACCACGGCAGATCGTAGGTGAGCTTGCGCACGGTCCGCAGGCCTTCGCTCTCTTCGGACTCCTCGGCCATCGCGTAGGCGGGATCGAGGCAACAACAGCAGACGCGCGGCAGCGGGAGCGGCCGATGGACGTGCACCTCCACCGCCTCGGAGAACGACGAACCCCTGGTCGCGGCCGTGCAGCGGCGGCAGGTGACGTCGTCGAGCGCGACCTCGTTTCCGCAGGCGACGCAGCGCATGTGCCCTCCGGGCCGACGAGTATCTCACGGATGACTCGTGGGCCGCACGCAGGACGGCGCGCGCACGCCGATGATACGTTCGCGCACGTGATCTCCCCCTTCCCGTGGCACGCGCTCCCTCGCGTCGCGCCGACGCACGTGCGCGCTGCCGCGCGCGTGCGCCGCGCCTTCCCGACGGTGCGCACGGCGGCGATCGCGCAGGCGCTCTCGGGACTGGTCGGCCACCCGGTGACCCTCGACGTCCGACGCGTCGGCGCGGCCGCGCGGGTCGACCTCGGCGGGCGCGGCGCGCTGATCGTGCTCGGCGAGCCGGGGAGCGCGGTCGCGATCGAGGTCGAGGCCGAGCTGGCGCTGGCCGTCGCGTCGGCGCTCGCCGGCGGCGGCCTGCCGAGGGTCGCGCGTGGGCGCGGCGTCGATCCGGAGGTCGCCGGCGCGATCGCCGGCGTGCTGCAGTGGCTCGCGCGCGAGGCCGGCGTCGAGGCCCCGGTCCTCGCGATCGATCCCCCGCGCGACGCGCTCCCATCCCTCGGCCTCGAGGTGCTGACGATCGACGTCGCCGTGAAGCTCGGGGTGCTGCGTGCGACGGTGCGTGTCGCCGTCTCGGTCCCCGAGCTGGACCGCACGCCCGCGTTCTCGGCGATCGACGCGCTGCATCGCCTCGGAGACACCCCTCTGACACTGCCGGTCGTGATCGCCCACGGCACCGCGCGCGCCGGCGATCTCGCCGATCTGCGGGCCGGCGACGTCATCGTGGTCGATCACCGGCTCGACGGCTGCGCCCTGGTCGCGCCGGCCGCGCGCGCCGGCGTGCAGGCGCGGGGAATCGAGCCCCGCGAAGGTCGCGTGCAGGTCCGCATCGAGGGCGGGCCGGTCGAGCTTGCCGCCGCCGCGGCGCCGTCCGAAAACGTCGATCCGATGACCGACGAGACGGGCGCGACGATGCAGCTCCCCGCCCTCGAAGAGGGCGCGCGTTTGGCCGAGGACCTCGCCGAGCTCCCGCTCGCGGTGCGCGTCGAGATCGGCAGCGCGACGCTCGCCGCGCGCGAGTGGGCCGCGCTCGGTCCCGGCGACGTCGTGGTGCTCGATCGGCGGGTGGGCGACGCGGTGTCGCTGCGCATCGGCGGCAAGGTGCTCGCGCGCGGCGAGCTGGTCGAGGTCGACGGCGCCGTCGGCGTCCGCATCACGGAGCGCACGTCATGAAACGAGCTCTCTTCGCGCTCGCACTGGTCGTCGTCGCCTGCGGCAAGAAAGACGCGCCGACCGACCAGCCGGCGAGCAAGCCGGCCGCGTCCGCCGCGCCGTCGGTGTCGGCCGCGGCTCCGAAGGCCGCCCCGATCACGTTGAAGGGCGCCTACGCGTCCAAGCGCGGCGAGGTGCGCGTCGCCTCCGACGCGCCGGCCTTCGTGCACCCCGACTCCAAGGACGGCCTGGGAGAGGGCGAGCTGACCATCACCCTCCCCGCCGGCAACGGCGCGGCCACCGGCGCCGCGAAGGGCGCGCTCGGCGCGCAGTCGTTCCGCGGCTGGCTCGAGGACGGTCACCTCACCGGCACGCTGCACCCCGACGAGGGCAGCAAGCCCGCGATGTGGGGCGTCGTCGACGCGACCGTCGAGGGCAGCGGCGACGCGCGCTCGATCAAGGGCACGGTGCGCGCGAGCGGCGCCGACGGGCAGGTGGTGCGCGAGGCGACCTTCACGCTCGACAAGAAGTGACCGGCGCATGCCGATCGTCGTCCGCGGCGCGCGCACGCACAACCTGAAGGCGATCGACGTCGACATCCCCGACGGCGCCATCGTCGTCATCACCGGCCCGAGCGGCTCCGGCAAATCCTCGCTCGCGTTCGACACCATCTTCGCCGAGGCCGAGCGTCGCTACCTCGAGGCGCTGTCGAGCGATCTGCGCGCACAGGCGATGCGTCTGCCGCGCCCCGACGTCGATCTGGTCGACGGCCTCCCGCCGGCGATCGCCATCGCGCAGGGCGCGCTCGCGCGCTCGTCGCGCTCGACCATCGGCACCGCCACCGAGATCACCGATCACCTCCGCGTGCTGTACGCGCGCGTCGGCGAGCCGCACTGCCCGGTGTGCGGCGACGCCTTGCGCGCCGAGACGACGCAGGAGGTGGTCGACGCGCTCCTCGCCGAGCCCGCCGGCACGAAGGTGGTCGTCCGCGCGCCGGTCGCCCGCGGCCAGGCCGGCGATCTGCGCGAGCTGCTCGAGCGGCTGCGCAAGGAAGGCTTCGTGCGCGCGGTGGTCGACGAGCAGCCCGTCGACCTCGGCGAGGTCGCCGCGCTCGATCGCAAGAGGTTCCCCCGCGCCGCGCACGATCTCGACGTGGTGGTCGACCGCCTCGTCGTCAAAGACGGGGTGCGCGGGCGCGCCAGCGACTCGATCGAGCTCGCGCGTCGCCTGGCCGACGGCCGCGTGCGCCTCGCGCGCGAGCGCCCCGACGGCAGCAAGGACCTCACCTTCCACAGCGAGCGCTTCGCCTGCGAGAAGGACGACCTGCAGTTCCCGCCGATCGAGCCGGCGCTCTTCTCGTTCAACTCGGTCGCGTCGGCGACGACGCGCGTGGTAGGAGGCGCCTGCCCGACCTGCGAGGGCCTCGGCGTCCGCGCGCGCGCCACCGAGCGCACGCTCGTCCCCGATCCGTCGCGCACGCTGCGGCAGGGCGCGATCGTCGCCTGGGGCGCGCCGTCGAGCGTCGCCTACGCCGTCGAGCTGAAGCGCCTCGTCGACGCGCTCGGCGTCGACCCCGACGTCCCCTGGTCGAAGCTGCGCGAGCGCGCCGCGGTCCTCGAGGGCGGCAAGAAGAAGAAGGCCCACGAGGGCGTGATCGCCTGGGTCGACGCGCGGATGAGCGAAGACGTCGCTCCCACCGAGGCGGCCGAGGAGGAGGGCGCCCTCGACGACCGCGCCCTCGAGAACCTCCGCGAGGAGATCCCCTGCGCGGACTGCGGCGGGACGCGCCTCCGCCGCGAGGCGCGCGCGGTCACGCTCAACGGTCGCTCGATCGCCGACGTCGGCGCGCTGTCGCTCCGCGACGCGCGCGCGTTCCTCGCGTCGGTCACGGTCCCCGATCGCCTGCGCCCGGTCGCGCGCCCGTTGCTCGACGGCGCGCTGTCGCGGCTCGACGCGCTGCTCGACGTCGGCCTCGGGCACCTCGCGCTCGATCGCCACACCGACGCGCTGAGCGCCGGCGAGGGGGAGCGCACGCGCATCGCCGGGCAGCTCGCCGGCGGCCTGCGCGGCGTGCTCTACGTCCTCGACGAGCCGTCGCGCGGCATGCACCCGAGCGACGTCGACCGCCTCGACGCGATCCTCCGACGCCTGCGCGATCGCGGCAGCACCGTGCTCTTGGTCGAGCACGATCTCGAGCTGATCTCGCGGGCCGATCACGTGATCGACATCGGCCCGGTCGCCGGCACCGGCGGCGGCCGCCTGCTGTCGACCGGCGCGCCGACGGCCATCGCCGGAGACGAGCGCTCGGTCACCGGACCGTGGCTCTCCGGCGCCCGCACGCTGCCGCGCGTCGCACGTCGCACCGCGTCGGGCACGCTGCGCGCGCGGGGGATCACGCTCCGCAACCTGCGGGGCGTCGATCTCGATCTGCCGCTGCAGTCGCTGATCTGCGTGACCGGCCCGAGCGGCAGCGGCAAATCCACGCTGATCCTCGACGCGCTCGTCCCCGCGGTGCGCGCGGCGATCGACGGTGCGCCGCTCCCGCCGCACGTCCGCGCGATCGAGGGCGCCTTCGGGCTGCAGCGTGTGGTGGCCATCGACCAGGCGCCGCTCGGACGCTCGCCGCGCTCCACGCCGGCCACCGCCACCGGCATCATGCCGAAGCTGCGCGAGATGTTCGCCGCGCTCCCCGAGGCGAAGGCGCGCGGCTACAAGGCCTCACGCTTCTCCGCCAACGTGAAGGGGGGCCGCTGCGAAGCGTGCCTCGGCGAAGGCTCGGTGCGCATCGAGATGCGCCTGCTCCCCGACGTGCGGGTGCCCTGCCCGGTGTGCGGCGGCGCGCGCTACGACCGCGAGACGCTCGCCGTGAAGTGGCGCGGGCTCTCCGTCGCCGACGTGCTCGCGACCGACGTCGACGCCGCGCAGCGCTTGTTCGAGGCGATCCCGGCCATCCGCGAGCGGCTCGACGCGATGCGCTCGCTCGGGCTCGGGTACCTGCCGCTCGGCCAGCCGGCGACGACGCTCTCGGGCGGCGAGGCGCAGCGCGTGAAGCTCGCGCGCGAGCTCGCTCGGCCTGCCGCCGCTGGACGGCGCCTCGGCGAGCAGACGCTCTACGTGCTCGACGAGCCCACCGCCGGGCTGCACCCGAGCGACGTCGCGGTGCTCCTCGACGCGCTCGTCGCCCTCCGCGATCAGGGGAGCACGGTGGTGGTCATCGAGCACGACGTCGCGCTCGCCGCGCGGGCCGATCACGTCGTCGATCTCGGTCCCGGCCCCGGCGACGAGGGCGGGCGCGTGGTCGCATCCGGCCCTCCGGAAGAGGTCGCGCGCACCTCGAGCCCGACCGCGCCGTTCCTCGCGCGCGCGCTTGCGTGAAATCCCCCTCGACCGAAGTCCGAAGGATTTCCTGCCCGCGACGTGATAAGCGGCCGCATGCCTCTCACCGGTGCCGCTGCGCGCTCGTTGCGTGCGCTCGCTCATCACCTCGAGCCCGTCGTGCAGATCGGCAAGGGCGGCGTCACGCGCCAGGTCACCGCGCAGGTCGCCCAAGCGCTCCACGACCACGAGCTGATCAAGGTGAAGATCGGCTCCGAGGCGCCTGTCGATCGCAAGATCGCCGCCGGTCAGCTCGCCTCGGCCACCGCCTCCGAGGTGGTGCAGGTCATCGGTCGCATCGTGATCCTCTACAAGCCGCGCCCGAAGAAGCCCACCATCAAGGTCCCGAAGGGCTACAGCGCGCCTCAGCCCGTCTCGAAGGCTCACGACGAGGACGAAGAGGAATAGCCGAGCGCACCGGCCGCGCGCACGCACGACGCGCGCGCAGATCGGCACGATGTTTGCGGCGTGCCGCCCAGGAGTCGAAGGAGGCGCGCATGATCCGCACCACGGCGAAGCCCACGTACATCGCTCCCGTCATCCTCGTGCTCGCCGCCGCGATCGAGCTCACGCACGATCTGCTCGGCCGGACGTGGGCGGCCATGGACCAGCGATGGGTGCTCGGGTTCGGTATCGGGCTCGGCGCGCTGTGGATCGCCGGCGCCATCGGGCTGGTGCTGCGGCGCAGCTGGGGTTGGCTCGTCGGCCTCTCGGGCGCGCTCATGCTCGTCGTCCACGGCTCGGTGCTCCGACTCGGCGAAGAGACGATGGGCATCGTCTACTTCGTCCTCGGCGCGGTCGCGGTCGTGCAGCTCGGGCTCCACGCGCGCGCCTACGGCTTCCGCTTCGACCCGGTGGAGCGGCCGTCGCTCGTCTGAAGTGAGGAGACCCGTGGCCTACGTCCGCGAAGGCGACGCGCGTCGAAGGGGTCGTCTCGTCTCTTCGTCGTGCTGACGACTGACGACTGACGACTGACGACTCGAAATGACGACGGGCCCGGTCCGGAGGCCGAGCCCGCCGCGCCGAGGAGCCGCTCAGACGCTCACTTCAGCAGCTTGTCGGGGTTGATCTTCTCGATCCCCACCCAGGCCTTGAACGGCATCGAGCAGACGTTCGGCACCTTGAGATCGAGCTTCTTGTTGTCGTTCTTGTCTTCGTCGGTGTCGAGGAGGCCGTTGGCCGCCGCGTCCGTCGTGAGGATGGTGTCCTCGTTGACCGGGTTGTTGAACCAGATCTTCGCGGTGGAGATCTTCCCGTCGGCGTTGAAGTCGCAGAACTTCCCCTTGCCGCCGGGGCCGGCGATGCAGACGCCGGTGAACGCCGTGCCGCGATCGTCGCAGGACTTGTCGTCCGTGCAGGCGTTGGTCGCGTCGTTCTCCGGCATGTACTTCCCGCAGCGCGGGGACGGCTTGATGACGACCACCTGCGGTGCCGGGTACGACTTGCCGTTGACGTCGGTGAGCAGCTTCAACATGCCGTTCGCTTCGGTCTGGTAGAGCATCTGCGAGCGGACCAGCGGCCGCATCGGGAAGCCCCTGTTGAAGTCGAACCCCGTGATCGGGCGCTTGTTGTCGGTCCAGAAGAACCCGCCGCGCAGATCGTCGGAGGTGTTCATGCACTCCTCGTTCGGCTGGAAGCGCGCGCTGAACGAGCAGTGACCGGAGAGGTTCGGGAACGACCACGCCTGGCCCGTCGGGTAGACGACGTTGACCGAGTAGGCGCCGGGCGGCAGGCAGCCGTAGGCCACGCCCTTCACGCGGTTGGCGCGGTACTTCAGGATGTTGCCCTGGTCGACGAGCGCCGCGCCGCGGTTGGCCGGGTTCGGATCGGTGCGAACGGGCGTGGTGAGGTAGCCGCGGAGCTCGCTCTGCGGGTAGATGCACACGACCGACGGGCGGACCAGCGCGGTGAAGCCGTCCTGCACCTCGAAGCCGGTGCGCGTGTAGAGCGGCTGGGTCGGATCGGGCTTGCCGTCGGGGCCGGTGAGCGCGCCGCCGATCGCGGCGCCCTCCGACGTCGCCTTCATCGAAGGCTGGCCCGCGACCGCGCCCGCGTCCTTGCCCCAGTCGCGGATCGTGATCGTCTGGATGACGACGATCGGATCGGTCTGCGAGCGCGGGGGCAGGGCGATGTTGCCCTCACCGTCGTCGACCATCTTCGAGAGGACCACGGTCGGGAAGATCTCGGCGATCTTCGCGAGGTCCTCGAGGGACTTGTTGTCGCGCAGGATCTCGGGCTCGCCCGCCGCGTTGAAGTTACGCGTGAGGAAGAACCCGTTCGAGGTCGGGATGTCGGCCGCGAACTCCTTCGGGTCGACGCCGTAGAACGGACGCGCCTTCGCCGCGTCGAATGGATCGCGCGCCTTGGCGTTCTTCATCAACCAGGCGTCGGTCGGCATGGCGGGGTTGGCCGCGTCGCCCGGGAAGCCGAACTTGAAGCGGATCTGCGGGAAGCTCGCCTGCGCGAACTTGAACGCGTCGCACGCCGGGTCCTTGTCGCCGAGACAGACGACGTTCGAGTGGCTGGTCGAGAGGTGATCCTGCGGGAAGGTGATGTAGCCGAGCTTCTTCCCCTGCTCCGGCGTGAGGGCCCTGCGCTGCTGGGCCCAGCCGGCAGCGGCGGCGGGGCAGCCCGTCTCGCCGCAGAAGTCCCGCAGCACGGGCGTGCCCGGACCGAGATCCGGGTTCGGGTCCACGCCCTCGGAAGGCGCGTACGACAACGAACGCTCGTAGTCGATGTGGAAGAACGGTCGGTTGGAGCGCAGCGGGTTGCCGAGCACGACCGGCACGCCCTCGCGGATGAAGCCCTGCGGCGGGATCTCGAGCAGACCCTTGTCCGCCGCCGCCTTGCGGTCGTTGCAGGCCTTGTCGTCGGCCTTGCACGTCGCGGGCGCCACGATCGGCACGCCGACCTCGACGCTCGCGTACTTCAGCGGGACGGCCGCGGGGTTCTCGAACGAACCGCCCGGCACGTCGCCGGCGAGCGCGAGGTTCGAGTAGTTGAACAGCGGGTTGAAGCGGTTTTGCCGGCTGTAGAACGCGCGGATCTGGTAGCGACCCGCGGCGACCTGCTGGAGCGACCACTCGGCGGCGGCGGTGACCGGCGGCGAGGTGACGCTCGGGCAGAACGACTCCTTCGGGCTCTTCGTCGAGCCGGGGCCGGTCGCCGGCGGCGCGAGGTTGAAAAAGAGCTTCGTGCCGGGGACCGTCGAGAAGTTGAGCGCCGTCGACGCGAGCCCGTCGGGCGGCGGCGGGTTGCCGGCGTCGAACATCAGGATGATGAGCGCGCCCTCGACCTCACCGTTCTTGAAGCAAGGGGAAGGACCGACGTAGCTGGCCGTGCCCCGGATGATGCCCATCGGGCGGAGGATGCCCGGGTTCTCGTCGGGGTTGTCGACCACGAGGTTGATCTCGCACCCCAGCGCCATGGGGAGCGCCAGGGCGAGACCGAGGGAACCGATGGCGTTGCCGATTCGAATGCGCTTCACGGGTCGCCTCTCCTAGTACCGATAGGTCGCGGTGAAGATGATGCGCCGTCCGATGAGCTGCCCGAACGGATGCTCGCGGATCGTCGTGTTCAGCAGGTTCGCGAAGGTGACGCCCACGGTCAGCGGCTCGAACTTGAAGTTGTAGGCGATGCGCCCGTTGAGCAAGGGGAACGAGTCGAGCAGGTACCGCTGGTACTCGAGCTCGCGGGTCGCGTTGTTCAGGCGCCGCTCGGCCCAGATCTGCTTGCTCTGGAACCAGACGTCGAGCTCGGCGTCGAAGCCGAGCTTCGAACGATACTGCGCACCGGCGATGACCTTGTGGCGGCTGGTGCGCTCGTCCTTGACCGTCGCCTCGCAGCCGGGCGGCGCGATCTGATTGGTGAAGTTCAGGGCGTACGAGCCGTAGAGGTCGACGCCGGTGATCGGGAAGGCGCGGAACCCGGCCTCACCGCCGTAGGAGTGGAAGACCTGGCAGTCGTTGGTGAAGCCGGCGAAGGCCGCCGCGTAGCGGCCGGTGGACTCGTTGTACCCGCCGGCGCCCTTCGCGAACGTGGTCGGCGTCTGCGGGCGCAGCTGCGAGAGCACGATCAGGTCGGTGACGCGGTTGTAGTAGGCGTTGAACTCGAGCGAGAAGTAGTCGCTCGCCTGGTTCTGGTAGCCGGCCTCGATGGCGATGATCTTCTCGTGCTGCGTGCGATAGCTCGGGTCGTCGGCGCGCTGCGCCTGCGACGGGGCCTCGGCGCCGCTGTTCGGCGTGGTCACCGGGAAGTCGAGGTACGACTCGAGGAAGGTCGGCTTGCGGAACGCGGAGCTGACCGTGATGCGGAACGCGTCGTCCTTGGTGCGCTTGTAGATGATCGAGCCGCGCGGCGAGAGGACCACCTTCTGCAGGTATGGGATGCGGTCACCGCGGATGGAGCCCATCACGATGAACTTCTCGCCGATGCGGATGGAGTCCTGCAGGTAGCCGTTGAAGTGGTGCTCGGTCCGGTAGGTCTGGGGGCCCAACCAGCCCCACTGGATGTCCTTGAAGCGGTAGCCGACGCCGACGCGCAGGTCGTGCTTCAACGGGCCGGTCTTGAAGTCGTTCGCGTACTGGAGCTCGTTGTCGATGATGTTCGAACGAGCGACGGCGCGGTACGACGGGTCGCCGAGGTAGTAGACGGACGGGCCGGCGATCGCGTCGATGCCGTAGTAGAAGCTGCGCACGTTGAAGTGCGGGCTGTTCACGTAGACGGTGACGTCGCCGAGCTTCGCGGTCGTGCCGGTGTCGGTCACGGCGCCGATGCCGTAGAAGTTACGGTACAGCTGCGTGAAGCCGCCGCCCAAGCCGAGCGTCACGTCCTTCGCGAGCCGGCGCGTGAAGCGGACGTCGAGCTGCGCGTGCTGGTCGCCCGCGTTGTAGTTGTTGGTGAAGTAGCCGAGGTCGACGCGCCCGGGCGCGACCTCGCGCGACCATCGCGGGTTCTGCTCGTAGCCGCTGCTGATGCGGTAGTTCCAGCCGCCGGCCTTGCCGTTCGCCCACAGCGCGCCGCGGTAATAGGAGAACGGCGCGCCCGGCTGGGTACCGATGCCGGCGGTGAAGCCGCTCTTACCCTCGCCCGGAGCCTTGGTGATGATGTTGACGACGCCGGTGAACGCGTCGGCGCCGTACAGCGCGGAGCCCGGGCCTCGCACGACCTCGATGCGCTCGATGTCTTCGACGTTGATCGTGAGCGCATCCCAGAACGTCGTGCCGAGGAAGTCGAGGTAGACGGACCGTCCGTCGACGAGCACGAGGAGCTTGTTCGACAGGCGCGAGTTGAAGCCGCGGATCGACAGGTTGTGATCGCCCGCGGTCAGCTGCGCGCTGTCGATGCCCGGCACGCGCTGGAGCAGCTCCTGCACGTCGTCGATGCCCGACAGACGGATGTCCTGCGCGGTGATGATGAAGGTCGACGACGGCGAGTCGAGGGGGCTCTGCTCGCCCTTCGACGCGGTGACGACCTTGGTCTCGTAGATGTCTTCCGTCTTGGAGGCGCCGATCTCGCCCTTGGGCGCAGCGGGGCCGACGCCGACGCCCGGACCGACCCCGACGCCCGGACCCGCCGGGCCGGTCTCGCCGGGGCCCGTCTCGCCGGGGCCCGGCCCCGGACCCGTTCCCGGACCGGCAGGGCCGGTGCCGCCGGCAGCCGCGGCCGCCGCCGCCGCTGCCGCCTTCGACTTCGCGAGGCGCGCCTCGAGGGAGCGGACGACCGTCTCGACCTCCTCTTTGTCGGGCGGGTTCTCGGCGAGGTACTTGCGGTAGTACCCGACCGCGCTCTCGAGATCACCGCTCTCTGCGTATGCGCGAGCGATGTTGTAGAGCACGTTGGCGTGCGGAAGGATCGCGTAAGCCTCTTTCAGCTCCGCGATTCCCTTCTCGTACTGGCCATCCGAAATCGCCTGCATGCCGGCCTTGAAATGGCGGCGCGCTTCTTCTTTTTCGCCTGCCACCGCGGGGGTGGTGAACAAGGCGATTCCGAAGAAGGTCGCGAGCACGGACGCGGCTAGTCCGCTGGCTCGGAAGCGGGATTGAAGTACGCGACGGAACACGGAGCGGGCTCCCTTCCGACGTGCGAGGTCGCACGTCACCGCTAAACTCGCGCCCGGGGAACCGGTCGTGTCCCCCTCGACGCAACCGCCACTGTACCGGAACTCGCCCGAGCGCGAGAAAACAATCTGCAGCCCGCGGCGGCCGCGCCGCCTGAATCGCCTCGCCGCTCACGACGCCGGCCGCTCGTGACGCGTCGCCCCAAAAGCGAAAGCCCCCGGTGCTGAACCCGAGGGCCTCCTCTCACGCTGCGTCACGCTGCGGTGGCGCGGGGCGCAGGCGTGCTCAGTACGGCGAGTCCTTGAAGTCCTTGCCGCCGCCGGGCGCGCCGCCGCCCTGATCCTTCTTGCCGCCGCCGGCCGGCGGTGTCCACGTCGGGACCTTGGTGAGCTTCACCTGCCGATCGGGATCGCCCTTCTTCACGCTGATCGACTCGGATTTGTAGTCCTTCAGCTCGAGCGACAGCTTGCGCGGCTTGTCGGTGACGAGCACGTCGCACGGGGTCTTGTCGCAGATGATCGACCCATCCTCGCGGACCTGCGCGCCCGACGGCTCGGTGTCGACCTTCAGCTTCACCGCCTCTTCAGCGGTCGGCGACGGGGCCGGCGCCGGGGCCGGCGAGGGCGTCGGGGTTGGCGTGGGCGTCGGGGCGGCGGTCGCCGCAGCCGTCGTCGACGGGTTGGTGGCCGCGCCGCTGTCGCTGCCCTTCGAGGAGACCATCGCGATGATGCCCGCCACCGCGAGCAGCGCGACCACGCCGCCGATGATCAGCGGGGTCTTGCTGCCCCTCTTCTCGGCCGCGGCGCCGGCGTTCGCGAGGATCGCGCCGGAGCCCGAGTCGGGCGACAGCGCGTTGAGCCCCGGGGTGGGCTGGGGCGTGAACGAGCCGGTCGTCGACAGCATGTCGAACCCGCCGGAACGATCGGCGCCGCTGATGGTGCCGGTCATCGCGCCGCCGCCGGCGCGCTTGAGGGCGCCGAGCACCTCGTCCATCGACTTGTAACGGTCGTCGGGGTTCTTCTCGACGCACTTGTAGATCGTCGCCTCGAGCGCCTCGCTCACGGCGATGCTCGGGTTCATGTCGCGGAGCTTGGGCACGGGCTCGTTCACGTGCGCCATGAGGATGTTCACGGAGTTGGGCCGGTCGAACGGCACCTTTCCGGTGACCATCTCGTAGAGGATGACGCCGAGCGCGTAGATGTCCGTGCGGGCGTCGACGTGCTCGCCGCGGATCTGCTCAGGCGCCATGTACTTCGGCGAGCCCATGAAGAGGCCGGTCTGGGTGAGGTCCTCGCCCTTGCCCTCCTCGATGTTCTTCACCAGGCCGAAGTCGAGGACCTTGACGAAGTCCTTCTCATCGCCGTGCTCGATCAGGTAGACGTTCGCCGGCTTCAGATCGCGGTGGATGACGCCGAGCGAGTGCGCTTCGCGGAGGCTCCGGCAGACCTGGCGCGCGATGTGCGTCGCCCGCTCCTCGACGAAGGGCCCCTCCTCACGCAGCGTGCGGTGGAGCGTCCTCCCTTCGAGGTACTCCATCGCCATGTAGTAGATGTTGTCGTCGGTGCGGCCGTAATCGAAGATCGTGACCGTGTTCGGGTGCGTCAGCTTGGAGCTGATGGACGCTTCGAGGAAGAAGCGCTTGTGGAACTCCGGGTCGTGGTCGCCGCTGTAGTTCGGGTTGAGGACCTTGATCGCGCACACGCGCCCGAGAGGGGCCTGCTCCGCCTTGTAGACCTTGCCCATGCCGCCGCGGGCGACGAGCGAGACGACCTTGAAGCGATCGTTGATCAGCCGTCCGAGCAGCGGATCGGGTCCGGTCTGCTTCGGGGCCTGTCCGCCTGCGCCTTCGGCGTTCTGCGCGGCAGCAGGCTTGGACGATCGGTTGGGCATGTCTCCCTTTCTCGATGCTGTCCCGACGGGGACGACGAAGGCCCCGACATCGCCACGACGGCGAAGGTGGAGCGAGTAGCAACTCTACGAAGCGCAGGGCGAGGCTGCAAAACTGTGCCCGTACGCTTGGCCTCTGTCAATTCGCGTGCGGACGAGGTGCGACGAAGGTCAACCCGACGGACCGGCCTGTGGAAATGGTGGAGCCGGACGCGCGCGGCCGAAAAACGACCGGACGTTCAGGTGGGGAACGGTACCCGCTGCCCCGGCCGCGCGCGCCTTTGGCTTCGATGGTCGAGCGGCCATCTCCTTGGCCTCTCGCCGTGCTCGCTCGCGTGCCGCTCGCGGAATCGCGTTGAAGCAACCGCCCAAGACGCCGTCCAACGGCCCGGGCGCACGTCCCTTCGCTCCCCCTTGCCCGCGGACCCGCCGCGCGGGATCTTCACCGAGCTTCCAGGTTCAGCCATCCCACCGAGAGGTTTCGCGATGTCCGGTCGTCTCCGCAGCCTGTTCGTCACGGTCGCGCTGTTCGCCGCACCCGTCCTCGTCGCCGCAGCCACCGCGAGCACGGCCGACGCCGCGCCGCCGAAGAAAGACCCGCTGGCCGACGCGTTCGCCGGGCAGATCCTCTTCCTCGACTCCGCGCCCCCGTCGTCGCTCGGCGGGCCCGGCTGGTTCAGCGCGCACAAGATCGGCAAGAAGGAAGAGAACAGCGACAAGAGGTGGCCGCTGCACACGATGGTCTTCCTGAAGAAGCCGCTCGACACCCCCAAGCTCGATCTCATGGTCTACAAGATCGACAAGAAGAGCGGCAGCGCCGACTTCATCCAGAAGATCGAGCAGTTCCCGAACGCCGACGTCCGCACGTTCTACTTCCTGATCACCTTCCGCAAGGAGGCGCCGTTCGAGCCGAACCTCAAGTACCAGATCAAGGCGGTCGTGCCCGGCGGCGGCGCCGTCGCGGAGGGCACCATCGAGCTCACTGGCAAGGAGGAGAAGATCAGCGGCGGTGACATGGACTTCACCAAGGGCATGGACCTCGGCAAGCCCAAGGAGCAGGAGAAGCCCACCGGTCCGTTCGACGCCGAAGCCGCGAAGGAAGCCCTCAAGAAGGTCATCTACGAGGACTGCAAGACGGCCGGCAGCAAGGGCGGCGACGCGAAGATCCAGATCAAGTTCGCCGCCAAGGACGGCAAGGTCCTCGACGCGAGCTTCCCCAAGGACAATCCGCCGCCGTACTCCGACGCGACGCAGAACTGCGTCATCCGCCGCTTCGAGAAGGCGAAGACGAAGCCGTTCACGGGCGACAACAAGACGATCGCGTACAAGATCAACCTGTGATCGCGCGCTGGGCGATCGCGCGCTGCGACGCGCGCTGGGTCTAGAGTCCAGAGTCTAGAGTCCAGAGTCGCGAGAGCTGGGAGGTCGTCGCTGCCGCGGCGGCCTCTCGGCGTTTTGGACACGAACGCGAACGCGGACGCGAACGCGAACGCGGGAGCGGGCTGGCTCTGGACTCTAGACTCTAGACTCTAGACTCTAGACCTCTCTTGTACCTCTCCGGCGCCATCGTCCAGAAAGTCGAGCGCCCCGCCCCCGACGCGGTCCTGCTCACGCTGCGGCTGCCCGGCGAGACGGTGTACCTGCTCGTCATCACTGGCGCGATCGGCGCGATCGGCGCGATCGAGCGGCCGCGGCACCTCCCGGCCGACGCGTTCATCCAGCGGCTGCGGCGCGCGATGGAGGGCGGGCGCGTGGTCGGGGTCTTCCCGCCCGAGGATGGTCAGCGGGTGGTCGTTCGTCGCGGGGAGGAGCGCTGCGCGCTCGTCGCGTCGCGCGGCGGCGTGACGTTCCTCGATCACGTCGACGCGATCGACGAGCGCGAGGGGCTCGAGGACGGCGCCGCGCTCTCGGCGGCGGCCGAGCATGCGCTCGCCCGACACCTCGCACGGCTGCGCGAGGCCCGTCGCGCCGCGTTGCGCGCCGCCGTCGACGCGGCGCGCAGGAAGCTCCGCCGCCGACTCGAGGCGGTCGAAGGCGATCTCGCGAAGATCGGGCGCGCCGACGAGTGGCAGACGCTCGCCACGTTGCTCGTGACGAATCAGCACGTCGTCCGCCGCGGCGCGTCGAGCGTCACGATCGACGACTGGTCGACGGGCGAGGCGGTGCCCACGACCATCCCGCTCGATCCGGGCAAGAGCGCGAAGGAGAACGCCGAGGCGCTGTTCCACCGCGCGCGAAGGCTGAAGAAGGGGCGCGCGATCGCCGAAGCGCGGAGGGTCGAGACCGATCGCGCCCTCGCGCAGCTCGATCGCATCGCCGAAGGCGCGGCTGCGCCCGACGCCGACCTCGACGTCATCGAAGCCCGCGCGAAGGCGGCCGGCGTTCGACCGGGCCCGGCGCGCCCGACCGGAAGGCGCCGCGGCGAGCCCGAGGAGCGCCGTCCGTACACCGAGTACCTCTCCGGCGAGCGCGTCATCTATGTCGGCCGCGGCGCCAAGGACAACGACGCGCTCACCACGAAGATCGCCCGCCCCAACGATCTGTGGCTGCACGCGAAGGGCTGGACCGGCGCGCACGTGATCGTGCCGCTCACCAGGAACGAGAGCTGCCCGCCCGACCTCCTGGTCGACGCCGCCCACCTCGCCGCGCACTTCAGCGACGCGCGCGGCGAGGCGTCGGTCGAGGTGCAGTACACCCCGCGCAAGTACGTGCGGAAGCCCAAGGGCTCGGCGCCGGGGGCGGTGGTCGTGGACCGCGAGAAGGTGATGGTGCTTCGGGTCGAGCCGGCGCGTCTCGATCGCCTGCTCCGAAGCCAGAATCCCCCAGGCTGATTCGCTTCAGATGTCATGAGCCGCCCCGCCGCAGGGGCATCCGGTACACCTCGAGTACCAACAAGGGGTGAACCGATGGACCAAACGGCGGAGCAGCAGGCGAAGGCTAACAACGGAGTGCTGGTCGTGGCGATCGAGCTGAGC
>JACPFM010000154.1 GCA_016182965.1 Deltaproteobacteria bacterium | reverse complement strand
GTGCGCCAACAAGTGCATCACCGAGAGCTCCAGCACCGAGGGCAAGGCGCTCATCCAGTGCATCATCGACAAGTGCACCGAGGCCTGCAGCGGCTGATCGCCGACGGGTCACGAGCTGGCGGCGCGCGGAACCCCGCGCGCCGTCGCGCTTTTTGTCGGTGCGTCGCCCGATGTCGCACCGTCCGAGGAACGACGGAAGCGAGCCGGTGCTCGCTCACCCGCCCGTCGCGCGCGGCGTCCGGCGCGGCGCCGGCCCCTCGTACGAGACCGCCTCGGCCGGGAGGTCCCGCAGCTCCGGGCGCGCCTGCTCTGCGCCCTCGAAGGCGTTCGCGACGAACACGTGCTGGTTGACGAAGTGGACGATCGCCGCCGACTCGACCGGCGAGTACCCCATGTCGAGGAGCATCGCCGCGGTGCCGATCCCGATGTTCGGCGGCAGCCCGCGCGCGGCGAGCACCACCTCGGCGAGCGCCTCCTGCAAGCGCCAGTACGGGAGCGCCGTGCGCCCGCGCGCGGCGAGCTGCTCGCGGAGCACCACGTAGCGCTCGTCCTGCGGGCGGAACGGGATCCCGAAGCCGACGAGGCGACGCCTCCGCGCGATCAGCTCTCGGGCGGCGGCGACGCAGGCCTCGTGATCGTCGACCGCGGCGCCGGTGTCGCGCAGCTCGACGAGCAGGCCGGCCGCATGGACCGTGATCGGCGGCCCGATGCGATCGCCCTCGAGGGCCATCTGCGACGCGGAGAAGCCCGCGAGGAAGCTGCCGTACGACGCGACGACCCGCGCGAGCTTCAGCGGCCAGATGCGCGGATCGGCGACGGTGGTCGCCGCGGCGAGCAGGTCGAGCAGCTCGGACTCCTGCGCGGTCGGCCGGCGCCCGGAGACGGCGAGCGCGATCAACGCGGCGTAGCTCGTCGAGCCGACCAGCTCGCCGAACACCGCGTGGCCCTGGAACCGGTGCTCGGGGTAGCCGAGCGCGGCGACGCGTGTCGGGATGGGCTTCATGGTTCCCCCTCCGAGCGCGACCCGTCCGGGCGCGGGGCCTCCGAATAGGCGAAGGGGGGCACGTTCAGCGGGTAGTCCTTGAACCCCCCGCCGGGCGTCGCGAACGCCTCGGCGGCGACCACGCCGATCCGCGCGACCATCCACGCGCTCTCGAGCTGATCGCCGCGCGTCAGGCCGCACGCCTGCAAGACGGCGAGGAGCGCCGCCACGTAGGACGGCGCGTGATCGACGCCGTGGATCTGCACGCCGATCTCGGCGAGCGCGGCGCGGACGGGAGCCGCCGCGGGATGACCGTCGCCGGTGAGCGATCCGGCCGCGGCCGCCGCGAGGAACGCAGCGTGCTCGGCGACGGCGACGCGCGCCTGCTCCGCGAGGGCGATCGCGCCGGTCGCGATCACCGAGCTCGCGCTTCCGTCGCACACGCGCGCGAGCACCGCCGCGTGCGTTGGCGCCTCGGCGACCGACACCGGCGCGAGGCAGATCAGCGCGAGCTCGAACGCCCGGCCGCGGGGCTCGTCGGGGAGCTCGCCGGTGAGGGCGAGGAGCACCGCGTCGGAGAAGCGGTAGTGCCGCGCGAGATCGGTCGGCGCGTCGTAGCCGTGGATGCGCGGCTCGCCCGGCGGCACGACGCGCGCCCGCAGCCGATCGGGCCACGGCTGCGCGTCGAACGGCGTCGGCGCCTCGGGATCCCAGCGAGCGGACGACATCAGCTCTCGATGAACCCCGCGAGCGAGCGCGTGCGCTCGCCCATCGGCGGCGAGATGGACCCGTCGACGCGGACCTCGATCAGCGCCGGGCCGCCGCGACGCAGCGCCTCGCGTACCGCGTCCTGGATCTTCCCGGGCGCGTCGACGACCCACGCGTTGAGACCCATGGCGCGCGCGATGCTCGCGACCTCGACCGGCCGTCGATAGCGCGCCGCCGCCATCGGCCGGCCCTTCGAGAGGACCTGGCTCGCGTGCCAGGTGATCCCGTGCATGTTGTTGTTCTCGACGATCCAGATCACCGGGACGTCGAACTCGGCCGCGGTGAGCAGGTCCATGCCGTTCATCGTGAAGCAGCCGTCGCCGACGATGGCGAACACCGGCCGCGACGGTTCGGCGAGCGCCGCGCCGATCGGGGCGACCGTGCCGTGCCCCATCGACCCGAACCCGAGGTTGATGAAGAACCGCTGACGCTCGCGGATGCACAGGTTGTGCATGTTGAACAGCATGTGGCCGCCGATGTCGGAGAAGATGATCGCGTCCTCCGGCAGCACCTCCTCGAGATCGGCGCGCCAGCGCGCCGGCGACACCGGGATGGCGGTGCTGGTGCGACCGGCGGCGTCGTCGTAGCGGGCGTGCGTGCGCACGAGCGGGCGCGCGAGCGACCACTTCGAGTGGGGGAAGGCGCCTTCGCGCATCATGCGGTGCGCGTGGTACACGAGCTCGACGAGGATGCTCTGCGCGTCGCCCACCAGCGGCACGTCGACCGGGTAGTTGCGGCCGATGCGGTCGGCCTCGATGTCGAGCTGGATCAGCGCGCGCGACGGTCGCAGGCGCGGGGTCCAGTTCATGGTGGTGGTCTCGTTCAGCGAGGCGCCGACCGTGAACAGCACGTCGACGTCGCGGCCGAAGATGGTGTCGCGCGCGTCGCGGTGCCCGGCCACGCCGAGGATGCCGAGCGACAGCGGATCGTTCTCCGGGAACACGCCCTTGCCGCGCGGCGTGGTCGCCACGCGCGCCGGCAGGAGCTCGGCGAGCGTGCGCAGGTGCTCCTCGGCGCCGGCGATCGCCACGCCCGATCCGGCGAGGATGACGGGGCGCTCGGCCTCGAGCAACACCTCCGCGGCGCGCTGCACGGCGACGCGATCGAAGGTGCGCGTCTCCGGCCGGTAGGTGTGCGGATCGAACCACTGCTCCTCGAGCGGCTTCTCCCAGATGTCGACCGGCACGTTCAGGTGCACCGGTCCCGGCCTGCCGGTGAGCGCGAGGCGCAGCGCGCGGCGGAGGTGGTGAGCCATCGCGCCGGGCGAGGTGACCATCGCCGAGTACTTCGTCACCGGGCGGAACATCGCGACGATGTCGATGTCCTCGCGCGTGGTCTCCTGCGCCGCGCCCTTGCCGAGCGCGTGCGACGCCGCCTGGCCGCTGAGCACCAGGAGCGGCACGCCGTCGGAGAACGCGCACGCGACGCCCGTCACGAGGTTCGTCGCGCCCGGGCCCGAGGTGCCGGCGCACACCGCGAGGCGTCTGCCCGCGCGCGAGTAGCCGTCGGCCATGAACGCGGCGCCCTCCTCGTGCTTGCTCACCACCAGCTGCAGGTCGGGGTCGCGCTCGACGGCCTCGAAGAAGGGGTGCAAGAGCCCGCCCGGGATCCCGAAGATCACGCGCACGCCTTCCGCCTTGAGGTAGTGGAGGAAGACGTCGACGACGCGCGGCGCCGACACCGCCGGCGCGATCGAGAGCGGCGGCTTGGTGAGGAGGGGGATGATGGACTGCGTGCTCATGCGGACTTCACTCTCCGGATCTTCACGACCTTGTTGACCAGCTCGTCGATGGGCTCGGCGTCACGCGCGCGCGGCGCGGTGCTCGGCATGCCCGCCTTGATCGGGACGTAGGCCCAGAACGTGGTCCCCACCCCCGGCTTGGACATCACCTCGAGCCGCCCGCCGATCTGCCCGAGCAGCTGCACCACGACCGAGAGACCGAGCCCGTAGCTGTCCTCGGCGCGCGCGGTCGCATCCATGCCGCCCGGTCGGAAGGCGCGCTCGATGCGCTCGGGGTCGATACCGCGCCCGCTGTCGGACACCTTCAGCACGAGGAAACCGGGCGAGCCGTCGACCTCCAGGACGATGCTCCCGCGCTCGGTGTACTTGGCCGCGTTGCTCAGGAGGTTGTCGGTGATGCGATCGAGCAGCAGCGGATCGACCTCGACCGTGTCGGGCGCCTCGCGCGTGCGGAATACGCTCGCGCGGATGTCGCGGCTGTGGACCATCGCGCGGAGGCGGCGGCGCAGGCGGTCGGCGAGCGCGCCGATCTCGATCGGCTGGGGCGCGAGCTGCATCGCGGCCGTCTGCGCGGTCGTCACGTCCATCAGCTCCGCCAGCAGGCGGGTCATCCGCTTGACCGACGAGTCGAGCTCCTCGATGACGTTCGTCCCGTGCTCGCCGAGCTGAACGGCGTGCGGCGCGAGGTACTCGACACCGAGCCGCATGATGGCGAGCGGGCTGCGGAGATCGTGCGAGAAGCCGCGCAGCTGCCGGTTGCGCGCCTCCTCTTTCTGCTCGATGCGCTCGACGACGCTCTGGATCATCTGCGTGCGCTCGGCGGCGTCGTGCTCGAGGACGGCCGTCCAGTTTCGCTGGCGATGATGCAGCTCGAGGAGCTCGCGACGCGCCTCCGCCTCCTCCTCCGCGAGCAGCCGCAGCGCCTCGTTCTGCTCGGCGCCGATCGCGAGGTTGGCGACGTTGGTGCGGTGCATCTCGAAGGCGAAGCCGATGACGCCGCCGACCGTCGGCAGGCCGAGCGCCGCCGCCGACGCGTCGAGGTGCAGGTGCGCGGCTACCGCGGCCAGCGCGCCGCCGATGACCGCGCCGATCACCGGCGGGAACCAGCGCCGGTGATCGAACCACCGCAGCTGGTACTCGCACGCGTCGTCGCCGAACGCGACGCACTTCGTCTCGTTCAGCGTCGCGGGGGGCAGGCCCCACATCGTCGGGAGCGCCGCGCTCTGCGCCTGCCGCACGAGGCAGTTGAGGCGGCTGATCGGGCGATCGCTCGCGATGCGCACGTGGAGCGCCGTTCGCGACCGGGAGAGGATCTTCGGCTCGCCGATCGTCGACATCAGCGCGTAGGTCTTCTCCGCGTGTGCGTAGACGGCGCCGGGCGACGTGGCCCACAAGAGGAACCGCATCGGCCCGTAGCCCTCGGACATCCGGTGCACGCAAGCCTGCTTGAACGCCTCGTCGTCCCGGACCAGATCGCGCGCGTCGGCGAGGAAGGTCTCGAACTGCGCTTGGGAGATCCACCCGTTGTGATCGCCGAGCGCCGTCAAGTCGAGGCCCGCGCGGCTCGCGAGCAGGCTCACGGTCTCGCGGCCATGCTCCGCCCCCAGCCACCTGGCCAGTGGATGGAGGATGCGCGTGTTGTAGTGGGCGTCGTTTGCCGGTTGTCTGCTGGACATGTTCGGGATCGCAAAAAACTATAATGCGGACCGCTAGTGATCGAACGGCCGCGCCGCGCTCCGCGATAAGCCAACGCGCAGGTTCCGTCGGCAATCGCGCGCGCCAGGTGTGCGCGTGGCGTTCCGGCGTATGCGCTTGTGCGGCTCGCGCGCATCTTTGGGTAGTTGGTGAACCACCGATATCTACGATCCGCGCCCGCCGGCTCGCGACCCGCGCATTCACTTCTCGGCCGGAAGACCGTGCTCCGCGCGGCGGGTCCGTCCGAAGCGGACGCACGGTGGAGGCCGGTCGAGCGCCGGTGAGGTCTTGGAGCGCTGGCGGGATCAGCCGGGTCGGTCATCCCACCGCCCAACGTCGCGGTGCTCGGATCGGCTACGCTCGAGTCGGTCATGACCGAGAAGCGGCAGTTCGAGCGCGCGGTGTTCGACGACACGGTGGCGGTGGAGCACGCGGGGCAGCGGTTCGACGCGCGAGTGCGCGACCTCTCGGTCGGCGGCGCGTACGTGCTCACCGATCGGCGCCTCGCCTTCGGGCAGCCGGTCACCCTGACCTTCCGGCTGCCGGCGCTCGCCGAGCGCGGCAAGCCCCCGGTCGTGATCGAGGGCGTCGTGCGCTGGGTGCGCGACGACGGCTTCGGCGTGCAGTTCGGCCCCACCGGCGCCATCGCCACCTGGGCGCTCGCCGACTACGTCGCCCGCAAGAACCACGGGCTCTGATCGTCCAGCGCGCGGCGCGCTGGACGAGGTCGAAGGTCGAAGGTCGAAGGTCGAAGAGCAGACCGCCGAAGCGCGAAGGTCCGACGCGAGGCGCGTCCAAAAAACCTGCCAAAACCGGCGCGGGTCCGATAGAACTCGACCGCTGCGCTCGCGCTCGTCGTCGCGATCGCGCGAAAGGTTCGCGATGCTTCGTCTTGCTTCGCTCGGGTCCCTGCTACGCGACAGGCGCGGCAAGCTCGCGCGCCGCGCGATCGCCGCCGCGGTCCCCCTCGCGATCGTCGCGCTGGCGAGCACGCGTTCGTCGGCCCAGGCCCCCGCGCCCGTTCCCCCGCCGTCCGCGTCCGACAACCCGCTCCCCATCACGCCTCCCCCCGCGGCCACGCCCGCCCCGACCACCGACGTCTCCACCGCCGCCGACACCGATCCCGCCGGCGACGCGGTGCCCGACGATTTCGGGCGCCTCGTGCTCGACGCCGGGCGCCACCCCTTCGCGCAGCCGGTCAAGGGTCTGCTGCGCGTCGACGTGCACGGCGAGCTGCAGGTCCGCTACGAGCACGACAGCCCGCTCCTGCTCACGCCGCCGGTGAGCGATCGCTCGAGGGAGTTCCTCGGGCAGCGCGACTTCGCGATGACCTGGCTGCGCCTCGGCGCGCAGGGCACGGTCGGCGAGACGCTCAAGCTCGTGGTGCAGCTCGATCTGCTCCCGCGCTGGATCCTCGGCGACGTCGCGCAGGGCGTGTCGGCCGCCGGCGACCACGCGCGCGACGATCGCGTGCCGGCGCTCGCGCGCCTCCGCTACGCCTACCTCGACTGGACGACCCCGATCGGCCTGCTCCGCGTCGGACAGACCGGCAACAACTGGGGCCTCGGCATCCTCGCCAACAACGGCGATCGGCCGCTGCTCTTCGGCGACTACCGCTTCGGATCGATCGTCGAGCGCATCGCCTTCGCCTCGCGCCCCTTCGGCAAGCAGTCGCCGTTCGTCGTCGCCATCGCGGGCGACGCGGTGCTGCAGGACGCGACGGCCAAGTGGACGGCCGGCGATCGCGCCTACCAGGCGGTCTTCAGCGCCTACTACGAGAAGGGCTTCGATCACTTCGGCTTCTTCGGCACGCGGCGCTGGCACGAGGTGCGGCCCGAGTACGGCGGCGCGAAGACCGGCTCGATCAACGTGTGGGTCGCCGACGTCTCCGGCAAGACCGCGCGCCCGGTGGCCGAGGACATCTTCGTCTTCGGCGGCTTCGAGATCGCGCACATCCGCGGCAAGACCGACGCCATCCGCTCGACGCCGGAGTTCAACGAGCAGGACGTGCGCTCGTGGGGCGCGGCCGCGCAGCTCGGCCTCGTCAAGCGCGCGAAGGACGCGCCGAAGGAGGGCGCGCCGCAGACGTACGGCCGCTTCGTCGCGCAGCTCGAGGGCGGCTACGCGAGCGGCGACGCCAACCCGTACGACGGCACCGTCAAGCGCTTCACCTTCGATCCGAACCACCAGATCGGCCTGGTGCTGTTCCCCTACATGATGCACTTCATGACCGCGCGCGCCGCGACCAACGCGGCCGACGAGGCGCTGGTCGCGCGGCCGCTCCCCGGCTCGCGCCTGCTCGTGTCCAACGGCGGCGTGTTCGGCGCGACCTACGTGAACCCGACGGTGGTCTTCCGCCCGATGTCGTCGCTCGACCTGAAGGCCGGCGCGGTGATCGCCGTCGCCAGCAGCGACGTGGTCGATCCCTACCGCACGAGCACCGCGACCAGCGGCGGCGATCAGAACTACCGCGGCGGCTCCGCGAAGAACCGCGATCTCGGCCTCGAGCTCGACGCGGGCGTCGAGTGGCGCCTGCGCGTGCAGAAGGCCGTCACGCTGCAGATCGGCGCCCAGGCGGGCGTGCTCTTCCCCGGCCGCGCCTTCGACGACGCCCGCGGCAACCGCGCGAAGGCGCAGTCGGTGGTGCAGGGGCGCTTCGGGGTTCAGTTCTAGCGGGCGGGGCGGAGTGGGGCAGGGGTCTAGAGTCTAGAGTCCAGAGTCTAGAGTCCGAGAAGAGAGACACGAGAGCAGAGAGCCGCGAATCGCTCCAGCTTCGACCTTCGACCTTCGACCTTCGACCTTCGACCGAGTCGTGGAGCTTCGACCTACCGACCTTCGACCAGACTCTAGACTCTAGACTCTAGACTCTAGACCCGCGGAAACCCTTCACGGACCTTCACGGAGCTTACGATGTCCTTCCTACGCGCAGCGGTGATCGGGGGCGTGCTCGCGTCGGTCGCGACCGCGCAGGGGTGCGCGATCGACGAGGCTCCGGGCGGCGTCCGGCGCTCGGTGAAGACCGGCGGCCCCACGGTGGTGTTCGACTTCGCCCACAAGCCGCTGCCGGAGATCCCGCTGCCGATCGACGTCGCGACGTTCCCCGATCCGACCTCGCGCACCGGGCGCCGGATCAACGCGTCGCTGATCGCGCCGACCAACATCGAGCGCAACGCGCGCGCGAAGTTCTCCGAGGTCGAGGGGTGGGGCACCTTCAGCCCGATCTCCATCCCCTTCAGCCGGCCGATCGACGTCGAGGACGTGAAGGCGCGCCACGCCGACGACGACTTCAAGTTCGAGGACGACGTCGTCTACCTCGTCAACCTGAAGACCGGCGTGCCGGTGCCGCTCGACCTCGGCGGCGGCAACTTCCCGGTCACCCTCCGCGAGCTGTACCGCTACTGGCCGAACGATCCGCGCAAGGGCGAGGCGAACCTCCTCTTCGAGACGATCGACGAGGACAAGAACGGCAACGGCCGGCTCGATCCGGGCGAGGACACCGACTTCGACGGCGTGCTCGACAAGCCGAACTTCCCCGGCAAGGTGCGCCCGAAGAACGGCGTCGACGGGCTCTACACGTTCTGGGAGTCGGAGACGAACACCTTCCTCCTGCGGCCGATGATCCCGCTCGACGAGATGACCGAGTACGCGGTGGTCGTCACCGACCGCCTGCACGGTCTCGAGCGCGACGCCGAGGGCAACTACAAGGCGGTGCAGTCGCCGTTCGACTACGTGCACCACCCGGCGCAGCGCGCGGCGGTGCAGCGCCTGGCCGACGTGATGTCGCAGAAGAAGGAGTACTACGGCTTCGCGGACGGGCCGCTCGAGCACGTGCAGTTCGTCTTCACGTTCACCACGCAGCCCACGGTGAGCGACATGTTCGCCCTGCGCGACGGCGCCTACGGCAAGGGCAAGTTCGGCTGGATCGGCCGCGAGTACAAGCCGGAGATCAAGCTCCTGAAGGCGGTCGGCAAGGTCGAGGCCGAGGACGACGATCCCGCCGGCTGGGAGACGACGCCGGCGTGCGCCGATCAGGGATCGAAGACGCGCTTCGTCACCAAGGTGACCCCGAGCTTCAAGAACACGCTCAAGGAGCTGATGGGCGAGGTCTTCGGCCTGAAGGGGCCGCAGGCCGATCGGATGGTCGAGAGCTTCGACAACATCGCGTACATCGCCATCGGGACGGTGAAGGTCCCCTGGCTCCTCGGCGACATCTACGACGTGTCGCCCGAGGCGATCATCCGCATGAACCACGAGACGGGCGAGATCCCCCACTCCGACTCGGAGGTCTCGTTCTTCCTCGCGGTGCCCAAGCCGAACGCGTTCCACAAGGCGCCGTACCCGGTCACGTTCTACGGCCACGGGTACACCGGCAACATGACCGAGGGGTTCTTCTTCGCCGGCGAGGTCGCGCGCCACGGCGTCGCCACCATCGGCATGAACGCCCCCGGCCACGGCCTCGAGCTGTCCGAAGGCGAGTCGACGCTCGCGCGCGCGGTCCTCGCGGGCGCGTGCCTGCAGCCGTTCCAGAAGGCGCTGACCACGAGCCGGGTGCGCGATCTGAACGGCGACGGCGAGCTGAAGGGCGAGTCGGGGCGCGACTACTGGACGTCGTACATGTTCCACACGCGCGACATGGTGCGGCAGGCCGCCTTCGAGGAGGTCATGGTCGTGCGCGCGCTGCGCGCCCTCGACGGCTCGACCCGCTACGACTTCGACGGCGACGGGGCGCCCGATCTCGCCGGCGACTTCGATCGCGACGGCGCGGTCGACGTCGGCGGGCCGAGCAACAAGTACTACGCGTGGGGCGGCTCGCTCGGCGGCATCCTCTCGTCGATGGCGGGCGCCGTCGATCCGTACATCTCGGCGACCGCGCCGATGGCCGGCGGCGGCGCGCTCACCGACATCGGCCTGCGCTCCTTCCAGGGCGGCGTCGTCGAGGCGGTCGATCTGCGTTGGATGGGCCCGCTGGTCATCAGCGTGCCGGCCGAGTCGCGCGTCGACTACCAGCGCGACGCCGACGGCAAGATCGTCTACGACGACGCGGGCAAGCCGATCCCGCTCCCCAAGGAGGAGCAGACGCGCACCGCGTGCGACGCCGGTCAGATGTCCATCCGCTGGGTGGTCGTCGATCTGAACGACGATCGCGAGCTCGAGATCGCCTGCGCCGATCGCAAGGACTTCGACGAGGGCTTCGACGTGGTCGTCGGCAACATGACCGCCGGCGAGGTCCGCTGCGGGCGCGTGACCGTGGGCAAGACGTCGCAGGGCGCGCCGATCGCCGACTCCGGCCAGCCCGAGTTCCGCGTCGCCATCCCCGCGTCGGCCGGCGACGAGATCGTCATCGCGAGCTACAAGCCGCCGCCCGGCAAGACGCAGGCGGTGCTGAAGTACGGCAAGGAGTGCACGCTGCCCGACGGCCTTACGCCGGTGAAGGTCATCGACAAGTGGTCGGGCGCCTCCGCGAAGTGCAAGTCGGTCGATCGCTGCGTGAAGTTCCAGACCGCGGAGCTCCCGCTCGGCAGCAAGCTCGTCGCCGTCAGCGAGGGCTTCGGTCTCAAGCGGCAGACGCCCGATCTCCGCCGGCTGATGCAGCTCGCGCAGATCATCGTCGACCCGGCCGATCCGGTGACGTACGCGCCGTACTACTACTCGAAGCCGCGCCGCGACGAGAACGGCAACCCGGTGCCGCCGGCGGGGATTTACACCATCAACACCATCGGCGACATGAACGTCCCGGTGAACACGGGCATCGCCGCCGCGCGCATCCACGGCGCGATCCCCTTCCTCGAGCCCGACAACGTGGCGGCCAAGGACTACCCCGAGTACGTCGCGCCCAAGGCGCTCCTCGATCTGTTCGGCGGCGACACGCCGAACCGCGTGCTCCTGCAGAACCACGTCATCGAGGGCATCCGCTGGCTGTCACGACACCCGGCGCCCGGCTGCGTGCCCAACGTCAACGGCTCCGTCGCGGGCTGCACCGAGAAGACGACGTACGACCCGCGCGTGTGTCAGGACGCGCTCTTCGATCCGGACTACCTCGACGAGGGCCTCAACCCGGTCAAGGCGCAGCACCCGGCGACGCCGCTGCGACTCGTGCGCCTCGCCAAGGCGGCGACCGCCAGCGATCTCGAGGCGATCTGGGGCCCGCGGCTGAAGGCCGCGACGGGGGCCGGCGGGTGGACGCAGAACGGCACGCTCGCAGGCGTGGTCAACGCGTTCATCGTCCCCGAGGGCGTGCACGGGTTCGATCCGCCCGATCCGTGCAAGGTGTGGGACACCGGCATGTACCTCACCAACGTGGTCGGTCGCTTCTTCGGCAGCGGCGCGGCCGACGTGCCGTACATCACCAACCCGAGCGGGCACCGCTGTGCGGCGGTCACCGATCCGAAGTCGACGGAAGCGTGCGTGTGGACGAAGTGATCGCGCGGCGGTCGAACGCGATTTCGGTATCCTGTCCGTTCGCATGACCAACGGGGGGGCGATCGCGTTCGGTCCGTTCCTGCTCGAGCACCGTCTCGCGAGCGGCGGGACGGCGGAGGTGTGGACGGCGCACTTTGCGAACGCCCAAAGCGACGCCGAGGGCGCCGGCGCTCCGCGCGAGGGCTTGCGACCGCTCGTCGTGAAGCGCCTGCTGCCGTCGCTCCTGCGCGACGCCGACGCGCGCGGCGCGTTCGCCAAGGAGGCGGCGATCTACGCGCGGTGCACGCACCCGAACATCGTCTCCTGCTTCGGCTCGGGCTTCGCGGGCGACGAGCCGTGGCTCGCGATGGAGCTGGTGCTCGGAGCCGATCTCGACGCGGTGCTCCGCTTCGGCCGGCAGCACGGCGAGCGCTTGTCGACGGGCGTCGCCGTGTCGATCGTGCGCTCGCTGCTCGCCGCGCTCGCCGCGCTGCACGACGCGCGCGGGGAGGACGGCACGCCGCTCGAGATCATCCACCGCGACGTGACGCCGTCGAACGTGTACCTGTCGACCGAGGGCGACGTGAAGCTCGGCGATCTCGGCATCGCCCGGTACATCACCTCCACGCGCACGCCCGCCGGCCTCGGGGTGCGCGGCAAGTTCGCCTACCTCGCGCCCGAGCAGGTCGCCGGCGAGAAGGTCGATCAGCGCACCGATCTGTTCGCGGCGGCGAACGTGCTCTGCGAGGCGCTGCTCGGGCGGCGCCTCTTCGACGGCTCGGGGCAGCTCGCGGTGCTCCTCGCCGTCCGCGACGGGCGCATCGACGCGCTGAAGACGCACGGCGGTCACCTCCCGCCGGCGCTCGTCTCGGTGCTCGAGCGCGCGCTCGCGCGCGATCCGAACGACCGCTACCCCGACGCGCGGGCGCTCTCCAACGCGCTCGCGCCGTTCGCCGCCGCCGACGGTCCAAGTGCGCGCACGTCCCCGTGCGACGACGTGCGGGCCGAGATCGGGCGGGTGGTGTCGCGCGTCCGCGGCGAGGAGGTGCGCGCCGACGTGCGTCCGCCCCCGCTCGTGGTCTCGCCGCCGTCGATGTTCCCCGGGGCGATGATGTCCATTCCGCCGGTGGCCATCCGCGAGGCGCCCCCACCCCCGCGCGCCATCGGCGCTTTACCACCGCGCGCAATAGGCGCTTTACCACCGCGCGCCATAG
Organism: Deltaproteobacteria bacterium; assembly: GCA_016182965.1. Lineage (GTDB taxonomy): Bacteria > Myxococcota_A > Polyangia > Polyangiales > JADJMO01 > JALHOE01. Next base: position 40,650 of record JACPFM010000154.1, on the reverse strand, counting down.
GCGCGACTTCGCGCTATCAGCTGACCCCCTCGCACGTGCGTACCACCGACGGTCGCACCCTCGGTCCGCTGTACTACGCCCAGCTGGTCGAGATGGTCGCGAGCGGCGCGCTCTCGCCCGACGACGAGATCGACTTCCTCGGCACCGGGTTCGTGCCGCTCCGCAAGATCGACGATCTCGCCGGGCACCTCGCGCCTCGCCAGAGCGCGGCGACCGCGCAGATCGCCGGCCTCGGCGCGCCCGACTGGTGCGGACCGGCGAGCGAGCCCTCCGACACGCACCTCGGGGGCGATCCCGGCGCGGCCGGCGCGCTCGCCTGGATCGCGGGCCGCCGCGCGACCGGCGCCCTGTTCGCGACCCGCGCCGACGAACGGGTCGAGATCTACTTCCACGAAGGGCACGCGCTGCACGTGCCGCAGCCCGACGCCGAGCTCGCCGAGCCGCTCGTCGCGCAAGGGCAGCTGTCGCAGGCCGACTACGAGCGCGCGCGCTCGTACGGAGGCCGCCTCGGCGAGGACATCGGTCACGCGCTGATCGGGCTCGGTCTCGTCGCGCCCGACGTGTGGTCGAGGCACCTCGCCGCCTGCGCGCGTCGCGCCATCGTCGAGCTCTTCGACTGGCGCAGCGGCGAGCTCTCCTTCTACCGGGAGGGCAAGCCGCGCAAGGTCGAGCACCGGCTGTCGCTCCAGATCGGGCCGCTCATCGAGGAGGGCGTCGCGCTGGTGCTCCCCGATCACCGCGCGATCGCGCGCCGCGACGTGTGGCGCACGAACGTGGTCGCGCTCGACGCGCCCGGCCCGCTGCGCGCGGCGGGGTGGTCGCCGATCGTCGAGCAGGTGGTCGAGCGGGCGCGCCAGCCGGTCGATCCGAACGCGCTCGTCGACCGCATCGACGCGCCGCCGGCGGTGGTCGTGCGGGCGATCGTGTGCGCGCGGCTCTCGCGGATGATCGGGCTCGTCTGAACGACACGAGAGGGACAGCGAATGGCGCTCATCTGCGGCCAGTGCGGCAGCGAGGTCGAGGGGAGGTTCTGCATCGAGTGCGGCGCGCCGGCGCCGCGCCCATTGCTGGCGCGCCCCGAAGACGAGGAGGCGCTCGTCGCGGTCACCGAGGGCGGAGGCGAGGGCACGCAGGTCACCGTCGACCCCGACGAGGTGTTCGTCGGGCTGCTCGGCGGCGATCCGACCGTCGTCCTCGAGCCGGGGCGACACCAGCTGTCGCGGCCGTGCGACACCGCGGCGTTCGTCAAGCGCACCCCGGTGCGCATCCGGGTCGCGAGGGAGACCAGGCTAGAGCAGCGCGGCAAGGCCGCCGACGCGCGCATCCACGGCACCGCCACCTTCGTGGCCTTCGATCCGGCCAAGCTGATCGCCGCCGGCGACGATCCGCGCACGATCGCCGAGGGGGCGCTCGAGACCAGCCTGCACGAGGGCATCGCGCGGCACGTGGAGGAGGCGCTGCACGCGGCGCTCGACAGGGGCGAGGTGCGGATCGATCGGCTCGATCGGGTCGACGAGCTCCTGGGCTGGATGGCGGGCGAGTGGTACCTCCCGGGCACGCGCGTCGATCTCCGCGAGATCGCGATCACCGTCGCGCCCCTCGAGGACGTCGAGGAGACACGGCCGGAGCGCGCGGCCATCTTCGGGCCCGGCGCGCGCGTCGCCATCGTCCTCGAAGACGGTCGGCGCGTGCCCGCGGTCATCGAGCGGCACGGGTACGTCGTGCGGCTGCCCGACGGCGAGCAGACCTTCATCCCCGGCGAGATGCTCGAGCAGGAGTCGTTCGAGGAGGAGTAGCCGCCGTCGCGCGGGGATATGCTCGCGCGATGGTCCGCCTCGCCTCGGCGCTCGCCGCATCTGTCGCTGCGACCCTCGTGATCCCCGCCGTCGCGCGCGCCGAGATCGCCGTCGCCGCGCGCCCCGAGCTCGGCCTGCAGGGCGGCTCCGAGAGCTTCGACCTCGCGTTCGCCATCCCGCAGGCGTCGGACCCGACCACCTCGTACGAGGCATCGAGCGAGCTCACCTACCCGCTGAACACCACCCTCGGCGGCGTCGCCGCGTCGGTGGACGCCGGGTCGTTCGCCTTCTTCGGATCGGTGCACACGAACCTGCACCATCCGTGGGGCAAGATGGTCGACTCGGACTTCATCACGGCGCGCACCGCGTCGCAGTCGCAGACCATCGAGTTCAGCCACACCGAGTCGCGCGCCGAGCTGCGCCTGTGGAACGCGGAGCTGGGCGTCGGCGCGCGCGTCGCCCAGCTCTCGCCGGCAGTGCGCGCCCTCGTGACCGCGGGGTTCCGCTACGAGTCCTACGCCCACGACGTGCGCGGCGCGTCGGGCTGGCAGCTCGATCAGACCGGCAGCCGCGTGAGCGTCGCGCTGCCCGACGACACCCTCGCGCTCACGTACGACACCCGCTATCGCATCGCGTTCCTCGGCGTGCGCGTCGACGGGCAGCTCTCGCCGAACGCGGTGTTCGTCACCGAGGCGCGCGTGCTCGGCTCGTGGTCGTCCCACGAGGACGATCACGTGCTGCGTCACAAGATCGCGCGCTCGGAGCCGTACGGCCTCGGCTTCGCGTTGAGCGGCGGGCCGGCGCTGCGGGTCGGCAAGAGCATGCACCTCGGTCTGAGCCTGCAGCTGCAGTACCTCCGCGCGGTCTCCGGTTCGCTGAAGCAGCGGTACTACGCCGACGATCCGTACCTCGACGGCGATCAGACGCAGCTCGCCATCCCCGAGGTCGACTTCTCGTTCACCCTGCTGCGCGCCACCCTGCTCGCGTTCGCCGAAGCGCGGTTCTGACCGCACGCAACCGCCGGTCGGTCGCGGTCGACCCGGTGCATGGCCAGGCGCTCCGTCCCGCGATCCCCGTGGGGTTCGACCCTCCCGCCGGCTGCGACTACCCTATGGAAACCATGGTCGCCGCGTCGTCCCTGCCGCCGGAGCTCGACGAGGAGCGCCTCGATCAGCGCGTGTTCCTCTTCGGCAAGACCTTCCGCGACTACGAGACGCTCCTCGCGATCCGCGGCGACCGCGGCGCGCCGCGCATGTACTTCCTCGAAGGGACGATCGAGCTCATGAGCCCGTCGATCGACCACGAGGGGATCAAGAAGACGTTCGCGCGGCTCGTCGAGGCGTTCGCAGAGGAGCGGCATCTCACCCTCAACGGCTTCGGCTCGTGGACGCTCAAGCGGCGCGCCAAGCAGCGCGGCGCCGAGCCCGACGAGTGCTACATCCTCGGCACCGCGCGCAAGAAGGTGCCCGATCTCGCCATCGAGGTCGAATGGACGCGCGGCGGCCTCGACAAGCTCGAGATCTACCGCAAGCTCGGCGTCGCCGAGGTGTGGCTGTGGAGCGCCCGGCGCGGCATCGAGGTGCACGCGCTGCGCGACGAACGGTACGTGAAGATCCCCCGCAGCGAGCTCATTCCCGAGATCGACCTGTCGGTCGTCGCCAAGCTGCTCTTCACCGACGACCAGACCGAAGCCGTGCGCACCTACCGCAAGCGCCTGCGGGCGCCGGCACGCGCTCGCGGTCGCAAGCGCTGACGCAGACGTCAGTCGTGTCAGTCGTCAGTCGTGTCAGTCGTCAGTCGTGTCAGTCGTCAGTCGTGTCAGTCGTCAGTCGTGTCAGTCGTCAGTCGTCAGTCGTCAGTCGAGAGAGAGAGAGCGAGAGCGAGAGCAGAGCGAGGCGGTCGTTCTCGTCTCGTCTCGTCTCGTCTCGTCTCGTCTCGTCTCGTCTCGCCTCGTCTCGTCTCGTCTCGTGTCGACTGATGACTGATGACTGATGACCGGGCCTTCGTGTCGTCAGTGGTCCCAGTCGTCAGTCGTCAGTCGAGAGAGAGGGAGAGAAAGGTGGTCGTTCTCGTCTCGTCTCGTCTCGACTGACGACTGACGACTGACGACTGACGACTGACGACTGACGACTGACGACTGATGACCGGGTCTTCGCGAGCAGCGTCAGCGTCGGCGCGTGAGAACCGCGACCGGCGCCTCAATAGCTGCAGTAATTGATCCCGCTCGGCTTGTAGCAGTCCGCGCCGCCCGCGCAGCAGTTGGCGGTGGTGCACTGGCAGTTGCAGACCGTCGTGCCGCTCGGCGACCAGCAGGTCGCGCCGCTGCCGAAGCCCCGGTCGATGCACTGCTGGTTGCTCGAGCAGGTGCAGGAGTAGTGGCCGCTGCCGATCGAGACGCAGCTGCCCGTGCCGCAGGAGATGCCGCACGAGCTGCAGTGGGCGGCGCTGTTCTTGGCGTAGCACCCGCCGCTGCAGCAGTAGCTGTTGGTGCCGCACGACGTGCCGTTCGCGACGGTGCGCGTGCAGCTCTGCGACACGCTGCCGGTGCTGGCCGCGCAGGTGCCGCCCGAGCAGGCGTAGGTCGTCCTGCTGCGGCTCTGCGTGCCCGTGGTGTCGCACGCCGAGGCGAACCCGCCGCAGGAACCCCACGCGCCGTACGTGGTGGTGCCGCAGGTGACGCCGGTGGTGCTGCGGGTGCAGGCCTGCGAGCCGGTGGTCACGACGTTGGTGCAGACGTCGGACTTGCAGGTGGGCGTGGTCACCGACCGCGACTGCGTGCCGGTCGTGTCGCACGTGCTCGCGAAGCCGCCGCAGGCGCCCCAGACGCCGTAGGCGACGGTGCCGCAGACGGTGCCCTCGGTGACGCGCGCGCACGCCTCGGTCTCGGTCGAGGTCGCGTACGAGCAGGTGCCGCCCGCGCAGCTCGGCGTGGTCACCGTGCGCGATCGGGTGCCGCTGGAGTCGCACGTGCCGGTGAAGCCGGTGCAGGCGCTCCACGCGCCGTAGGTCACCGGACCGCAGTCGGTCGCGCTCAGGCAGCTGAGGCACTTCTTGCTCGGCTCGTCGCAGATGGTGCCGCACGGGTTGCCCGCGTGCACCGTGCAGGCGCCGCTCGCGCAGGTGTCGGCGCCGTTGCAGAACACGTCGTCGTTGCAGGGCGCGGTGTTGTTGGCGTTCTTGCAGCCGGTCGCCGGATCGCACGAGTCGTCGGTGCAGGCGTTGCCGTCGTCGCAGCTCTTCGCCGTGCCCGCCTTGCACGTGCCGCCGGCGCAGACGTCGCCGGTGGTGCACGCGTCGCCGTCGTCGCACGTGGCGGTGTTGTTTACGTGCTTGCAGCCGCCGGCCGCGTCGCAGGTGTCGTCGGTGCAGGGGTTGCCGTCGTCGCACTTGGTCGAGCCGCTGCCGACGCACTTGCCCTCGGCGCAGTGATCGCCGTCGGTGCACGCGTCGCCGTCGTCACACGAGCCGCTGTCGAGCGGGGCGACCTTGCAGCCGGTCACCGGATCGCACGCGTCGGCGGTGCAGTCGTTCTTGTCGTCGCAGGTCTTGGCGGTGCCGCCGCTGCAGGCGGCCTTGCTGCAGGTCTCGCCCTCGGTGCAGAGATCGCCGTCTTCGCAGGTCTTGCCGTCGCAGTCGGTGTCGATGCAGTCGACCCGACCGTCGCAGTCGTCGTCCTTGCCGTCGGTGCAGTTGGTCTCGGTGCTGCCGGTCGGCGTGCATGCCGGTCCGAGCGGGGGCGTGCAGCCCACCGTCGCGTCGCAGGTCTGCTTCGGGTCGCACTTGCTGTCGACCGGGAGGAACAGGCAGGTGCCGCCGACGCAACGCGACGACACGCACTCGAAATCCGGGTGACAGTCGGTGTCGCCGCTGCACTCGGGCTCGCCGCAGTACTGTGGCGTCGACGGGGTGCACTCGGCGCGGACGCACTTGCCCCGATCGCACGTGTTCAGCGACGTGTCGCCGCCGGGCGCGGGGCACACCACGCCCGAGTCGCCGTTGATCGCCACGCGCGCGAAGCGCTCGACGAGCGGCTCGCCCTCCGGCGAGAAGACCTTCACCTTCACGAGCGCGTCGCCCTTGGGGAGGTCGCCGAAATCCGCGACGCGCGAGCCCTCGACGAAGCCCGGATCGTTGGGCTTGACCGCCTGCTCGCTCAGCATGCTGCCGCCGCCGTCGGGGATGACCTCGGTGCGCACGGTCGCGAACTCACGACCGGGCAGGTAGTCGGTGCGCAGATCGACGCTGAGCGACACGCCGCTGCTCTTGCACGACGCAGCGCCGGAGAGCGCTCCGGACACGATGAGGGCCGCGCTCGCCCACCGGAGCGCACGGAGCGGAAAAAGTGGCTGATCGCTGCGTCGCATGCGAGGCTCAATCTACCTCATCGGGGCGAAATCGCCCATTTTGCGCCTCTTTACGTACATTGACCGCGCAGGCGCCTCCGACCAGAGTTCGATTCCGATTTCTTCGACCATGGACACGCTCCCCAGCTTCGGCCGCTACGAGGCGCTGTTCCGCGTCGCGGCCGGCGGCATGGCCGAAGTCTTCGCCGCGAGGATCCGCGGCGAGGCGGGCTTCGAGAAGCTCGTGGCCATCAAGCGCATGCTCCCGCACCTCGCGGAGGACGAGCAGTTCGTCGACATGTTCCTCGACGAAGCCCGGGTCGCGGTGCACGTCTCCAGCCCCTACGTCGTCCCGACGCTCGACTTGGGGCGCGCTGAAGACGGCGCGCTGTACATCGTGATGGAGCTGGTCGTCGGGCAGGCGCTCTCCACGCTCATCCGCGACCAGCGGCGGCGCGGCTCGCGCGTGCCCGTCAACATCGCCCTCGAGCTGCTCGCGCAGGCCGCCCAGGGCCTCGACGACGCGCACGAGGCCGTCACGCCCACCGGCGTCCAGCTCGGGATCGTCCACCGCGACGTCTCGCCCCACAACGTGCTCGTCGGGGTCGACGGCCGCGCGCGGGTGACCGACTTCGGCGTCGCGCGCGCGCTGATGCGTCGCACGTCGACACAAGCGGGCGAGCTCAAAGGGAAGTTCGCGTACTTCTCGCCGGAGCAGGCCGACGGCCGCCCCGTCGATCGGCGCGCCGACGTGTTCGCGCTCGGCATCGTCGCGTGGGAGACGCTGCTCGCGAACCGCCTGTTCACCGGCGACGACCCGCTTCAGATCCTCACCCGGGTGAAGGAGCTGCCGATCCCGGCGGTGCACGACCTCGATCCGGAGGTGCCGCTCGCGGCGTCGAACGCGATCGCCCGCGCGCTCGAGCGCTCGCTCGATCGGCGCTTCGCCACGGCGGCCGAGCTCGCGCACGCGCTCCGCGAAGGGGCGCGGGCGCTCGGCCCCGCGCCGAGCGCGCGGGAGATCGGCAGGTGGGTCTCCGAGGCGGGCGGCGAGTCGCTCGTGAAGATGCGGAGCCACATCGACCAGGCGCTGGCCGGCGACGACGTGCCCACGCTCGCCAGGGGCAGCGGCTCGCACCGCGGCTCGGCCGACCGCAGCGGGCCGCACCGGGCGGCCGACCGCAGCGGCTCCCAGAAGGCCCCCTCGCCGAGCGCGCCGACCTTCGTCCCGATCGAGCCGCAGCTCGCGGAGCCGTCGACGGTCGGCGCGACGACGCTCGCGACCGAGACGGCGCTGCTGCGCCGCCGGCGCTTCCCGCTTCTGCCCGTCGCCATCCTCTCCGTGCTGGCGATCGGCGGCGGAATCGCGCTGGTGCAGCTGCAGTCGTCCGGTCCGGCCGCCCCGGTGCCGTCGTCGGAGCCGGCGCCGCTGCCCATGATGGGCGCGCCGGCCGCCACGGCGTCGCAGCCGACGACCGCGACGGCGAGCGTCGCGTCCGTATCCGTCGCTGCGCCGTCGAAGCACAAGCTCCCCGCGCCAGGGAAGACGGCCGCTCCGATCAAGCACGAGCCCGCCGCGAAGCCGACGAGCACCGCCGCGCCGCCGCCCCCGACCGCAACCGCGACCGCCGCGCCCACGGCGACCGCGCCCCCGACGGCCACGGCGACGCAGAAGAAGAATGGAGTGCTGCTCGGCGACGAAGCCTTCGGGAAATGACCATGCACCACCGCGCAGTCGCTGCACTGCTCGCCGTCTCGATCCTCGCGGCCTCCACCACCTCGTCGGCCGCGTACACCTGGGCGGCGCCGAAGGGCGAGCCGTCGAGCGCCGCGGTGCAGGAGGCCAAGGCGCTCTACATCGCCGGCAACCGCGCGGTCGATCAGGGGCGCTGGTCCGACGCGCTGGTCAACTTCGAGAAGTCCTACGCGCTCTCGGGCGTGCCCGCGGCGCTGTTCAACGTCGCGACCACGCTGCGCGCGCTCGGGCGTCACGTCGAGTCGCGCGACGCCTTCGCGCAGCTGCTCGAGCAACACCCGAAGCTCGATCCCGAGGTCAAGGCGCAGGCCGAGAAGATGCTCGACGAGGAGAAGGCGCGCGTCGCCTCGCTCGTCGTCGCCGATCTCCCGTCGAAGAAGGACGACCTGAGGGTCTCGCTCGACGGCAAGGTGCAGAAGGACGACGGCGCGAGGCCGCTCGCGTTCGAGGTCGATCCCGGCAAGCACGCCCTTCGCGTCGAGGAGCCGAAGAGCAAGCCGTACACCTGGGAGGGCACGTTCGCCGACGGCGAGAAGAAGCAGGTGACCGTGAAGATGGTCCCGGCCGACGTGCCGCCGCCGCCGAAGAAGCCCGAGGAGCCGAAGAGCAGCGTGTGGGCGTCGCCCTGGCTGTGGACGGCGGTCGGCGTGGTCATCGTCGGCGGCGCGGCGGGCGCCTACTTCTACGATCGCAGCAAGCAGCTGGAGCCCGGATCGGGCAACGTGGTGAAGCTGTGAGGGCCGCGCTGCTCGTCGCGCTGCCTTTGGTGTCGCTCGGGTGCGCGCGCAACGCGTTCCTCGAGCTCGATCTCGATCTGCCGAAGAACGAGTCGGGCGTCGACCGTCACGCGGTGGTGCGCATCGTCTCAGGCGCGCGCGATTTCGCCGAGGACTGGCAGAGCGGCGATCCGGTCCCCGGCGCGAAGCTCTCGACCACGCAGCGCACCCTGCACCGCCTGAGCATCGAAGCCGACGGCGACAGCGAGACCACGCCCGTGCGCGTGAAGGTGCGGTTCTGCAAGGACCCGAACTGCGCCGCGCTCGGCGACGACATCGCGCCCGAGGTTCGGCTGCACATCGAGCGCGCGTTCTACATCGGGCAGCGCACGAGCTACGCGTGGATGACGAAGTGCATCCCCAACGTCGTCGGGCAGACCGACTCACCGACCTGCGACGTCGCCGACAAAGCGCAGACCGTCGCCGCCAAGTGCGACATCGGCGGCTGCCGGTCGGGCTCGACCCGGAGCTACTGCACCGGCGGAAAGCACTTCTGCGAGGAGTGATCGATCCTCGGCGCTCAACGCGGCGTCGTGGGCGCGTTGGCGGGACCGCCGCCGGTCGTCGCGCTGCCGGTGGTCAGCGGGTTGCCGGGACCACCGCCGGCGGGCGGCGCGGTCGGCGCGTTGTCGAGCGGCGAGTCGGCGCCGGTGACCGTGGTCGGGCTCATCGGGCCCACCGACGTGGTCGCGGGCGGGCCGCCGCCGACGGCGGTCGGCGGACCTGCTGCTGCGCCGCCGGCCGGCGCGCCCGCGGCCGGGCTGGGCTCCAGGGTGCGCACGGTGTCGACCGTGCCGAGCCGGATGGTCCCGCGCGCGACCGGCGCGAGCTGCGTCGGCGCGGACGCCGGGCGCACGATCGACTCCGGGATGATCACCGTCTGGACCTCGCGCGCGGGGCGTTGCGACCCGCTGCTACACGCGAAGCACGCGACGCCCAACGCGACGAGCCCGAGGACGGATGTTACCGAGCGCATGAACGTGCTCGGTGCACGCGCTGGACCGTCGCGAGGTCAGCCCTGCCGGCACCAGCGGTCGAGGCAGAACCCGACGGTGAACGAGAAGACGTGGGACGCCGCCAGCTTGAAGAAGTCGCCGGGATCGTTCTGCATCGGCTGCCAGCGCGCGTACTCGAGGTAGAACGCGGAGCGTCCACGCCCGAACCGGAGGCCGGCCGTCATCTGCAGCAGGCCATCGCCCCAGCCGTTGCGCTCGGCCCAACGCGACCCGTCGGTCGGAGCGGAGCGCCGGTGTCCTTCGTAGAACCAGAAATTCCGAAATGCGACGCTCGCGTACGGAGCCAACCCGCTCGCGAGCTCGTAGCTGCCGATGGCGCCGACGAGGCCCGAGTAGGATGTCGGCGATCCAGCCGAGACGCCGAAGCCGCCGCGGAGCGCGACCCCGTACGGCTTCGCGCGCGGCGTCAGCTCGTGCTTCACGTCGAGCTGCATCCCGTAGCCGAGCCACGGTCCGAACCCGAGATCGGTCTGCCGGCCCAACCCGACGCGCCATGCCGGCTCGAACGAAAAGTTCGCGAGGCCCGGTCCGCCGCGCTGGGCGTCGTACTCGTTGGAAGCGCCCGAGAAGCCGACGCTCATGCGCGCTCCGGTGGGATCGACGGTCTTGGCCGTCTGCGCGACGCCGAGACCGGCGTTGCACCCGAGGACCGCGAAGGCCAGGAGGATGAGCGCGCGCGTCATCGTGAGAGGGCGGCGCGAATGGCCTCGGGATCGGTGCTCGCGTCGCACGCGCGACGCAGCTCGTCGCGCGTCGGCGGCGGACGCGTCGAGGGGAGGACGATTTCGACCGTCTTGCCGATGAGGATGAACGGCTCCTGCGGAACCCAGCTGCGGAAGACGCAGTTGTCGCGGAACGTGACGTCCTTCGGCTCGAAGCCGGGGTAGAACTCGGCGCGAATGCGGAGCGCGCGTACGCCGATGACCGCCCAGTAGTGCACCTCGCGGCGCTCGGGGTCGACCATGACGGGGACGATGACGCGCGGATCGCGGGCGACGTCGGGGTCGTCGGCGAACTGCTCCGTGAAGCTCGACGCGCGCGCGAGGACCGACTCCGAGGCCGCGAGATCGTCGGCGCCGAGCGTCGGCTTCATGCCGATCGCGCGCGCGGACAGGACGTGGAGGCCGTAGAGCAGCTCCTCGATCTCGCGCAGCTCCACCGCCAGCGACTCGCCGGCGAACGACCCGTCCTCCTTCATGCGGCGGGCGCTCTCGAGCCACTCCGGCCCCATCGTCGCGCGGAGCAGGTTGTCGACGAAGCGATAGGCGCGCGCGGTGCGCAGATAGAACGTGGGGAACGGCTCGACGGGGAGGTTCGGGTGCAGATCGATCGGACGCGGCTCCACGGTCGCGCTCACCGCCTCGCCGCGCGCAATCTCGGTCTGCTTGACGTGCGTCTCGCGGGTCTGCGTGACGATCAGCTTGAAGGTCTCGATCAGCTTCTCTTTGTACCGCTTGGTCAGGAACAGGTGGTCCTTCTCCGGCGCGCGGTCGGGGACCAGGAGCGTCTCGAGCGCCCACAGCTGCCGATCGGACCAGCCGGCGCCGGCGCGGGGCGTGAGATCGAGCTTACCGAGGCGGATCTGCCCGATGAGCACGTCGAGCAGGTTGGTGCCCTGGGGGAGCACCTTGTCGCAGAAGAGGGTGCGGAAGAGGCGGCTCTCGGCGACCTCGGAGCGCGGGAGCATCGCGAACGCGGACGCGCAGGCCGCGCTCGCACCGAGCGCCGGGTACTTCGCGCGCGTCGCCGCCTCGAGCGGCCCGAGCGCCGTCGACGCGCCGCCGTCGAGCAGCTCGGCGATCGCGATCGGGGAGACGTCGCGGTAGGGGCCGGTCATGCCGGCGTACAGATCGAGCGTGCGCTGGTAGCGCGCGCGGAGACCGCCGTCGCCGTGCAGCACGAACGCCGTCTGCGCGGTGGGCGCGAACGCGGTCCCGATGGCCCAGCCTTGCAGGAAGCGATCGCGCCGGAAGACATTCGAGAGCTCCGACGACCACGCGTAGAACCCGATGGGACGCGAGGCGAGCGGCTGCGCGTCGAAGGAGGACCTCAACGACGCCGCGCGCGAGAGGACCGACGCTGGAGCGGTCGGCGTGTCGCCGCTCATCTCGACGGCGGCGGCGAAGGTCGCCGCGGCCTCGTCGACCGCCGGATCGCCGGCGCGCGCGACGAGCGCCGCGAGCACGTCGCGGAAGAGGCCGCGCTTGTGGACGAGCGCGCCGTTGCTGCCGTTCTCGGCCCCGAGCTCGACCGCGGCGTACAGGCCGTCGTTGAACGGCTTGAGCAGCCCCTGCACGACCTCCATCGACGGCAGGACCTTCTTGCCGGCGAGGGCGCGCGCCGCCGCCGTCCACCCCGGGAACACCTGCGTCTCGAGCGCGCGCGTCGCGTCGTCGAACGGCAGGACGTCGAGCTTCACGACCGACCCGCTCTTGTTCCAGCGCACCGCGCACCCGTCGACGGTCTCCTCGACGAGCGCCGATGGATCGTAGACCGGGTGCTTGTCCTCGATGCGATCGTCGGCGATGGGCGGCGGCGCCTCGAGGCCATCCCTCTCCTTCACCTCCTCCTCGACGCCGAGGACCGTCAGCGGATCGCAGCCGACGAGGGCGGCGAGGAGGAAGAAGGAAGCGCGCATCCGAGGCAGTGTTCTCCGCCGCGGCCGCGCGAGCAAGCGCTCGGGTGACGACGGTCAGGCAGCGACCGGTGCTGTCGCTCGTGCCTTGATCTCGAGCGCGACGGCGGTCGCCTGCATGACGGCGGCGATGCGCACCGCCTCGTGCACGTGATCGTCGGTCAACCCGTTCTCGAGCACGACCTTCTCGTGCGATCGGACGCACGACTCGCACGCGTTCATCGCGCTGACGGCGAGGGCGAACAGCTCGAAGTCGACCTTGCGAGACGCGGGCTGGCCGAGCCGGTTCATGCGCAGGCGCGCCGGTTTCGCCTCGTAGGCGGGCTTCCCGATCATGTGGCGAAACCGGTAGAAGACGTTGTTCATCGCCATCACCACCGAGGCGGCGAGCGCGTCGGAGATGACCGGCGCCTCGGCGTGCGCCGCCGCGTCGGCGAGGGTCGCCTCGAGGAGCGCCGCGTTGCGGGTCGCCGCCGCGCACGCGACGGCGACGCCCCATCGCTGCGCCTGAGACAGCGCGGCGCCCGAGCCGCCCTGCAGCACGGCGGAGAGGTTCAGCTTGATGTCCCTGGCCTCGTCGGGGAGCGAGGCGCGCAGGAGCTCGAGCGCGTTCATGTTCAAGCCGCCCTCAGGGTGTCGTCACCCTTCTTCCAGTTGCAGGGGCACAGCTCGCCGGTCTGCAGCGCGTCGAGGACGCGGAGCACCTCGTCGACGTTGCGACCGACGTCGAGGTCGTTGACGTTCACCCAGCGCACCACGCCCTCGGGGTCGACGATGAACGTCGCGCGGAGCGCCACGCCGTCCTGCTTGTGGAGGATGCCGCAGGCCTGCGAGAGCTCGCGCCTGGTGTCGGCGAGCATCGGGAACGGCAGGTCCTTCAGATCGGGGTGGCTGTTGCGCCACGCGAGGTGCACGTAGTGGGTGTCGGTGCTGACGCCGAGCACCTGCGCGTCGCGGTCCTGCAGCTCGCTGTTCTTGCGGCCGAACTCGGCGATCTCGGTCGGGCAGACGAAGGTGAAGTCCATCGGCCAGAAGAAGACGACGCGCCACTTGCCGGGGTGGCTCCCTTCGGTCTCGCGGGCGAACTCCTTGCCGGGCTCGCGCGAGACGACGGCTTCGAGGGAGTAGCGGGGGAACTGGTCGCCGATGGTGATCATGGTTCGTCGAGTCCTTTCGGGGCTGTACATTGTCTATGATTAGATTGTGTCTAAATCGGTTTCACGAAATCGGTGTCCGGTCGTCCGGCGATCGCCCGCGCACGACGGGCGCGCGCACGGGCCCGATCGCGCCGCCATATCTCGGGCTCTAGACCGTGGACTCTAGACTCTAGACCGCTTCTTCATCCGCCCGCGCAGCACCACGCCGTACTCGGTCACCTCGAGCCCGGGCAGCGACGACGCGCCGCGGACCTCGAGGGCGTTCCACGGGATGTCGTGGATGCGGCCGGTGTCCTCGTCGATGAAGTGGTGGTGACGCTCGGTGTTCGGATCGAACACCACGCGCCCCTCGGTGAGCACGAGGCTGCGGACGAGGCGGCGCTCGACCATCGTGGCGAGGGTGTTGTAGACGGTGGCGCGAGAGATCGCCGGGATGCGGCGCTGCGCGCGCGCGAGGATCTCGTCGGCCGAGAGGTGCTCGGTGCTGTCGAGGACGACCTCGGCCACCGCGAGCCGCTGCGCCGACGGCTGGATGCGGTGCGCCTCGAGCGCTGCGCGGGCGTCCTCGGTCTTCATGCGGATTAGACTCCGTCCAACCCCGGATGGTTTCAAGCAATCGTCGAACCGGGCGCGCCGGGCGCAGCGGCAGGTGCAGGGCGCCGTCACGCACGCGGCAAGGGCGTGCTCTACGTCACGAGGCCGGGCAAGAAGACGCTGTCGTATCCGTGGGTCGATGCGCCCGAGGACCTCTTGTTCGACACCAACACCAACCAGCTGTGGGGCGCGGGCGAGGCCATCGGCAAGCGCTGGGTGTTCGCGGTCGACGCGGCCGCCGTGAAGGCGCCTTGAGCCGCGAAGGCATCGTGAAGACGCGCTGAGCGAAGAGAGACCTCTCGCTGCCCTCTTCGCCCGCGCGCATCGCACGTGCGTATGCGCGTGATCGCGGCGGTCCCGTGGGTGCTGCTGGCCGCGTGCTCGTCGGAGCCGCCGACGGGCACGTCGGGAGCGGAGCCGGATCTGCTCCCGTCGCTTCCGGCGGCGACGCGCGAGGGCGCACGGCTGAACGCCGAGTGGTACCAGAGCTGGGCCACCGGCGAGGTGACCGCGGTGGTCGCGACGCGTGACGGCGGAGCCGTGGTGGCGGGGCTGCGCGCGCCCGAGCTCGTCGACGCCACGCACGCGAGCGGCGCCGCGTTCGTGATGAAGCTCGACGCGGCGGGCTCGATCGCGTGGACGCGCGCGCTGTCGCAGCGTCCGCGCACCGTCGTCGAGCTGCCCTCCGGCGATCTCGCGCTCGGGCTGGTCGCCGGTGGCTTCGACGGCCCGCTCGGTGACGGGTACGGCGGCGCGGCGATCGAGCTGTGGACCGGCGCCGGTGCGCGGCGGTGGTCGCGCGTGCTCTCGCGGAGCGCGGCCGATCGCGTCGACCCGCGCGCGATGACGATCGACTCGGCCGGCGACGTGGTGATGGTCGCCGCGTGCCGCGGGACGCTGCGATCGGACGACGTGGTGCAGCCATGCCCCGGCGACGTCCACCTGCTGGTCCTGAAGATCGGCAACGACGGGGCGCTCCGCTTCGTGCGCGCGATGGCCGCGATCAACGAGGCGCGCCGGCCGGGCGAGGACGTGTGGATGTCGCCGACCGCCGTGACGGTCGACGCGGCCGACCACGTGATCGTCGCCGGCCAGTACGGGGGCGGGCGGATCGAGCTCGGGACCGCCACGCTGCCGAAGGCGAGCCGATGGGACGCGTTCCTCCTCGAGCTCGACGCGCAGGGCGCGCCGGTCCGCGGAAAGTCCTTCCCCGCCGACGCGGCGTGGATCTCCGGCATGTCGTTCGATCGCGCGCGACGGCTCTTGATCACCGGCGGCTACGCGCTGCGCGTCGAGCTCGACGGCGAAACCCGCACCGCGCCGTTCGGCGGGTCCGACGGGCCCGACGCGGCCGGGTTCGTCGCGCTCCTCGACTCGTCGTGGGCGCGCGTGTGGGATCGCGAGTGGTACGACGCGAGCCACGGCGATCGCGTCTGGGCCGGCGGCGACGCCGTGCTCCTGCAGGGTGTGTGGGGCGGCGGGCGTGACGGCTGGGACCCGCGCCTGTGGGTCGCGCGGCTGCGGCTCGACGACGGCACCGTCGAGGCGTCGTATCTGTGGGACAACCTCGGGTGGAACGCGTCGCACGCCGCGCTCGCGCCCGACGGCGCGCTGTTCGTCGCCGGCGGCTACGTCGACACGATCGACTTCGGGCTCGGTCCCCTGCCGCAGACCGGCAGCGAGCTCGTCGACGCCATGTACGTGGTGAAGCTCCGGTAGCGGTCGCAACTCCGCGACACCGCCTGCCTGTCGCTGTCTCGGCTTGGTCGTCAGTCGTCAGTCGTCAGTCGTCGGCCCAGTCAACGAGCAGGCGGCGCGGAGGCGCGCGAGGCCGGCGGCGACGCGCGACTTCACCGTGCCGATCGGCGCCGCGACGCGGGCGGCGATCTCCGACGAGGAGCACCCGTCGAAGTAGGTGAGCTCGAGGACGACGCGCTGCGCGTCGGGCAGCGCGGCCAGCGCGCGGAGCACGCGCGACCGATCGGCGCTCGCCGACGCGTCCTCGTCGCACGGGACCTCGAACAACCGCGCGGGATCGACCGAGGTCACGCGCGTCGCGCGCTTGAGGCGATCGAGCGCGCGGCTCCGCAGCCTCGTGAGCATCCACGCGCGGACGCTGCCGCGCGCGTCGTCGTAGTCCGACGCGTGCCGGTGGACCTCGAGCATCACGTCGTGCACCAGGTCCTCGGCGTCGCGTCGATCGCCGAGCAGGCGCGCTGCCTTCACCCGCAGCGCAGGCGCGTGGCGATCGTAGAGGCGTGCGAGCGCGTCGCGATCGCCCTCGCCCATCGCGCTCACGAGGTGTGCGTCGTCCTCGTGCGTCTCCACTCGTTTCCCCCTCGAAGCTTCGTACCAGCGTCGGCGAGGGATTCAACGGCTCGCGTGCACGCGCCGCGCGCGAAATTCGGCGCACACGCGGGGCGAGCGGCGCCCCGCCGCAACGACGGGGCAGCCTGCGCTCCGCGCTCGTCGACTCACGTCTTCGGGATGTACTTCGTCCAGCGCTGCATCAGGTTGGGCACCTGGTCGCCGCCGGTCGCGCGGGCGTGCACCACGTCCTCGAGGTGCAGGATCGCGCGGGTGACGTGCTCCTGCCACGCCTCGTTGTTCTGGAGCGCGTCGAGCTGTGCGGTCGACCCGCGGATGAGGAAGAAGCCCTGCAGGGTTGCGCCGTGCGGATCCATGAAGATGGGCTCCCACGCCTCGATGCGCTTCTCGCGCTGCTGGGAGCCGAGGAACGCGACGACCTCCTGGAAGTGCGCGGCCGAGATCGCCTCGCGCCCGGTCTTCGAACCCTTCCAACCCATGATGAGCATGTTGCGCATGTGTCCTCCTCGAGGAGCGTCGCGACCTGCGCGCTCCGACGAGCCGTCCATACGAGCGAGACCGCCGATCGGATCGAACGCAGATCGACGATCGTGCTCGCGGCGTGCGCGGGTCGGCTCCGGGCGGAGCGGGAGCGGGACCGTCACGACACGGCGCGTCGGATCGCGAGGCCGTGCTTCTTCATCAGCCGGTACATCGTCACGTAGTTGACCCCCGCGGCCTTCGCCGCCTCGCGTACGCGGCCCTCGTGCTCGGAGAGGAGCTCCGTCAGGTACTTGCGCTCGTGCGGCGCGACCCACGCCTCGCGCATCTCGACGAGCGTCTTGCTGCGCGCGCGCGGCTTCGGCGCGGGCTGCGACTCGCGAATGGACCGCGGGAGATCGGCGGCGCCGACCGCCTCGCCGCGCGCCATGATGACCGCGTGCTCGAGCGCGTTCTTCAGCTCGCGCACGTTGCCTGGGAAGTCGTAGCCGCAGAGCAGCGCCATCGCGTCGGGGGCGAGCGAGGCGACGCGCTTCTTGTGCTTGTGGGCCGCCTGCTGGACGAGCCAAGGCGAGCAACGGCGAGGTCCTCGGGACGAGCGAGACCTACGCGTCGAAGTTCAACGCCGAGCGCGCCGTCGAGACGGTCAAGCAGATCATCGCGCGCACCACCAGCGTCCTCGCCGCGCCGAGCGGCGCGCAGTTCCAGGTCTTCAAAGGCCTCGACGGCAAGCACTACTTCCACCCTCACGCGAACAACGGCGAGATCGTCCTCGGCTCCGAGAGCTACTCGAGCCGCACCAACGCGGTGAACGGCGTCCAGTCGGTGAAGTCGTTCGGCCGCGCGGCGACGAGCTACCAGCTCGCCGAGGCCGCGAACGGTCAGTGGTACTTCCTGTTGAAGGCGAGCAACGGCCAGGTCATCGCGCACGGCGAGACCTACGCGTCGAAGTGGAACGCGCAGCGCGCCGTCGGCGCGGTGGTGGAGCTGCTCGCGGCGCAGTGACACCGCCGGGCCGGCGATAGGGACCACGGTCCCGACGGCGCAGGGCGACGGCCCCTCCGAAATCACGCTCTCCGATCGGGGGCTGAAAAACTCAGCCCGCACGAGGTCCGCGGGCTGAAGAAATCAGCCCGCCACGCGAGAGCGAGAATTTTCGAGGGGCGTGCCCCCGGTCGGCCCGCCTGCCAGAGCCGCTGGCGCACGGCTGCCCGCTGCGACCGTCGGGGCGGCGGATCCTCTGCCGTCAGCCGGCGCGCAGCCGCACCTTCCGGCCGATCCCCATCGCGCGCAGCACCTTGCCGGTCGCGGTCTTCGCCTTGGCGACCTCCGCCGGCGTTCCCGCGGCGACGATCACGCCGCCCGCGTTGCCGCCCTCGGGCCCGAGCTCGACCACGCGATCGGCCGAGGCGATCACGTCCGGGTGGTGCTCGATGACCACGAGCGTGTCGCCGCGCGCGACGAGGCGCTGCATCACGTCGAGGAGCTTGCGCACGTCGCTCATGTGCAGACCGGTCGTCGGCTCGTCGAGGACGTAGACGCTCGGCAGGTGGCGCGCCGTCTCCGCGAGCTCCGCCGCGAGCTTGAGGCGCTGCGCCTCGCCGCCCGAGAGCGTGTTCGAGCCCTGACCGAGCGCGAGGTAGCCGACGCCGAGATCGTCGAGGATGCGCAGCGAACGGTGGATCGAGGGGTGCGCCGCGAACAGCTCGCACGCCTCGCGCGCGGTCAGCTGCAGCACCTCGCCGATGGAGCGGCCGTGGAACTTCACGTCGAGCGTCGAGGGCTCGTAGCGCAAGCCACCGCACGCCTCGCACGGCGTGACCACGTCGGGCAGGAAGCTCATCTCGCTCACGACCATGCCCTGGCCATCGCACGCCGCGCATCGTCCGCCGCCGTTCGCGGTGTTGAAGCTGAAGCGCGCCGGTCCGAAGCCGCGGACCTGCGCCTCGGGCGTGGCGGCGAACAGCTTGCGGATCGGATCGAAGATGCCGAGGAAGGTCGCCGGGACCGAGCGCGGCGTGCGCCCGATCGGCGACTGATCGACGGCGATCGCGCGGGCCACGTTCTTGTGACCGGTGAGCGACAGGTGCGGCAGCGGGGCAGGGGCCTCGAGCTTGAGCGCCTTGCGCAGCGCAGGGTAGAACACCTGCCGGATCAAGGTGGACTTGCCGCTGCCCGAGACGCCCGCGACGACGGTCATGCGCCCGACGGGGATCTCGAGATCGACGCCCTTCAGGTTGTGACCTCGCGCGCCGCGGAGGACGAGCTTCGGCACGTCATCGGTCGCCTCGCCGCCGGTCGACGCGCGCAGCGATGAGCGCGCGGGCGGGCGCGGCGCGTCCATCGTGCGGAGCGCGTGCCCGGTGGGCGACTCCGGGTGCGCGAGCACGAGGGCCGGCGCGCCGTGCGCGATGACGTGCCCGCCGCCGCGCCCGCCGGTCGGCCCGAGATCGACGAGGTGATCGGCGCTCTTGATGGTGTCGACGTCGTGCTCGACGACGAGCACCGAGGAGCCGGTGTCGACGAGCGCGCGCAGGTTGCCGATCAACCTCGCGGTGTCGCGGGGGTGCAGGCCGATGGTCGGCTCGTCGAGGACGTAGAGCGCGCCGGTCAGGCCCGAGCCGAGCTGCGCTGCCAGCCGGAGCCGCTGCATCTCGCCGCCCGACAAGGTCCGGGCCGCGCGATCGAGCGCGAGGTAGCCGAGGCCGACGCGCCCGAGGAACTCGAGGCGGCGGCGCAGCTCGGAGATGGGCGCGGCGGCGAGCAGGCGGTGCAGCGGATCGCGGAGCAGCGCCTCCTCGATGGCCGCGACCCGCGCGAGCGCGTCGTCGACCGAGCGCGCGGTGAGCGACGGGTAGGTCTCGCCGTCGAGCTGCACGCGGCGTGGGATCGGTCCGAGGCGCGCGCCGCCGCAGGCGCGGCAGGGGTCGACCTGCGCGTCGCGATCGGACTCCTCGACGTCGTCCCGGACGCCGGAGCCCTCGCAGCCGGGGCAGCGGCCCTGCGCGGTGTTGAAGGAGAACCAGCGCGGATCGAGCTCGGGGACGCCGGTGCCGCACTGCGGGCAGGAGCGCTTGGTGGAGAAGGTGAGTGACGTGGTCCCGCGCTCCACGAGCACCTCGCCGTCGCCGCGCACGATGGCGTCGGAGATGCGGGCCGGATCGAAGCTCCGCGGATCGCCCTCGGAGGCGACGAGCTCGATCGTGTGCTCCTTGCTGCGCGCGAGGGTCGGCGGAGGCTCGATGCGCGTGCGCTCGCCGTCGACGCGCGCCTCGGTGTAGCCGGCGCGGACCGCGTGGGTGAACACGTCGAGGTGCGTGCCCTTGCGGGCGCGGACGGCGCGCGCGTAGACGGTGACCGGCCCGGGCAGCGCGGCGATGCGCGCCGCGATCGTCGCCGGATCGCTGGCGGTGATCGCGGCCTCGCATTTCGGGCAATGCGGGGTGCCGACCTTCGCGTAGAGCAGGCGCAGGTAGTGGGCGACCTCGGTCACCGTGGCGACGGTCGACGTACGCCCGCCGCGGGTCGTGCGCTGCTCGAGGGCGATCGACGGGGGGACGCCCAGCACGGCCTCGACGTCCGGTCGCGGGAGCGTCGGCAGGAACTGTCGCGCGTAGGCGCTCAGCGTCTCGAGGAAGCGCCGCTGCCCCTCGGCGAAGATGACGTCGAAGGCCAGCGTCGACTTGCCGCTGCCGGAGGGGCCGGTCACCACCACCAGCTTGCCGTGGGGGATCTCCAGCGAGATGTCCTTCAGGTTGTGCTCGCGCGCGTGGCGCACCGCGATCACCTCGAGCGAGGTGTCGTCGGCGCGCGGCGCGCTCGGGCGCAGCACCCGGGCGCCCGCGAGGTGATCGCGCAGCGCGCGGCCGGTGCGCGTGTCTGCCGCGGCGATCGCGCCGACGTCGCCGGTGGCGACCACGCGTCCGCCCTCGGCGCCGCCGCCCGGTCCGAGATCGATCACGTGATCGGCCGCGGCGACCAGATCGAGATCGTGCTCGACGACGACCACGCTCGCACCGACGTCGACGAGCGACTGCAGCGCCTCGATGACGCGCGCCAGATCGGTCGCGTGCAGACCCGCGCTCGGCTCGTCGACCAGCACCAGCGTCGACGCCGCGGACCCCTGGCCGGCCGGACGAGCAGCCGCCTCCGCGGCGCGCGCCCACGTCGAGCCGTGCGCCTCGACCAGCGCGCGCGCGAGCTTCAACCGCTGGGCCTCGCCGCCGGACAGCGTGGACAGCGGCTGGCCCATCGGCAGGTAGCCGAGGCCCACGCGCGAGAGCGGCTCGAGCGCGCGCCTGAGCTTGGTCCACGGCGACGTCGGCCACGAGGTCTCGCGTTCGCGCGGCGTGCCGGGCGGCGACGGCTGGGAGGCCCACGCGATGACCTCGTCGACGGTCATCTCGAGCAGATCGGCGACGCTCTTTCCGTTCAGGGTGATGGCGACGATCTCGTCCTTGAAGCGGCGGCCCTTGCAGACGGGGCAGCGGATGGCCACGTCGGCGAGGAACTGCATCTCGACCGTCTCGTAGCCCTCGCCGCTGCAGGTGTCGCAGCGGCCGCCCTCGGTGTTGAACGAGAACCACGCCGCCTTCGGGAGCTCGCCGCCGCCCGGACGCTGGGCGTCGCGCGAGAACAGCTCGCGCACGAAGTCCCACGCCTTGGTGTAGGTCGCGGCGTTGCCGCGCGAGGTGCGGCCGAGCGGCGCCTGATCGACGTGCACCACGCGTGTGATCGCCCCGAGGCCGCCGATCGCGTCGTGCTCGAGCGGCGGCTCGTCGGGGACCACGCCGGTCGCCCGCTGCGCGGCGGGCGCGAGGATGCGCCCGACGAGCGTCGATTTGCCGCTGCCCGACGGACCGGTGATCGCGCAGAGCACGCCGAGCGGAATGGTGAGGTCGACGTCCTGCAGGTTGTTGCCGCGCGCGCCGCGGACGGTGAGCGCGCCCTTCGCGGCGCGGCCGCGCGCGGTCGGGACGCGCGCGCGATCGCCCGCGAGCACCGGCCCGCTCGGCAGATCGCGCCGCGCCGCGAGCGCCGCCGGCGTGCCGTCGAAGAGGATGCGCCCGCCGTGCGGGCCGGCCCCGGGCCCGAGCTCGACGACGCGATCGCACGCGGCGACGACCTGCGGATCGTGCTCGATCACCACCACCGCGTTGCCCGCGCGCGCGAGCGCCCGCAGCGCGTCGACCAGCGGCGGCACGTCGGTGACGTGCAGGCCCACGGTGGGCTCGTCGACCACGAACAGCGCGCCGACGAGCGACGTGCCGAGGGCGGTGGTGAGCGACACGCGCTGGGCCTCGCCGCCCGACAGCGTGCGCGCCTGTCGATCGAGCCGCAGGTGGCCGAGGCCCACTGCCACGAGGTACGACAGCCGCGTGCGCAGCACCTCGCAGACGCGCGTCGCGCCCGCGTCGCGGCAGGCCAGGCGCTGCACCCGCGCGTGCGCCTCGGCGACCGACAGCTCGTGCCAGCCCGGCAGATCGAGGCCGTCGACGTGGTAGCTCCGCGCCTGCTCGGCGAGCCGGCTTCCGCCGCACGCCGCGCACGGATCGTAGGAGCGGTAGCGCGCGAGGAACACGCGCACGTGCATCTTGTACGTGCGCGACTGCAGCCAGGTGAACCAGCCCTTCACGCCCGGGAACACGCCCGCCGCGTAGCCGCCCGGCTCTCCGTCGAGGATCAGCGACCTCGAGCGCGCGGGCAGCTCGCGCCACGGCACGTCGACCGGGATCGAGTGCTTGCGACAGAGCTTCTTCAGCTCGGCGCGCTCCCACTCGGCCGACGAGCCGGCCCACGCGCGGATCGCCCCCTGCGCGAGCGTCTTGCGGTCGTCGGGGATGACCTTGGTCCAGTCGATGCCGATGGTGCGGCCGAAGCCCCGGCACGTGGCGCACGCGCCCGCCGGGTTGTTGTACGAGAACAGCCCTGGACGCGGCGGATCGAACGTGCGCGCGCACTTCGGGCACGCGAGGCCGCGCGCCACCGGCACCACCCGATCGTCGTCGAGCCACAGGCGCGCCTGTCCGTCGCCCTCGCTCCACGCGCGCTCGAGCGCCTCCTGCAGGCGCGCGCGGCCGTCGCTCTCGAGCGCCACGCGATCGACGATCACCTCGATCGAGGCGTTCGCCGCCTCGCTCGGCTTGAGGTCGTCGACGGTGCGCAGCTGACCGCCGACCTTGAGGCGGCGGTAGCCGTCGCGCACGAGCTGCTCGCGAAGCGAGAGGTACCCCTCCGGCCCGTCGACCCGCGTGGGGTAGGTCACCACCGCGCGGTTGCCCTCGAGCGCGGCGATCGAGCGGCGCGCGGCCGACGCGGGATCGAGCTCCTCGGCGGGCACGCCGTGCTCGGGGCACACCGGGACCGCCTCGAGCGCGAACAGCGCCGCGAGGTACGGCTCGAGCTCGGCCATCGTGGCGACCGTCGAGCGGCTGGATTTGATCGGCGCGCGACGATCGACGGCGACCGCCGCCGCGACCGGCTCGACCTTGTCGGCGGGCGGTCGATCGAGGCGCTCGAGGAACTGCCGGGCGTACGGCGAGAACGACTCGACGAAGCGGCGCTGCCCCTCGGCGTAGAGCGTGTCGATGCCGAGCGAAGACTTGCCGGCCCCCGAGGGCCCGGTCAGCGCGACGAGCTCGCCCGGGCGCAGCTCGAGGTCGACGCCTTGGAGGTTGTGCGTACGAGCTCCGCGAACGACGGTGGCGCGCATCGGGACTGCATCAGATGCAGCAGAGCGGCCGCGGGATCACCTGTTCTTCGATCAGGCCCGCCGGAGATGCACCCGGAAGCAGGTCCCGCGGCCGGGCACGCTCCACAGCGTGATGGTCGCGCCGATCTGCCGCGCGTACTCGCGGCAGAGCGCGAGGCCGAGGCCGGTGCCGCCGGAGGCGCGCCGCGTGGTGAAGAACGGCTCGAACACCCGGCGCTGCAGGTCCTCCGGGATACCCGGGCCGTTGTCGCGCACCGACACCACGGCCGTGTCGCCGCGCTCGTAGACGTGCAGGCGCAGCCGCGGCGTCGCGAACGCGCGCGCGGCGATGGCCGCGTTGTCGATCAGGTTGACCAGGATCTGCTCGAGCAAGCGCGCGTTCGCCCGCGCCACCGCCGGCTCGTAGAGCAGCTCGACGTCGACGCCGGCGAGGACGCCCGGTTGCGCCCACCGATGGACGCGCTCGACCACCTCGCGCAGGTCGATGGCCGTGAGGCTCGCCGGCTTCTTGCCGACGAGCTCCTTCATCCACCGGAGCAGGTCGCCGATGCGCCGCTGTGCGGCGCGCGCGGCGACGATGATCGTCTCGGGATCGAGCGCGCGGCCGGCGTCGAGCGCCTCTCGCAGCTCGGCGCGCGGCGAGCCCGGCGCGTCGCCCCCGTCACCGATCACGCGGCGCGCGGCGGCCTCGATCCTCCGGAGCGCGCGCACGTCGAACTCGAGCTCGTCGAGGTTGAGGTTCGCCGCGGTGAGCGGGTTGCTGATCTCGTGGGTGAGGCCGGCGCTGAGCCGACCGATCGACGCGAGGTGCTCCTGCAGATCGAGCTGCTTCGAGAGATCGGCGACCTGATCGCGCGCCGAGCGCGCCGCGGTCGCGACCGAGAGGAGCGACAGGAGCTCCTCGGAGATCAAGGGCGCCACCACGCACGCGAAGGCGCCTTGCTGCAGCGCGCGCGCGACCTCCGCGCGATCGCCCACGATCGCGATCAGCGCCGCGTCGCTGCGCATGCGCTGCCGGCACTGACGTACGGTCTTGTCGACGTTGCCGCGCGCGTCGGCCAGGACCGTCCACGCCGCGTCGATCGCGTCGGGGCCGGCTTGCATGTAGCCGCCGTCGTGCAGCGCCGCGTCGATCGCGCGGGCGAGCTCGCGATCGGGCACGATCGTGGCGACGAACTCTCGCGGCACCGCGAAGGTGCCCGAGAGCGCGTGGTCCTCGAGCGCCGTGAGCTCATCACCCTGGGGCGGCGCGGTCGACGATTCGACGGGCATGAAGCCTCCGGCTCGACTCCTCATGAGGTTGGGAAACTTGGGTAATCATGCCACCCAAACCGGTGCCCGGGCAATGCCGGATCGCTCCGGGGCGTAATTGGCAAAATATGCCCAGGGCCGCGCGGCGGCGCGACGGAGCGGTGCGTCACAGGCCGGCTCCCGCACGCGGTCGCGCTCCGAGGCGTCGTCGTGCTACCCATCGCCCCGAAATGCGCGGAACCGCCCTCGTCTACAGCTCGCACAACCGAAGCCCCTACCTCCACGACAACTTCATCGTGCAGCGCGCGCTGCAGGGCTGGGGCAACAAGCGGATCCTCTTCCTGCCGATGAGCGAGACGCCGCAGCGCGGCAGCGAGCTCGAGCGTCAGGAGTTCGCGTGGGGGAACTTCCGCTGGTTCTTCGACCAGTACCGGCGCTACGGGCTCGAGTCCTTCCCGTTCTACTGGACGAGCAACCTCAAGCGGAGCGATCTCGACGCGTTCTGGCGCCTGTTGTGGGACTCCGAGGTGGTGATCCTCGGCGGCGGCCACAGCCTCACCGGGATGAAGCGCTACAAGGAGCTCGGGTGGCGCTACGACGGCGAGTGGGGGAAGTTCGGGCGCATCCTGCACGAGCGTCGGCAGCGCGGCCTGCTCACGGTCGGCTTCTCCGCCGGCGCCGACCAGCTGTGCGAGTCGCTCGCCCGGCGCACGTACGACGAGTACGACGGCAAGGGCTTCGGGCTGGTGCGCAACACCATGGTGACGCTGCACCACGAGCCGGAGCGCAACGGCGATCTCGCGTACATGGCGCGGCGCTTCCCGGACCACATGGTGTTCGGCCTCCCGAACGACGCCGGCATCAACCACGACTTCGGCACGCTGGGGAGCGGCAACATCTGGCAGGTCTACGAGTTCGTCACCGACAACTCGTGGGACGACCCGTCCGACGCCTTCCACATCAAGACCCGCTTCGGCGCGAAGATCGAGCACCTGTACAACGACGGACGCCACTGGGGTTTCTCCGGCGGCGACCTGCTCGTGCGCGTCGAGTCCCCCGACGGCAGCTGGCGCGAGGCCTGGATGCGCGTCGGCGGGCGATGGCTGCACTACTGGACGCAGCAGCCCACCTGGTACCACTCGGTCGAGGAGATCCTCTCCAAGCACTGAGTTGCAGAGGCACGCCAGGAGGCGGAGACTTCGGGCATGCTTCGCTCGCTCGCCGTCTTCGCCTGTTGCGCGCTCCTGGCCTGCTCCTCGTCGTCGTCGTCCTCTTCGGACGAGCCTGAATGGCAGTTCGGTGCGGCGGAGGCGGAGGCCGCGCTCGCCGGCGCGTGGAACGGCACCTGGTCGGCGGCGGCGAGCTCCGGCTCGATCGAGCTGAAGCTGTCGATGGCCTCGCCCGGCGCGACGCCGAAGTGCGGCAGCCGCACGCTGTCGAGCGATCTCGGCGTCAAGTGCATCGACATGACGAGCATCAGGCTCGTCGGGACGCTGACGACCTCCGACGGCACTTACAAGGACGCCCCGGTGACGGGCGCTCTCGAGGTCGACGGGACGAAGCTGACCAGCGGCTTCCTCAGCCTTCGCACGGCGGCGGGCGAAACGGTCGACGCCAACTACGTCCAGCCCGCCTTCCAGAGCGGCCGCCTGCAGCTGAAGGACGGGACCGCGACGTTCTCGCTTACACGCGCGACGCGCTGAGGCTCGGAGGCTCAGCCGAGGTCGATGATCCAGACGCCCCGATCGCGCTCCTCGTCGTGCTCGGTCGTCTCGCGGCGACGCGGCGGCGGCGGCAGCGGCAACTCGAGTACGGCCTGCTCGTACTGCGGCTGGGAGTGTCGTTCCTTGCGGTGCTGGTCAGGGCGTCGCATTCGTATTCGGAGCATGAGGCGTCGGCCGACGCGGTCAAGCACCACCGTTCGAATTGAAATCGAGCCGCATGTACGCCGATCGGCGCACACGTGCGGCGGGCACGGGGCTGCGCATCGCCGGCGCGGACCGGGTCGAACGTCGAAGGTCGAAGTCGAAGGTCGAGAGCCCGTTGCCACGTTGCCACGGGGTTCCAGGGGCTCCGCCCCTGGTTCGACCTTCGACTTTTTCGACCTTCGACCAAGCTCGACGAAAGATTGAAACTCTCTGACGACTGACGACCGACGACTGACGACTGACGACTGACGACTGAGTCAGACGCGCGGGATCTCCCCCTTCGCCAGCAGCCGATCGAGCCACAGGCTCGTGAGCTTCTCCTGCGCGCTCGACGCGCGCAGGCGCGAGGCGAGGAAGGGGAAGTCGACGCGGTCGATGTCCTGGTCCTGGTTGAAGCAGGTGAAGACCACCGACACCTTGCCCGTCTTCGGATCGACCTGACGCTGCAGGCACTGCGCGCAGATCTCCTTCATCATGCACTGCATCGGCGAGTTGATGCTCGCGATGCCGACGTGCTCGGGCTTCACGTACGGCGCGAGGGCGCCGCCCGGGTGACGCGCGTACTTCACGGCCGCCATCATGCGATCGGAGCCGATGACGATGATGCGATCCATCTCGCTCATCGTGAACGGCGCCAGATCGAGCGGGACCAGCTCGCCGTGCGCGAAGGCGATCATCGCCTGCACGATGTTGCCGACGAACGAGCGATCCTGCGGGCGACGCGGCGCGGGCGCCGGCTCGCGATCGCACGACCAGATCACCAGATCGGCCGCCGCCTCGATGTCGTCGACGTGGTAGACGTCCTCGGGGTTGCGGTAGCCGGCGAAGTACACGACCTTGCAGCCGTTGTTGCGCAGCGCCTTGCCGATCGAGAAGAGCACCGCGTTGCCGAGCCCGCCGCCGGCGAGCACCACGTTCTCGTCCTTGGGGATCTCGGTGGGCGCGCCCGTCGGCCCCATGAGCACCACGCGCTGGCCACTCTTCCAGCTGGCGCACAGGCGCGTCGAGCCGCCCATCTCGAGCACGATCGTCGAGAGCAGGCCGCGCTCCTTGTCGACCCACGCGCCGGTGAGGGCGATGCCCTCGGAGACGAGCGGCGTGCCCTCGACCACCGGCGCGTCGAGCTCGAAGTTCTGCAGGCGATAGAACTGCCCCGGCTCGAACTCGCGCGCCGCGCGCGGCGCGTGCACCACGACCTCGACGATCGTCGGCGTCAGCCGCTTGATCTCGTGGATGGTGGCGATCAGCTCATCGTCGAGCATGCGCGCGAAGCCGTGCCAGCTGCGGTCGCGCGCGCCCTGCTGCGCGGGATCGAGCTTCGCGACCTCATGGGCGTACAGTCGCGAGACCTCCGTGTAGCCGTCCTTCGCGCTGGCCATCGCCTTGACGACGCTGCCGGCGTAGCGTGGCAGGTTGTCGCCGTAGAAGGTCACCGCGTGGGTGCCGTCGCAGTACGACGTGAAGAAGCCCATCTCGTCGGGGCGGGCGACGAGCCTGCCGTCGGGCCCGCGCTCGACGACGTGCGGCTTGAACGCCTTGGTCTTCGGGTCCATCACGAACGTGCCGGGGCGCTCGCGCTCGTAGGTCACGTTCGGCGAGGTGCCGGCCGCGACGCAGATGGTCTTGGCCGGGAGCTCCACCGTGGTCTTGTCCGCTCTGTCTCCCGGCTGCACCGGGAGCGCTCTGTCTCCCGGCTGCACCGGGAGCGCTCTCTCGAAGACGACGGCCCGCGCGGCGCCGCGGTCGTCGACGAGGATCTCCTTGGGCGAGAGCTGCTCGGCGAAGCGCACGCCCTCTTCGAGCGCCTTGACGATCTCCTCGTGGTTGAGGCGATAGGCGGGCGACTCCTTCATGGTTCGGCGGTAGGCGATGGTCACGCCGCCCCACGCGTCGATGAGGGGCTGGAACATCGGCGCGCGGCCCTCGGCGGCGGCGCGCTCGCGCTCCTTGCGGATGGCGCGGCCGTGCTCGACCTGCTCCTCGAGCACCTCGCGCTCCTCGGGATCGAACGTCGCCCACACCACCTTGGCGCCGCGCTCGGCCTCGAGCTTCTCGATGCGCTCGAGCGTGCGCTCGCACTGCACGACGTAGTAGGCGGCGAGCTCGGTGCCGGTGTCGATCGCCGTCAGGCCGCCGCCGATGACGACCGCGGGGAGCCGCACCTGCAGGTTCGCGAGCGAGTTGCGCTTGAAGGCTCCGGTCAGCTGCAGCGCCATCAGGAAGTCGGAGGCCTGCCGGACGCCGCGCGCGAGGCCGTTGGGCACGTCGACCAGCGTCGGCGTGCCGGCGCCCGCCGCGATCGCCACGTGATCGAAGCCCATGCGAAAGGCCTCTTCGACGGTGATCGTCCCGCCGAAGCGCACGCCGCCGTAGACCTTGAACGTGGGCCGCCGCATCAGGAGCGTGGCGAGCAGGTCGTTGAAGTTCTTGTCCCAGCGGATGGTGATGCCGTACTCGGCGACGCCGCCGAAGCCGACCGTGCGGCGGCGATCGAGCTCCTGCTCGAGCTCCTCGTAGCGGTAGACCGGCTCGGGCAGCACGCCGTTGGGCGCGTCGCCGACCAGCGCCTGCTCCATCGGCTCGATCTTGAGGCCGTCGATGCCCACGACGCCGAAGCCGTCGTTGACCAGGTGGTGGGCGAGCGTGTAGCCCGCGGGGCCCATGCCGACGACGAGCACGTTCTTGCCGTTGTACGGCAGCGCGTAGGGGCGACGCGCGTTGAGCGGGTTCCACCGCTGCAGGAAGCCGTAGATCTCGACGCCCCACGGGAGGCGCAGCACGTCGGTGAGCACGCCGGTCTCGGCCTGCGGGATGTTGACCGGATCCTGCTTCTGGTAGATGCAGGCCTTCATGCAGTCATTGCAGATGCGGTGACCGGTGCCGGCGCACATCGGGTTGTCGATGGCGATCAGGGCGAGCGATCCGAGGACCAGCCCCTCACGCCGCAGCTCGTGCATCTCGCCGATGCGCTCCTCGAGCGGGCAGCCGTAGAGCGGGACACCGAGCGCGTTGTGCTTGATCTTGGGGGTGGGGCGCTCGGAGTGCATCTCCGCGACGTGCGCCGGATCGACGACGTCGATGCCGCCGGTGCGCGACGGCCGGGTGATCACCGCGCCGCCGGTGGAGGGCGGGTCGGCCACCGGGTGCGGGTGCTTGCCGATCGGCTTCTTGGGCGGGCTCTCGATGACGCCGCGCCGGCACGAGTCCTTCTCGCGATCGTGGCAGAGGATGCAGTAGTCGACCTCGTTGGCGACCTCGACGCGCGGGTGACGGCGATCGGTGAGGGCGAAGCCGTCGCGCGCGCGGCGCTTGTCGACCGGTCCGTCGGAGATCTCGGGGAGCTTCTCGTTGGGGCGGCGGAGGTGCACGAGGTGCTGGTGATCGATGGGCTGCGGCGTGCGGAAGATCGCCCAGCCCGCGCGGTGCACGAGCCCCTCCTCGGGGCGCTGCGGACCTTCCTTCGCCCACGTGAGCGCGTGCGGGCCGGCGTCCTCGGCGATCGCGGCGAGGCCCATCGCGACGCGATCGAGGATCGCGCCGAGCAGCTCGGTGGCCGCCTTGACGGCGAGCGCGGCGTCGGTCGGACGCTCGGTGACGCCGCCGAGCAGCGGCTGCGTGCGCGGATCGGCGGCGAGCGCGGCCCGCAGTGCGTCGACGCGCGCGAGGTCCTCCTCGGTGATCACCGCGCCGCCCTTGGCGACGACCTTGCGGCCGCGATCTTCGAGCTCGATGAGCGGCACCAGCGCGCGCGCGACCGCCGGCTCGTCCTCGACCGAGTCGGCCGCGACGCCGATCGCGAGCAGCACCGCGTGCATCACCGCGCGCGCGGCGGGCCTGTCGCCGACCGTTCCGACGAGCTTCTGTCCGCGCTTGCGCCAGAGGTCCTTCTTCAGGCGCATGACGGCGCGCTCGTCGTCGGCCGCCGTGCGGTACCGGGCCAGCGCGGCCTCGACCTTGAACAGCTTCGCGACGAACGCGTCGACGTGCCGACCGACCTCGACGAGCAGCTGCGACTCCGGCGGGCCGGAGAGCGACGCGGGGCGCTCGCGGTACGCCTCGAAGCGCGCGGACAGCGGCGCGTCGGCGGCGCGCAGGACCTCGCGGAAGGTCTCGTCGAGCCGCGCGAGCGCGGCCGGATCGAACAGATCGCGATACGTCAAACCGAAGTCGAGGTCGAGCCGAGGTCGATCCATGGGTTCTGCGCGCCTCGATAGGGCGTCCGGCGCGCGCTGGCTACCCATCCATCGAGGCTCGCCCGCGATCACGCCCGCGTTCGGCGGCGGCGCCGAGCGACGAGCAACGCCAGGCCGAGGCCCGCGCCCAGCCCCGCCGAGGTCGCTGAGGTCGCTGAGGTCGCCGAGGAGCGCGGGACACCACAGCCGCAACCGCCGCCGCCGAGATCGTCGCGCGGCGCCGCGCTGGGATCGGCGCTCGGTTCGTCGGTCGGCGCGTAGCCGCACGGCTGCGTCGTATCGGGGACCCGCGCGGCGAACGGCATCGTGGTCACGCCGCCGAACGCGATGTCGTCGACGTCCCATCCGAGGCTCGCCGTGCCCTCGTCGCTGCCGAAACGGAAGCGCACGCGCACCGTCTGGCCGGCGTACGCCGCGCCGAGATCGAGCGTGACCGGCTCGTAGGCCGGGTACTTCGCGTTCTTGCCGACGAACGCCTTGCGCCCCTTGATCGGGTTGTCGGTCTCCTTCGACTCGAGGGTGCCGTTGTACGCGCTCTCGCCGATGTCCGACCACGTGGCGCCGTCGTCGGTGCTGATCTCGACCACGCCGCCGTCCCAGCTGCGCGCGCGCTGGTCGCGCTCGAACGACCACCGATGCACGAACGACACGGTGAACGGCGCGTCGTTCGAGACCGTGAGCGGCGGCGACGTCAGGTACTGATCGGCGATCTCGGGCGTGCCGGCGATGGCCCAGCGCTGGTTGAAGTCCTCGCGCACGCGCTTCCACGGCGCCTTGCTGTAGAGGCGCTTGTCGCCGGTGGCGCGCCACACCGTCTCGTCGGCCTCGACGTCGTCGATCGCCGACGCCTCCGCCTTCACGTCGTAGTCGACCCACAGCGGGAGCGTCGTCGTGACGGTGCGCGGGACCGCGAGCGTCGCGTCGTCGAGGGCGATGTCGATCTCCTGCTTCGAGGCCGGCGTGACCTTCTGCAGCGTCACCTGGATCGAGGCCTCGATCGTCTCGAACGGCTTGAACGCCGGGAAGGTGATCTTGCCGCCGTTCACGAAGGCGAAGGCGCCGCTCTTGGAGGACAGCTGCGCGGTCGTGCCGGTCAGCGTGTCGGTGCCGACGTTGCGCAGCTTGATGGTGAGGGTGCCCGTCTCGCCGACGTCGAGGGCCGCGTCTTCGTCGCAGGCGGCGGTCGTCGGATCGAGCGTGACGCCGAGCACCTCGAAGTCGTTGCCGACCACGAAGCTCTCGGTCACCCCGACGTTGTTGAAGGAGGCCTTGGGCGGCGCCTTGGCGCCCGTGCCCGCCCCGCGAGCGGCGAAGCCCTTGGCGCACAGGCGGAAGTCCTGCGGATCGGCGGCCCACATCGCGGTCAAGAGCGCGTCACGCGCCTCGATGAAGGTCGGCTCGCGCGGCGTGAGCTTCATGCCCGAGACCAGGTACGCGCGCATGCGCTTGTTGGCCTCGGCGTAGTCGAGGCGCGGCTGATCGCGGAGCAACCCGACGTAGCACTGCCACAGCATCGCCGCCCACACCTCGCCGGCCGCGTGCACCTCGGCGTTGTTGCTGCCGGCCTCGCCGAACGAGAGCGGGACGTCCTTCGGCAACGCGACGCCGTTCTGGATGTGCTTGAAGGTGAGGGGGTTCTTGGTGAGGTCGGCGGAGTACGGGTAGCGCCGCATGCCGAAGTAGCTGCCGTCGCCGCCGCCGATGCCGTACACCCAGCCCGCGATCGGGTAGACGCCCAGGTACCCGTTCTTGGCCGCGGTGGTGACGTCCGACGCGTGGAGCATGGTCATCAGCGCCACGAAATCCGACCAGCCCTCGCCCATCCCGCCGCCCTGGTTGTTGATCAGGCCGTTGCCGTTGCCGATCAGGCGGTTCGAGAGGACGTGCCCCCACTCGTGCGACGAGATCGACGTGTCGAGCCCGCCGTCGCGATCGAGGGCCGTCTCGCGGACCATGCGCACCGTCACGCCGGCCGCGAGCTCCGCCTTGATCTTCGCGCCGTCGGCCTGGGTGATCGACAGGACCGGCGTCTTGATCTCGACCCCCGGCGTGCCGCCGAGCGGCGCGAGGCCGCCCGCCACGTTGTTCGCGATCAGCACGCCCGCCGCGCCGACCGCCTCCGCGCTCGCGACCTTGTCGGTGAACGTGCAGGTGCCGCGATCGATGAGGACGATCTTCCCCTTCAGCGCGGCGCCGTTGACCAGCGGCTTGTCGCACGCGTCGCTGGTGGTGCCGACGCCGTCGTCGAGGAGCACGACGCTCTCGGTGACGTCGAAGTTCGCGGGACCGAACGACGCGGTCCCCGCGGAGAGCGCGCCCGCGATCGCCGATGGCGCGGTGACGGCCAGCGACGACTTCCCCTGGCCGTTGAAGAGGAACATCTGGACGACCGGCGACGCGCCGTCGGCGGGCGTCATGGCGTTGGCGTTGTTGCGCCCGCTGAAGTCCTGCGCCTCCATCAGCAGCGGGTCGTTGCCGAGGGCGCCGCGACCGAGGTTGCTCTGCTGCGGGTTCTTCGACTTCTCGTCCCAACCCGCGTCGTAGAACCAGTCGTGGAGCCAGTTGGCGACGTAGAACAGCTGCGTCGCCGTCGCCTGGATGTTCTCGTCGTCGGCGTTCGGGTTCTTCGTCGGGTCGTAGGCGCGGTCGAACGAGAGCGGGCCGGTGAGCTTCGGCCGGACGTCGCCGGTGCCGAAGCCGTCGGGCTCCACCAGATCGGCGTACGCGACGACGTTGTTGCCCTCGGTGGTGGTGGCCGATGCAGGGAGCCAAGGATCGTTCTTGCTGAAGGGCGCGTTCGCCAAGGTGACCAGCGAAGGCGGGAGCGGCGTCACGACCGTCGCGTCGGGGACGCCGGTCGGGTGGGGGACGAGCACGCTGCCGTGCGGCCCCGGCCAGGGCACCAACGTGCCGGAGGCCTCGGCGTAGACGCGGTAGGAGAAGCCGTCGGCGGCGACCAGATCGTGCTCGAAGAGGACCGCGCCGTCGTTCGCGTCGACGATGAACGAGCGGGCCTGCGAGACCGTCTCGTCGGCGCCGCCGATCTGGAGCTCGACGTAGTACGCGGCCGACAGACGCTTGCCGTCGAACCACACGGGCTTGCTGCGCGCGGCGCGGACGACCTTCGGAAGGGGCAGGCGTACGGCGAAGCTCGTGTAGCCGCCCGCAGGCTGACCGCTCGGCGTCACGTCGATCGGCTCGACGCCGGTCATCGTCACCACCGCGCGCGCGATCGCCGAAGGCCCGGTCAGCGTGAAGACGTTCTTCGGGTGCACGGTCGGGACGAGCGCGCCGGAGAGCGCGATCGGGTGCCCCGCGTCGTCGAGGGCGAGGGCCACGTCGCCGCCGAACACGTCGAGGTCGGAGATGCGCTGCGAGAACTGCGCGACCCGCGCGCCGCGGCCGATCGTCTGCACGCTCTCGAGGACGGCGGTGCGGATGACCTCGTCGTCGACGCCCTGCGCCTCGAGCACCGCGCGCAGCGCCGCGACCGGGTCATCGGTGGCGATCGCGGGGGCGTGCACGCGCGTGAAGGTCGGCAGGCCTCGCGCGTCGTCGCGGTGGACCACCGTGAACGCCGCCTTTGTATCCCGCCCGGTCACAACGGGCGGCGTCGTGCGGTCCGAAGAGGACGCGCACGCGGCGACGGTGGCGATCAGCGAGACGACGGAGAGCTTTCGCATCGTGCCGTCCTGCCGGGAGCGAGCCCACGGCGCAAGGGCCTTTTTCAGGCGTCCGCGCTGAACTGAAAATTCGGAGAAGAGGGCCCCCGGGTTGAAACCACTTCAGTCCGGGGGCCTTCGGCAGGCGTTCAGTTCAACACGATGCGACCGAGCGTCGCCTCGGCGCGCGCGACCTCGGGCGACAACGCGGCGCGCGCGGCGGGCCGTGAGCGGCGCACGCGCGCGAGGAACGCCTCGAGGTGGATGCGGGCGCGCCGTCGATCGCCGCGCAGGAACGCGAGCTCGCCGAGCACGAACCGGCCGTACCCTTCGCCGGACGGGTCGTTGGAGAGCGTGGCGTAGGCCACGTCGAGCTCGGGCTCGGAGTTCCCGCGCGCGAGCGCGAGCTGCGCCTCGAGCAGCGCCAGCGGCGCCCCGCGCTCGGCCACGGCGCGTTCGAGCGGCGCGACAGCCTCGTCTGCCCGGCCGACCGCGTAGAGGAGGCCGCCGAGCGTGGAGAGGTGGAACGCGCGGCGCTCGGCCGGGCCCACGCGCGCGGCCTCGCGCAGGTGCGCGACCGCGGCGTCGAAGTCGCCGGCCGCCTGACAGGCGCGCGCTGCGTCTTGCCGGGCGACGTCGGGCATGACGCCGAGGGCGATCATCTGATCGGCAGCGGCGCGCGCCCGATCGAAGCGCTCGGTCTCGAGCAGACCGAGGTAGAGCTGCCGGAGCAGCAGCGCCTGCGTGTCGACCGCGCAGGTGTGGGTCAGGCCCTGCCGCGCGTGGCGGATGCGTGCCTCGGCGGTCTTCGCCCGCAGCGCGCGGGCGAGGGCGGCCGTCGCCGCGCTCTCGGCCTGGTCGGCGGCTCGCCGGGAGGAGTCGGCCCGCGACCCGCCGCGGCGCCGGGCCGCGGTGATCGGCACGACGTTGTTCGGCGGCGCCCCCGGGGAGGGTGCCGCCTTCGCCTTCGTGCGGGCCATGGGGCAACGCTAGCACTGCGCCCCCGTCCAGGCACGTTTTGCCCCCAGCGCAACCCCGCGGAATCGCTAGGGTCGG
This sequence comes from Deltaproteobacteria bacterium, assembly GCA_016182965.1. Taxonomy (GTDB): domain Bacteria; phylum Myxococcota_A; class Polyangia; order Polyangiales; family JADJMO01; genus JALHOE01. The sequence continues at coordinate 4,967 of JACPFM010000154.1, read as the reverse complement.
ACAGAATATGTCCGCCCGACCGAAGGTCGAATGAGGCGAATGTCGGAGGGCGCATGCCGAGCAGGATGCGCCCCCTCCTGCTCCAGTTCCTGCACCCGCGCGGCCGCAAGCGTTTCCGTGGTTCCTAATCACCGCGGGCTGAAGCCCGCGGCAACACGCGCAAGCCCCGCTCGCGGGGCTCAGCGGACGATTTCGGTGAGTCGAGCCTGGAACTGCGGACAACACCTGCGGCGGACGTCCGAGCAAGCCCAGCGAAGCTGGGCTTCAGAGGCATGCCGTGGGCTTCAGCCCGCGGACATGAGAGGAAAGCACCTCTCGGGAGCTTTCTTCGCGCGCTCGCCTCGGTGGCATCAGCGTTGAAACAGGCCCGCCGAGCGGCACGAGAGCGGCGTTCCCCGCCGCGTCACATGTTCAGCCGCACGTCCTCCGCGCGCAGGCCGAGCGAAGCCGCCGCGTTGCGCATGCCCTCGATCATCGCGTCGTTGCCGGCGGCGAAGATCAGGCCTCCGCGCACCTCCCAACCGCGCTCGCGCGCCACGTCCTGCACGTAGCCGCGATAGAACCCCGGCTCGTCGACGTGCTCGCGCGAGAGGCACACCGCCACGTCGACGCCGGCGCCGCGCATCGCCTCGAGCTCGGCGGCGAGGGCGATCTCGCCGCGCTCGCGGACGCCGTAGAGCAGGTAGGTGCGGCGCGCGTCGCCGTCCTCGATGCGGGCGCCGATCGCCGAGAGCACCGCGGCGATGCCCGAGCCCGTGACCGCGAGGACCAGCGGCCGCTCGTTCGCGGTCTCGATCGGGAAACCGCGGCCGTTGGCGGCGCTCACCGTGACGGCCGCGCCGAGCGGAAGCCTCTTGAGCCGCGCGCCCATCGAGCCGCCGTCTCGGACCAGCACGTCCCACGTGCGCTCCCCCGGCGCGGAGGCGATGGCGAAATAGCCGCGGATGGCCGCGGCGATCGTGCGCTCCTCGTCGGGGCTGTCGTCCTCGTGGCGGATCTCGACGTACTGGCCGTGGCGCGTGTGCGTGTCGGCGACGTCGGCGCCGACGTTCAGGCGGATGCGGTCGAGCCCGCCGCCGACCGGCTCGCGTTCGGAGAGGATCGCTCGCGGCATCGCCCCCGGTCGTAGCACCGCCGCGGCCCGACAAGAAGTGCGACAGAGGTCGTCAGGACGACGCCAACGTCGCGTCGCCCGCCGGAGTCCCCGAGGGGGGCGCGATCGACGTCGCGCGACTGCGCACGTCGGGCGACAGCGTGCCCTCGAACGCGGCGCGCAGATCGCGCACGAAGATGGAGGCGCGCGCGTAGCGCTCCTCGTGCCGCTTGGCCATCGCGAGCGCGATCACCGCGTCCATGTCGGCGTTCAGCTGCGGCGCGAGCCGGCTCGGCGGCGCCGGCACGTGGTGGATCGCCTCGAACGCCGCTGCCGGAGTGCTCTTGGCGGAGAACGCCGCCTGACCGACATGTTGATCGCCGCGAACGCGTCGAGGACGTGCAGCCGGAAGAGCGACGGGTCGCGCAGCGTGGTGACGATGAGCACATCGGTGAGCAGCGCGCTCGCGATCATCACCGCACGCGCGCGCGCGACCTGCTCGAGCGAATCCACGGGCGCGTCGCGCGGCGGGCGGACGAATGCGCGCGTGAGCGAGAGGGTCCGCACGGCCCGAGTCTACCTCCGCGGGCGCGCCGCCGCTCAGCGGCAGCCGGCGGCGGTGAACACGACGTCGAAGCAGTCGGACACCTCGGCGCAGGAGCGTTCGACGCAGGCCTTCAGCTTGGCGCGCGCGTCGTCGGTGAGCAGGCCGTGGTCGTAACCGCAGTAGTCGTCGCTGAAGCCGCCGCCGCACGCGGTTCGCTTCTCGTTGCACGCCTTCACGTACGCCTGCACCGCCGGATCGCTCAGGTACTTCGACGCCGCGTCGGCGACGCACTGATCGTCCTTCTTCGTGCACTCTCGCGTGGCGAAGCACACGAGCAGCGGGTCGAGCTCGGAGCTGCGGACGATGGTGCGATAGCAGGAGAGCTGGGCGGCGCACTCGGCGGGGTCGACCGCGCCGGTGCCGCACTTGGCGGCGCGATCGGCGGAGGCCTTGCAGTAGTCGAAGGCGGCGCCGTCGAGCCGCGTGTCGATCGCGGCGTCGGGCGCGTCGGCGCCGGTCGCCCCGTCGCCCGTCGCGCCCGTGTCGGCGATGGTCTCGGCGGTCTTGCCGCCGCAACCGACGACGAGCGCACAGACGACGAGCAGGCCGCGGGAGGTCATGCGCATAGGCTGCCGCGCGGTGCGGCGACGAGCAAGACGCGCGCTCAGACGACTCAGAACAGCGCGACTCCCGCCGAGAAGGTCGTCTCGTGCACCGTGCGTGTCCACGTGTCGAAGCCCGGATGGGCGCTCATGAACGGGCGATCGTCCTTCTCGACGGTGAAGCGACCGCGCAACGTGGTCGCCACCTGGAAGATCCACGACAGGTCCTTGCTCGTCCGGACCTCGAGGCCGGCGGCGCTCTGCATGCCCGCGTAGACGAAGGGGTACATCTTGGGCAGCTCCTCGCCGGTGAAGAACGAGGTGGTCATCACGAAGCCGGCCGAGGCGAACGGCTGCACCTTGCCCTTGGTCGGAACGCGGAAGACGAACGCCGGCATCAGGAACTCGAGGTCGGTGCGGTAGTAGCCGCGTCTGTCCTGCCCGGAGACGACGCCGAAGCCGACCTCGGTGCCGAACTTGCGGCCGAAGTGCGCGTGCTGGCTCACGCGGAAGCCGTATCCCTGGCCCGGGCGACCGGGCTCGACGCCGCGCTGCACGGCGAGGAGGGCGATGCCCATCTCGGCGTCCTTCTTGGAGCCGTCCTGGTAGTGGTCGTCGTCGGCGCGCGCCGCGGTCGGGAGCAGCGCGAGCAGGAGGAACGCAAGCAAGCCACGCATCGCAGGGACAACGGCGGAGCGGGGCGGACCTTACGGTCGTCGTGGATCGCCTACGATGGCCTCCGATGGCGACGCGGCCGATACCCCCGCACCCGACGCGGCCGATGAGCGTGGTGATGATCGCCGGCGGCGGGGCGGCGCTCGCGTTCGGCGCGACGCAGGGCCGCTGGCCGTTCGCCGTCTTCGGCGCGTTCTTCGTCGGGCTCGGCGCGTTCCAGTGGCGAATGGGATTGGCGGCGCAGGTCGCCAACGCGGCCGGCGCCGCGATCAACCGCGGCGAGATGGACGAGGCGCGGGAGCTCGTGGAGCTCGCACGCGCGCGTCACTCGCTGACGTACGTCCTGCGGTTGCTCGACTCGCACGAAGCGGAAATCGCATGGCGCGAGGGGGACCTCGAGGCGGCGAAGCGGCTGTGCGAGTCGGCGCGCGCGCGTCGCGATCTCGTCCCCTACGGCGCGTGGCGCGGCGCGCACCTCTCGCACATCGACGGCCTGCTCTCGCTCGCGTGCGCAGCCTCGGGAGACGACGCGGGGGCCGAGGCGGCGATGGCGCGGGTGCGTGCGTCCGATCAGGCGTATGCGCCGGCGCTCGCGCGCGCCGAGCTCGCGTTCGCCCTCGCGCAGGCGCGGCGGGGCGATCTCGAAGGCGCGCACAAGCAGCTCGCGCGTCACCACGTGCTGCTCAGCGAGGCCCTCGAGCCTCGCGGGCGCGCGCTGCACCGCGCGCTCCGGCGCATGACCGCGCTCCGCGGATCGGCGGCGTATCGCGTGCCGGTCAAGATGCAGGCCGCGCCCGGCGTGGGCGCCGTGAGCACGGGGAAGGCATGGCTCTCGCGCGTGTTCCCAGAGGGCGCGGAGCTCGTCGAGATCGACGACGGCGCACCGGTCGCGCCGGCGCTCGCGACACCCGAGGTCACGCGCCGCGCGCCGCCCGTGCGGCCGACGAAGCTCCGCGCGCCGATCAAGGTCGTCGCGCTGTGGATCGTCATCGTCCTCCTATTCGTGGCGATCTGGTCGTTGATGTCGGAGCCGCGGGAGCCCGGCGGTCCGCCGCCCGATCCGCTGCCGGTCGGCGTCCTCGTCGTGGCCGTGCTCGCCCTGTTGGTCGGCTTGGTCGCCTGGCAGATCGTCCGTGCGCGACGCGGCAGCCGCGTCATCGAGGAGGCGTCGCGCGCGCTCGTGTGCGGCGAGCTCGAACGCGCCGAGGCGCTCGCGCTGCCGCTTCGCGCCGACCGCAATCAGGTCGTCGCGGCGACCGCCTCGGCGGTGCTCGCCGGCGTCCTCGAACGTCGCGCCGACGTCGCTGGTGCGCTCGCCGAGTGCGAGCGCGCGATCGGACTGCTCACCGGCGTGGTCGGCATGGGTGCGTCCGACGTCCTGCTGCCGCAGCTCGTCGCGACGCGCGCCTACCTGTTCGGGGCGCTCGGCCGCGAGGACGAGAGCGACGCCGAGCTCGCGCGCCTGTCCAAGGAGTTCCCCGCGTTCCCCTACGCGGCCGGCTTCGTCCTCCGCACGCGCCTGCTGCGCGCCGTGCGCCGCGGCGATCTGACGACGGCGCGTGAGCTCGCCCGCGCGCGCGGCGACGTGTCGATCGGTGCCTCCGGAGAGATCATCGCGGAGCTGGTGCTCTCGACGGACGCCGAGGAGCGCGACGAGCGCGTCGCCTCGATCCGAGAGGACCTCGCGATGATGCCCGCGCTCGAGCAATGGGTGCGCGCGGTGCTCCCCGGGTTCCTCGAGTACGCGCTGCCGCGCCGCGCCGCGGTCTGAGAGAGTCGTCAGTCGTCAGTCGTCAGTCGTCAGTTCGAGACGAGACGGCTGGCACGGATCCGAAGGTCGATGGTCGATGGTCGAAGGTCGAATCGAGAGCCCATTGCCACGGCGTTCCAGGGGCTCCACCGCCAGCGGTGCGCAGCCGGAACATCACCGCTCCATCCCCCTCTTATGCCTCTGACGACTGACGACTGACGACTGACGACTGACGACTGACGACGGACGACGGACGACGGACGACTCGGATCAGCCGCCGAAATTCTGCGTCCAGTAGTG
>JACPFM010000156.1 GCA_016182965.1 Deltaproteobacteria bacterium | reverse complement strand
GCGCACGCGCTCGCCCACGCTCCGCTGCGGACGGCCGAGTCTTCGGCTTCCGCGCACCCAAGCCTTCACCGCGCACAGCGCGAGGAGCCTGCGAAGCAGGCTTACGAAGCTTTCGGTGCCCCGGGATTCATCCCGGGGGCATTTGGGGACAGGCCCTAGGCTCTAGACTCTAGACTCTAGACTCTAGACTCTGGACTGACGCGCGATCGCCAGCGCGACGAGATCGGTTCGACGCGGCTGCATCCGAGCAATCGGAATGCGCAACGCGATCGTCGTGGCCCTGTCGTGCTCGCTGTGGTCGACGCCCGCCTGCACCGACGAATCGTCGGCCTCGCCACCCGGTGAGCTCGTCGGCCTCGACGCGGCCGCCGCGCTCGACGCGGAGTCGACCGCCAACGACGTGGCCTTCGACGTGGCCGAGGCAGCCGCGGCCGTCGAGTGTCGGGTGGCGCTGCGCGACGGCAGCGCCTGCGCGTGCACCGAGATCGGTCAGCGCCCCCCGACGCTGTACCTCCTGCTCGATCGGTCCGGTTCGATGGGCGACAAGCCCGCGGGCAGCAGCCGCAGCAAGTGGTCGCTCGTGCGCAGCGCGCTGCTCGCGGCGGACACCGGCGTGCTCCGCAGGCTGGGCACGCGCGTGTCGATCGCCATGGGCTGGTTCCCGAGCCCCGCGTCGGAGGACGCGTGCAACCCCGGCCGGCACGTGCTCGGACCGACGTGGGGCGGTCCCTCGGCCTACGACGCGCTCGACGCGAAGCTCGCCGCCGCGAGCCCGCGCGGATCGACGCCCACCGCCGCGTCGCTCCGCGCGCTCCTCGACCGCATCCCGTCGCTGCCGCCGCCGGTGCACGTGGTGCTCGCGACCGACGGCGCGCCGACCTGCGGCAGCGGACCGTGCGGCGCCGACGCGTGCACCTACAACCTCGAAGGCGATCAGCTGACCTTCGGCGGCTCCTGCAACGACTCGTTCAACTGCTGCGATCCGGCGAACACCACGCGCGGCCTCGGCTGGAAGGCGTGCGTCGATCTCGAGTCGACCCGGGCGGCGGCAGCGGCGCTCGCCGCGGCGGGCGCGAAGGTGTTCGTGCTCGGCGTGCCCGGCGCCGTCTCGCAATACGGCGCGGTGCTCGACGAGATCGCCATCGCCGGCGGCGCCCCTCGTGAGGGCGAGCCGAAGTACTACGCGGCCGCCGAGCCGACGCAGGAGGCGCTCGCCGCGACGCTCTCGTCGATCGCGGCGAAGGTCATCGACACGTGCGACGTGCGGCTCGACGCGCCGGTCGAGGAGCCTGGGATCACCAACGTGCTCCTCGACGGCGAGGCCATCCCAGAGGACGACGGCGACGGCTGGCGCTGGACCTCGCCCTCGACGATCGCCCTGGTCGGCTCGGCCTGCGCGCGGATCCACGCGGGTACGGTCACGCGCATCCAGGTCGCGGTCGGGTGCAAGACCGTGACACGCTGAGGAGTCGTCAGTCGTCAGTCGTCAGTCGTCCAGTCGTCAGTCGTCAGTCGTCAGTCGTCAGGGAGAATCAGCGGTCGCGATCGTGGGACAGCGACGCTGCGGTCGCCTGCTCGACCGGGTCGAAGGTCGAGTCGGCCCCCGTCGGCTGCTGCCTCCTTTGACCTTCGACCTTCGACCTTCGACCGGGCCTGCGACGGCGCCCGAGCGTCATGGCTCGGGAATCGCGCGGTGATGGGGACGCAGACGATCAGCGCTTGGTGCGCGCCTCGACCGCCCGGGCGTGCGCCTCGAGCCCCTCGAGGCGCGCGAACGTGCAGATCGCGTCGGCCTGCGCCGCGAGCGTCGTCTCGTCGTAGCGGACGATGCTGGTGCGGGTGACGAAGTCGTAGACGCCGAGTGGCGACCCGAAGCGCACCGCGCCGCCGGTGGGCAGCACGTGCGACGGCCCGGCGACGTAGTCGCCCACGGCCTCGGGCGTCGAGGCGCCGATGAAGGCGGCGCCGGCTGCGTCGATCGCGTCGAGCAGGACGTCGGGATCGACGACGTGAAGGGCCAGGTGCTCGGCCGCGACGCGATCGGCGACCTCGGCCATGGCCGCGCGGCCGTCGACCACCAGCGCCTTGCCCTGACGCTCGACCGAGGCACGGGCGATCGCGTGGCGCGGGAGAGTGGCGAGCTGCGCCTCGACCTCGCGGCACACGGCCTCGGCGAGGGCGGCGTCGTCGGTGACCAGCAGAGGGTACGCGTCCTCGTCGTGCTCGGCCTGCGAGAGCAGATCGGCTGCGACCACGCGGGCGTCGGCGGTGCGGTCGGCGACGACGAGGATCTCGCTGGGCCCGGCGATGCCGTCGATCTTCACGAGCCCGGAGACGAGGCGCTTGGCGCACGCGACGTAGATGTTGCCCGGACCGACGATCACGTCGACGCGCGGAATGGACGCGGTGCCGTAGGCCATCGCGCCGATGGCCTGCGCGCCGCCTGCGTCGACGATGCGGGTGACGCCGGCGAGGTGCGCCGCGGCGAGGATCATGTCGTCGCTGTCGTCGCCGGCGAGGGGCGTGGCCACGATGACGTCGCGCACGCCGGCGACGCGCGCCGGGATCGCCGCCATCAAGACCGAGGACGGATAGCGCGCCTTGCCGCCCGGCGCGTAGACGCCGGCGCGCTTCATCGGACGCACGCGCGTGCCGAGCACGGCGCCGCCGTCGCGGTAGCGGAAGCCGGCGTCGCGCTGGTGCTCGTGGAACTCGCGGATGCGACGCGCGGACAGCTCGAGCGCGGCGCGCGCCTCGCGCGGCAGCCGGTGGAGCGCGGGCTCGCCGTCGACGAGCTTGAGCAGCGGCGAGGGGCGGCGCTTCTCGAAGCGCTCGCACGCGTCGAGCACGGCGGCGTCGCCGCGGGCGCGCACGTCGTCGAGGATGGCGCGCACCGCAGGCTCGACCGCGGTGAGATCTTCGTCGCCGCGCGTCTCGAGCGCGCGCAAGGTCTGGTCGAACGCGGGCTCCCCTTGACGGACGATCTTCAACATGACCGCCATGGGCTAGCGCGCCGGTCGGGCGGCGTCACCCCGCGGAACCGCCGCCTGCTCCTGCCGGGAAGCGTGCCGAGCACCGGATGCCTTGAGGCCTCCGGTGGGCGGTGGTAGCCGAGGGGGGCGTCGCTGAATCACGATTCAGTTCCCTGATCTTCGGAGGTCCCGAACCATGGCCGTCGACATCAAGAATCTCTTCGACAAGCAGCTCCCCGAGGCGATCTCCAAGAACCCCGACAAGGCGGCCGAGATCGGGCACGTCTTCCAGATGAACGTCACCGGCCCGACCGGCGGCAACTGGACGATCAACACGACGAAGAACGACGGCGGCCCGTCGTGCGTGGCCGGCACGGTCACCAACGCTGAGTGCACCATCAACATCGCCGACGAGGACTTCCAGAAGCTCGTCGAGAACCCCCAGGCCAACGGCATGCAGCTGTTCTTCGCCGGCAAGCTCAAGGTCCAGGGCAACCAGATGCTGGCGATGAAGCTCTCGAAGCTGTTCGACCTCGCCAAGTGATCGGAGCGCGCGCGGGGTGATCCCGCCGCATGCGGCCGCGACCCCTCGGGATCGCGGCCGCGACGTTTTTGCGGCACGCTCGCGCCCATGACCCGTCCCCTCGATGGCGTCCGCGTGCTCGACCTGACGCGGCTGCTCCCCGGTCCGTTCGCGACGCTGGTGCTCGCCGATCTCGGCGCGCAGGTCGACAAGGTCGAAGATCCCCACGGCGGCGACTACCTCCGCCACATGCCGCCGCAGCTCGGCGATCAGAACGCCGCGTTCCTCGCGCTCAACCGCGGCAAGCGCTCGATCGTGCTCGACCTCAAGCGGCCGGAGGCGCGCGACGCGCTGCTGCGGATGCTGCCGGGCTACGACGTGCTGATCGAGCAGTTCCGCCCCGGCGTCCTCGACCGGCTCGGCCTCTCGCACGAGAGCCTGCGGCAGCGGTTCCCGCGCCTCGTCATCGCGGCGATCACCGGCTACGGGCAGGACGGCCCGCTCGCCCAGCGCGCGGGGCACGATCTGAACTACCTCGCGCGCTCCGGGATCCTCGGCCTGACCGGGCCGAGCGACGGGCCGCCGCAGCCCCCGGGCTTCCAGCTCGCCGACGTCGGCGGCGGGATGTGGGCGGTGATCGGCGTGCTCGGCGCGCTACGCGCGCGCGATCGCACCGGGCAGGGGAGCGTCATCGACGTCGCGATGAGCGAGTCGACGCTGCCCTTCGCGATGGTGCAGCTCGGCACGTTGTTCGGCAACGCGCGCGCGGCGCGCGGCGGCGAGCCGCTGACCGGCGGCATCGCGCCCTACAACACCTATGCGACGAGCGACGGACGGTTCGTCTCGCTCGGCGCGTTGGAGCCGAAGTTCTGGCGGTCGTTCTGCGAGGGCGTCGGGCTCGAGTTCGACATGGGCGCGATGATGCCCGGGCCGCATCAGGCGGCGCTCGAGGCGAAGCTCGCCGAGATCTTCGCCACGCGCACGCGCGACGAGTGGACGGCGTTCAACGCCGAGCGCGACTGCTGCCTCGAGCCGGTGCTCGAGCCCGCCGAGCTCCGCGACGATCCGCAGCTCAAGGCGCGGCGCGTGTTCGTCGAGCAGTCGACGCGCTGGGGGACGAGCACGCAGGTGCGCCTCCCGATCGCCGAGCCGGCCGACGCGCCGGCGCCCGCGATGGGCGAGCACACCCGAGCGGTCCTGCAGGACGCGGGGTTCTCGCCGGACGAGATCGAAGCGCTGCTCCAGTGCGGCGCCGCGCGCGCGGGATAGCCACCGCGCGGGTGCGCTCCGGGCGCGCTCGAGCGGCCGGCTGCCGCTTTCGAACACCGCCGGGCCAACGTCGCCGCGTAGCGGGCGGAAATGGGGCGGTCCAGCGGGTGACCTTGATCAGTGAAAACGACTTTCAATATCGATAAGGTGTGGCTGCAACGCTGGATCGGGCCCCGACGTGACGGTCATTCGATCGCCGCGGAGGACCAGCCCGACGAACGATCTCGGGTGTCCCAAGGGTGATGTGAGGGCCGAGGCCGGGGCGCGATGGGCGCGCTCCGGCCTTCGGTTCTTTGTCTTGGGCCCTGGTGCGGCGCGTGCGGCCACGGCCGAGCGCGACAAAAACACGGGAAGCCCCGCGTCGCCGCGAGGCTTCCGTGATGGACGAGAGCCCGTTACGGGGCTGCCTCAGCCCTTCGAGATCTTCCCCTCTTTGTGCGGGAAGTGCTTCCGGCACACGGGGCAGAACTTCTTGATCTCGAACTTCTCGGACATCGTGCGCTTGTTCTTCGTCGTGTGATAGTTCGCACGGCTGCAGTTGGCACACGTGAGCTTGATGATGTCGCGCATCGGACGTCTCCGCTAACGAAAGGGCGTGGAGGCTACGCGTTCAGCTGCCTGCGGTCAAGCCTCACTCGTCGTCGTCGTCGTCGAAGTCGCGCTCGCGGGTACGCTCTCGCTCGCGCTCCATGCGCTTGCGACGGCCCTCGGCCTCGCCGAAGCCGCGGCTCGGTCCGCCGGCGCGCTCGCCGCCGCCACCGGGACCACCAGCGCCGCCCCCGCCGCCGCCGCCGCCGAAGCCGCGTCCGCCTTCGGCGAAGCCCTCGCCGCCGCCGCGACCGCCGCGGAAACCGCCACCGCCACCGCCGCCGCCGGCGTAGCCGCCACCCCCGCCGCCACCGCCGCGGTAGCCACCGCCGCCGCCGCCGCCACCAGCGCCGCGCTCGAACCCGCCGCCCGCCGGGCGCTCGCCCTTCGGGTGCGCGATGTTGATGTGCAGCGGGCGACCGCGCAGGTCGGCGCCCTTGAGGCCCTCGATGGCCGCGTTCGCGCTCTCGGCGCTCGACAGCGTGACGAACCCGAAGCCGCGCTTGCGACCGTCGGGATCGGTCGGGAGGTGGATGCGGACGACCGGGCCAGCGCCCGCGCCGGAGATCAGCGCCTCGAGCTCTTCTTGGGTCGCGTCGTACGGCAGGTTGCCGACATAGAGCGTGGAGTCGGGGGTCGCCTGCGGACGGTCGCGGAAGCCTCCGCCGCTCGGGCCGCCGGCGCCGCCGGGACCGGCGCCGGCTTCACGCTTCGGAGGCTCGGCCTGGAACGGCCGCACGCTGATCGAGTTGCCCGCCTGGATCGAGCCGTTGAGCGAGTCGCGCGCGGCGGCGGCCTCGCTCTGCGTTGCCATCGTCACGAAGCCGAACCCGCGCGGCCGTCCGGTGGCGCGATCCTTCGGGAGGCTGACGTTCAGCACGGTGCCGCCCGTGGCCTCGAACAACTGACGAAGGATGTCTTCCGTGATGGTGTCCGGAAGCCCCGCGACGAACAACTTACGTGAATCCTCACCCGACATGATCACTTCGCTCCGATCAATCGCTTTTCTGAAACGGACCAGCAAGCGAGCGACGACGCGCAGAAGCGCGCGAAGCCTCCCACCTTTGCGAGGTTATCGGCTCGGTCTTCGGTGTCAACGCGACCGACGAGCCAACCCCACCGCAAAAAAAGCGCGTCCCCCGTCCACGAGCCGGGTAGCTTTCCGGGCGTGACCCGAGGCGTGATCACGTTCGTCGCGGCGGCCCTGCTGGGCACCGCGCCCTACCAGTGCAAGTCGAACGATCCGGAGCGTGCGCGCGACGAGACCCCGGGTGAGGCCTTGTGGCTGCTTTGTGGCCGCTTCGCGGCCGCCGGTGACGACGACGGAGCGCGCCGCACGCTCGACTACCTCATCGAGCGCTACCCCTCGAGCCGCGAAGCGAAGCGCGCCGTCGAGGAGCGCAAGGCCGAGCACCCGTGCGCCGGCGTCGTCGAGAAGGCCAAAACCAAGGCCTCTGCGTCGAGCTCTTGAGCGTCCGACTGCTCCTGGTGACGGATCTCGGCGCGGCGGACCTCGCCGAGACCGAGCGCGCCGCACGCGCGGTGCTCGAGATCGTCGATCCGCGCGTGGTTGCGCTCGCTGTACGCGACCACGATGCTCCCGCGCGGGTGCGCGCGGAGCTCGCTCGCTCGCTCCTCTCGGTGGCCCGGCCGCGCGGCGCGCGGGTGATCGTGCACGACCGCCTCGATCTCGCGCGCGCGGTCGACGCCGACGGGGTCCAGCTCGGCGAGCGGTCGGTAGCGGTCGCGGACGCTCGCGCGCTGCTCGGCGCGCACGCCTGGATCGGCCGCTCGTGTCATGACGAACGCGGGCTGCGCGAGGCACGCGCGCAGGCGGTCGACGCGGTGACGTTGAGCCCGCTGTTCGCGTCGCCGGGGAAGGGGCCGCCGCTCGGGGCCGAGCGGTTCGCGGCGCTGCGCGCGACGGTGCCCGACCTCGCGGTGCTCGCGCTCGGTGGCGTGGCGGCCGAGAACGCCGTCGCTGCGACGGCGGCAGGCGCGACCGGTCTGGCGATGATTCGCGGGTGGCTGCGCGCCGATCGGGACGCGCTCGAGCGCATCGCGGCGTGCGTGCGGTCGACCGAAGCCCTGCCGGAAATACCCGCGGACTGAAGTACTTCAGACTCGACGTTCGCCCTTTTCGCAGCCGCGGCGCCGCGCCAGGCCGTGTGGGGACCTTCGACCCACGAAGCCGATGCTGGCAAACGCCATCGGCCGAAGACAGCGAAAGGCGATGCGGGGAGCAAAATCAATCGGCGATGCCGACGAGACGCCACGCACCGCCCTCGGACGCGCGCGCGAAGAGCGCGCGGACGCCGTCGTCGCCGACGACCCAGCGGTAGACGAGATCGAAGGGCTCGTTCCACCAACCGGACGTGATGCGCTCGGGCGGACCGACCTCGCGCACGACACGGCGGCGACGTGGATCGGTGTTGGCGATGGCGCGGATCGGCCACGGATCGCCGGGGACCGGCGCGCGCGAGAGGATGACCGCGCCGACGGAGGGCGAGGGAGCGCGCAGGCGCTCGCGGACGACGGGCGACGGCGGGGGCTCTTGCGCGCGCTCGGGGACGATGTGCGCGTCGGCCTCGCGGAAGACGCCACGGCCGTCGGGCCGCGGATCTTCGCTGCGCACCGGCGTGACGACCCGATCGTTGCCGAAGCGACCGCGCAGCCGCGCGAGCGCGACGTCGAGGGGAAGGACCGTCGCGTCGCGGCGCGCGAACGCGAGGCGCTCGCCGGTGTGCTCGACCGCGACGAGCGACGTCGCCGTGAGGCGGATGCGGCGGACGGGATCGAACGCGTCGTCGTCGAGATCGACACGGGGCAGGTCGACACGGGGCAGATCGACACGGGGCAGGTCGACACGGGGCAGGTCGGGACGGGGGGGCGAGCCACGACGGGCGCGGTCGCGCGAGCGCAGCGAGCCTTCGAGCGTCGCGCGCGCGAGCTCGAACAGCGCGCGTGGATCGATCTCGGGACGCGCGGGGCGGATGACGATGCGCGTGGGCGCGGCGCGGCCCTCGAGCACCAGCTCGACCTCGCCGACGCCGGCGCCGCGCGCGGCGAGCGGCGGCAGCAGACGGTGGCATGACGCACGCAGCGCGAAGACGATCGGCTCGAGGGTGGTCGCGCCGTCGCTCGCGGGATCGTCGACGAGGTCGACCTCGGTCGACGGCTCGGAGGAGGGGACGTACGTCGCCACCGCGGGCGCGTGCTCACCACGCGCGAGCGAGACGAGGTAGCGACCTTCTTCACCGAGGCGCGCTTGCACGCCCTCGAGCGGGAGCGCGGCGACCAGGGCCATGGTGTCGAGGCCGAGGGCGCGCAGCGCGTGGATCGACTCGGGAGAGCCCGGCAACAACGCGCAGGGCAGCGGCGCGAGGAACCCGGCGTCGCCGCCACGGACCACGATCTTGCGACGAGGGAGCGCGGGGGCGTCGCCCTCGGCGATGCGCGGCTCGATGACGTGCGCGGCGCAGATCGCCGCGAACGCGCCGTCGGCGACGCCGATGGTGACCGGGCCGAGATCGAGATCGCGCACGAGCTCGGAGAGGCGATCGACGTCGGCGGGCGACTGCACGTCGAGGAGGAAGTCGTCGTGCGGGGCCGTCGACGGCCGCAGGCCGCAGATGCCGCCCGCCTGACCGGTGCGACCGAGGCGCGGCGAGACGGTGACGAGCGCGTCGACGATGCGCGCTTCGATCGCCTCGAGGCGCGCGGGTTCGAGCAGGGAGATGGCCAACGAGGGGAGGTGCGCCCGCGCCTCGGCGACGGTCATGCCGAGGTGCACGCCCGCGCGTCGCGCGCGATGACAGACCGCGACGAGCCGGGCGCCGCCCCCTTCGCCGTGAACGAGGGCGCGCGGAAGCGGCGCGCTGGCTGGCAGACGGCCGAGCGTGGTCGGGGGCTCGGGCGGCGGGACGATGCCGGCGAGCGACAATTGCCCATCTGCGCGGCCGTCAGCGCGGCGACCGCGACCGCGTGAATGGGAACGGGGCGTCGTCGTCTCGATCGGGCTCGTGGTCGGAAGTGGAATCGACCAGGTCGGATCGGTCAGCGCGGGGAGACGGCGGAGATGGGCGACGATCGGCAGCTCGGTCCAGCGGACGCAGGCGATCCGTCGTGTGGGGGGCCCTGAAATGCGAGAGCTGGGGGAGGGGGAGCTCGGCGGAGTCATCGGGCTGCTCCGAAGGTGGAACGTCGGCGGGCGTGGGCAGGACGACGCGCGGATCGGCGAGCAGCGCGGCGACCGCGTCGGCGAACGAGGTGCGCGCGATGCCGCTCGGAGGCGCAACGAACGGCGGCGGCTCGCCCCAGAGGACGAGCGGCGTGTGGCTCTCTTCGGGGGTGGAGGCGGTGCTGGAGGGCGCGTTGTGCACGCCCGAGCCCGCGCGACGCGTGCTCGCCAGGCGCGCGAGGCGGCCGAGCGGCGTGGGGTGCAGCGCGCGGTGCATCTCGAGGGCGACGAGCGAGAAGGAGCCGGCGCGCAGCGCGATGTCGGCGGCGACGTGGGCCTCGTGCGGATCGGCCGGGCGGACGACGACGAGCCGGCCTTCGAGATCGACGAGGTCGCCGGGGGTGAGGGTGTTGTGCGTGTCGATCCACAACGCGGGACGGGCGAGCGGATCGTCGGCCAGGCGCAGGAGCGTCCACGCGGCGAGCCAGGCGAGGCCGCCGTGGCCAACGCTCGTCTCGACCCACAGGAACGCGGCGCGGCGCAGCTCGGAAAGGCGCGCTCCGTCGCGGGCGCGGCTCGGGCCCGCCGGAGGGGTGAGCGCGACCGCCCCCGGGAAGCGACGGACGAGGTCGCTCCGTAGCTGGGCGAACGCAGCCTGCCGCGACTCGCGGGAAGCGGTCGGCTCGAGAGGCGGGAGACTCGGCAGAGCAGCCATCCTGGACCCATGTTCAGCATAGGTTCAGGACCCGGTAGATCAAGGTCGCCGCTGTCCGGGGCGGACTGAGAATGTCCGGTCGCCGGTCGCCGGTCGCGGGTCGCCGGTCGCCGGTCGCGGTCGCCGGTCGCCGGTCGCGGTTGTCGAGGGTCTTAGAGTCCAGAGTCTAGAGTCTAGAGTCTAGAGTTCCGAGGTCCCGGCCAGACCACCTCGTCCGCGCTCCTGCGTCCGCGTTCCGCCTTCGCGTCCGCCTCCGCGTTCGCGTCCGCCTCCGCGTTCCCGTCCGCGTCCGCGTTCGCGTTCGCATTTCGCATTCGCGTCCGCCTTCGCGTTCGCATTTCGCGTTCGCGTTCGCGTTCGCGTCCGCGTCCGCAGCAAGACTCTAGACTCTAGACTCTAGACTCTAGACCCGCTGACCACTGGCAGCTGACCACTGGCGCCTGACCACCGACGACCGACGACTCTCAGAAGAAGTTACCGATCGTGAACTCGAACACGCTGCTCTCTTCGTACGGCAGCCTCCGGATCGGGAAGCCCCACTCGAACCGGAGCGGGCCGAGCGGCGAGAACCAGCGGACGCCGGCGCCGTACGACGTACGGAGCTGCAGCAGGCTGCGGTTGCAGGGATCGATCACCGTCGCGAGCGGCGCGCCGCGCGCGGCGTTGCAGTACAGCGCCTCGGTGTTGAAGGCGTTGCCGGCGTCGAAGAAGAGCACGCCGCGGATGCCGACCTTGTCGAGGATCGGGAACTCCAGCTCGAAGTTCGAGTAGAGCTGCATGTTGCCGCCGATGTTCGCGCCGTCGGTGATGAGCGAAGTGTTCGGATCGAGGTTCGCGTTCAGCGGGAGGCGCGGACCGATCGAGCGCAGGCGGTAGCCGCGGACGTCGAAGATGCCGCCGAGGAAGAAGCGCGCGAAGATCGGCACGCCGCTCACGCGCGGGCTCGAGACGTAGCCCCACTCGGTGTTCGACTTGAGCACCCAGTTGTTGCCGAGGTTGTAATAGAAGCGCGCGTTCAGGCGGTGGCGGAGGAACTCGTTCTCGGAGCCGAACGCCTTGTCGGCGAGCTCGCTCGACGCCTGCAGGAACATGCCGCTCGTGGGGAACAGGCGATTGTCGCGCGTGTCGTAGATGATCGCCGGGCGGATCGACGACAGGAACCCGTCGTTGAACAGGTTGGCGAGCGGCAGGCGCTGGAAGAAGCTGAGCGCCGCGCTGGTGCCGAGGAAGGTGCCGCCCTGCGTAGTGTTCACCTTCACCCGCTCGGCCGTGTACGTCACGTTCGCGCGCAGCCAGGGGTGGATGATCGGGTAGCCGAGCGTGAACTGACCGCCGAGGGAGGTCTGCGAGAAGGCGCTGTAGATGCGCAGCTGATCGTAGAGATCGACCGCGGCCGACCAGTCGCTGCCGAGCAGGTACGGCTCGAAGAAGCGGATGTTCACGAGCTGGCGGAGGCCGGACACCTGCGCCTGGAGGGCGAGGGACTGGCCGCGGCCGAAGAGGTTGGCCTGCTGGATCTGCGCGGTCGCGATGAACGACTCGATCGAGGAGAAGCCGGCGCCGATCTGGAAGGTGCCGGTCGGGCGCTCGGCGACCTCGAAGTAGATGTCGACGACGTCGGGCGCGACGCCCTTCTCGGTGGAGACGTCGACGCGCTCGAAGAAGCCGAGCGCCAACACGCGCCGCCGCGACTCGTCGAGGCCGCTCTCGGAGTACAGCTGCCCCTCGGTGACCACCATCTCGCGGCGGAGCACCTTGTCGCTGGTCTTGTTGTTGCCGCGGATCTCGATGCGCCCGATGTGCACGAGCGGGCCGCGCTTGATCGGGACGCGGATCGAGACTTCCTTCTTCTCGAAATCGAGCTGCGTCTGCGGATCGGCCTCGACGTTCGCGTAGCCGGCGTCCTTGTAGAGGGTCTTGGCGGCCTGGAGGTCCTTCACCAGCGCGGCGCGGTTGAAGATGTCGCCCGCCTTCATGGTGACCAGCTGGCGGAGCGCCTTGCGCCCGCCGAGCGGCTCCACCTCGTTGCCGTCGGGATCGACCTCGTAGACGTCGAGGCGCTTGACGGTGAACTGCGGCCCCTCCTCGAGGATGATCGTGACCTCGATGCCCTCGCGATCGGGCGTGAGCATCACGCGGGGCGTCGACACCGACACCGCGAGGAACCCGCGGTCGGCGTAGAGCGCCTGGATCATGAGGACGTCGCGCTCGAAGACGTCCTTGCGATAGCTCGCGCCGCTGCCGAGGCCGAGGAAGCCTCCTTGCGCGGACATCATGATCGCCTTGAGGTCGTCGTCGGGGATGTGGTGGTTGCCGACGAAGGTGATCCGCTTGATGGACACCTCCTGGCCTTCGGTGATGACGAACTTGACCGTCGCCTCGTTGTCCTTGTGCGGGATGATCTCGCTCTGGACCTTGGCGAGGAAGTAGCCCTTCTCCGAGTACTTGTCGCGGATCTTCTGGACCGCGCGGCGCACCGCCGGGACCGAGAGGACCGTGTTCTCCTTGACCTCGATGTCGTCGCGGAGCTTGTCGGTCTCGAAGGCCTTGTTGCCCTCGAAGATCACGGCGCGCACGTTCGGGCGTTCGCGGACGTGGATGCGCAGATCGACCGTGCCGTCGTCGTTGCGCGAGAGATCGACCTCGATGTCGTCGAAGAGGCCGGAGCTCCACAGCTCGCGCACGTCGCGCGAGAGCGTGGTGGGCGAGAACGGCTGCCCCTCTTTGAGCCGCAGGTAGTCGGTGATGCGGTCGGCGGCGACGCGGGCGTTGCCGTCTATCTCGATTTTCCGGATGATCGCGCCGTCGGACTCCTCGGCGATCGTCTTCGGGATGGCCTGGACGGGCGCCTCCGCGGTCGCCGCCGGCGGCGCGGACGCGCTCGCCGCGGGCGTGCCCGAGGTGACGACCGGCGGCCCGTCGTCGCCGGCCGGCGCGATGGAGGCCGCCGCCGAGACCGATGCGCTCGCCGCCGCCGAGACCGACGCGGAGGGGCTCGGCCCCGGCGCCTGCGCGCCCGCGCGCGGCGTGCCGAGGAGCACGACGAGCATCGTGCCGAGGACCACGGCGAAGAGCCATCGCCACCGCGGCCCACGGACGCTCGCAGCGCGCAGGCCCGGCGTGGGCCCGGTGATCGCGACGCGGGCACGGAGACGGCGCGCGGAGCGAAGGGTGGGCAGGGGCATGGAGGCGCGCGAGGGAAGCGGAGGAAACTGCCGGCTGGAGCGGCACGCAGGGCGAAGCACGCCCGCATAGGGTGATGCGGGGTCGGGGGTCAACGCGGCGCGGTGGAAAACCGCCCATGTGCCGATCCGCGCGACATGTGCGCCGCTCCGCGCAGGGCGGAAGACATCCGCCGTCGTCGGACGCGCGGCCTCCGCTCTCGACGGCCGACCATGATCCACCGCAGAATGGTCTCGCGGTCCGGGCGTCGAACCTCACGAGCAGGTGAGGTCGGCGCGCGCTCCTGCGCCCCCTCCATCACGCTCCCAAGCCGTCGTCGAAGATGGAACGTCGCCGCTGGATCCACGCTTTGCTGTGCGCGGGAGCCGTGCTTTTCGCGGCCCTCCCTGCGCGCACGGCGGGGACCGACGTCGCCGCGCAGGCGAAGATCCTCAAGACGGCCGATGACTTCCGCTTCCGGGTCGACGCTTGCCTGAAGCTCGGGAACAGCGGCGATTTCAAGGCGCGCGCGCCGCTCGAGGGCGCGCTCGACGATCCGCACCCCACGGTCCGGCAGGCCGCGGCGAGCGCGTTGGCCAAGCTCGGCGACGTCCTCGCGATCGCGGCGCTCGAGGCGCGAGTCGGCAAGGAGAAGAACGCGCCCACCAAGTCCGCGATCGAGGGCGCCATCTCCGCGCTGAAGACCTCCGGCGGCGCAGGGGCCGGCGGCGGGGCGACGAAGAGCGCGGCGGCGCCCGACTGGACGAAGACCAGGTTCGTCGTGAAGCTCCAGCGCGTCTCGAACACGAGCGGCGTCCGCGGCGACGCGCTCGCTGCCGTCCTCGAGTCGTCGACGCGCGCGAAGCTCACGGCGATCCCGGGCGTCTACGTGCTGCCGGGCGACAGCACGCAGACGGCGATGCTCGCGCTGGCGACCTCCAAGGGGATCCCCGTGCTCGGGGTCGACGCCAAGGTGGTGCTGCTCGATCAGGCCACCTTCGCCGGTGACCTCAAGATCCAGGCGAAGGTCGCCTACGCGATCAGCAAGCTGCAGGTCATCAAGTCGGCGATCGAAGGCAATGCCTCGTCGATCGGCTCCGCCAACTCCGCGAAGAACCCGCAGTCGCTGATCAAGCTGCAGGACATGGCGGTCGACGGGGCGGTCGCCAGCGCGATGGGCAAGGCGCCGACGGCGCTCGCCGCCGCGATCAAGTAGCGGAAGTCGTCGCGGCCGCGACGCGAACGGCCATGCCCCCGCCCCCAGTCGTCGACGGGTCGGGGGGGCTGCGGTAAGACGCGCGCGTGCGCGTCCTGATCCTGTCGACCCCCTTCGACGCGCGCGCGCGGCTCGACGGAAGTCGCTGCGCGATCGCCGATCTGGTCGCCGGCCTCGTCGCCGAGCAGGTGGCCGAGCCTACGGTGCTGGTGACCGAGGGCGGGGAGGCGCCGCCCGGCGCGCGCGCCGAGCACGTCGGTCGCGCGCCCCTCGAGGCGCTCCTCGGCACGTTGCTGGCGCAGGTCGACGTGGTGCACGCGTGGTTCGCGCCGCGGGTGGTCACCGCGACCGCGCTGCGCGCGCTCCGCGTCGCGCGGCGGCTGCCGTTCCGCAGCACGTCCGGCGGGCTTCCGATCGTGCAGACCGTCGCCTCGGTCCCGCGGTCGTTCGCGTTCGCCTCGGCGGCGCTCGCCGGCGACGTCGTGGTGGCCACCTCCGACGCGACGGCGATCGCCCTCGCCACCCACGGCGTCGACGCGCGGAAGATGGTGCGCGTGCCGTCCCCCTTCGCGCCGCGCGTGCCCGACGGCACCGTCGCGGCGCCGCGCGATCTGCTGCTGTACGCCGGCGACTGGGAGTTCGACGACGGCATCGATCGCGCGCTGCACGCGCTCTCGCGCCTCGCGCCGCCGCGCGGCGTCTTCCCGCACCTCGCGATCGCGGCGCGCGGGAAGACCGATCGCGCCCGCGAGGTCGAGGCGCGCGTGCGCAGGAAGGTCGAAGGCGGGCCGCTGCGCGATCGGGTGACCATCCTCGGCGAGGTCCCCTCGCTGCTGCCGTGGATCGCCGCGTCGCGCGCGGTGCTCCTCCCGGCGTCGACGACGTACGCGAAGCTCGATCATCCACGCGCGTTGCTCGAGGCGATCGCCCTCGGCGTGCCGATCATCGTCGGTCCCGCGCCCTCGCTCACCGAGCTGTGCGACGATCCGCGCGTCGGCGAGGTCGCGCGCGACGAGGCGGAGCTGCGCGACGCGATCGAGGGCGCGCTCTCGCGCCCGCGCGTCCCGACGGACGCGATCTCGAAGGTGCTGTCGCCGCGGCGGCCGGACGTCGTCGCGAGGCGGTACGGCGAGCTGTACGCGCGAGCAACCGGCGCGAGGTCCAGAGTCTAGAATGTGCGGTCGCGATTCTCGGACGTCCGCCGCGTCGCTGCTCGCGAAGGCCCGGTCATCAGTCGTCAGTCGTCAGTCGTCAGCACCAAGACGTGAGACCTGAGTTTCTCGGACTGATGACTGACGACTGATGACTGACGACCAAGCCGACACAGCGACAGGCAGGCTGTGTCCCGGAATCGCGACCGCGGATCTAGACCCGCTCAGAGCCCGCCGGCCGTGAGCAGGCCCCACACGCTCTCGACGCGCTCGCCGTCGAGCTCATGGTGGACGCGGATCACGTCGCCGTCTGCGGTCACCGTGTACCCCTCGACGTACTTGCGCGCGATCATCCCGATGAAGCCCTTGGGCACGTAGCCCTCGATGAGCTTCTTGATGGTCGCCGCGTCGTCGCCGGCCGTCTTCGCGTCCTTGGCCTTGGCGTCCATGTCGAGCACCCCGCCGCCGTCCTTGCGGGAGCGGATGGTGACGTGGACGTCGCGCAGATCGTCCGGGATCGCGGTGAGCACGTTCGACGGCTTGGTGAGGAACGACGAGACGATCAGATCGGGATCGCCCTTGGGGAGCGCGTCGCCGACCTTGCGCTTCTTCTTCACCAGCTGCCGCGCGAGATCGATGGACTGCTTCTCGCCGTCGGGGGGCGTGATGATCAGCCCGCCGGGGAGCTGCACGATCACGCGGTCGGCGCCGTCGATCTTCGCGCGGAACGCCGGCACGTCGTCGTCGCCGATCCACTCGCTGCCCTTGAAGCGCTTGGACACCCCCTGCAGGACGAGCGTCATCGCCACGTCGGGTTTGTTGTGCGCGATGATCGCGCTCACGCGGGAGGTCTCGTGGAAGCGCGGGCCGAAGGCGAAGAAGGCGTCGAAGTCGCGCACCGGATCGAGCCCGGTGCCGTCGAAGAACGGCTTCCACTGCTCGATGCGCACGAGGCGCGTGCCGAGCTGCTTGCCGATCGGGTGCGTGCGCAGGTGATCCATCCGCACCAGCACCGAGACGTGGACCTCCTTGTTCGGGGGCTTCAGCGCGTTCAGGCCGCCGGCGAGGGCGTTGGGATCCTTCACGCGCGGAGGGCCGCCCGCGTCGCCCGTCTCCGCTGCGTCGGGGCCGCCGTCGGGCTTCGGCGCGTCGGGCGCGGCGTCCGGCACCCCTGCGTCGAGGGACGCCTTCGGGCCGGGCCCGGCGGTGGGCGCGGTCGACGGATCGGTCACGCCGGGCGGCGGCTCGTCCATGGCCGGACCCTCGTCGAAGTCGAGGTCGATCGGGATCACCGTCGGCGCGTCGACGTCCTTCCAGTGGACGTCGCCGGTCTGCATGCCCAGCAACTTGAGCAGCGCGGTGAGGACCGCGGCCCACGGCAGCGTCCAGAGGAGGTGGAGCGCGATCGAGACCGGCACGAACCACGGGAAGAGGTCGCGAGCGAGCGCCGCCTTTGTCGGCTCGTCGGTCGGATCGGGCACGCTCGGGGACGACGTCGTGGACAAGGAAACCCGTGATTGGACGGTCCGACGGGGCATTCCATTCCGGCACGGCGGCTGCGGTCCCGTCGAGGCGGACAAGCCAACGACGGAATCGCCCGCGCGTCCAAGGGGTCTTGCTCTCGGACCGACGGTCGGGTCGTAGTCCTGCAGGGCGCCTCTCGATTGTCGGGCGGCGCGCGCGGCGTACGCGACTATGGCATCCTCCTGGCCAACTCATGACTATCGTGAAGAACATGATCGCCACGCGCTCGAAGCCGCTCGCCCTGATCACCGCCCTCCTCATCACCAGCGCGCCCGCCAGCGCGCTCGCGCAGGGGAAGGACCTGGCGCCCAAGGTGCCGGGCGTGCAATCGAAGGTGACGGCGCCGCCGTCGCCGGAGAAGGTCGCCAAGGCGAAGGAGTGTGGCCACCCGGAAGCATCCGAGCTTTCACGGGTGGCGGCTGGTCATTTGCCAGCCGATTGACGGCGCCGGCGTGCCGGAAGGCACGCCCCAAGTAGCCATTGATCCGCTCGGCGCGGGATTGCACCAGCGCGTGATCATCTCCTCCGACGGCTTCATCCTCACGAACAACCACGTCGTCGAGGACGCCATCGCGATCACCATCCGCACCAAGGACGGCAAGATCCTCCCCGCCAAGATCAAGGGGCGCGATCCCTCCACCGATCTCGCGGTGCTGAAGGTCGACGCGACGAACCTCACCTCCTCCAAGCTCGGCGACTCCGACGCGGCGAAGGTCGGCGAGTGGGTGGTGGCGGTCGGCTCGCCGTTCGGGTTCGCGTTCTCGGTGACCAGCGGCGTCGTGTCCGCCAAGGGGCGCGGCGGCCTCGGGATGAACGCGATCGAGGACTACCTGCAGACCGACGCGAGCATCAACCCGGGCAACAGCGGCGGGCCGCTGGTGAACCTCAACGGCGAGGTCATCGGCATCAACACGATGATCCTCGGCAAGTTCGGGTCGGTGGGCCTCGGGTTCGCCGTGCCCTCGAACATGGCGCGCCGCGTCGCCGACCAGCTGATCAAGAACGGCAAGGTGGTGCGCGCGTGGCTCGGCGTCGGCGTGCAGGATCTCACGCCGGATCTCGCGAAGGCGATGAAGGTCGAGCCGTACGCCGGCGCGCTGATCAACGACACCGTCCCCGGCGGGCCGGCCTTCAACGCGAAGATCGTCGCCGGCGACGTCGTCGCCAAGGTCGCCGGCAAGCCCGTGCGCGACGCGCAGGAGCTGATCCGCGAGGTCATCAACCACGACGTCGGCTCGACGATCTCGCTCGAGGTGATCCGCAAGGGCAAGCCCTACGAGGCGAAGGCGGTGCTCACCGCGCGCCCGGAGCCGCCGGTGAAGCCGACGCCGCTCGAGGAGCAGGCCAAGGCGAGCCCCGCGTCGAGCGGGTACGGCATCACCATGAAGCCGATCCCGCCGGAGGCCGCGAGCAAGTACGGGTTCGGCAAGGCGCAGACGTTCGTGTCGTACGTCGAGCCCAGCTCTCCGGCCGACAAGGCCGGTCTGCAGGCCGGCGACGTGGTCCTCGAGGTCAACGGCACCGCGAACCCGACGAGCGATCAGATCAAGGCCGCCGGCTCCTCCGGGACCTTGCTGATGCGCATCGGCCGCAAGGACGCGCGCTTCTTCGTCGCCGTCGCGAAGTAATCAGCCGCCGTCAGAAGCTCCCCCCGGACCGAAGTCGGGCCTCAGTCCGGGGGATCCTCCGAAGTTCAGCCCACCGCGCGGCGGAGTCGCACGACGAACCGGGTGTCGCCGGGGCGGCTGTCGGCGGAGATCTCCCCCCCGGCGCTCTCGACGACGTCGCGGCAGATCGCCAGCCCGAGGCCCGACCCGTACCCGCGCTTCGTCGAGAAGAACGGGTGGAAGATCTTCGGCAGGTGCTCGGGCGCGATGCCGAGGCCCGTGTCGCGGACCTCGACGCGCACCCAGCGCTCGTCCTCGACGGCGGCGAGGACGTGGATCTCGTGCCTCTCGGGCGCGCCGTCGAGGGCCTGGGCGGCGTTCACCAACAGGTTCACGAACAGCTGCACGAGCTGCGTCTCGTCGCCGCGCACCGTCGGGAGCGCGTCGAGGTGCTCGTGCAGGACGCCCCGGAACCGGACCTCGTGCGCGGTGATGGCGATCGCCTCGCGCAGCACCCGCTCGAGGCTCGCCGCGGACGGCGGCCCGCCGGAGGCAACGGAGAAGGCGCGCAACCGGGCGACGATCGTGCGGATCCGCTGGGTGCCCTGCCGTGCCTCTTGGATGGCCTCGTTGATCTTCGGAAGCTCCGCCTCGCGTCGCGCGTCGGAGCGGAGCGCGTCGGCGACGTAGTCGAGGTTCCACAGCACGTACGCCAGCGGGTTGTTGATCTCGTGCCCGACGCCGGCGGCCAACATGCCGAGCGAGGACATGCGATCGGCGACCAGCAAGCGCTTGGTGCGCGCGCGCTCGCGCTCGACGCGGGCGAGCACCGCGCGCACCAGGTCGAGGAAGGCCGCGACGGTGAACGGCTTCGCCAGGAAGGCGTCGGCGTCGATCGCGGCGGCTTGCGCGCTGCGGTCGGCGGACATGGCGATGACCGGGATGCCCTCGAGCTCCGGATCGCTGCGCTGTTCGAGGCGCAGCTCCCAGCCGGTGAGTGACGGCATGCGCAGATCGATGATCAGAAGATCCGGCGCGGGGTGATCGCGGAGCAGCCGACGCGCCTCGAGGCCGTCGCTCACGGCAGCGACGTCATACCCCTCGGCCGTCAGCGTCTCCGCGAGGACCTCGCGCAGGTCGTCGTCGTCCTCGGCGAGCACGACGCGCGTGTTCACGACCGCTCCGTCGCGGTTACGAGTAGCAGCTCGTGCGCCTGGCCGCACGATCGCGTCGCTGGGTGCTCGAGGTCGTCGCCGCGCAGCAACGAGGACAGAGCGACCGCGCGGCGATCGTCTCCGAGCAAGCACACGGAGCGCTTGGACGAAGTCGCCATCCCTCGAGGCTACAGCACGGCGCGTCGGCGCACACGACGCCGACAGGCCCGAGATGAGATGCGACATAATGTGACGCAGGTGGGGGTGTCCCGAGACGCCGACGCGCGCGCAGACGATGCGCGCGATCGTCGCCCTCAAACCGCCTCGCCGCGCTCGTTCGAGGGTGCCCCACGCGGACCAGCCTGACCGCGGAGCCCTCGGCGATCGACGGGTCGACGGCGCGACGGGGCGCCATCAATGCCGCTGGACCGGCGTGGACGCCGCGCTGGTGGCCGACTTCGAGGCGCCGGTCTCCATCCGGAGCTTGAGGTTCTCGAGCAGCGTCTCGGCCTCGCGATCGTTGAGGCGCGAGATGAACGGCTCGGCGAGCTTGTCGAGCAGCGCGATCGGCAGCGCGTACTCGACCTCGACCGTCAGCTTGGTGCCGCCGTTCTCGCCGGCGTACGTCCAGATGAACGTGCTCGGGATCCCGGTGTCGTTCCTCACGACGACCCTGGCGTTCTTCTCGAGCTCGATCGTCTCGGAGTGCCCGTGGAACTTCATGTGGGCCATCTTGTAGACCCAGTCGTAGGAGTGCGTGCCGTCGGCCTTCTGCGTGACGTTCGAGACCTCCACCATGCTCGGCCAGATCTCGAGCAGGTTCTGCGGATGCGTCAGGTACTCGAACACGCGGTCGATGGGCGCGTCGATACGGATCGATTTACGGATCTTCATGCCATCCCCCTTGATCGCTCCCCCGGCGGGCGAGCGGAGCGGGGAACGGCTGCAAGCGAGGTGCCGTGCGGATCCACGCCAATGCCCGGACCGCCGCGCGCGCGCTGCCGCAAAGCCGGCGCCCGAGAGGCGATCGTTTGCAGCGAGTCGGCCTCGGGCGATGCAGTGTTTGCGTCCGAATCCGGACGCCCTCCGTTCTCGCAGGGGGACCCAAGGACCCGCGCGAACCGTCAGGCACCCAGTCAGGCGCCAGTCAGGCGCCCACTCAGGCGCCCACTCACGCGATAGACGTGCGGCTGTCGTGTCGCTCGCGCACCGAGCTCGCGTCCACGGGGATGTCCTCGCGGCGGAACGTCCCGTCCTCTTCGAGGACGTGCGCCTCGACGGTCATCAGGCGCCCCGTGTCGTCGTCGAACTCGTAGAGGTTGAAGCCTGCGTGGCGGTGCGGGTGCTCGGAGAGGAGCGACGCGCTCGTCGCGCCCACGACGTCGATGCGCCCGACGTCGGTGTCGATCGTGCGACGCACCCGGATGTGCGAGTGGCCGTGCAGGATCAGGCCGTGCTCGACGCGCGCGAGCTTCTTGATCATGTGGCGGCTGTCGTGGAGCCCCTCTAGGTAGGCGAGGACCTTGTTCTTGAGGTTGTGCGCGGGGTGATGCTGCAGGACCACCTTGGTGCGCTTCTCGACCTCGGGGTGGTGCAGGATCTTGTGGAGCTGATCGAGCTGCGCGGAGCCGAACTGGCCAGCCGCCATCAGGGGGCTGCGCGGGACCGCCGTGGACATGCCGATGACGGCGACCGGGCCGCGCAGCTTCACGAAGGGGTACTTCGCGCCGAAGTGCTCGACGCCGAACTCCGGCAGGTCGCTGGCGATCCAGTCGCCGCAGTACAGCTCGAAGCGACGCTTCTCGGCCGAGCCACGCGTGTAGACGTCGTGGTTGCCGGGGACGACGCTCACCTGCTCGGGGTGCATCCCGAGGTCCTCCTCGATGAAGCGGCGCACGAGCTCGAACTCGGTCTCGAGCGCGAGGTTGGTGAGATCGCCCGTGATGGTCACATGGTCGATCTGCGCCCGCTTGACCTCGTCCGCGACGGCGCGGACGGCGTGCGGTTTGTGCACGGATCGCCGGTGGAGCCGCAGCATGGCCCAGCCGGTGATGCGCTTGTTCATGAAGCGCTTGAGCGGGACCCCCTCGAGGGACAACAGGTGCAGATCGGAGAAGTGGGCGATACGCATCGGCTCGGTTTCGAAGGTACTCCACGGATCGTGCCGGCGCGAGGTGACTCCGCGCCGACGCGGCGCTAGGTGCTCGGGTCATGCGCGCGCTTCGTGTCGGCACGCTCAACATCTGGAACCGCTGCGGCCCGTGGGAGCAGCGGTTGCATGCGATCCGGCGCTCCGTCGGCGAGCTCGATCTCGACGTCCTCGGCCTGCAGGAGGTCCTGCGCACGGCGGAGGGCGCCGAGGGCCCCGATCAAGCGGGCGAGATCGCGCAGGGCTACGGCTACGAGGTCGCGTTCGGAACGACGCGCGACGAGCCGATCCGCCTCGGCAACGCGGTGCTCTCGCGCTGGCCGATCGTGCGCGCTCAGACGTGGCCGCTTCCGAACGGGGGCACGTCGGAGCGGCGCAGCCTGCTCTTCGCCGAGATCGACGCCCCGTGCGGGCGGCTGCCGTTCTTCGTCACGCACCTCAACTGGAAGCTCCACGAGGGACACGTGCGCGAGGAGCAGGTCCGCTTCCTCGCCGATCGCGTGCGCGAGGTGCCGTTCGAGGGCTTCCCGCCGATCGTCGTCGGCGACTTCAACGCCGAGCCCGACTCCGACGAGATCCGCTTCTTGCGCGGCTACTGCTCGCTCGGCGCGCCGAAGCGGATCTACCTCGCCGACTGCTTCGCCGTGGCCGGCGAGGGGCAGGGGATCACCTTCTCGCCGCGCACCAACCCGTTCGCGGCCGAGACCAACGAGCCGGAGCGTCGCATCGATTACGTGTTCGTGCGCGGCCCCGACTCGCGCGTGCGGGGCAAGCCTCTGTCGGCGCGCGTCGCCTTCGATCGGGCGATCGGCGGCATGTTTCCGAGCGATCACTACGGCGTCGTCGCCGAGATCTCCACGGGGTCATCATGAAGCGTGTCTGCGTGTTCTGCGGATCGAGCCCGGGCATCCGGCCGGAGTACCTCGCGATGGCGCGCTCGCTCGGCACCGCGCTGGCGCGCCGCCGGCTGGGCCTCGTGTACGGCGGGGCGTCCGTCGGCTTGATGGGCGCGCTCGCCGACGCGGCGCTCGCCGCGCACGGCGAGGTGATCGGCATCATCCCGAAGGCCCTCGACAAGCGCGAGATCGCCCACCGCGGGCTCACCGAGCTGCACATCGTCGACTCGATGCACACTCGCAAGGCGATGATGGCGCAGCGGGCCGACGCCTTCATCGCGCTGCCCGGCGGCCTCGGGACGCTCGAGGAGCTCTTCGAGGTGATGACCTGGCGGCTGCTCGGCC
Source organism: Deltaproteobacteria bacterium (assembly GCA_016182965.1). Classification (GTDB taxonomy): domain Bacteria; phylum Myxococcota_A; class Polyangia; order Polyangiales; family JADJMO01; genus JALHOE01. Next base: position 272 of record JACPFM010000156.1, on the reverse strand, counting down.
TGCACAAGAAGCCGGCAGGCCTGCTCGACGTCGGCGGCTACTACGGGCCGCTCAATGCCTTCCTCGCGCGCACCATCGACGAGGGCTTCCTCCGGCGCGAGCACCTCGCGCTCGAGGTCGCGACCGATCCGGACGTGCTGCTCGATCGCCTCGCCGCGTCGCCGCCGGTGGAGGTCGAGAAGTGGATCGGGCGGGAGGACACGTGACGGAGTCGTCAGTCGTCAGTCGTCAGTCGTCAGCCGAGACGAGACGAGACGAGACGAGACGAGACG
>JACPFM010000145.1 GCA_016182965.1 Deltaproteobacteria bacterium | reverse complement strand
TCGCGCCGAACTGAACATCGATCTCCGCCAGCCACCGCCGAACGCCGTATTGCACGCGCGAAGGCCGGCACCCACCGACGGCTCGTCCGCGACCCGCGGTGGATCACGCGGCGGCGGTGTCCCGCCCGCTAAACACGTACACCGGGCGCGCCTCGACGTGGACCTGTTCTCGTACCCATTCCGCGGCCGGGCCCTCCACGACCACGAGGCGGCCTTCGAGGCGGTGGTGGCCTTCATCCACGGTCACGGCGGCATGAATGCGCTGTGGTGGACCACCTTGATCGCCTTCGTCGCGGCGGCGTGCGCCGCCACCGAGGCGGCACGCCGACTGATCCCGTCCGCCCCGGCACGCATCGTGGCGGGCGCCCTGGTCGTCGGCGCGATCGCCGGGCTGCTCCGTCGGGTCGCGCCGATGTTCGTGGCGGCGCTCCTCGCCCCGTTCCACGGGCTCGTGTGGTGGACGGCGGTGGTGCCTCTCGCACACGCCGCCGAGGGCGTGGTCTCCCGAACGAGCCGGCGCGCAGTCTGGCTCGATCTCGGCGTCGCGCTCGGCTGCGTGCTGCTCCCCGAGGTGACGGCGCCAGGAATCCTCGCTCTCAACGTGCGCGCGCTGCGCGGCAGCGCGATCCTGCAGCACATCAACGAGCTGCGGAGCCCGTTCGTCCTGCTCTTGGATGGATCGGCCCGTCTCCCGGTCTTCAGCTGGATCGTGGGCGCGCTGTCCCTCCTCGGCCTCTGGCTGGCCTGGCGACGCGCCCGCGGCGGTCCGGTGCGCGGGAGCGACATGGTCTTGCTCGCCGCTCTCCTCCTGCCCGGGGTTCGCTGGGCGCGGTTCGCCGTGCTGCCGCTGCTCGCCGCGATGCCCTGGGCAATCGCGGGCCTCGCCGCCGTCGCGGAGCGCGTGCTCCGTCAGCGGATCCTGGCCCGCGGTCTGCCCCTCGTGGCGTGCGCGATCTCGGCGGTGATCATCACCGAGTCGTACGGTCAGACCGTGGCGATGCGCGGCTTCGACTTCGAGCGGCAGCCCGTGCAGGCGGTCGACTTCCTGCGCACGCACCGCCCGAACGCGCAACTGTTCCATCCCTACAACTTCGGGTCCTACCTGATCTTCGCGCGCTTTCCGCCGCGGGGCGTGATCATCGACCCGCGCGCGCAGACGCTCTACCCCGACGAGTACGTGTCGCGCTACTACGCCGCGACGTCCGATCCAGCGACCTTCGAGGCGTGGGCCGCCGAGATGCGCTTCGATACGGTCCTGATCGCCCGCGGCCACAAGGGCTCCCGGCCCCTGCGCGAGTACCTGGAGCGATCACCGGCGTGGCGCCATGCGTTCACCGATCAGGTGGCGATCGTGTTCATTCGCAGGGGTTGATGGCCGGACCGGTGCTGCTCGCGCGTCTCGTCGCCGTCACACGCGCGTGACGCCACCTGGGTGGTCGTCGCGCGAAGATCCCGTGAATTGGCCGCCGGCACGTGAAATGCTGGTGCCGTCCGACAGGAGCTTGCCGTGAGATCGACGAGAGCGCGTCTGGTGTTCGGGTTGCCGTTGCTTCTGGGCTGCGTCGCGACGCCGGACGACGGCGGGATCGACGAGGCGACCGGCCGCGTCCGCCAGGCGTGGACGGCCACGCCGTGCGGCACCGGGCTCGCGACCTTCGACGGCACGACCGCCCGTTCGAACGGCGGGTACACGGGGACCGGGACCTCATGCGCGGGCTACGGCACGTACGGCTACCAGTATCAGTGCGTCGAGCTGGTGCAGCGCCACTTCAAGACGCACTGGGGGCTGCGCTGGTACGGCAACGCCAAGGACCTGCTGAACAACGCCCCGCGCACGTACGTCGACGTCTACAAGAACGGAGACGCGGCGCACCCGCCGGTGCCCGGCGACATGATCGTGTGGACCAGCGGCACCTGGGGGCACGTCGCCCTGGTGACCGCCGTGCGCGCCGGCGCCGTCGACATCATCGAGCAGAACGTCAGCGGCACGAACGGCAAATGGACGCTCGGGTACTCGGGCGGGAACGTCCTCGCGCGCTGGGGCGGCGCGCCGCCGGCGGGGTGGGCGCACGCGAAGGCGAACAAGGCGACGGTATCGATCGTCGACACCGACGGCGACGGCGTGGTCGACAGCAAGGACAACTGCGACACCGTCAAGAACGCCGATCAGAAGGACGCCGACGGCGACGGAAAGGGCAACGCCTGCGACGGCGACGACGACGGCGACGGCGTGCTCGACGGCAAGGACAACTGTCCGCTCGACAAGAACGCCGATCAGAAGGACACCGACAAGGACGGCAAGGGCGACGCCTGCGATCTCGACGACGACGGCGACGGCATCGTCGATACGAAGGACAACTGCCCGCTCGTCGCGAACAAGTCGCAGGCCAACCTCGACAAGGATGCCAAGGGCGACGCCTGCGACGACGACATCGACGGCGACGGCGACCTCAACGCCAAGGACAACTGCCCCCTGGTCAAGAACGCCGACCAGAAGGACACCGACGGCGACGGCAAGGGCGACGCGTGCGAGACCGACGACGACGCCGACGGTGTCCCCGACGCCAGCGACAACTGCCCGCTGGTGAAGAACGCCGATCAAGGCGACCTCGACGACGACGGCAAGGGCGACGAGTGCGACCCCGATCGCGACGGCGACGGCCTCGCCAACGCCAAGGACGTGTGCCCCGACGTCGCCGACGCGGATCAGAAGGACAGCGACGAGGACGGCAAGGGCGACGCGTGCGACGACGACCGCGACGGCGACGGCGTACCCAACGACGTCGACGTGTGCGCCGACGTCGCGAACGCCGATCAGGCAGACATGGACGGCGACGGCATCGGCGATCGGTGCGACGACGATCGCGACGGCGACGAGGTCCCGAACGCCAGCGACGATTGCCCGTCCATCGCCAACGGCCTCCAGCACGACCACGACGGAGACGGCAAGGGCGACGAGTGCGACGACGACGCGGACGGCGACGGCATTCCCAACGAGGCGGACGGCTGCCCGACCGAGGCGGGCTCGACGTGCAGCGCGGTGCCCGATGGAGAGGTGCCTGAGATGGAGGGGAGCACCGGGTGCTCGGCGGGCGGCGGCGCGAACCCGGGAGCTGCGGCGCTGCTGGTGGTGCTCGGCGCCGCGGTGGCGGCCGCGCGTCGCAGGCGCTGAAACCGCGGGCGCGCAGGCGCAGGCGCAGGCGCAGGCGCGGGCGCAGGCGCAGGCGCAGGCGCAGGCGCACACGCAGGCGCAGGCGCACGCGCACGCACAGGCTCGGGCTCGCGCTCGGGCTCGCGCTCGGGCTCGGGCTCGGGCTCGCGCTCGGGCTCGC
>JACPFM010000143.1 GCA_016182965.1 Deltaproteobacteria bacterium | reverse complement strand
GGGCGGCGGCGCGGCGGGCGCGGTCGCCGGCTGGCGGGCGATCGTCGCGCCCGACTGCACGGCCACCGGTCGCGGCGGTCGGCTCTCGCCGCCGAGGGCGCCGCGAGGCTGGTTGATGATCGGCATGCCGGTCGCCGACAAGTCGTCGGGATCCTGCTCGAGCGGGATGTGGCTGACGGCGCTGCCCTCGTTGCTCGCGCGCGGCGGCGGCGTGGCCACCGACGGCTCGTTGTGCGGCGAGGGCACTTCGCTCTCGAGCGGGCGCCGATCGGAGATGCCCGGCGCCGCCGAGGGACCGGACGTCGCCTCGACCTTCAGGATGAAGTCGCCGATGTAGATCTTGTCGCCTTCGCGGACGATCGTCGCCTGCGCGATGCGATGGCCGTTGACGTAGCTGCCGTTCGTCGACTTCAGGTCGGTGACGATGAAGCGACCGTCGCGGAAGACGATGCGGGCATGGCGCTTGGAGACGTTGCCTTTCGGCAAGAGGAGATCGTTGCCCTGGACGCGGCCGATGCTGATCTCGTTCTTGTCGAAGACCTCTCGACGCTCCTGCCCCCCCTTCTCGCTGATGATGACCGCGAACGACATCGTTGGGGACCTCGGGGGCGTCCGGCGTTCTTGCCGGTGAAAGGGGCCGTTCGCGAGAACGGCGCACGGCGACGCGGAAATCCAATCAAGCCGCGAGGGTTTCCGTCAACTTCCGTTCAGGAACCATAGCCGGTCGATGGACCGATTGTCACCGGGCGAACGCGTGGGCGCGTCCCCCCTCCCCGGGCGCGGCTTCGCCCTTCCCGGGCGCGGCTTCGCCCTTCCCGGGCGCGGCTTCGCCGCGAGGCACCGATCCTTTGCCCCGCGGGGCCGGCGCCGGTAAGCGGCCCACTCCTCCATGTCCGACAGCTCTTCCAGCCAGACGCCCCCCAAGACCCCCGAGCAGCGCATCGCAGACAACCTCGCCCGCATCGAGAAGGGCGGCGCCCCCAAGTACCACCAGAAGAACGCCGAGACCGGCAAGCTCTTCGCGCGCGACCGCATAGCCCGCCTGGTCGACCCCGGCTCCTTCGTGGAGGACGCGGCCTTCGCCAACGCGCTCGATCCCGAGCTGCCGGCCGACGGCGTCGTCACGGGGCTCGCCACGGTGGGCGGCCGGAAGGTCGCCATCATGGCGAACGACTCCACCGTGAAGGCCGGCTCCTGGGGCGCCCGCACGGTCGAGAAGATCCTGCGCATCCAGGAGACCGCGCGGGACATGCAGGTGCCGCTGTTCTACCTGGTCGACTCGGCCGGCGCGCGCATCACCGATCAGGTGGAGATGTTCCCCGGGCGCCGCGGCGCCGGGCGGATCTTCTACAACCAGGTGTCGCTCTCCGGGCAGATCCCGCAGATCTGCATCCTCTTCGGGCCGTCGGCGGCGGGCGGCGCGTACATCCCGGCGTTCTGCGACGTCGTGATCATGGTCGACGGCAACGCCTCGATGTACCTCGGCTCGCCGCGCATGGCCGAGATGGTCATCGGCGAGAAGGTCACCCTCGAGGAGATGGGCGGCGCCAAGATGCACTGCTCGGTCTCCGGCGTCGGCGACGTGCTCGCCAAGACCGAGGATGAGGCGATCACGCTCGCGCGGCGGTACCTCTCGTATCTCCCGGAGAGCTGGTCGCAGGAGCCGCTCGCCGCCGAGCCGCGCGCCCCGAAGTCGAGCGGCAAGGCCCTCTCGGACATCATCCCGCTCGACGAGAACAAGCCGTTCGACATGATGGCCGTGATCCGCGAGATCATCGACGAGGACAGCTGGTTCGAGATGAAGCAGCTGTGGGCGAAGGAGATCCTCACCGGCTTCGCGCGCATCGAGGGGCGGGTCGTCGGCGTCGTCGCCAATCAGCCGAAGTGGCTCGGCGGCGTGCTGTTCGTCAACAGCGCCGACAAGGCGGCGCGGTTCATCTGGCTGTGCGACGCGTTCAACATCCCCCTGCTCTACCTCGCCGACGTCCCCGGCTTCATGATCGGCACCAAGGTCGAGAAGGAGGGGATCATCCGCGCCGGCGCGAAGATGATCGCGGCGGTGAGCGAGGCCACCGTGCCGAAGATCTCGGTGGTGGTGCGCAAGGCGTACGGCGCCGGCCTCTACGCGATGTGCGGGCCGGCGTTCGAGCCGGACTGCTGCCTCGCCCTGCCCACCGCGTCGATCGCGGTGATGGGGCCGCAGGCCGCGGTCAACGCGGTGTACTTCAACAAGATCCAGGAGGTCCCCGCCGGTCCGGAGCGCGACGCCTTCGTGGCGAAGCTCCGCGACGAGTACCGGCAGGACATCGACCTCGTGAAGCTCGGCGCCGAGCTGGTCGTCGACGCGATCGTCCCGGCCAACGAGCTGCGCAACGAGCTGAACAAGCGCTTCGGGTTCTACGCCAAGAAGCGCGAGCCGCGCCCCGCGCGCAAGCACCTCGTGCCGCCGGTGTAGTCGGTCGCCGCTCGCGCGAATTGGCGACGCGGTCGCCGCGCCTGCGGGCCGGGTCCAGAGTCGAGAGTCTAGAGTCTAGAGTCACGACCCGGATTCGCGTCCGCTGGTGGCGACCATGACGGTTCGGCGTCAGCGCGTCGCCCAACTCTGGACTCTAGACTCTAGACTCTAGACCGACTGACGACTCTCACTCGACCGTGACGGTCTTCGCGAGGTTGCGCGGCTGGTCGACGTCCGTGCCCTTCAGATCGGCGGCGTGGTAGGCGATCAGCTGCAGCGGGATGACCGTGATGAACGGCGTCAGCTCGGGATCGACGTCGGGGATCTCGATGACGTCCTGCGCGAGCTCGGCGATCGTGGTGTCGCCCTTGGGGACGACGGCGATCACGCGGCCCTCGCGGGCGCGGACCTCCTGCACGTTCGAGGCGATCTTCTCGTAGTGGTGGTCTTTGGGCGCGACCACCACCACGGGCATCGCCGCGTCGATGAGCGCGATGGGCCCGTGCTTCATCTCGCCGGCGGCGTACCCCTCGGCGTGCACGTAGCTGATCTCCTTGAGCTTGAGCGCGCCCTCGAGGGCGATCGGGTAGCTCAGGCCGCGGCCGAGGAAGAGGCAGTGATTCGCCTCGGTCGCCACGATCTGCCGGCGCGCGATCTTCTGGCACGCGTCGGCCAGGTCGAGCACCTCGCGCATGGCGGTCGGCAGCTCGATCGCGCGCTGCAGGATCTGCTTGGCGCGGTCTTCGCCGAGCGTCTCCCGGCGGCGCCCGAGCCACACGGCGAACATGAGCAGCGCCGAGAGCTGCGTGGTGAACGCCTTGGTCGAGGCGACGCCGATCTCGGGGCCGGCGTGGGTGTAGAGCGAGGCGTCGGCGACGCGCGGGATCGCGCTCCCGACCACGTTGGCGACCGCGAGGATGTGCGCGCCCTGGCGCTTGGCGTCCCTCACCGCGGCCAGCGTGTCGGCCGTCTCGCCGGACTGCGAGACGGCGATGACCAGATCGCCCTCCCCGATGATCGCGTCGCGGTAGCGGAACTCGCTCGCGAGCTCGACCGTCGCGGGCACTTTGGCGACCGACTCGATCCAGTTGCGGCCGGCGATCGCCGCGTGATGGCTCGTGCCGCACGCCAGGAGGACCACCCGGCGGATCGACCGCGCGATCTCCGGCGAGAGGCCGATCTCGCCCGAGTTGATGTCGCCGTCGTCGAGGCTGACGCGCCCGCGGAGGGTGTTCTCGAGCGCCGTCGGCTGCTCGAAGATCTCCTTGAGCATGAAGTGCTTGTAGCCCTGCTTCTCGGCCTGCGCGGGCGACCAGTCGATGCGGCGCGGGTGGCGCACGACGGGCGTGACGGTGATGCGCTCGGGGCTGCCGTCTCCGTGCACGAGCAGACGCTCGATCTTCACCGCGCCCGCGCGCAGCTCGCAGATGTCGCCGTCCTCGAGGAAGATCACGTCGCGCGTGTGCTGGATGAGCGCGGGCACGTCGCTCGCGGCGAAGACCTCGCCGTCGCCGATGCCGAGGACCAGCGGGCTGAAGGACTTGGCGACGACGATCACGTCGGGCTCGCGGCGCGACACGGCGGCGATGGCGTACGCGCCGCGCACGCGCGACAGGGCCAGCTTGGTCGCTTCGAGCAGCGTCGGGGCGCCGTTGGCGAGCTCGATGTCGATGAGGTGAGCCGCGATCTCCGTGTCGGTCTCGGACAGGAACTTGCGGCCGAGCGCGACGAGCTCGTTTCGCAGCTCGACGTGGTTCTCTAGGATGCCGTTGTGCACGACCGCCACGTCGCCGACGAGGTGCGGGTGCGCGTTGCCCTCGGTCGGGCGCCCGTGGGTCGCCCAGCGCGTGTGCCCGATGCCGATGTTGCCGGGCAGCGGACGCTCGCGGATGGCGTCGTCGAGCTTGCCGAGCTTGCCGACCGAGCGGACGACGCCGAGCTTCGGGGGCTCGCCGAGCGCCGTCGGCGAGGTGTCGATCACGGCGAGGCCGGCCGAGTCGTAGCCGCGGTATTCGAGCTTCCGCAGGCCGTCGATGAGCAGAGGAGCGCAGGCGCGAGGTCCGATGTAGCCGACGATGCCGCACATGTTCGTTTCGATCTCCTGGACGGTCCGGCGCCGCTGGGTCGCGGCCCGATTCACTGCTTGGCTCGATGCTCGCGACGGGTGGGTCGCTCGACAACTGCTCGATTTGCTCGGTCTCTTGCTCGATTGGTGCCCGATTGGGTGCTCGATTGAGACACGACCCGGCGACGAAAGCCAATTTGAACCGAGGCGACGAGAGGCCCGGGCCTGCGTGACGCCGCGCTCGTCGGCTGCGGCGTCGTGCTTGCCGCTCCCTCGCGATCGGTGCGGCCGCGGGGCTTCCAATTCACGTGTCGAACGACCCGCGCCCCGACCCTTCTTCCGCGTCGACGCCCGGCGCGCGCGCGTTGCCGCTCCGCGACGTGCGTGATCTCGCCCTGGCCGTGGTGGAGGGCGCAGTGGCCGCCGAGTCGCTCGCCAACGAGCTCCGGCGAACGCCCGACCGGAGCCGGCACTTCCAGGAGATCGCCGAACGACTGCGCGCCGTCGTCGGGCGGCCTTCGATCCGCACCGCCCTCACGGAAGAGACCACGATGGTGGAGCTCGGCCCGGCGCCGGTTCGCGCCGAAAGACCGGCGGCGCTTCGGGCGGCGACCCCTCCGCAGCTGCGCACGGTCGAGGTCGCGGCTCCTGCTCCTGCTCCTGCTCTGCTGGCGGGGGCTCGCGACTCGGGCGAGCTGGACATCGCGATGATCGACTGGTCGGAGCAGCTCGATCGGATCGAGGCCGCGGTCCGCGCCATCGCCGTCGACGACGCGTTCACGGCGCTCCGGAGCGTGCTGGAGTCGCGCCTGGGGGCGATCGAGGAGCGGCTCCTGCGTCTGGGCGCGATCGAAGAGCGGCTGTCGCGCCGCGACGACGGGGAGCGGTACGCGCTTCGTTCCCCCGAAGAGGCCATCGCGCTCGCTGCGCGCCTCACCGAGCGCCTGCGGCGCGAGCCGCGCGTCGTCGTCCGTATCGAGGCCGCCGAGTGAGCGGGCCGGCGCGCATCGGCGCGCGCATCGGGTAGGTGCGTCAGCCGCGGAGCGGCGCGATGGGAGCCGGCTCGTCGGAGATGACGCGCGCCTTCACCCGCGCCGCGAGGCGCGCCGCGAGCACCATCGCGTCGTCGCGCGTGCGGTGGATGCTCAGCGGACGCGTGCGCCCGGCGGTCGTGACCGCCCACCCCCGGCGGTGGAGCACGACGAGGAACTCGGTGGGGTCCTGGGTGTTGCGTGGCCGCGCCGCGAGAGCCATTGCCGACGACGATTGCACGCGCGAGACCAGCGAATTCGTGCACGATCGCTGCGGCGCGAGCGCCCCGTGGACCGGCGATCGGTCTCACGAGCCGCGCACGAGTACGTGGACGTCGAGCAGGTTGGTCCCGCTCGGCGCGCCCGCGACCGCGCGCCCGATCTGGGCGAGGAACGCCCCGTCGTCGTAGCGTTCGAGCGCCGCCCGTGCCGCGTCGCGAAGCGCTCCGGGGATGCCGCCGCGCACGCAGGCGCCGGCCGCTCGTGAGGAGCCATCGACGCCATCGGAAGCGACGCAGGCGAGCTCGACGTCGTCGGGCAAGCCGAGCACCCAGGTCGCGAGCGCGAGCCGCCCGGCGCGGCCGCCCGCCCCGCGCTGCGCGGGCAGCGGGACGCTCGGCTCGGCGACGCGGACGAGCGCGGTGCCGGGCGCGAGGCCGCGCGCGCGGGCCGCGTACCACACGGCGAGATCGTCGACCCGATCGAGGCTCGGGCGCTCCACGATCACTTGCAGGCCGCGCGCGCGCGCCGCCTCCGCCGCCGCTTCGGCGAGATCGAACGGCGAGGCCACCACGCGTGCCTCGATTCGTGCGTCGATTCGTGTGTCGATTCGTGCGTCGCGGAGGGGCGCGGCGTCACGTTCGGAGCGCGACGCCGAGAGCAGGTCTCCGACGCGCGGAAGCCATGAAGGCGCCCAGCGCGCGAGCGCGGCCCGCGCGTCGTCGCCGCTCGTCGGATCGGCGACCGCTGGGCCCGAGCCGATGTCTATCGGCGCTCCGCCGACGACGTCTCGATCGACTCCGCCGGCTCCGCCGAGCGAGACGAGCACGTCGGACACGATGCGCGCATGGACCGGAGCGGGCGCGGCCGCGCGCGCGAGCCCCCCACCCTTGATGCGCGAGAGGTGGCGACGCACCAGGTTCACGTCGGTGATCGGGGCACCGGCGTCGAGCAGCGCGGCGACGAGCGCCTGCTTGTCGGCGAGCGACAGGCCGTGGACCGGTGCGCACGCGAGCGCCGACGCGCCGCCGGACACCAGGGCGATCAAGGTCCCGGCGCCGCGCGCGGCCTCGAGCAGCGCGTCGGCCCCGGCGACGCTGCGCGCATCGGGGATCGGGTGCGCGGCGCGCAGCAGCCGTACGCGCGGGTCGGCGTCGAGCCCGCGCGCGTCGGTGCCGTCGGCGGTGACGACCACGGTACGCGTCGCTTCGAGGGCGAGCGACGACAGCGCGGCGAGCGCACCGCGCGTCATCGCGGGCGCCGCCTTCCCCACCGCGGCGACGACGATGGGCGCGGTCGCCGTGACGGGCGCGATCGACGCGAGAGACTCGCGGACGCGCGCCTCGACATCGATCGCGCCGATCGCCTCGCGCGCGATCGCGACCGCGCTCGTTCGAGCGGCCGCGACCGCGCTCGTTCGAGCGGCCGCGCCCCCGCTCATTCGAGCGGCTCGTCGCCGCGTTGCACGAGGTGCGGCCCGAAGACCTGATGCCAGGCCAGCCCCACGCCGAGCATCACCGAGCGGCCGCTCGGATCGAGGTCGCCCTCGAGGCGCGGCGCGGCCCAGCGCAGTTGCGCCGACAGCCGGAGCCAGAGCCCCGAGCCGCCGCCGGACAGCGGCGCCTCGACCGCGAGGCCCGTGTACATGCCGGGGCGCCGCGCGCCGCTGCCGTACCGGATCGGCCACCAGGTGCCGAGATCGAGCGCGATGGAGTCGAGCACCAGATCGAGGAACCGACGACCGGTCTCCTGCGCCTTCAGGAAGCGCACGGGGAACAGCGGTCGCAGCTCGACGCCCGCGAGGAAGGCGCGCCGCAGCTCGCCCGAGCGGCTCGTGCGCGCTAGCGCGTCGCCCTCCTCGAATCCGAGCGCGACGCCCGCGGCGTCGAGGTAGCGGAGCCGCAGGTCGCTCGCCAGCACCGGGCGGCCCGTCGCGGCGACGACGCCTGCGCCGAGGCCGCCGACGAAGGTGAGATCACCCTTCAGGCGCCCGTAGGCGCCGTCGCCGTCGGCGGCCGCACGCGCGCGAGCCGGGGTCGCGACGAGCGCGAGCGCGATCGCCGCGAGGAGACAGGCACGGTTCACGTTCGACCTTCGACGTTCGACCTTCAGACCCTTCGAACCAGTCGGCCGATCAGTCGTAGTACTCGTTGCCGAGGTGGGTGATGAGCTCCTCGTTCATCATCCAGCGCATCGTGTTCTTCAGCTTCATCGATTGGATGAAGAGATCGTGCTCCGGATAGAGCCCCGGCGCGTGCATCGGGCTCTTGAAGTAGAACGAGAGCCACTCCTGGATGCCGCTGAAGCCGGCGCGGCTCGCGAGGTCCATCAGGATGGCGAGATCGAGGACGATCGGCGCCGCGAGGATCGAGTCGCGGCACAGGAAGTCGACCTTGATCTGCATCGGGTACCCGAGCCATCCGTAGATGTCGAGGTTGTCCCAGCCCTCCTTCGCGTCGCCGCGCGGCGGGTAATACTCGATGCGGACCTTGTGATAGATGTCGCCGTAGAGCTTCGGGTAGAGCTTCGGCTGGAGGATCTCCTCGAGCACGCCGAGCTTGCTGACCTCCTTGGTCTTGAAGCTCTCGGGATCGTCGAGGACCTCGCCGTCGCGGTTGCCGAGGATGTTCGTCGAGAACCAACCGCGCAGACCGAGCATGCGCGCCTTGAGGCCGGGCGCGAGGATGGTCTTCATCAGGGTCTGACCCGTCTTGAAGTCCTTGCCGCTGATCGGCACCTGGCGCTCGCGCGCGAGCTCCCACATCGCCGGCATGTCGACGGTGAGGTTCGGCGCGCCGTTGGCGTAGGGAACGCCCTGCTTGAGGCACGCGTACGCGTAGATCTGCGAGCCGGAGATGCCCGGATCGTTCCGCTCGAGGCCCTTCTCGAACGCCTCGAGCGACGAGTGCACCTCGCTCGGCTCGATGTAGATCTCGGTCGAGCCGCACCACACGGCGACGGCGCGCGACACGCCGTTGGCCTTGATGAAGGACTTGATGTCCTCCTCGACCTGGTCGGCGATGTCCTTCTTGGTCGGGCCCTTCTTGACGTTCGTGCCGTTGAGGCGCTTGACGAACTCGGGGAAGAACGCGGCGCTCATCGGCTTGATCGCCGAGAGCTCGTCCTTGACCAGATCGGCGTGCTCCTTCGAGAGGACCTCGGCGTGACGCGCGGTCTCGTAGGCGTTCTCGGGGAAGATGTCCCAGCCGCCGAAGACGAGATCATCGAGACCCGGGAGCTTGAGGAAGTCCTTGATCAGCGGCGACCGGTTGTCGGTGCGCTTGCCGAGGCGGATGGTGCCCATCTGGGTCAGCGCGCCGATCGGCTCGCCGAGCCCCTTTCGCGCCAAGAGCGACCCCGCGATGAACGTGGTCGCGACCGCTCCCATCCCCGGCAGCAGGACGCCGAGCTTCCCTTCGGGCTTCTTGATCGATACGGGCTGCTTCACGCGATGACTCCTTCTTCCGGGCGGGACCTACCACGTCGCCAGCGCCCCCGCGAGTGCGCACGTGCCCATGTGCACGACGCGCGCCGAAGACGATCGACGCCGGGTGCGAGCCCCGGCGCCCCGAAACCACGCGAGCCGGCAGGCGCGCGGCAGGGTTCGGGCTCTCGGCGGGCCACGTCGAGGCGAGCTGACGCTGAACGCCAACAGCTCCGGTGATGCCTTTTCGCCACAGGAGGTGCATTCACGGAGCCGGCTGAGCCGGCTCGTCGCAGGCGGTCTCGCTCAGGGGGGCGGCGCCGGCAGCTTGCGCGGCAGCGTCGGCGTCGGCGCGCCCTCGATGACGGCGTAGCGCACGGCGTTGCCGAGCACCCGCGCGACGTACCCGCGGGTCTCGAGGTACGGCGTGCGCTCGACGAAGACGTCGGCGTCCATCGTGCCGGCCTCGCGCATCCAGCGCTTCACGGAGCCGGCGCCGGCGTTGTACGCGGCGACCACCAGCGGCAGCGCGTCGCGCCTGTCGGCGTCGGACGCGCCGGGGCCGGTCAGCTCGACGAACAGCGCGCGCAGGTGCCGCGCGGCGAGATCGAGCTGGAGGAACGGCGCCTGGAGGCTCGCGAGATCGGTCGGATCGAGGTGCAGACCGATGGCGGAGGCGGTCTCCACCGCGGTCGCCGGCATGAGCTGCGCGATGCCGACCGCGCCGGCGGGCGAGACGACCTCGACCTGGAACGCGCTCTCCTGGCGCAGGATCGAGTGCAGCAGGCCGCGCGGCAGTCCCTCGCGCGCCTCGAGCGCGCCGACCACTGCGCCGTACGGCGACGGCCAGGCGCAGCGCCACTTCCAGGCGAAAGAGGGGGCTCCGCCGGCGTTCGCCGGCCCGGGCGGATCGTCGACGGCGAAGCGCAGGCCGATGCGGTAGGCGCCCCACCCGTCGTCGAGCGCTTCGAGCGTCGCGCAGCGCGGCGCGTCGTCCTTCGGCAGCCCCGCGCGCACGAAGCGATCGAGGGCGTCGGACGACATGCCCGCGAAGAACAGCGCGCGCACCTCGGCGGGCATCGCCGGCAGCGACGGCGCCGGCACCGGTCCCTTCGGCCACGACGCCGAAGGCTCGCCGAGGTGCAGCAGCCGCGCGCGCGCCGCGAGGTCGAGCCACCCGAACGGATGCACGCGCGACAGCCGTGCGTACGCGGCGATCGCGGCCGCGCGATCGCCGCTGCGCTCGACGGCGCTCGCCTCGAGCAGCTCGATGCGACCGCGCGCGGTGGCGTCGTCGGCGTAGACGTCACCGCCGGCGAGCGCGTGCAGCGTGCGCCGCGCGTCGGCCGCGCGCCCCGATTCGAGCAGCGCGATGGCGCGCGCGCGCCTGGCCTCGCGCACGTTGACCTTCTGGTGCGGGGCCCGCGCCCACGGCCCGGCGAGGTAGCGATCGAACGCGGCGATCGCGTCCTTCCAGCTGCCGCGCAGCCACCGCAGGTGCGCCGCCAGATACGCGGCCTCGCCGCCGAACCTCGACCCCGGGTGCTTCTTGGCGAGCGCCTCGTACGCGGCGATCGCCGCGTCGTCGTCGCCGGCGCGGCTCGTGGCGCGCGCGGCGAGGAACGCGTCCTCGATCGCGTCCTCGCCCTGCTCGAGGGCGCTGGCCTCGCGCAACGCAGGCGCGGCCTTCGCGTACGAACGAGCCTTCCACAGGGCGTGACCGCGCGCGCGCGCGACCCTCTTCTTCGACGCGCCGGCGCTCGCCGCGGCATCTATGGCGTGCTGCGCGTCCTCGACGCGCGCGAGCGTCGCGAGCGCGTCGGCGCGCTTGAGCCACCCCTCGGCGTCGAGCGTGGGCGCGCCCTTACCGACCGTGCCCTGACCGACTGCGCCCTGACCGACTGTAAAGGGGGGCTCGCCCGCCTTGGTCGCCGCCTCGAACGACGGCGGGTGCTCGACGAACAGCCGCGTGCGATCGGCCTCGATGGCGCGCTCGATCTCGGGCGAGGCGGGGAGGCGTCGCAGCAGCCGCAGGCGCGCGGCGACGAGCGTCCCGGTGGGCAGCCCCGCGCGGGGCGCGCCGTCGATCGCGTCGGCGTAGGCGGCGCGCGCTCCGGAGAGATCGCCGGCGCCCTCGAGCACGCGCGCGCGCGTCGCGGCGAGCGCCGCGCCCTGTCGCGAACCCGAGGCCGCGCCCTTCCGCGAGGCGAGCGAGCCCGGTCCGACGCAGGCCACCGCCTCGGCGAAGCGCTCGGCGCAGATCAGCGCGTCGACGCGCAGCCGCGCCAGGAGCTCTGGCGGCACGTCGGGCGCGCCGGCGAGCCCTTCGGCGAGAGCGACGCCGCGTGCGCCGTCCTCCTTCGTGCAGCGGCCGGTGCTCACCCTCAGGCGCGCGAGCCGCGCCGCGACGGTGGCGCGATCGCCCTCGGGGAGCGCGTCGAGCGCACGCGCCGCGTGCTCCCACGCGCCGGCGGCGACGAGCTCGCGCCACGCGAGCCGGGCGACCGGGTCGACGATCGCGGGAGCGCCGGCCGCGGAGCCAGACGCGGCGGAGGTGGACGGCCCGGGAGCCGGAGTCGACGCGCTCGGCGGGGCCGACGACGCGGCGGTCGACGCGGCGGTCGCCGGGCCGTGGTCCTTGGCGCGCCCGCACGAGGTCGCCGCGAGCAGCGCGCCCGCGAACACCCCCGCGAACACGACCAGCGCGTGGCGGCGCGACGCGGCCCCCTCCGTGCAGAGAAGGGGCGCCATCGCGCCTAGGCTTCCTCGCCGCGCCGTCGCTTGCGGCGGTAGCGGATGCGGATCGGCGTGCCCTCGAACCCGAACCGCTTGCGGATCTGGTTCTGGATGAACCGCTGATAGCTGAAGTGGACGTTCTCGGGCTCGTTGGTCTGCACGACGAACGTCGGCGGACGGCTCTCGGCTTGCGTGATGTAGTACAGCCGCACCGCGCGGCCGCCCATCGTCGGCGGCGGGTGCGTCTCGAGGACCTCGGCGAAGAAGCGATTGAGCTCGCCGGTGCCGATGCGCTTGGTCCACTCCTTGCGCACGTGGACGATGCGATCGACGAGGTTGTTGACGCCGCGCCCGGTCTTCACGCTCAGGCGCTCCACCGGCGCCCACGGCGTGAAGGAGAGCTTCTCGCGCGCGGACTCCTCCGCCTTGGCGAGCGCCTTCTTGTCGAGCAGATCGGTCTTGTTGAGCGCGATGACCACGCCGCGCCCGCGCTCGACGGCGAGGCCGAGGATCTTCGCGTCCTGCTCGGCGACGCCCTCGCCCGCGTCGCACATCAGCACGACGACCTCGGCGCGCTCGATCGCGCGGATCGCGCGCAGCACGCTCACCGACTCGACCGTCTCGCTGACCCGCGACTTGCGGCGGATGCCGGCGGTGTCGAGCACGACCAGCGCCTGCTCGGTCTCTTCCCCGTCGTTCGACCGCTCGCCCGTCGGCGAGACTGCCTTGCGCTTCACCTTCACCAGGGCGTCGACCGTGTCGCGCGTGGTGCCGGGGCGGTCGTCGACGAGCGAGCGCTCGGTGCCGAGCATGCGATTGAGCAGCGACGACTTGCCGGCGTTCGGGCGGCCGATCAGCGCGATGCGCGGCACGTCGTCGCCGACGCCAGGGAGCTCGCGGTCCTCGTACGCCGGCAGCGCCTCGACGATCGCCTCTTCGAGGTCGGCGAACCCGCGGCCGTGCAGCGCCGAGACCGGGAAGATCTTCGGGATGCCCAGCCGGTAGACCGCGGCCGCCTCGAGCTCCGCCGCCTGCGAGTCGGCCTTGTTCGCCGCGTAGATCACCGGCTTCTGGCTCTTGCGCAGGAGCTTCACGGCCTCGCGATCGGCCGCGGTCGGCTCCATCGAGCCGTCGAGCACGCAGACGATGACGTCGGCCTCCTCGATGGCGACCTGGACGTGCCGCTTGATGCCCTTGCGCATGGGGTCGTCGCTCTCTGGATCGAAGCCTCCGGTGTCGACGATCGTGTACTCGACGCCGCGCGCGAACGCGTCGGCGTAGTTGCGGTCGCGGGTGACGCCGGGCTCGTCGTGGACGATGGCGATCTTCGCGCCGGCGAGGCGGTTGAAGAGGGTGGACTTTCCGACGTTCGGTCGGCCGACGATGGCCACGAGCCCCCGCGACACGCCTGCTCGGGCGCTCGCGGGGATCGGGTCGTCGTTGTGGGGGCGTTGCGCGCGGTGTCGCGTCATGTTGGATCGGTCGCGCGCAGGAGTTTGCTCACGTGTAGTACGTGAACCACTCCGGGTGCGTGTTGTCGGAGCCTTTTACCACGTCGAAGTAGCGGGCCTGCAGGCGCTTGGTGATCGGGCCCATCTTGCCCTCGCCGATGGTGCGGTTGTCGACCTCGCGGATCGGCGTGACCTCGGCGGCGGTGCCGGTGAAGAACGCCTCGTCGCAGAGGTACAGCTCGTCGCGGGTGAGGCGGTCCTCGACGACGGGGATGCCCTCCTCGCGGGCGAGGGTCATGATCGTCTCGCGGGTGATGCCGGCGAGGATCGACGACGAGAGCGGCGGGGTGACCAGCGCGCCGCGCCTGACGACGAAGAGGTTCTCGCCCGAGCCCTCGCTGACGAAGCCCTGCGAGTCGAGGAGGATCGCCTCGTCGTAGCCACCGAGCTTCGCCTCGCGCTTGGCGAGGATCGAGTTGGTGTACTGCCCCATCATCTTCGCCTTGTTCAGGCCGATGTTGATGTGGTGACGCGCGAAGCTGGAGATCTTGGTGCGGATGCCGTTGACCAGCGCCTCCTGGCCGAGATACGCGCCCCACTTCCAGCAGACGACCGTCACCTTGGTGGGGTTGTTCACGTAGATGCCCATCGCGCCCTCGCCGACGTAGGCCATCGGGCGGATGTACCCTTCAGCGAGCTTGTTCGCGACGAGCACGTCGACGCAGGCCTGGATGACCTGCTCGCGCGTGAACGGCATGGGCATCAAGCAGAGCTTCGTCGTGTCGAACAGGCGTTCGACGTGCTCGCGAAGGCGGAAGACCGCGGAGCGGCCGTCGGCGCGCTTGTACGCCCGGATGCCTTCGAACCCGCCGAGCCCGTAGTGCAGCGTGTGCGTCAGGACGTGGACCTTCGCGTCATCCCAGTCGACGAGCGAGCCGTCCATCCAGATCTTTTCGAGGCGGTCGACCATGGGCGCGGTCTAGCCGCGCCTCCTCCGCCTGTCACGCGGCAAGCGGGTTCGACCCAGCGTCTGGTCATGTCCCCTCTCGACAGCCGCCGCAGTCCCGGTAACGTCCCCATCGAGAATGTCCGCACCGACGTCCACCGCTGGTCCGCGCGTGCGTCTGGGGGAGCTGCTCGTCCAGGCAGGCGTGCTGAGCGCCGAGCGCTTGCAAGAAGCGCTGAATCTCCAGCGATCGGAGGGCGGAAAGCGACGGCTGGGCCGCTTGCTCGTCGAGCAGGGGTTCGTCGACGAGACCCAGCTGACCCAGCTGCTCGGCCGTCAGCTGTCGGTGCCGTGGGTCTCGCTCTACCACGTCGACTTCTCGCGCCAGCTGCTCAACCTCGTCCCTCGCGAGGTCGCCGAGGGCTACGGGGTCGTGCCCGTGTACGTCCGCCACGTGCGGGGTCAGGGCGACACCCTCTACGTCGCCACCGACGATCCGACCAACGAAGAGGGGCTGCGCAAGGCGGCCGCGTACGCGGGCCTCCCGGTGCGCCCGATGATCGCGTCGGCGAGCGACATCCGCGCGGCGATCCGTGTCTACTACGGCGGCGCCGCGGCGTCGGTGCCGAAGGTGAAGGTCGAGCGCGTCGACTCCCCACCGGTCGCCGAGGCCCCGCTGCCTTCCGCGCAGCCCGCGCAGCCGCCGTCGCCTCCCCCGGCGCCCGCCCCGCAGCGCCCCGCGGC
>JACPFM010000140.1 GCA_016182965.1 Deltaproteobacteria bacterium | reverse complement strand
GGGCTCCTCCGGGAGCGTCCAGTCCGGGCGCGTGCGCGGGATCTCGTACCGGATGATCACGCGGGCCGAGTCAGACATGGACGTCATCGTACCGCCCCCTCGACAGGCCGCATCCGTCGGTTGCGCGCGCACGAAACGCCCACGTCGCGCCCGCCCGGGCGTCGCGGTACGCTGTGCGCGTAGCGTCTCCGATGATCGGCACGAGAAATGGTCAGGCAAAGGGCCTCGGGCTCCTGGCCGTCGTGGTCGCGCTCGCCGCCTGCGAGCCCGCCGTCGAGCGGCCGGTCGCCCGCAGGCAAGCGTCCATCACGGCCGGGTCGCCCGCGCCCGCCGATGGCGCGGTCGTCGCGATCGTGCAGCGCCGGGTGTCGTGCGCCGAGGCCACCACCGTCGTGCTCTGCAGCGGCACGCTGATCGCGCCGCGCGCCGTCGTCACTGCCGCCCACTGCGTCGCGGACGGCCCGGCGCGCCGGCTCGAGGTCCGGACGACGGGCGCCGCTGGTGGCGTCGTCGAGGTGCGTTCGATCGTCGAGGCGCACGTCCACCCTTCCTGGAACGGCGCGGACCGCGCGCACGATCTCGCCGTGGTGTGGCTCGATCGCCCGAGCACGGCGACGCCCATCGAGCTCCCGCCGCCCGATGCGGCTGCGCTCGCGATCTGAGACGAGGTCCGGCTGGTCGGCTTCGGGGCGCAGGAGGCCGGCGCATCGAGCGGGGACCGGCGGCAGGGGACCGCGCGCGTCCGCGCCATCGACGCGGCGACGTTCGAGGTCGACGCGGCCCCCTCCCTGACGTGCCAGGGCGACAGCGGAGGTCCGGCGCTGCGGCGACTCGGGGAGCGCGAGGTGATCGCGGGGGTCACCTCCGACGGCGACGCCGCGTGCGCCCGCTTCTCCGCCTTCGCGCGCGTCGACGTCGACGTCGAGCGCTTCCTCGCACCGATCCTCGCTGCGGGTCCGAAGGAGCCGACCCGGGCGCTCCCGCTCGACGCGCTGTGCACGACGGCATGCGCGAGCGACCACGACTGTCCGTCGGCGCTCTGGTGCGCCGCCGCTTCGTCGCAGGGCGCGCGCTGCGTAGGTCCCGGGGGGGTGCACGCGCGCTACGGCGTGGAGTGCGACGACGACGGTGACTGCATCGCCGGCACGTGCGCGCCCGTCGTCGAAGGCGAGCGCGAGACGTGTCGTTGCCGCGAGATCTGCCCGCGGTCCGACGCGGGGCCGAGTCTCAGCGGAGGCGGCGGTGGCTGCGCGCACTCGGCCGCGGCGCGCAGCGGCGCGACCAGCCTGCTCCTGATCGGCGCGCTCGCCGCCCTCCGTGCGCGATCGTTCACTTCGCGTCGGCGCCTGCGTCGAGCCCCTCGTCGGTGAGCATCTTCTCCAGCTCCGCGAGCCGCTCCTCGAGCTTCTTGACGATCACCTCCTGCCTGGCGCGGCCTGGATCGTTCGCCCCGAGCTTGCCGAGCAGCGCGCGCTCGCGGCCGAGCCGATCGCGCTGGAGGTCGATCATGCGAGCGATCCGCTCCCTGCGCTCCGCCGCCGTGAGCGGGAGCTTCCGGTCCTCGTCTTCTTTGGGATCGCGTTTGACGATGATGGGGTCGAACGAGCTCGCTGCAGGCGAGGCGAGCCCCGACGAGGCGGGCCCCGACGAGGCTGCCGACGCCGGGGCCAACGACGGCGGCGGCGCGGAGGGGCTCGTCGCGGGCTCTCCGAACGACGGCGCGGCGGCGCCCGGCGGGGCCGAACCCGTGGTCGCTCCGCCGCGTTCGATCGTCGCTGCCGTCGGGCGAAGGAGCACCGCCAGCAGGAGGACACAGGCCGTGAAGAGCAGGACGAGCGCGACGGATGGCGCCCAGCGATGCGTCTGCATCAGAGGACCACGAGCCGCAGGGTCCGCCCGACGCGCTCGACGCGCGCCTGTCCCTCGATGACCGCTCCCTGTCGCTCGAGGACGAGCTGCAGGAGGAACGCGTCGCTCGCGCGCCCGTCGCGCTCGACCCGGCCGATGCTGCGAAGGCGCGTCGTCGCGAGCGGATCCTTCTCGAACATCGCGTCGCAGCCCATCGCGGCGATCTTCTCGCGGAGCTTTCCGCCCGCTTCGTTCGTGAGGCCTTGGCAATCGCGCCGCTCCAGCGAAGCGAAGAAGCGCGTCACCGCCGCGCTCGCTGCCTCCGGCGTCGCCGGCGGTGGGGGGGCTTCCCGCTGGCAGCCTGACAGCACGGCGAGCAGCGCCACGAGCCCGAGCCGACGCGCCGCTGAAGCCTTGCTGCGCGTCACCGCCGGTCTCACGGCCGCCATTCTACGCGGGGCCCCTTCGCGTCGCCACGCGACGTCGCCCGGCGCGGACTCGGAGCGGATCATAGCGAGGAGAAGGACCTCGAGATCGGCTCGGCGACGAGCGTGCACTGCGACGGGCTCGCGACGGTGTAATAGAGGTTGTTGTTGTACACGAACGCGTGCGTGCCCGACGGCGTCGCGCCCCAATGACAGTTCGCGCCGTCCCACGAGCCCTTCGGGCACCGCTCGTCGTTCGGGGTGGCCGGGTTGTCGATCGCGACCTGCGGGGTGAAGTAGAAGTTGTTCGCGTACACGAAGGGGCTGGTACCGGCGGGCGCCGAGGCCGCGCTCTCGCACCACGAGTCGTAGTCGCCGAACCCGCGCGGCATGTGGGCGGTCTTGACGTAGCCGGCTGGGCACCCGCCGCCGTTCGTCGAGATGTACCACCACTTCTGCCCGTTCACGCCGAACCACGGGGACCAGTACGTCGCGCGATCGGCGGGGATGGCCTGGTAGAAGCAATTGGCGCCGTCGTAACCCGCGCCGGCCAGGCCGCTGCAGTTGTTCTTCACGGGCGAGGTGTACAGCGCGTTGTTCCACACGAACGGGCTGGTCCCCGCGGCCGGCGCCCCGACGTAGCAGTTGGCGCCGTCCCACGAGCCCTTCGGGCAGCACGTCGACGCCTTGCACCCGAGTTGGTCCGCGCCCGTCGTGCCGGCGCCCGCGCAGTACTGGCCCGCGCCGCACCAGCAGTCGGAGAACGCGTTCGAGCAGTTCTCCGAGCCCATGTGGTTGACGTCCTGGCAGAACCCGTCGCCGACGGCGGGCTGCTTGTAGCAGTCGGGATCGATGAACTGACAGTTGCCGTCGCAGCCGTCCCACGTTCCGTAGTGCGACCAATCGCAGTTGCCGCCGCTGCTGGTCCCCGTGCGGACGGGGTTGCGCCACGCCATCGAGCAGAACGTCCCGTTGATCGCGTCCCACGCCGCCCCGGTGAACTCGTCGTCGCACCAGACCGCCGCGGTCGTGTGACCGAAACGGACGCAGGCGTCGTGATCGGTGCAGTCGCGGCTGTAGACGTTGTCGGTGCCGCACCCGCCGCCGCAGCGGCCCATGCAATCGCCGTAACCGAAGTTCGCGCTGTCGCCCCAGGGATGGTCGGGCTCGTAGCACGAGTATCCGGTGAGCGACGACGCGGAGAACCACGTCTCGTCGGAGCACGGTCCGGCCGGATCGCGCGAGAGGAAGGCGTTGAACGTCGTGGTGTCGTGCCAGCGGTCCTTCCCATAGCAGTCGTGGGTCGCCTCGACGAACGTCGGGAACGGGACGCCCGGGCGGTTCACGTACGCGCAGAGGCTGGAGCTCTGCTCGAAGCGCCCCATGTAGAGTTTCCGCAGCGGCGTCGTCTCGGGGTAGGAGCTGAGCAACGTCACGACCTTGACGAGCCCCTTCACCGCGGCGTTGTCGGGGTGCTTCTCCGCCGTCGACCCGAGCGCGACGTCGAGCACGTGGATCAACGCACGATCGGCGTCGCGCAGCGCGGTCGCAGAGCCATCGTCGGCGAAGCCGTCGACGTCGAAGGTCCCGAGCTTCGGATCGTGCGTGAGCAAGACGACGAGGCCGCGCAGGTGGAGCGTCGCTTCGACGACGCCGTCAGCCGTCACCCGCACGTCGATCGACACCTTCTGCTTGCCGGACTCGAAGTTGCCGTGCACCTCTCGCGCCGCCACCGACAGCGAGAGCGTCCCCGGGTCGAGCCGCTCGTCGGCTTTGCGGAGGGCCTCGGTGCCGTCCTCGGGCGCGGCCGCGCAGCCGGCGAACAAGGACGCGAACAGCAGCGAGGTCGCGATAGAGCGGTGCGTCATGGAGGCTCCCGGGCGAGCGGAGGGCACTCGGTCCCCCTCCGCTCGGCCGGAGCGATGCAGCAGCCGTACCGCCGAGCCACCCTGCGCGCCGTCCGATGAAAGAGCGGAGGCTCGAAGGCGCGCGTTCAGTCCCCGAACGGATCGCGGTTCAGAAGCTGAACTTGGGTTCAGATTCTGAACTCGCCTCCGCCGATCGCGCACTCCGGGGCGCCGCGGCGACGGAGTGGCGGACGGCCTCTGCGTCGGTGCTCGCAGACGTCTGCGCCTGCGCGTGAGGTGCTGCCGGCTCGCGCGCCTCACAGTCCGGCCTCGCCCGCGGCGCGAGTTCGGCTCGCCGGTGCGACAGGCAACGTCGCAGGTGACGGCTCGATAGACGGCGCGGCTGGGCCGTGCATGATGCGGCCTTCCACCACGGAGGATTCGATGCGTCGTCTGGGAGGTCTGGTCTGCGTGATCGCCGCGGCGACGGCCGCGTGCACCGATTCGGCGAGCTCGGGCCCGAAGGCTCCGGCCTGCGAGGCCGGCGGGCAGACCGGACCCGCCGGCGTCTCGCTCACGAAGCTGAGGACCGCGCGCATCGACAAGCTCGACTTGTTGTTCGTCGTCGACAACTCGATCTCGATGGCCGACAAGCAGTCGGAGCTGGCGCGCCGCATCCCCGAGCTGATCGCCGCGATCGCCGATCCGACCCCCTTGCTCGAGGTGATGAAGGAAGGCACGGACGCGGGCCGCCCGTGCGAGGCGATCGCCAAGGGCCTGTGCACGCCCGGTGCGGCGCCCTGCCGTCGCGAGGGCAGCGCGTATCCGCCGATCACGCCGGCGCTCGCAGCGGCGCAGTTGAATCTGCCGATCAACGTCGTCGGCGCCGACGGCGTCGCGCGCCCCACGATGACGCAGGCGATCGCCGAGGGCGGCAACGTGTACGTGATCGGTAGAGACGCCGGCGCACCACGCAAGCACCTGGTCTGCGAGCTCCAGCAGCTGGCGGGCGCCGAGCTGCAGACGTGCATCAACGACCCGAGCTTCACGATCGACCCGACGACCGGCGGAGGGTTCTGCTACTCGACCCGGCCCGAGGTGATCGGCGAGCAGTGCATGAGGGTGGGCGCGACCGGGACCATTCGCTACCTCGGCGGGGTCGAGCCGCGCGTCGGGTCGGAGACGTTCACCTATTGCTTCGACCCGAACGCCGCCCCGGCGCCGCCCGGCGACGGTGGGTGCTGATCCGCGGGCACGAGCGCGGCGGCGCGTCAGCCGACGGCGTCGAGCGCCTCTTGCAGGATGTTGCCGAGGATGGCGCGGGCGCCGCGCAGCTGATTGATCCCGGGGTCGCGGCCCATGACCACGCCTGCGGCGGCGAGGTCGCTCATGCGCAGCGTCGGGTTGGCGGGCGTCTCGACGAACACGAGGCGCAGACCTTCTGCAAACGCGATGGCGGCGCGCAACGCGGCGGCGTCGCCGGCGGGCATCTCGATCGCGCGCAGCCCCATCGGCACGAGCAGCTGATCGATGTTCGAGCTCGCGTCGAGAGATGCGTCGACGCTCGCGGTCGCCGCGCGATCCGGACCGACGGTGACCGGTCCGGGCCTGCTGCACGAGGCCAGGGTCAGAAGACCGACGAGGCGCGCGGTCATGACCTTTGGACGCGCGACGGAGCCGTCCGATCTTGCGTCGAGCGGCGGCTCGAAGTGTGGCAAAGTGCCATGCACTGGAGCGCACCGCTCCGACCCGGCGCTATTCCTTCGAAGAGCCGCAGAGCGCGTCGCCGCCGCAATAACATCGTCCGGTCGTGCACCAGCCGCCCGCGGTGAGCCGGAAGGAGAGCGTCTCGGTGACGACCAGGGTGTCACCGGGCTCGTACGAGACGACGACGCAGCCCTGGGTTGCCTGCCGCGCGTATGTCGTGCCGAGCCCGCAGCGATTCTCGAAGCCCGCGACGAGGAACTTGGCGTTGGCCCGCAGGCGGTAGCTCCGCCACATCCCGCCCGGTGCCGTCTCGTCGGCGGCGACGGGCTCGCTCGGCTCGACGGAGAGCAGCGTCGTGTCGATGCGGTCGGCGAGGAGCGGCTTCACGACCGACAGTGACGGTGGCCGCAGCCGTTTCACGATTCGATCGGACACGCTGAACAGCGCGACGCCGAGATCGCGCGTGGTCCACGGGCGTTCGAGCACGCACGCACTGAAGGACGGACCGAGCGCACCCTCGACCGAGATCGCCGTGCGCACCTCGTCTTGGGCCGTGTCACCGGCCTTGCGCCACCGCGTGACGCGAACGGTCCCCGCGCCCTCCGCGCCCGCTGCAAGCTCGCGGGCACGGCACTCCCAGACTCGGTTGTACAGCGGACGGCCCTCGCTCAACGTCGAATGCATCTCGACGCGCGGGACGTGCACCTTCTCTACCTGCGCCGCGGGCGACGGCGCCTCGAGAGTCACGGTGGCTTCGTATGCCGGTCCTGTCGGGAGCGGCATCTGCGACGGATCGTCCACGTAACCCGCCGCCTCCAGCGACGTCCGCAGCGCGGCGGTGCCGATGCGGAGCGCCACGACCGCGGCGAGGCCCGCCGCGGCGACGAGCACGACCGAGGTGATCCGTTGCCGGGTCCTTCGCGCGAGGGCATCGCGCAGCTCGAACCGCTGCTCGTCGTGCGCTCGGCGCTCGCGATGCACGTCGAAGCCGAGCACGTTCTCGGTCTCGCAATACGCGCAGATCACCACGACCTCGTGCGGTGGTTCCCACAGCGGCGCGCCGCACGCCCGACACAGGTGGTGCGCGCCCGGACGCGGCGGAGCCAGCGCAGAGAGCTCGTGCGTGACCAGCGCGAACGTGCCGCGACGGTCGGCGAGCGCGCGGCCGGCGAGGAAGCACCCGACGCCGCTGACCGCGACGAAGTACATCAGCCCGAGCACGCTGTCGCCGCGAAGCGCATGTGCGGCCTCGAGGCGATACGTACCCCACGCGCTGAAGATCCAGGCCAGCACCACGGGAAGCGCGAGCAGCATGATCGAGCGCGTGGTCGCGGAGGCGCTCGGCTGCACCAGCAGGGTGACGATCGCACGCGCGGCCTCCGACTTCGCCCGACGCACCTCGGCGGCGTGGCGCACGCGAGCGCGGAGCTCGGCGGGGATCGCGACCGACGCCGCGCAGTGATCACAGCGCACCACGTCGGCGTCGTCGGGCGCGACGGCGCTGCCGCACGCTCTGCACGAGAGGACCTCGGGCCCCCGCGGTGGCGTGCGCTCGGGAGACTGCGACGAGCGCGCGAACCGGGTCAGCTCGCGGAGGGTGCGCACGGTGAGGTCGAACGAGCGTCGCTCCGACGCGCTCGACGTCTCGGCGAGGGTGAGCTCGCTGTCGTGACCGAGCAGGACGAGCCGCTTCAACCGCCCCTCGTCGACCACGCGCCAGTGCTCGGGCTCGGTGGACGCCCACTCGACCTCCAAGCCGTGGTGCGACCCGCCCTCGACGACGAGCCCGCGGGGATCGATCAGGATGTCGCTCGGCCGTCGCTTCGGAGCGCGCTTGAGGCTGGCGTAGCCGATGAGGAGCACGACCCCGGGACCCAACAACGCGAGGACCCACGCGCCGGGACCGATCTGCCCCTCGCCGATCTTGCTGTCGCTCCCCAACAGGACGATCAGGAGGAACGGCAACAACGGCATCGCGGCAATGAGGATCGCCGCGACGATGACCTCGCCGACGAAGGTCGTCCCGAGCTGCAATGGAAGCCGGGTACGGGAACCTGCCGGCATGGACCGAGCCTAGCGCGCCTGCGGAGCGCCGGTGACGCGGCATCGGGCGACAGCTGTTCGACAGCTCGGTGCAGCGCCTGGTCGCCGACCGATTCGCGCGGCTGACGCTGTGGGTGCGCAAGGACGACCCCACGTGCCTTCCGTGGATACGAGCAGGGGTACGCCCCCTCTTCGGTGACCAAGAGCGACGACGCGCGCGACCTCGGGCCGCCGCCGAGCGTCGCGCGCATCTCGTCTCGTCTCGTGAACACCAGACTGGCTTTGCACCAGAGCTCGCGAGGTGCCCTCTCGCCGTGGAACACGGCTAGCGTGAACCTGACGCGGGCTCCTGAAAGCGGAGTGCTTCGCCGGGACCTTTGCCCTCACCCCGACCCTCTCCCAGAGGTCCCAGAGGTAGAGGGAGCGAGAAGTGGCCGCAGTTCTCGGCCCTCTCCCTTCGGGCCCTTCGGGAGAGGGTTGGGTGAGGGCAATTCCCGGGACCGCCGAAGGCGGTCCCGGCCCTCTCTCGAGACCGCGTTCTCTCGCTCTCTTCTCTCGACTGACGACTGACGACTGACGACTGACGACTCCTCAGAACTGCGCCTTCTCCGTCGACCCTTCGAGGGCCAGCGTCGACGCCTTGCCGCCGCTGATGACCTCGGAGACCGCGTCGAAGTAGCCGGTGCCGACCTCGCGCTGGTGGCGCGTCGCCGTGTAGCCGTCCTTCTCCGCGGCGAACTCCGCCGTCTGCAGCTCGCTGTAGGCCGCCATGCCGCGGTCCTTGTACTTCCGGGCGAGCTCGTACATCCCGAAGTTGAGCGAGTGGAAGCCCGCGAGGGTGACGAACTGGAACTTGTAGCCCATGGCGCCGAGCTCGCGCTGGAACCTGGCGATGGTCGCGTCGTCGAGGTTCTTCTTCCAGTTGAACGACGGCGAGCAGTTGTACGCGAGCAGCTTGTTCGGGTGGACCTTGCGGACGCCCTCGGCGAACGCCTTGGCCTCGTGGAGGTCCGGCGTCGACGTCTCGCACCACACGAGGTCCGCGTAGTCGGCGTAGGCGATGCCGCGCGCGATGGCCGCTTCGACGCCCGCCTTCACGCGGTAGAAGCCCTCGGCCGTGCGGTCGCCCTTCACGATGAACGGCCTGTCGCGCTCGTCGTGGTCGCTGGTGATCAGCTTGGCGCTGTCGGCGTCGGTTCGTGCGATGACCAGCGTCGGCACGTCGAGGACGTCGGCCGCGAGGCGCGCCGCGACGAGGTTGCGGATGAACTGACCGGTCGGGACGAGGACCTTGCCGCCCATGTGCCCGCACTTCTTCTCGCTCGCGAGCTGATCCTCGTAGTGAACGCCGGCGGCGCCCGCGACGATCATCGCCTTCATGAGCTCGAACGCGTTGAGCGGCCCGCCGAAGCCGGCCTCGGCGTCGGCGACGAGCGGCACGAACCAGTCCGTGTCGTTGCGCCCCTCGGAGTGGTCGATCTGGTCGGCGCGCGTCAGCGACTGGTTGATGCGGCGAACGTGGTTCGGCACCGAGTCGACCGGATAGAGGCTCTGGTCGGGGTACATCTGGCCGGCGGTGTTCGCGTCGGCGGCGACCTGCCAGCCGGAGACGTAGATCGCCTTCAACCCCGCGCGGACCATCTGGACGGCCTGACCGCCGGTGATCGCGCCGAGCGAGTTGATGTACGGCTCGCTGTGGAGGAGCTCCCAGAGGCGCTTCGCGCCGCGGGTGGCGAGCGTGTACTCGATCTTCAACGAGCCGCGCAGACGCTCGACCTCGGCGTGCGAGTACGGGCGCTTGATGCCGGCGAAGCGCCCGGCGTGGAGGTCGGTCGCGGAGATCTTGCCGTTGCCGTTCGCGTGGCCGTTGCCGTTCGCGTGGCCGTTGCCGTTGCCGTTCTTCCCGTGGCCGTTGACGCTCATTTCGCAAGTCCTTTCCCGCGCCCGGGCGTCGCAGCGGCGACGGGGCATTCTCGAACGACTGTGATGCAGTGGGGTCGAATCGCGACTCACACGCGACTTGGCGTCAGCGCGATGAGTCGATGAGTCGGTCGTACGCCGGCAACGTCAGGAACTCCTCGAACTGCTCGGCCGACGCGAGCTGCTCGAAGATCGCGCGCGCTTCGGTGAAGCGGCCGCGCGACAGCTGCTCCTCGCCGAGCGCGGCGCGGAGCCCCTTCATCTCTTCGTCGACGATCTGCGCGAAGCGCGCGCGGTCGAGCGCCGAGCTCGCGCCGTCGCTCCACTGGATCGCCGCGCCGAACTTGAGCCACTGCCACACCTGGGCGCGCGAGATCTCCGCGGTGGCGGCGTCTTCCATCAGGTTGTAGAGCGGCACGCAGCCTTCGCCGCGCAGCCACGCCTCGAGGTACTGCACCCCGACGCGGATGTTGTGGCGCAGGCCGCTCTCGGTGCGCGGCCCCTCGGGGACGGCGAGCAGCTCGTCGCGGCCGACCTTCACGTCCTCGCGCAGGCGGTCGAGCTGGTTCGCCGCCTTCATGTGCGCGTCGAAGATCTCCTTCGCGATCGGCACGAGCCCCGGGTGGGCGACCCAGGTGCCGTCGTGGCCGTCCTTCACCTCGCGCAGCTTGTCGGCGCGGACCTTCTCGAGCGCCGCCTCGTTGGCGGCCGGATCGCTCTTGATGGGGATCTGCGCGGCCATGCCGCCCATCGCGTGGACGCCGCGGCGGTGACAGGTCTGGATGACCAGCTGCGAGTACGCGCGGAGGAAGCCCTTGTCCATCGTGACGACGGAGCGATCGGGCAAGAGCGCCTTCGCGTCGGCGCGGCGCTTCTTGATGAACGAGAAGATGTAGTCCCAGCGGCCGCAGTTGAGGCCCGCGGAGTGATCGCGCAGCTCCCAGAGGATCTCGTTCATCTCGAACGCCGCCGGGAGCGTCTCGATGAGCACCGTCGCCTTGATGCTGCCGTTGGGGACGCCGAGCGCCTTCTGCGCGAAGACGAAGACGTCGTTCCACAGGCGCGCCTCGAGGTGGCTCTCGAGCTTCGGCAGGTAGAAGTACGGACCGGTGCCGCGCGCGAGCTGCTCCTTGGCGTTGTGGAAGAAGAACAGGCCGAAGTCGAAGAGCGGGCCGCGGGCCGGCTTGCCGTCGATGACGACGTGCCGCTCGAGCAGGTGCAGGCCGCGGGGGCGGACGAAGAGCACCGCGGTCTCCTCGTTCAGCGCGTACTTCTTGTCCTTCGTCTCGAACGAGATGGCGCGACGGACGGCGTCGAAGAGGTTTTTCTGCCCCTGGACGTTGTTCGACCACGTGGGGGAGTTGGCGTCCTCGAAGTCGGCCATGAACACGCTCGCACCGGAGTTGAGCGCGTTGATGATCATCTTGCGGTCGACCGGGCCGGTGATCTCGACCCGACGATCGAGGAGATCGGGCGGGAGCGGCGCGACCCTCCACGAGCTGTCGCGCACCTCGCGGGTGGCGGGCAGGAAGTCGAGCTGCTCGACGCCGGCGTCGAGGCGCGCTTGACGCTCGCGACGCGCCTCGAGCAGCTGCTCGATGCGTCCGGCGAAGGCGCGGTGCAGCTCCACGACGAACGCCAGGGCCTCGGGGGAGAGGATCCTCTCGTCACCTTCACCGAGCGAGCCGTGGATCGAGAGGCCATCGGGCATGCTTGACATCTTTACCGACTCCATAGGTGCCGCACCGCGCCATAAGATGCAAGTACGAATCGTCGGGTCGCGCGCATCTTGCCAGATCATGCACGAATCTCACCGCACGCGCCCAGGTGTTTACCGTTTACCAGTTAACGCAGAACGTGCTCGGCCCGCGCAAAACCGCGCCGCGTGTATGCTTCAGCCGGTTCCATGGCGACCAGCGTGCAGGGGCTCCGTTTCCATCTGCGTCACCCGGACGGGCGCGCCGAGGTGCTCACCGTCGATTCCGATCGCGTGCTGATCGGCAGCGGCGCGCACTGTGAAATTCGCCTCCCGGCGGAGCACGCCGCGGTCGAGCACGTCGAGGTGACCATGACGCCCGGCGGCGCGTACGCGCAGGCCCGCGCGCTCGACAGGCTGCCGACGGTGAACGGCGTCGAGTTCATGCAGACGCCGGTGCTCGACTCGGCCGTGCTCGGCATCGGCGGCGTCCAGATCCAGATCGCGGTCGTCCAGATCGAGGACAACCCGAACGTCATCAAGAAGAAGACCGAGAAGACGTCGCCGATGACGTACCTGCTCGCGCTCCTCGCGGTGCCGCTCTCGCTCTACGTCATCTTCGCCGACGAGGGCGGCTCGTCGGTGAGCAAGCAGATGCCGCAGGAGAAGCCCGCGCTGTGGGCCGATCCGATCGCGAAGTGTCCGGTGGCCGCCGCCGATCAGGCCGCCGCGCTCGCCTCGGAGAAATGGGTCCTCGCCGAGGGCAAGGCCGAGCGTCGACCGTTCCGCGTGCAGGACGGCGTGCTCGCGGTCCCGCTCTACGAGGCGGCCGCCGCGTGCTTCGACGCCGCGGGCGACGAGGAGCGCGCCAAGGGCGCCGCCGAGGCCGCCAGCAACCTCCGCGCGAAGGTCGGCGAGGACTACCGCGCGCATCAGGTCCGGCTCGAGCACGCGATCTCGGTCAACGATCTGCCGACGGCGCACAGGGAGGTGAAGATCCTCCTCGCCTTCACCGAGGGTCACAGCGGCCCGTACGTCGAGTGGCTGTCGGCGATCGATCGGCAGCTGCAGCTCAAGCTCGGCGAGAAGAAGTCGTGAGGCTCGCGCGCCTCCCGCGCCTCGGCGTGGCGATGGCCCTTTCGATCGTCGCCGCGTGCGCGCCGAAGCCGAAGGAGAGCAGGCTCGCCAAGGACGCGAAGATCGTCCACGCGGAGAACGCCCCCGAGAAGCTCTTCGAGCGCGGCAAGGCGTTCCACGCGGTCGGCGACCTGACGCGCGCCGAGCAGTACTACGCGGCGGCGATGCAGGGCGGGTACCCCGAAAAGAAGGTGCTGCCGCTGCTGCTCCGCGTGTGCGTCGAGAGCAACCGCTACCAGGTGGCGATCGACTACGCCGAGCCGATCCTCCGGAAGAACCCGGGCGATCACAAGCTGCGGCTGGTGATCGCGTCGCTGTACTCGGCCGTCGGTCAGCAGAGCAAGGCGCGCGCGCAGTACGAGCGCGTGGTGGCCGAGCACCCCGACGACGCGACCGCCCACTTCGCGCTCGCCGTGCTGCTCCGCGACGAGTTCGGCGACGCCGCCGGCGCCGACAAGCACTTCCGCGAGTACCTGCGCGTCGCCCCCGACGGCCCGCACGCCGAGGAGGCCAAGGGTTCCCTCCTCAAGGACGTCTCCTCCCTGCCGACGGTGCCGAGCATGAAGACGATCCCCGTGGCGGCGGCGGCCTCGAGCAGCGCCCCGACGCCGCTGCCGCCGAAGCCCGCTCCCCCGGCCGCGCTTCCGACGCCCGAAAAGCCCGCAACCAAGCCCCAGAAAATCCCGTGATCCCCCGCGAAGTCTTCTCCGAGACGCTGCTGCAGTTCTTCGGGCCGGTGCGCACGTACCTCGAGGACCCGTCCGTCAGCGAGGTCATGATCAACGGCCCCGATCAGATCTTCGTCGAGCGCAAGGGGAAGCTCGAGCTCGTGCCCGTGAAGTTCCCCAGCCGCGAGGCGCTCATGGCCGCGCTGCGCAACGCGGCCCAGTTCGTCGGCAAGACCCTCGACGAGCACCGCCCCATCCTCGAGGGCCGCCTGCCCGACGGCTCGCGCATCGAGGCGGTGCTTCCGCCCGCCGCGCCCGACGGTCCGCACGTGGCCATCCGCCGCTTCTTCCAGGAGACGCTCACGGTCGCCCGCCTCGTCGGCTTCGGCGCGCTGACCGAAGACGCCGCGAGCACGCTGCACGCGATGGTCGCCGCGAAGCTCAACGTCCTGGTCGCCGGCGGCACGGGCAGCGGCAAGACCTCGATGCTCAACGCGCTCTCGTCCTTCATCCCCGACGGCGAGCGCGTCGTGGTCATCGAGGACTCGCGCGAGCTGCAGCTGCAGCGTGAGCACGTGGTCCAGCTCGAGGCGCGCCCGCCCGATCCGCGCGGGAGGGGGCAGGTCACCGTCCGAGACCTCTTCCGTGCGACCTTGCGCATGCGACCCGACCGCATCGTCGTCGGCGAGGTCCGCGGCGGAGAGGCGCTCGATCTCATCCAAGCGATGACCAGCGGGCACGGCGGGTGTCTGAGCACGCTGCACGCGACCTATCCTCGCGATACGCTCACCCGGTTCGAGACGATGGCCATGATGAGCGATCTGCAGATGCCCCTGGTGGCGCTCCGCATCCAGCTCGGCTCCGCGGTGAACCTCATCGTGCAGGTCTCGCGCTTCCAAGATGGCTCGCGCAAGGTCACCCACATCACCGAGGTGCTCGGGTTCGACGTCGAGCGCGGCGAATACATCACGCAGGACGTCTTCGTGCGAAGGCACCTCGGCATGGGCGAGCACGGCGAGGTGATCACCGACTTCGTGCCCGCCGGTGTCATGCCCCGCTGCATCGGCCAGCTGCACGAGCACGGCGTCGATCTCCCGCCCGCGGTCTACGAGGCCGCGCGGCAGAACGGTGCGCTGGCGTGAGCGTCCATCAAGGCAGTCGCAGCGGTTGGGTGATCGAGATACGTCGCGGCGGCGGCAACCCGCGGCACGTCGAGCTGACGCCGGGCAGCACGCTCGATCCGACGAGCATCGGCATGCTCGGCCAGTGGCGGGTCGAGGCCGACGGCATGCTCGACGTGCACGCGTTCGTGTACTTCGACGGCTCCACGCTCTACGTGCAGAGCGCCGACGCCCGCGCCGCGGTGCGGGTGAACGGCCGTCCCGTCGGCACCTCCTGGGCGCCGATCGCGCCGCCGTGCACGCTGGCGCTCGGCGACGCTCGGCTCGTCTTCTGCCCGGCCTCGCAGGCGAGCGCGGTGTCGACCCCGGTGTCCGCGCGTCCGGCCGCGGGCCGC
Organism: Deltaproteobacteria bacterium; assembly: GCA_016182965.1. Classification (GTDB taxonomy): domain Bacteria; phylum Myxococcota_A; class Polyangia; order Polyangiales; family JADJMO01; genus JALHOE01. The sequence goes on along the minus strand of JACPFM010000140.1, from coordinate 2,060 downwards.
GCCGCCTTCGACGACGCCGCCCCGACGATGGCCGACGTCCGGCCCGACTACGACACCGCCGTCCCGACCACGCGCCACGGCGGCCCGCCGGTGCGCGCGCGCGGCGCGCCGCCGGTCGTCATCGCCGACGAAGACGCGACCAACGACATCCCCATCCCGCCTTCTCCGCCCCAAGCGGCGCCCCGGACCTCGCACCACGGGCCGCCTCGTCAGCCGCCGCGAAGCGTCGCGCACGCCCCGCCCCGGTCCGCGCCGCCCCAGCCCGCGCCGTCCGACTCGGTGAGCGATGACGACGAGACGACGCGCGCGCTGCCGCTGCCCGCCGCCGTGCTGCCCGGCGGCAAGCTCGCGCCGGCGCCGCCGGCGCAGCACGCGGCCGTCCTCGCCCAGAAGGCGCCCATTCAGGCGCCGCAGCCCATTCAGGCGCCGCAGCCCATTCAGGCGCCGCCCGCCCCCGCGCCGATGTTCGACGCGCCGGCGCCTGCGCCCGGTCCGATCGCCGCGCCGCCCCCGGCCGCGCCGGTCGAGGTCAAGCCCAAGCCGCTCGATCAGCTCAAAGAGCAGTGGCGCGCGGCGTCGCTGCCGAAGAAGGCGATCGTCCTGCTCCTTCCCCTCGCGTTCGTGATGGTCGTCTTCGGCCTCGACGACGACCCGCCGAAGCCACGCGCCAAGGCGCCTCCCACCGCGTCGGCCGAGCCCTCGGCGGCCGCGACCACCGCGTCCAAGGCGAAGCACGACCAGGTCGAGGAGATCATCGACCCCGAGCCGCCGAAGCCGAAGCCGAAGGCGAGCGCCGCCCCGAGCCCGCCCCCGACCCCGACTGCGGCCCCGAGCCCGACTCTCGCGCCGACGGCGGCCGCCAAGGTCGCTGCCGCCTCGAGCGTGAAGACCCCCGAGCGCCTCGCCATCGATGCCGTCGCGGCCGGCTCGTTGGAGCCGGCGGCCAGGATGTACGACGAGCTCGCCAAGGCGCACCCGGAGAACCCGGCCTACAAAGAGGCCGCACGCATCCTCCGCGCCAAGACCAAGAAGAAGTGACCGCCGCCGGCCGAGCATGCCCGGTCGAAGGGTCGCCCGTCGCGCCGCCGGCGCGCTCGAGCGCAAGGTCGAGCGGGCCAGCGCAGCGTCGAGGTGCCACGAGGATGACCGCGCGCTAGAACGATCGTCATGCGCGTCCTCGTCGGCCTCGCCTCGCTCGGCCTGCTCCTCGGAGCCTCGCTCGCCTGCACGCGTCCATCGCTGCAGACCACGCGCGGCCTCGACTTCACGCTCGCCGAGCCGTTCGTGCTGCATCGGTGGAGCTTCGATCCGGCGCCGCACCTCGCGACGCCGGCCTCGCCCTCTCCCATCCAGGCGACGACGCCGCACGATCGGTTCCTCGCGGTGCACGGGCGCTGGCGCGTCGAGGCCGACGCCGCCGCGCCGTCCGCGCCGCACGTGATGTCGCAGGAGCAGGCGACGTCGGTCCCCGCGCGCATCCTGGTCGAACGCCTCGCCTTCGAGGGCGTCTCGGTGCGCGCCAAGTGTCGCCCCGACGACGCGGCCGCGACGTGCGGCGTCATCTTCGGCGCGCGCGACGAGAGCGACTACTTCGTGGCGCGCGTCGAGCCCTCCGCCCGCGCCGTGCAGTTGTCGCGGGTCGTCGGCGCGGTCGAGATCCCTCTCGGCGTGTCGCACGTCGAGGTCGCGGCCCACGAGTGGCACGAGATCGCCGTCTGGACGCGCGCCGGCGACACCTTCGTGTCGGTCGACGGCGCGGTCGCCTTCTCGGCGAAGCTCGATGACGCTTCGCCCACCGGGCGCGTCGGGCTGTTCGCCGAAGGCAAGGCGTCGTTCGACGACCTCGGGGCCATGAGCCTGGAGTCACGGTCAGCCGCGCACTAGTACCGCCGGCCGGAAGTCTCCGCATACTTCGAGCGATGGGCCGCGGTACGCGGCAGCGGCAGCGGTAGCGGGCGCGGGAGCGGAAGCGTGAGCGGCGGCGGCAGCGGTCAGCGGGATGGGCTCGCGATCCGTGGTCCGCTCCCGCAATCGCTACCGCTGCCGTCACCGCGTCCGCT
>JACPFM010000019.1 GCA_016182965.1 Deltaproteobacteria bacterium | reverse complement strand
GGCGCTGCGCGCCGTCGCTCGCTGCCCTCGCGAGCGGCGCTGCGCGCCGTCGCTCGCTGCGCTCGCGAGCGGCGCTGCGCGCCGTCGCTCGCTGCGCTCGCGAGCCTGGACAGCGCCTGCGCGCGCCTGGTGGCGGGGCTTTTGCCCCGAGCGGGCGGCGTGCGGAAGGGCCGTGCGCGCGACTCGCGCGGGGAACGGGTGCTTCGATGTTGCTGAACGTGTACTGGGTCGCGTTGGAGGTGGTTCGGGAGCTTCGGCCGGTGATCGAGCAGATCGGGAGGCACAATCGCAACCTCGCCGATCAGCTCGATCGGTCGTCGGTGTCGGTGCCGCTGGCCATCGCCGAGGGCTCGTCGGCGCGCGGGAAGATCCGCAATGCGGTGTATCAGCGCGGCATCTGCGAGATGCGCGAGGCGCGTTCGTGCTGCGACGTGGCGCTGGCGTGCGGGTACGTGGCGTCCATTTCGCCGGTCACGTCGTCGAAGATCGACCACGTGATCGGCGCGCTGGTGAAGATCGTGCGCTGAGCGGCGGCGTGCGGCAGCGGCGGGCGCGTCGACGATGGCGCGCTCGCAGCGGACGGGCGTGCGCGAGCGCGAGCGTCGCGCGCGGCGCACGCGAGCTCGTCGCTGGGTGGCGCCGACGCCGAGCAATCGCGTCGAGCTCCGGCGCCGGCGGGTTCGCTTCAGCGATCTGCCGTCGGCCCGAGGCGAGATTGTGCGGATCGGAGTGGATCCGTGCGGTCAGTCACTTGGCTGCCTTCGGGAGCTCGACCTTCACGCAGAGCCGCCCGAGCTCGAGAGCGAGCATCATGCGCTCGAACATGGTCATCGCCTTCACGCGCGCAAGCTCGGCGGACGACGGCGATCAATTCGAGCCGACGACCACAAGAGCACGAGAATTCACAGCCTCAGGAGGCATGATGTCGGCGCCTGCGCCCTCTCAGCGCGTCGCGATGATCCGCTCGAGCCCCTCGAGGCGCTGCAGCACGAACTTCTCCGTCGGTGACAGCTCCGCGATGCGCCCGCGGCACTGGTCGAGGTAGGCGCGGAAGCGGGCGAGGTCGAAGCCCTTCATCTTGCGCGCGGCGACGTAGAGCTCGTCGACGATGGGCGAGGGGGGCAGCGCGCGCGTCTGCGCGTAGAGCTCGATCGCGTAGTCGCCCCACGCGCCCTTGCCCGTCCCCGAGGCGAGGCGGGCGGCGAAGCGCGCGGCGACGTCGAGGGACTCGGACGGCACCGGACGCCCGGCGCGGACGTCGGAGATCAGCTCCTGCAGCCCGTTCTGCAGGAGGCGCTCCGCGCTCTCGGGGTTGCCGAGCGCGAGGGCTTTGTCGGCGACGCCGCCGAGCAGCTTGAGCGCCTCGCCGCGCTTGGGGCGCGCGATGGTCGACTCGTCGCCGAGGATGATCTCGGGGCTGTTCTGGGCGGCGATGGGCTGCGCCGCCGGCATGGTCACGAGCGTCACCGGGCCGGCGCTCGTCGCCGGCGATGCACGGACGGTGCGGCGCCCATGCTCGCTGTCGGCGATGACGGAGATGGTCATCTCCTGCGCGCCGATGGTGATGACGTCGCCGTCGCCGAGGCGGGTGCGCTGATCGATGCGCAGGCCGTTGACCAGGACGCCGTTGCGGCTCCCGGCGTCCTCGACGAGGACCTCGTTGTCGCGCACGTGCAGCAGCGCGTGGCGGCGCGAGACGAGCGGATCGTCGAGCGACAGCTGGCAGTCGGCCGAACGTCCGATCGCGAACGTGCCGGACGACAGCTCGAGGTCGTGCTTGAGGTAGCGCAGGCGGAAGCGCATCGCTCAGGCCCCCCCGTCCGTCGTGTTGCGTTCGACGTGCTCGCGCACGCGCGCGCGGAGCTCGGTCAGCCCGGCGAGCGACGCGCGCCCTTCGTCGTCGAGCGCCTCGCGACGCGCCCTGAAGGAATCGACGGCCTCCTCGAGGTGACGCTGGGCGCCGTCGAGCAGCACCGACGGCATCTCGGAGAGCCGCGCCACGATCGAGCTCCCCGGCGGCCGGCCGAGGCGCTGCGCCGTGGCGAGCACCCAGCGGATCCACTGCGTGTCGCCTTGGAACGACGACAGCTTCACGGCGCCGGCGTACGCGGCGTCGAGCTGCGCGCGATCGACCAGCAGCCCGGCGGTGACGCGCTCGTCGACGGCGATCGCGACGCGCGCGAGCACCCGATCGGCGTCGGCGAGCCGCTGCAACGAGAGCGCTTTGTCGAGGAGCTCGAGCTGCATCTGGAGCGACCAGTTCTCGCGATCGAGGTTGCCGGCGGGAGCGGCGCCGTTCAGCGTGTCTTCGCCGCCCGGCGCGTAGCCGCAGTTCGGGCACTGCGGCACCTCGGCCACGTAGGGCGTCTGGCACTTGCGGCAATGGCGGAGGCTGCCCGTCGGGCGGCCGGGGCGCCGCGGCGTGACCACGCGGGTGAAGACGATCTCCTGGTTGCCGATGCGGATGCGATCGCCGTCTTCGAGGGCGCGCTCGCCCTCGACGCGCTGGCCGTTGACTCGGACGCCGTTGCGGCTCGAGAGATCGCGCACGATCACGCGGTCGCCCTCGAAGAGGATCTTGGCGTGCTCGCGGGACACCAGCGGGTCATCGATGGTCACGTGGCATTCGGGGCTGCGCCCGAGGAGGGTCTCCCCCGGGGGCAGATCGAACTCCTGCAGCAGCAGGCGGAGGCGATAGCGAGCCACGCGCGGTCCTCGGGAGAGGCTAGCGGCGATCGGCGTGTTACGTAAAGCGCGAGTCCACGTCCGTCGTCGTCCGTCGTTTGTCGTCGGGTGGGGGGCGTGTGATAGCGTGGGGACGGTCCTTGCCCGATCTGCCCGAGCCCGTCGTGCGCACCTTGCGCGAGGTCGTCGCCCCGCTCGTCGAGGCGGACGGCGGCGTGCTCTACGTCGTCCGCAAGGCGGGCGGGGGCGTCCGTCTGCACCTTGCCGGCGCCTGCGCGGGTTGTCCCGGGTTTCGCATCACCTCGAGCGAGGTGATCGAGCCGGCGCTGCGCGCGGCGGGGCTCAAGGGCGACATCGACGTCAGCGCCGGTTGGACGGTGCCCGAGGGCGCCGAGCGCGTCACGCCCTGATCCCCCGAGACGGCCTTCGGCCCTCAGGAGTCGGTGGGCGCGCGCTCGGCGGCGCGGGCCCGGGCGCGGCGGGAGAGCAACGCGAGCGTGCCCTCGATCAAGGCGATGCCGGTCGGAATGACCGCGGCGGCGATCAACATCGCGGTCGAGAGGCGCGGCGGGAACTTCGCGCCGAGAGACGAGAAGTGACGCAGCGCAACGGCGCCCCACGCGAACACGACGCCGAGCACGCGTCCGATCGCCCGGCCCGACGGCGCGCCCTTGGGCTCGAGGCGCTCGCGGACGTGCATCAAGAGCGTGCCGAACACGAACGCCGTGGCGAACAGGATGGTGTCGAACGTCGGCCTGGTCGCGGCGCCGAGCGTGGCGAGCGCGGCCAGCCAGGAGAGGACCTGGATCTGCAAGGATCGATGCAACGTGAGCTCCCTCGGGCGACGAAAACGAGTGGCCGTCAAAACAAGCGCGCGGCTACACCGTCGGTGCCGAGCCGCCGCGCGGGAGGGATCCTGAGGCGCGTGCCCTCGATCGCAAGGGCCCCATCGCGCGTCAGGCGCTCGATCGCGGCGGTGCGCCCACGGAAGACCTCGCTCGGATCGAGCCCGAGCTCGCGCGCGACGGCGGCGAGATCGAGGCCCTCGGCGAGGCGCAGACCGAGCATGATGCGCTCGCGGAGCAGCGTCTCGGCGTCGAGCGCCCCGACGCTCACGGTCACCCGATCGTCGAGCGACGGCGCGCCGGGCCGCAGGACGCGGGCGCCGGCGACGTACCGCTCGGGATCGGTGGCGTTCCGGTAGCGGATCGCGCCGCCGTCCACCGGGCCGTAGCCGTAGGCCGCGACGCCGAGCCCGAGGTACGAGGCGCCGCGCCAGTAGCCGAGGTTGTGACGCGCCTCCTGGCCCGGCCTCGCGTAGTTCGAGACCTCGTAGTGATCGAGGCCGCGGGCGGCGAGGGCGGCCTCGATCGCGAGGAACGCGTCGGCCGTGGCGTCGTCGGTGGCCGTCGGCAGGCGACCGCGTCGCGCGAGCTCGCCGAAGCGCGTCCCCGGCTCGATGGTCAGCGCGTAGGCGGAGAGGTGCGACAGCCCGCGATCGACGAGCTCGGCGGCGTGGGAGGCCGCCTCGTCGGGCGACTGCTCGGGCAACCCGAAGATCAGATCGGCCGAGACGCGCGGCGCCTCGGCCACGGCAGCGTCGATCGCGTCGATCGCGCGCGCGACGTCGTGCAGCCTGCCGAGGAACTTCAGCTGCGCGCCGTCGAGCGACTGCACGCCCACCGACAGGCGGCCGACGCCGGCGCCGACGAGCTCGCGCGCGACCGCGCGATCGAGCGAGCTCGGGTTGCACTCGGCGGTGATCTCGAGGTCGGCTTGCCGCGGATCCGGCGGCGGAAACGAGGCGCGGATCGCCTCGAGCACGCGGGCGATCGCGTGCGGGGCCCACAGCGACGGGGTGCCGCCGCCGAGGAAGATCGACGAGAGCGCGTGCCCGTCGAGCCACGGCCGGCGCGCCTCGAGCTCTCGCACGATGGCGTCGGCGTACGCGTCGTGATCGATCGCCTCGCGGTCGGTCTTGTAGCTGACGAAATCGCAGTACGGGCACTTCTCGAGGCACCAGGGGAAGTGCACGTAGACGAGGAGCGGCCGCATGAGGGGCGGGGAGTCTAGCGCCCGGCGCCCGGACCGATACCGCGGCCCTGGGACGGTAGCTCGGCCGTCGTCGGCGGATTCCGACAGACGAGGCGGCTCGTGAAAGTCAAGCAATTCCGCCGTGATGCCGTCGGACACGGCCGCGGCGCGAGGGGCGGATTTGCACTCCGGCTCATCTGCGCGTAGACCGCGCGCCATGAAGCACGGAGCCTTTACCTTCGCATTCCTCCTTGCCGCGGGCGCCCTGGGCTCCGTGGCGTTCGCCGGCTGCGGCGGCGACGACAAAGAGACGACGCCCACCGCCGACACCGGCGTGGTCGGCGACACCGGCGGCGCGGTCGACACCGGCGCGACCGACACGTACAAGCCCGAGACCGCGCCCTACACCTGCGCTGCGCCGCTGCCCACGGGCTTCGCGTGCGAGGAGCCGGCGGGCAAGGCCGGCAAGACCGTCTGCACCGACGAGGCGATCGACGCGATCGTCACCGGCTGCTTCTCCGACACCGCCACGTCGACGACCTGCACCAACGCACGCGCGAAGTACAAGGCGTGCGACGCCTGCACCCTGACCGACTGGCTCGTCGACTTCATCTGGGCCGACTCGGCCAACTGCATCAAGAAGGTCGCCCCGACCGATCCGTGCGCCAAGAGCATCCAGTGCAACTTCGACTGTATGCTGGAGATCTGCAGCACCGAGGAGTGCGACACGACGCCGGGCTCGGGCAAGACGACGACGTCCAGCGAGTGGGGTGACTGCATCCAGGCTGCCCAGGCGAAAGGCACCAGCACCAAGCCGCGCGGCGCCTGCTACGACATCGCCACGAAGGACTACAGCGCCTGCGCCAGCAAGGACGGGCTCGGCGTCTGCTTCCCGCGCAGCGACTACGACTACGTCCTGTTCTTCCGCGGCGCCTGCCGCGACGGCGGCGACTGGTCGAACGTCACGACCGACAAGCCGAGCGGCGACGCCGGCACCGAGACGGGCGGCGAGACCGGCGGCGAGACCGGCACGGGCGACGCGGCCGGCGAGACCGCGACCGACGCGTCCGGCGACTGATCGCCGAAGTGAGCGAACGGCCCGCGCCCGAGCGATCGGGGGCGGGCCGCCGCCTTTTTTTGTGCTCACGAGCGGCCGCCGTCGCGACGGCGCCGGGCGCGCGCGCGAGGTTGCCGCGACAGTGACGGTCAGCTTCGTGGTGGCGGATCGCTGACGAGACGTTGGACCAGTGTCTCCTCACCGGGTGGGCGACGAGCGCGTCGCCGACCTGTTAGGCGTATGGAGCACGAAGCGAGCCTCTGCCGATCGATCGCGAAGGGTCTCCCCGGGCTTGCCGACCACTGCTGAGGGTGTAGATCCGACCGTGACGCGAATCGCCGCGGAATTTTCGTGGAGGACGCGGCGTTCTGCGCCGCATGAGCAACCTCGCCCGAGTTCGCGCAGCAGCAGCAGCGGCCACGTGTGTCCCGTCGGAGGCTTCGGCGACCCCGCTGGAGGAACTCCGCAAGTTCCTTGAAACTCATCGGATGGTTGGCAAGACCGGGCCGCGCGCGTTCGCCGAGTTCGAGCGCGAGCTCCACGAGCGCGTCATGGCGTTCGAACGCGATGTGATCGCGGCCGAGATGGCCACGCGCGACATCGACGCCGACGCGGTGGTCATCGACGGGAAGGTGCATCGGCGGGTGCTCCGCCAATCGCAGACCTATGTCACGGCGGCGGGCGAGGTCGAAGTCGAGCGGACCCTGTACAAGGATCGCACCGACGACGAAGGTCACTGCGTCAGCCCGATGGAGCTGACTCTCTGGATCATCGGCAACTTCTGGACGCCTCGCGCCGCCCAGCAGGCGCTGTGGGTCGTCACACAGATGACGCCGCAGAAGAGCGAGGAGCTCTTCAAGCGCGTGGGCAACATGACTCCCTCGAAGAGCAGCTTGGATCGTCTGCCGAAACTCGTCTCGGAGCGTTGGGAGGGCAACCGCGAGGCGTTCGAAGCGGCGCTCCGTGAGGGCTTGGTTATCCCCGAGGGCACCGTCTCGATCACGGCCTCGCTCGACGGCGTGCTTGCGCCGGTTGACGGCGGCAATAGCCCCACGCAGGTACGCGCCGATGCGGCCGCGGAGGGACGGCAAAGCAAGGGCCCTGCCGGGTATCGCGAGACCAGCTGCGCGACTGTGTCTTTCTGCGACGCGAAGGGCGATCTCCTCGGCGCGATCCGGTTGGCGCGCGCGCCGGAGCCGAAGAAGGCGACGCTGAAGGAGATGCTCACGGCGGAGGTGCGCGCGGTGTTGAAGGCGCGGCCGGACCTGAAGCTCGTGAAGATCGCCGACGGTGCGAACGACAACTGGCAGTACCTCTCGTCGCCGGCTCTGCCCGAGGGAGAGGAAGCGATCGACTTCTTCCACGCGACCGAGCATCTGCATGCCGCGATCGCAGCGGCATACGGCGACGGGACCCACGAGACGCAGTTCCGGTACGCGACGCTCCGCGACACCCTGCGCGACGAGGCCGGCGGCCAGGACAAGGTCATTCGAGCGCTGAAGCACCTCGCGACGAAGCATCCGCAGCGCAAGGTGATCGCGCGTGAACTCGCGTACTTCCGCAAGAACAAGCCGCGGATGCGCTACGCAGACCTGAAGCGCCAGGGCTTCATGATCGGTTCCGGCGTCGTGGAGGCCGCATGCAAGACGCTCGTCACGCAGCGGTTGAAGCAGAGCGGCATGCGCTGGAGCGCTGGCGGCGCGCAGGCGATCCTGACGCCGCGCGGATGGGACCAGAGCGAGCGCTTCGATCAGGCCTGGGCGCTCCTCGCCGCCACGTTCCACACCGAGGTCACCGTGCTCGCGAACGTGATCGCATTCAAGCCCGAGTCGCCGCGGAAGCCGAAGCGGGCACGCGCGGCGTCACGATGAGAACTACACCCACTGCTGAGGTCCCTCACTTTTAGCGACAGGATGTGACGCACCCCTTCGCGGCGCTTGCGGGGCTGTCGGTGAGCTGGTCAAGTCGGTTTCGGCGCGCAGCAGTCGTGTTCGCCGTGCAGCCTGCCGGCTCAGCTCAGCGATAGATTGCCGTGGAAGCGGCACGCGTGTGCACGACGACGCGTGCGTCGGGACGTCGTAGAGGAGACAAACATGAAGAATTATCTTGCAGTGGCCATTATTGGCGTAACGTGTTTCGGGTGCAGCAGCGCTGACGAGCGCACACAATCCGGCTCCGGATCGGAACGTTCGGGTGGCGAAGGGTCCGTCATTCACCAGACGAGCGTCGTTGTGCACGCAGACGGGACCCGCGAGGTCCGGGAATTCGTTGTCACTCGCGAGCAGTACGAGCGAATGGTTGCTTTGAGGATGCGGGCGGAACAGGCGAAAACTCCCGACGAGGTTCGTGCGACCAAGGAGGAGATTGCAGCCGTGAAGCAGGCCGTTGTAACCCAGGACAACAGTTGTCTAGATCCCACTTCAATTTGGATTTACCAGGACAACCCTGCGCCATATGGCTGCTACAGCGGCTCTGACGTTGCGTCCGGGTTCATGTTGTGCCTCAAGGGTACCGGTACCGCCAATCTCGCTGACTACGTCCGGAAGCAGTGGGTCTGCACGAACGCGGCCGGTGAACCCTGTTACTGTGGCCTCGGGACGTGCGGCATGAACCCGGAGCTTCGCGCCGTTCCGGGCGGGTGGAAGGAAGCCGTGCGCGCCTACTGGCCTGGCGTTCATAACCCGCCCTATTGGGCGTCATCGGGTAAGTTCCTCGACTATGAGAAGACGTCGTGTGGCTGCTCGTTGTGCCCCTTCTGCTACAAGTCCTTCTATGTTGGGGACAGTTGTACCTCGGCAAACGGGGTTGTTCAGGCGGCGGATGCCATTTGCCTGGACTGCTAGCTGTAGGGCTGCTGCAGAAACCGCGCGCTTGATGCCCGCCGCGCAGTATCGACCGGCGTGTGGGGCGTGACGGATCGCGCGCTACCGGCTCCCGCGCGCTCACGCGCGCGGGAGCATTGACCTTTCACCTCAGCCCTCTCCCGGAGGGCCCCGGAGGGAGAGGGGCTAGTTCGGTGGGACGGGACCTCCCCGACGCGCTCCGTCGCTTCGCCTCGCTCGACGATTGGTACGGAGCCACACTTCGGACGGAGTATCGTCGGCGTTACGGCTTGCCTTGAGGCGCCTTGCTCGCCGTGAGGTGCACGGCTCGATCAGACCGGGTCCTTCTTCCGCAGGATCATCATCATGATCACCAGCGTGATGAGGGTCATCCCGCCGAGCACCGCGTAGGGCATCCACTGCTGCTGCCACTCCACGAAGCCCCACGCGCCCTCGAAGGGGAACTGGCCGCCGACGGAGTTCGGGCCCTGCGTCGCGCCCATGTACGCCTTGGGGCAGGCGAACTGCAGGTGGTCGCCGACGTCCTTCAGGAACAGCCGGTCCATGATGTCGGGCGGCAACGCCTCCTTGCCCTTCGGCAGGTTGAACAGCCAGCCCTTCTCGGTCGCGTTGATCACGCGCTCGGGGGCGATCGCGCCCTCGAAGCCCCAGCGCGCCGGGATCGCCATCATCGGGTACTCGAGGAGCGCGTTGGTCGTGACGGGCACCAGCGTGCCGCCGAGGACGACCTGCGGGATGAGCGCGATCGGCGTGAGCGCCATCGCCGCCTCGCTCGAGGCGACGACCGTCGAGAGCAGGAGCCCGATGGCCACCGCGTCCATCGCGGTGACGACCAGCATGCCGAGCTGCTGCAGGAAGATCTCGGGGTGGCCGTTGGTGAGGCCGTTGTACCCGAGGGCCGGCGCCACGATGCCGAGCAGCATCAGGCACTGCAGCACGCAGACGAACGAGAGGAGGATGTACTTGCTGAGGACGTAGTTGGTGAGCCGCAGGTTCACCATCCGCTCGCGCAGGTAGATCGCGCGCTCGCTGACGATCTCGCGCGCGGCGTTGGAGGTGCCGAACCAGATGGCCGACACCACCATGAAGAAGAGCGAGCCGGAGATGTCTTTGACGTCGTGGCCCTTGGTGATGTCGGCGGCCATCTCGGCGGCGACCTTCGGGTCGACGCCCTCGCCGCCGGCGAGGGTCTTGAGGCCCTGCAGCGCGGCGAGGCACCACGGCGGCGCCTGCGGCCGCTGCGGCCCGAACACCAGGATGAGGAGCGCGCCGATGATCGGCGCCTGCAACAGCATGATCGCGGTGCCCGCGCGATCGCGCACCTTGACCTTGTAGTAGCGCGAGATGAGCAGCCCGAGCTGCCGGAAGTACGGCGGCAGGCCGCGGTGGAACGAGCCGCCGGACTTCTGCCCCTCGGCCTGCCCGATGGCGCGGTTGCCCGAGTACATCTTCTGGTAGGTCGGGTTGCTGTCGGCGTAGAACTCCTGGCGCCACTGCTTGGCAGCGGTGAGGCGAACGGTGCCGCGGTTGGTGTTCGGATCGCGCGCCTTCAGCTCGTCTCCGACCTTGGCCTCGCGCTGCTTGAGCATGTCGAACATGTCGCGCGGGTTGTCGATGTCGTTCGGCTTGCCGGCCATCTCGAGCCAGCGCCCGAAGAAGCGATACGAGTCGACGGCCGTCGGCCCGTAGTAGATGGGCACGCCGCCGTAGCCCATGATGAGCGCGATGTTGAACTTCTCGTACTCGTCCTTCGCCGGCTGGTGGATGGTGACGATGATCGTCTTGCCGGTCTTCTTCGCGAGGTCCGACAGGAGCGCGATCAGCGCGGTGGTGTCGTCGGCGGCGAGGCCGGAGGTCGGCTCGTCGAGGAACATGATGACCGGGTCGGTCACCAGCTCGAGGGCGATGTTCACGCGTTTTCGCTGACCGCCGGAGAGGATCTTCTTCTCGGGCTTGCCGATCTGCAGGTTCATCACCTGCTCGAGGCCGAGGTCTCTCAGCGTCTGCATGACGCGCTGATCGATCTCGTCCTCGCTCATGTCGGGCGGCAGGCGGAACTTCGCCGAGTACTTCACCGCCTCGTAGACGGTGAGCTCGGGGTGCACGATGTCGTCCTGCGGGACGTAGCCGATCGACCCGCGGAGCATGTCGTAGATCTCGTAGAGATCTTCGCCGTTGATTCGGACCTGCCCGCTGGTCGGCGCCTGGTACCCGTTGAGGGTCATCAGGAGCGTGGTCTTGCCGGCGCCCGAGGGGCCCATCAGCGCGATCAGGTCGCCCGGCAACGCCTTGAAGCTGACGTTGTCGAGCAGGACCTTCATCGTGCTCGGGTTGTCGCGATCGGGCACCTCGAGGTAGAGCGACCACGCCTCGATCGAGCAGGTCGGCTTGCCGGCCCACGCGTTGGAGTCGACCTCGACGACCGCCTGCACCTGCTGGCCGCTCATCTGGATGACGAGCGGCATCGGGCCGATGTAGACCTTCTCGCCGTTCTGCACCTCGACGCGCTGGTTCGGCGCGATGCGCTGGCCGCGCACGTAGGTGCCGTTGGCGCTGCCCCGGTCCATGAGGAACATGCGCCCGTCGGGCTCTTTGAAGAGCGTCGCGTGCTTGCTCGAGACCTGCGGGTGCGAGACGGCGATCTGGTTGTCGGGCGTGCGGCCGATCGAGATCGCCGACGAGCCGGCGCCGAACACCGCCTCGCCGATCATCGTGCGCGCCTTGCCGCCGCGCGGCGCCGCCTGCGCGCCGGGCGCCTGCTGCGGGGGCATCGGCACACCCTGCGCGGGAGACCCGAGCGGCGCCTGGGCCGGAGGCATGGCCACGCCCTGCGCCGGCGAGAGCACCGGCGGCGCATAGCCGCCCGGCGCCGGCTGCCCGTACTGCGGCTGACCGTATTGCGGCGCCTGCTGCGGCACCGGCTGCGGCGGCGCGTACGCGGTGCCGAACTGCGGCGCCGGCTGCGCCAGCGACGACAGCTGGAACAGCGGCAACGTGACCGGCCCGAGCTGCACGATGCCGTCGGGGCCGAGCGGCGTCGGCGTGTTCGCCGGGATGCGCTGGCCGTTGATGTACGTGCCGGACTTCGAGTCGTGATCGGTGATCGTGCGCTGGCCGAAGTCGACCGTCGCGTGCAGGCCGGACACCGCCGGGTGCGCGACCGCGACGTTCACCCGCGTCGCCTCGCGGCCGATGGAGACTCGCCCCGGCTGCGGCGGCGCCGCGCCCTGGGTCAGGAGCAACAGCCCGATCGACGGGTGGTTGAGCGGGACCTGCACCTGGCCGGCATAGAGCGGCTGCTGCTGCTGCAGCGGCATCGGCACGCCCGCCTGCATGTGCATGCCCGCGTGCGAGGATCCCCCTCCGGTGCCGAGATCGGTCGCGACGAGCGTCCCGTTCTGCATCGTGATCGAGAGGTGGTTCGGGCCGACGCCCGGACCCTGCACAACGATGTCGGCGGTCGGCGAGCTGCCGACCGTGAGTTGGGGCTTTCCGATTCCGGGGATCATCGCGGGCGGCACTCGCTGGAAGGGAACGGCAAGGCTACGGGCACTTCTCTTTGTCGGGATCGCAGGGCGGCTTCGGCTTGGGCGGCGGCGGCGGGTTGCTGCCGGTCTGCTTCGGCCGCGGGCCCGAGACGCTCGGCTCCGGCGGCGTGATGCTCGGGTCTTCGGTGGGCTTCGGGATCGGCTTCGGCGCGGCCGACTTGGTCGGCGCCGGCTCGGGCACGTCGTCGTCGTCGGCGGTCGTCGACGCCTTCGGCGCGTCGTTCTTCGGCTCGCCGCGCATCAGCAGCGTGGCGGCGACGCCCGCCGAGAGCAGCAGCAGAACCACGATCACGGCGACGATGATGCCGACGGGCGACTTCTTCTGCGGCAGCGAGAGCGGCGTGCCGCCGTAGGGCGGCGGCGGCGTGAACTGCGGCGCGCTCGGAGACGACGGCGCCACCGCCGACGCGGGCGCGACGGCCGAAGGCGGCGCCATCGGGGGCGCGGAAGGCGGCGGCACCATCGCCGGCGCGGCCATTCCCGGCGGCGCCATCGCCGGCGCGGCCATCGCACCTTCGACCGCTCCCGGCTGCAGGATCTCCATCTCGGCCGTCGTGGTGTTGACCGGCGCCGCCGCCAGCGTCGCCGTCGGCGTGGCCGCGCCGCTCGGCGAGGCCACCGCGAACGGCGCGCCGCCGGGGAAGCGCACCAGCACCACGGTGATGTTGTCGTGGCCGCCGCGCGCGTTGGCGAGATCGACCAGCTGACGCGCGGCCGCCTCGCACGGGGGCAGGGGCGCGAGGACTTGCAGGATGTCTTGCGGCCCGACCTCGTCGGACAGCCCGTCGGAGCAGAGGACGAACGTGTCGCCCGCGCCGTGCGGGAACGGGTGCGGCCGCACCTCGACCTCGATGTCGGGGCGCTGACCGAAGGCGTTGGTGATCTGGTTGGCGTTCGGGTGGTTGGCCGCCTGCTCGGGCGTGAGCATGTTGGCGTCGACCAGGCGCTGGACCAGCGAGTGGTCCTTGGTCACCTGGTAGACCTGCCCCTGCGTGAGCAGGTACACGCGCGAGTCGCCGACGTGCGCGACGTCGGTGCCGCCCGGGTGCACGAGGATGGCCACGCAGGTCGAGCCCATGCCCTTGAGCTCGGGCGACTGCATGCCGCGCGCGTACACCGCGCCGTTGGCCTGCGTGAGCGCGTCGCGGAGCAGCTGCTGCGGGGTGACGCCGGACGGCGTCGCGTCGAACACGCGGAAGATGGTGTCGATGGCGAGGTGCGACGCCTCGCGACCGCCGACGTGACCGCCCATGCCGTCGCACACCACCGCGAGGAAGCCGTGCGGCGTGTCGCGCGCCAGCATCGCGTCTTCGTTCACCTGCTTGTTCGGATCGCGCCCCGGATCGGTGTGCGCGCCGACCTCGATCGAAGGCACGCCGGCAATGCGCGGCACGGCCATCACGAGGGACGCCGGAAATACGTTGGCGGAGCCGTCAGGATTCATGGCGGACGACGAATTCGACGGGGCCGAAGCGTAGCTGAGAGCCGCCCGGGACGGGGGTCCATGTTCCGGGGGCGATGCGGTTGCCGTTCACGAACGTACCGTTGTGGGAACGATCGTCACGCACGAAGAGCAAGCCCCCGTCGAGCTTGAGCGTCGCGTGGACCCCGGAGACGCGCGGCTCGTCGAGCGCGATCGAGCACATCCCGCCGTCGCGCCCGACGCGGCTCTCGATGCCGGCGAGCACGCGGAACGTGCCGCTCGATCCCTGCAGGATGACGCTGCGCACGTCGGCGAGCCCCTGCTGCAGGGCGACGGTGCCCCCGACGGCGGCCACCGCGGCGGCCGCGGCGGCGGCGGCGCTCTCGGACGCTGCGCCGGTCAGGCCGAAGTTCTGCGCGGTCGGGATCGAAGACACGGCGCTACCATTGGAGTCGACGAGCGTGCCGCAGAACGCGCATTGCGCGGTGCCTCCCGGCGGCACCAGCACCTGCTTCTGACAGGACGGGTTGGGGCACGTCGTCGGGAACGACGTCGCGCCTTTGTGCAGGTGATGGAGGCCCTGTCCGGGCGACGGCGTCCGCGTGGGGTGCGCGACCGACGGCTCGAACGAAGGACCGACCTGCGGCTGCGGCGGCGCGAACGGGCTCGCCGCGGGAGGCGCATAGGGAGAGGCTTGCGGCTGCGGCGGCGCGAACGCCGTCTGCGGCGGCGCGAACGCGGTGGCCGGTTGCTGCGGCGGCGCGAACGCCGTCGCCGCGGGAGGCGGCGCGTAGGGAGTCGCGGGAGGCGGCGCGAACGCCGTCGCCGCGGGAGGCGGCGCGTAGGGAGTCGCGGGAGGCGGCGCGTAGGGAGTCGCGGG
Source organism: Deltaproteobacteria bacterium (assembly GCA_016182965.1). Lineage (GTDB taxonomy): Bacteria > Myxococcota_A > Polyangia > Polyangiales > JADJMO01 > JALHOE01. The sequence continues at coordinate 89,922 of JACPFM010000019.1, read as the reverse complement.
AGGCGGCGCGTAGGGAGTCGCCGGCTGCTGCGGGGGCGCGAACGCCGTCGCCGGAGCCTGCTGCATCACGGGTGCTTGCGCCGGCGGCCCACCGAAGGAGCCCGCCGGGGCGAACGCTCCTCCCTGGTGAGCCGCCGGCCCGGGACTTGGAGGTTGCCCGGGCATCGGCGCCGGAGCGGGCGGCGCGCCGCCCTTGCGCCGCTTGGCGCGCCCGCCGCCGCCGCCACCGCGCGCGAGGATCGCGATGAGCAGGATGAGCACCACGCCGCCGCCGACCGCGCCGATGATCAACAGCTTGTTGATCGGCGCCTTCTGCGCGCGCAGCACCAGGAGCCCCGACTTGTCGCGCGCGCTCACGCGCAGCGCCTTGTTGTCGAGGATGACCACGTTCAGCGAGAAGCTGTCGGGCTTGTTCTCGAAGAGCGCCGGCGTGTTCGGCACCTTGAACTTCGCCGAGAGCGGCGACGCCGACACCGTCTCGGCCTTCTGGCCCTTGGCCGCGAGCGACTGGAGGAGCGCCTTGGCCGCCTTGCCGGTCTTGTCGGCCGCGGCCTTCTTCACGTCGGCGGCGTCGGCCTCGGTGACGAAGTACGCCTCGGCGGCGCCGGTGTTGGAGCCCCAGCAGAAGTCACCGAAGACGTTGAACGTTTCGCCCGGCTTGAGCGGGTCCTTGGTCGCGGCTTCTTCCGTCTTCTTCTTGTCGAGGTCGAGGAGCCACTTGGTGAAGTTGAACGCGATCGGGACCTTGTCCCAGGTGTCGGGGACGATCTTCGACTTGGTGTCTTCGAACACCAGCTTGAACTTCTGCTCGCCGGACGTGTCGAGGCAGGAGGCCTTCGCCTCGACGTAGTACATGCTGTCGAAGCGCGCCTTGACGATCTTGGCGATGCGCGTGCCCTTGCCGGACTCGCCGTCCTGCACGATGTCGAAGTAGCCGCCGACCTCCGGCGTCGCCATGTTCGACATCCACTGGTACTCGTTCTCGCGCTTGGTCGCCGCGAGGATGCCCGTCCACTCGTTGGTGGGGAACCAGATGCTCACCACCGGGATCGGCAGGCGCATGTCGGCGATGCCGAGATCGCCCTTCACCAGCTTCTCGTGGATGACCTGCGCCTTGGCGCCGCCGGCGAAGCCCTGCGCGGAGGTGTCGCCGCCGTCGGAGAGGATGACCACCGACTGGATGAGCGGCATCACGCCCTCTTCGGCCCCCTCGACACCGTCCTTGAACAGCGCCTGGAACCCGCCGATGGTCTCTTTCTCGATGCGGCTGATCAGCGAGTCGACCGAGGCGCTGCTCTGGAAGGTCGAGGCGACGCCCTTGATGGTGCTGAGCGCCTTGGCCTTCGCGCCGGAGGCGAGCCACTTGGTGCTCGCGCGGACCGACTTGTCGTCCATGATGCGGATCTGCACCGCGTCGTTCGGGCCCATCGCGTTCACGATCGCGGTGGCCGTCTCCTGCATCGAGCCCCAGCGCTTGCCGAGCGAGGAGGAGGCGTCCATCAGGACGAGCCAGGCGACGCCGGCGTTGGGCGCGGCCGCGTCCTTGAAGGGGATGGCGTCGACGATCTCCATCGGGCGCGGGTCGCCGCCGACGAGCGACAGGACGTGCGCGTTCTCGGTGGGGAACTCGAACTGCTTGACGTAGCCCTCCTTCTGGATCTTGTTCGACATGCAGGTGATCCCGGCCTGGGTCACCTTCGTGCCGGTGCCGCCCGTGAAGCACCCCTCGGCGAACGAGTTGATCGGCGTCGCCACGGCGAGCTCGACGATCATCGGGATGACCGGCGTGCCTTTCTTCTCGTCGGTGGTCGGCTCGGGGTCGATCCGGATGAACTTCGCCATCATGTTCTGCGCGTTCGCGGTCGACGCGAACGAGGCCACGACCAGCGCGGCCAGGGGAGCGAGCGCCACCGCGCGGAAGCGCCTGCGCCCACCTTCGACCTGCGACCTTCGACCGTTGTCCATTCACTCCTCCGAAAGAGAGCCCTCAGGCCCCCGCAGGGTACGGCACCTGGACCAGAATCGTCTCGAAGCTTCCGAACCTCACTCGATCGCCGTGGGCGAGCGGCACCCGGGCGCCGGCCACGATCGCACGGCCGTTGACCGAGGTCCCATTTCGTGAACCGCGATCTTCGACGGTGATTCCCCGCTCGTCGACGTCGATCAGCGCCTGCTCGCCCGACACCGTCGAGTCGGCGATGCCGACGTCGAGATCGGGGCGGCCAGCGCCGGCGCGGCCGATGATGTTCGTGCCGATTCCGAGCGGCCAGAACGTGCCCAGCGGCTCGTACTGATAGCTGACCAGGAAGGCGCCGAGGGGCCGCGGCGGGCGACCGAGCGAGAGCGACGGCCGCACGCTGGGCTGCTCGTCGACGATGGTCCGGGTCGGGAGGCGACCTTCGGCGGGGACCCGGTTCCCCAGCCGCGCGCCCGTCGGCGCGACCGGTCGCTCGCCGATGGTGGGGACCGCGTCGGGCGGCGGCGGACGCCCGGTGTCGAGCGTGCGGACCTGCGTGGCGCCGATCGGCTTCGCCGGCTTCACGGGGGGCTCGGAGATGATCTCGCGACGGGTGACGGCCGCGATCATCGCCGCCGAGGCCGGCAGCGTGCCGGCGAGCTCCGCCTGCGCCGGCATCTCGACGGCAGGCGGCGGCGGCATGGGCTGCGGGGACGCGCCCTGCGCCTCGTACCCGGTCACGGCGCCGTGCACGACCCAGGTCCCGCACTCGCTGCAGAAGCGCGCGTGCGGAGCCACCAGGACGCGGCAGCGGGAACAAGGGATCACGGCGCGGGCGAGCATACTGTAAGCAGGCCGCGCGGCGGAGCCGCGCGCGCGGAAAATGCGGTGGTCGGCATCCACCGCTGTCGTCTGCTAGCGTCGATCGCGTCGTGGCCCCCGAAGGTCTGCTGCGCTGCCCATCGTGCGGACGTCTCGCCGCGCAGGGTTATCGCGCCTGTCCGTGGTGCGCGGCCCCGATGGCGACGCCCACGCACGGGCTCGGCGTCGGCGTCGGCGCGCAGGTCGACTTCGGCTGGGCGGTCGCGTCGCTCGACGCGATGCTCGGCGAGGGCGGCATGGGCGTGGTGTGGCACGCCTGGCTGCACCCGCGCGGCGCCGGCGGCGTGCAGCCGCCGCTCGAGGCCGCGGTGAAGGTGCTGCACCCGACGTTCTCGCACCAGGGTCGCATGCGCGATCTGTTCGCCAACGAGGCGCGCGTGCTCGCGTCGCTCGCCCACCCGAACGTCGTGCGCTTCTACGGCATGTCCGAGGTCGGAAGCGGCACGCTGGCGATCGCGATGGAGTACGTGCGCGGCGAGACCCTCGGCTCGCTCATCGAGCGCAAGGTGAAGGAGGCCGAGGCGAAGCGGCAGCACACGCCCGGCGTCCGCATCCTCCCCTGCCTGCCGTTCGATCGCGCGTGGCATTACTTCCAGCAGCTGCTCGGCGCGCTCGCCGCGACGCACGCGCTCGGGATCGTCCACCGCGACGTCAAGCCCGACAACGTGCTCCTGCGCACCGACGGCGTCGCCAAGCTCACCGACTACGGCATCGCGCGCATCCCGACCAACCTCTCGCAGTCGACTGGCAACATGATCGCCGGCACCGTCGCGTACATGTCGCCCGAGCAGATCCAGGGCAAGCCGCTCGACGGGCGCAGCGATCTGTACGCCGCCGGCGTGGTGATCTTCGAGCTGCTCACCGGCCGTCTCCCGTTCCCCACCGAAGATCGCAGCGACTGGCTGATCGCCTGCGATCACGTGCAGACGCCGCCGCCGCCGCTCCGCAAGTTCCTCCCGCAGGCGCCGCTCGAGCTCGAGCTCCTGGTGAGCAAGGCGCTCGCGAAGGAGCCGCGCGAGCGCTTCCAGAACGCGATCGAGTTCGGCGACGCGTTCCGCACGACCCTCGGCATGCCGGTCGATCAAGGGTGGCGCGCGCAGCAGATGCTCGCGCAGCAGGCGGGCCGCTACGCGAGCGCCTTCGCGCTCGGCGCGGTGCCGGCCGAGAACCCCGACCTGGTCAGCGCGCGCCAGGCGGTGCAGAACGCGTACGGCGCGCGTTCGTGAGGGGACCCCGACACGCTACGCTGAATCGATGAGGACGGGCTGGGTCGTAGCCATCGCAGCGGCGTGCGCCGCGCCACGCGCCGTCGCACCGCCGACACCAACCTCCACGCTCGCTTCCGCGTCCGCGTCTGCGTCTGCGTCCGCGTCTGCGTCTGCGTCTGCGTCGGCGGAGCGCCCGGCCTTCGACCCCGCGCGTCTGCCGAAGGGGAAGGGCTTCTACTGCTTCCTCTGGGAGCACGCGCCGACGCACCCTTCGGCGTGGGGCGCGCCGTGCTTCCGCACGAAGAAGGAGTGCGTCGAGAGGTCGAGCGGCGGCGCCGCGGTCGGCAAGCCATGCCACCCGCGGGCGACCGCCGCGTGCTACGTCACCGCGACGCGCTACTCGTGCGCCCACGACATCGACGGGTGCGAGCACGAACACGCGTTTCGCACCGCGACCTGGTACGGCACCGGGCCGGAGCCCGGTTCGAGGTGCGTCGAGACGGAGTGAATCAGTCGGCCTTCTGGAAGACCTGCGGCTGCTGGCCGGTGAAGCCGCAGCTCATCGACTTGCAGCCTGGAGTGAGCGTGCAGTTGTACATGCCGCCGGTGGCCTGGCCGAGATCGACCTTGAAGCTCTGGCCTTCGGCCGTGCCGGTGCCCTGGCCGACGGTCGCGCCCTTGTAGGAGACGTCGTACTGGCCCGGCTTCGACGGGCTGCCGTCGATCTTGATCTCCTGCGCTCCCGTCGGGCCGGCCACGCGCCAGAGACCGATGGGCTTGCAGACCTCGTCGAGGGTCGCGACCGGGGCAGGCGCAGGGGCCGGCGCGGCGGTCGGGGCGGCGGGCGGCGGGCTCGCCGGCGCCTTCTCGATGGTGCAGGCGGCGAACGCGAACGAAGCGAAGACCACGGCGAGCGGGGCGAAGCGATGGGTCATGGCGGTTCCTCCGGCGCCGCGATCGCGGCGGGACTCGGGTGGGACGGTGCCACCGGGCGGATATTCGATCCGGCGAACCCAAACACGGCGCCGGCGGGGAGGCGAGGATTGCGCGTCATGGCATCCTCCGGTTCCCGGCATGAGCGAGCACCCGAGGAGCGACGCGTTGGTGGCCGAGATCCAGCGGGAGTTCCCGCGGTTCCGGCTACGGCCGAAGTCGACGAGCGCGCTGCAGCGCGCGATCGACGTGGCGCTGAAGATCGTGACCCTCGGAGCGCAACGGGAGTACCTGACGCGCTACCACACCGTGCTCGGCGACACGCTGTGGCTGCCGAGCAGGTGGCCGGACTCGCCCGACGACGCGCGCTACGTGCTGCTCCGCCACGAGCGCGTGCACCTGCGGCAGCGGCGACGGTACGGCTTCCTGGGGATGGCGCTGATCTACCTCCTGCCGATCCTGCCGCTCGGCCTCGCGTGGGGCCGCGCGAGGCTCGAGTGGGAGGCGTACACCGAGACCCTGCGCGCGACGGCGGAGGTGCACGGGCTCGCGGCCGCGCGCGATCCGGCGCTGCACGACTACCTCGTCGCGCAGTTCACCTCCGGAGCCTACGGCTGGATGTGGCCTTTTCCACGCATGATTCGCCGCTGGATCGCCGAGGTGCTGGCGGACATCGAGCGTGAGACCGGAGCGCGCTAAGCTCCCCCGCGATGCGCCGCACGCTCCTCCTCCTGGTCCTTGCCCTCGCCTCGTGCAGCGACGACAAACGCGAGGAGCCGGCGCCCACCGACGCCGCGACGGCGACCGCGCCGATCGCGCGGTTCGTCGTGCCGGCGGCGCTCGCCGATCTCGACGACGAGCGTTGGTTCGATCACCCCTGGCCGAGCGACTTCCGCCGCGAGCCGGGCAAGGCCGGCGCGCTCGGGCCGATCCGCGTCGACGGCTGGCCGAACCCGCGGCTGTCGAAGCTGCTCACCAAGTACATCGATCAGGTGCGCGGCAAGATCGAGGGCTTCTCGCCCGCCGCCGCCGGCTACTTCACCTTCGAGGGTCCGATCGACCCGGCGACGCTGCCGGTCGACGCCAAGGCGTCGACGAGCGCGACGTCCTCGCTGCAGCTCGTCGACGTCGACGACGCGAGCCCCGACGTCGGCAAGCGCCACCCGATCACGTGGAGCTTCCGCGACCGGACGGGCGACTACTACTTCGCGACCAACACCCTCTCGTGGGCGCCCGCGCTCGGGCACGCCATGCGGCGGAGCACGCGCTATGCGATCGTGCTCACGCGCGGCGCCGCGGGTCCTGCCGGCGCCGCGGCGCCGAACGCCGGGCTCACCGCGGTGCTCGACGGGCAGGGCGCGGTCGGCGCCGACTGGGCGAAGGCGATCGCCGCGCTCGGCAAGGCCGGCGTGTCGAAGGACCGCATCGCGCACCTCTCGGTGTTCACCACCGGCGATCCGATCGCCGAGACGATCAAGCTCGCCGATCACGCGCGCACGCTCCCGTCGCCGAAGGTGAAGACCTGGAAGCTCGAGGAGGCGGGCTCCACCGCCGATTACGATCGCTACGAGGGCGTCTACGAAGGCTCGCCCGACTATCAGCAGGGCACGCCGCCGTTCTCCAACGCCGGCGGCGGGCTGGTGTTCGACGAGGCCGGAAAGCCGGTGGTGCAGCGCACCTTCGAGCTTCGCTTCAAGCTGATCGTGCCGAACGCCGCCAAGTGCGCGCCGCCGGCGGCCGGCTACCCGATCGTCCTCTACGCCCACGGGACCACCGGCGACTGGATGTCGTTCGTCAGCGACGGCACCGGCTGGGGCCTCGCGCAGAAGTGCATCGCGTCGATGGGCGTCGATCAGATCTTCCACTGCACGCGCCCGGGCGCGCCCGCGCTCGACGATCCGAACCGCGACTCGATCATCTCGCTCGCGTTCTTCAACCTGTCGAACGCCACCGCGGCGCGCACCAACACGCGCCAGTCGGCGATCGACGAGGTGGCGCGCGCGCACATGGTCCGGACCGGCGGTCTGACCGTCCCGGCGGAGATCTCCAAGACCAAGGCCGCGATCGGCTTCGATCCCAAGCGCATCGGCTTCTTCGGCCACTCGCAGGGAGGCCTCAACGGCGCGCTGCTGCTCGCGGTCGACGACAGCACGCGCGGCGGCGTGCTCTCCGGCGCGGGCTCGGCGATCTCGTATTCGCTGCTGTTGAAGGTGAAGCCCGAGCCGTCGGTGGCGGAGCTGGTCAAGACCTTCCTCGGGATCTCGGCCGAGAACGTCGACGAGCTCGGGCCGCTGCACCCGGCGATCACGCTGGTGCAGACGATCGTCGATCCGGCCGATCCGCTGCACTACTACCCGGCGATCGCCCGCGCGCCCTTCGCGGGCAGGACGGCGAAGAGCGTGCTGATGACCGAGGGCGTCGACGCCGACGGCTCCGGCGACAGCTACGCGCCGCCGCGCACCATCGAGGCCGGCGCGATCGCCGGCGCGTTCCCGCTGCTCGAGCCCGTGGTGTGGGACGTGCCCGAGATCACGAAGCTCGACGGCGTCGCGCCGCTGAAGATCCCGGTGAAGGGCAACGCGGCAGGCGGCAAGGCCACGGTCGGGCTGGCTCAGTTCGTCCCGCCCAAGGGCAGCGACGGTCACTTCGTCGTGTTCCGCGTCCCGCGCGCCAAGGGCATGACCATGGCGTTCAGCGCGTCGCTGCTCGCCGACGACGTCCCCACGATCTCGGAGCCCTGAACAGCGGGGCGCGACAGTCAGCCGGCAGGGGCCACTGGCGTCCGCTCGATGCCGACCCCACAATCCAACGTGCGCCTCGGAGCTCTCGCGCTGATCGTCGTCGCAGGTTGCGGCGCGCAGCCCGCGCGAGCGCCGGCGCCGCCGTCGACCAGGCGCGCGCCGCTCGACGGCGCCGTCCTCGTCGCGCACCCCGGCTCCCCGACGTCGTTCGTGGTGAGCGGCGCGACCGCCGACGTGGTGCGCGGGCGCGTCCGCTGGCACGTCGACGCCGACGGAGGCGCCACTCGCCTGCGGGACGTGACCGCGCAGCCGATCACCGCCGCGCTCGCGCTGCCGCCCTGGCTCGACGGCGGCACCGCGTACGTGCTCGAGGACGGGCTCTCGATCGGCGACGCGTCCGGCGGGCTGCGACCGATCGTGCGTGGCCCGCTCTCGGCGGTGTCGGTCGGCGCGCGCGAGCTGTGGGCGCGCGATCGCGCGAGCAACGACTGGCTGCGCGTCGACCTCGCCAAGGGCACCGCGTCGCGCGAGCTGCCGCCGATCGGCGCGCCGATCCTCGCCGCGTGGTCGGCGGCCGGACCGGGCACGGGCCGGGTGATCACCGCCGGTCCGGAGTTCTTCGCGAAGACCTCCGCGCTCGCCATCGTCGACTTCCTCGGCCCGGTGATCACGCGCGACGGCGGCGACACGTGGTCGCCGCTCGATCGCGCGGCCGTGAAGGCCGCGTTCCCGGCCGAGGGGCCGAAGCGCGTGCTGCGCGAGGGCGGGGCGCTGCTCCTGGCGACCGACGATCGCGCGGCGCCGGTCTCGCCGTCGGGCGTGCTCGGCGCGCCGATCGCGATCGCGCGCGCGCCCGGGCTGCCGGAGATCGCCGCCGTGCGCGTCGAGGTGGCCGCACCCTTCGGCGTGCCGCTCGAGGACGACGCGCTGCTCCTTTCCGACGGCGGCCGGTTCGCCGTCGTGCAGCGCGATCCGTTGCGCGTCTTGCGGAGCACGCGCGCGCCCGATCTCGGCCACTGCGAGCTCGCGCCCGGCGCGGACGCCGGCGCGCTCGCCCTCGCCGCGTGCGTCCGGCACGCGCAAGGCGCGTACGCCACCGGCGGGCAGCTGGTCGTCGGCGCCGTCGTCGAACGGTCGGGCAGCACGCAGCTCGACGTCGAGAAGACCTTCGCGTTCGGCACCGGCCACCGGCTGTCGGCGACCTCCGCCGCCGTCGTCGCCGCGACCTGCGCCGGCACCAGCGAGGGCGGCATCGACCTGCTCGGCGCGTCGAAATTCTGCGTGCGCGACGCGGCCGGCGCCTGGACCGACGCGTTCGTCGCCTCGGTGTCGGGGCGCCGCCACATCATCCCGCGCGCCGACGGCGGCCTGCTCGTCGTGCGCGACGACACCGGCGGGCGCGTCGAGCTGCTCGCGTTGCCGCGCGGCGCGCAGATCAACAGCACGCCGCTGCGCCTGCGCCTCGACGAGCCGACGAAGAACCTCCTGGCGATCGACGAGGTCGCGCCCGGGCGCATGGTCGCGTGGTGGCGCACGCCGACCGAGCTCCGCGCGACGGCCATCGAGGCCACGTCCACGAGGCTGCGGATCATCGAGTCCCTGCCGCGCGCGGTGCTCGACGGGCGCGCGCTGGTCGGCACGTGGGCCGATCGCGCGATGATCGTCGCGGTCGTCGAGGGCAAGTCGAAGCACGACGCCCGGGTGGAGGCATCCGTCACCGCCGACGGCGGCCGCCACTGGTCGCTCTCCGCGTGGCCCGAGGAGGTCCGTCCCCTCGACGTCAGCGCGCCGGCGCGCCGCGTGGAGTGCGGCGCCGTGGGTTGCCGCGCGCTCGGCTGGTCACGGCTCGGATGGCACCCGCGCGTCGCCGTTCACGATCGGCTGATCGACCTCGCCGACGCCGCGGCGATCGCTCCTCCGCCGCCGAGCACGCCGCGCGCGACGAGCGTCGTCGCCGACTGCACCGCGTCCGGCGCCTCGCAGGTCGTCCCGGCGGCCCAGGTCCCGGTGGCGCGGGCGCCGTTCTTCACGCCGAGCGACGTGCTGCTGGGCCTCGCCGGGCCGAAGATCCTCCCGGGCTGGGCGCAGGTGCTCACCCCGATCGGGCGCAACGTGCGCGGCGGCTGGATCAGCACCGGTCCGTCGAGCGGCTCGTGGGCCGACCACGGGCGGAGCGTCATCCGGTTCGCCAGCGATCTCGATCCGCTCGGCGTCGTGCACGAGACGGCCTCGTTTCCGGCGCCGTTCGCCGATCGCAACGCGGCGTCGACGGCGGGCTGGGGCGCGTCGCCCATGGCGTGGGCGCTCTCGCCGCGGCGCATCCTCGTGTCGCTCTGTCGCGACGCGCGCTGCGAGCTGTGGCGCGCGACGGCGGGCGCGATCCCCGAGCGCGTCGACCTCGGACCGACCATCGTGCCGCACGCGATCCACGGCGCGCGCGAGCTCGGCGGCGTGCTCGCCGTCGTGGGCACCGGTCGCGCGCTCGACGGACCGCCGGGCGCCGAGCCGACGCCGTTCGTCGCGATCGTCGGGCCGCAGGGCACGGCCGTGTCGTCGCTGTCGCGCGCCAGCTGGGCGGCCGAGTCGCAGATGGGCATGAGCGTCGAGCCGGTGCGCGGCGCGTTCGGCGTCCTCGAGATCTCGCCGATCCCGCGCTGGACGCACGGGACCGCCTACGTGCTGCCGCTCGGCGTCGACGCGCGGCCGTCGGGCGGCTTCGAGCTCCTCCTGGCCTCCACGCCCGACGTGGCGCGGCCGTCGCGCGCGTGCACCGCGTCGGCGCCCGGCTGGGACGACGCCGACGCCGCGCTCGGTCGCACGCTCGTCCTCGGCGTCGACTCGGGCGCGCCGCGCACGATCCGCAGCATGGCGGGCGTAGTGCGCAGCCGCTTCGGCGCGCTCGACGCGTGCCTCGATCGGATCACCGTCCTCTCCGATCGATCGTCGTTCCAGTACGACGCGCAGTCCGGACGCGCGACGTACTTCGCGCTCGACGCCGACGGCAAGGGCGCTCAGCGGACCGAGCTCGCCTGCACGATCGCGTGGAGATGAGCCTCAGGTGTCCTTCGGTCCGCGCAGCCGCGACGGCGGCGCCAGCGGCGGAGCGCCGGGAGGCCGCGCGATCGGCGACGGCCCGGGCGCGGCCGGCGGCGCGGGCGCGCGATCCGTCGCGCCACCCGGCGCGCGCTCGATCGCGCCACCCGGCGCGCGATCGGTCGCGCCGCCAGGCGCGCGATCGGTCGCGCCGCCTGGGCGCACCGGCGGGTTGGCGCCCGACTTCGACTTCTTGGCGAGCTTCGCCCTGAGCACGCTGCGGTCGAACAGGGTCGTCGGCGCCTCGTCGTCGCTCGGCCGCTCGACCGCCTGCAGCTCGAAGCGATCGGTGGTGAGCCGCTCGTTCGGCGAGTGCACCGCCGGCTCGGCGCGCGGGTCCTTCTCGGACGTGAAGGTCTCGCGCGCGCCGCGGGGGAGTCGATCGTGCAGGCGTGCGAGCCGCTCGGGCGGGATGCGCTCGGTGGAGTCGGCATCGATCGGCGTGTCGCTCGGCATGCGCGGCGTGCCGAAGATGGAGCCGATCTCGGTCGGATCGGCGTCGTGATCGTCGAGCCACGGCGCGTCGTCCTTGCGCATGTCGAGCGCGGTCGGCGTCGGCGCCTTGTAGCGGTCCGCCTTCGCCGCCGGCGGCGGCTGGACCTTCTCGCGCGGCGGGATCGGCGGCGGCGCGGCGACCTTCCGCGCGACCGGGACGCTCGGCGACGGCTCGGCGATCTTCCGCGCGACCGGCACGCTCGCCGGCGGCGCCTCGCGCTTCGGCGCCGACGACGGCGCTTTCTCGACCGGGCGCGGCACCACGTTGGAGGGCGGCGAAGACGACGCGGGGCGAGGCACCGACGGGGGCAGCGACTTCGAGCGCGCAAGCGCCTCGAGCTCCGGGTCGGGCTTGTAGAGCGCGCGCGACTCGCGCGACGACACGGGCGCCTCGGCGACGATCGGGATCTCGATCGACCCAGACGCGCCGCTCTCGACGGCGCCGCTGTCGAGCAGATCGCGCCCCTCGATGTCGATCGACACCGCTGGGAACTCGACCGGCTTGGGGCGCGACGGCGGGAGGGGCTCGTCGCGGCGGCGCTGCGCGACGAGCGGCATCGGCTCGGGCGGCACCGACGGGACGCGACGCATCGTGCCGGGATCGCGGAGCAGCTGCACGTCGCGCTGGAACTCCGAGGCGGAGTGGTAGCGCTTGTCGCGATCGCGCACCATCGCGCGCGCCACCACCTGCTCGAACGCCTCGGGCACCGCGGGACGGATGTCGTGCGGCGGACGCGGATCGGTGGTGAGGATCTGCATCAGCAGCGCGTTGTAGTTCGCCGCGTGATACGGGCGCCTCCCGGTGAGACACTCGTACATCATCACGCCGGTCGCATAGAGGTCGACGCGGCTGTCGAGGTTCCGGTCGCCGCGCGCCTGCTCGGGCGACATGTAGAACGGCGTGCCCATCACCATGCCGGTGCGGGTGAGGTGGAGATCGTCGGCCCCGGACATCTTCGAGATGCCGAAGTCGAGCAGCTTCACCATCGGCGGCAGGCCGGCGCGCTGCGTGAGGAACACGTTCTCCGGCTTGATGTCGCGATGGATGATCCCCTTGTCGTGCGCGGCGATGAGCCCCGAGAGCACCTGGCCGATGACATCGATGATGTCGTCGAAGGGGAGCGCGCCCTCGCTGGCGATGCGATCGGCGAGGGTCTCGCCCTGCAACAGCTCCATCACGAGGAATGGCGAGCTGTCCTCGAGCTCGCCCATGTCGTAGATCTCGCAGATGTTCGGGTGACCGATGGCGCCGGCCACGTGCGCTTCGTTCTGGAAGCGCGCGACGGACGCCTTCTTCTTCGCCTGGGTCGGGTGCAGCACCTTCACCGCGACCTTGCGGTGCAGCTGGACGTGCTCGCACTCGTACACCGTGCCCATGCCGCCCTCGCCGAGGACGCGGATCGCGCGGTACTTCCCGCCGAGGATCTGCCCGATGAGGGGAGGCGGAGGCGCCGACGTCAGCCCTGCGAACGGCGGCGGATTGCTCGACGGGATGCGCGCGGCGGCCGGCATGCCCCCGCGCGACGGCGCGTCGAAGGGCCGCTGGGCGGCGGGCTGTGCCGGGCGCGCCACCGGCTCGCGCGAACGACTCGACGCCTGCGGGACCGGGGCGCGCGAGCGCCGCGCCTCGATCGGTCGCCCCGTGATCGCGCACACCGCCTCGTCGATGCCGTGCGGAAGCCCGCAGTGGGCGCAGCGAACGAACCGCTGGCTCACGCCGCACCTCTCGAACAGTTCGTTGCGAGCGCTTTCACGAAGGACCGAACAGTAGGAGGGACCGGCGGGTCTTCAAGCCGAACGGCAGGCCCCGTCGCTCCCTAATGTCCCAAGTAGGCCAAACCCGGCGCTACGAATCAACGGGGCCGACGTGGGTGCGGGTAGGCGATCAGAAGCGGGGCACCCGATCGCGGGTGCGCCGATGGACGTGCGCGGGCGCCGGATGGCCCTGCGGCTGGCGAGGCTCGGGGGCGCTGGGGAGCTGAATCGCGCGGAGACGCGTGATTTCTCGGGTCGGCGCGCCGTCGGCCACGGCCGTGATGATGGCCAGATCGATGGCGAGGGGGCCGAGGGGCGTCGAGAGGAATCCGCCGGTGCGGCCCGCGCGCAGCCGTGCTTCGGCGGCGTAGAGGCGGGCGAGCCCCTCGGCGATGCGGCGCGTGATCGCGATGCGCTCACCGAACTCGGCGACCTTGTGGTCGAGCGCGGCGCGCCACTCGTCTCGCGTGCGGGCGCCGAGCGTCCACTCGCGGATCGGCTCGCGCAGCAGCGCCGCGAGCAGCACCGAGTCGTCGGGAGGCGCGCCACGTTCGTGGGTGATGCGGTCGATGGCGGCGAGCGCGCGGAAGACGCGGCTGCCCGAGGTGTCGTCGGTCGCGGCGTCGTCGAGGAAGGCCGAGAGCTCGGGCAGCACCACCGCCAACATGCCGGTGTCCCACGCGAGGTGGATCGAGCGCCGCGCGGCGCCGCCGCGCAGGAGGCGGAGGATCTCTTCGAAGACGCGCGGGCGCGCCGCGCGATCGAGCTCTTCTCGATGTGCGACCATCGCGTCGTAGACGTCGGGGTCGATGCCGAAGTCGAGGCGCGCGGCGAACTTGATCGCGCGGAGGATGCGCACCGGGTCTTCGCGGAAGCGTACGTCGGGATCGCCGATGGTGCGGATGGCGCGGCGATGGATGTCGTCGACGCCGTTGGTCCAGTCGAGGATCTGCTGTCGATCGTGATCGTAGAGCAGGCCGTTGATCGTGAAATCGCGCCGCGTCGCGTCTTCGTGGGCGTCGCCGAAGACGTTGTCGTTTCGGATGAGGAGGTCGGAGTCGGCCTCGGCGTCGGTCTCGGTGACGCCGACCGGGTTACGACGGAAGGTAGCCACCTCGTACGTCTTGCCGCCCCACGAGAAGAACACGTGGGCCAGCCGGAACCGCCGCCCGATGATGCGGCAGTTGTGGCGGAAGACGCGTTTGACGTCTTCGGGGCGCGCGCTCGTGGCGATGTCGAAGTCCTTGGCGCGCCGGCCGAGCAGCAGATCGCGCACCGCGCCGCCCACGAGGTAGGCCTCGAAGCCGGCGGCCACGAGGCGCCGCACGACGCGCAGGGCGTCGGGGTCGATCCGTGACTCGTCGAACCGCGCGTCGTGGCGGACGGGCGGGGGGCCGCTGGGCGCGGAGCCGCCGGTCGCGGGCGGCGACGAGTTGGGCTGGGAGTCGGGATCGGCGGAGACGGCGCGCACGGGTAGGCAGGAATCCCCGAGGGATCCGAGGTGATCAGCTAACAGCTACGCCGCAGGGGTGCAACCCGAGGCCCTGATCATGCGCGCAGAAGGTCCAGGCGAACCGCCCGCCCGTCGATGACGAGGGGCGCCGCGAGCGTGGCGGCGGCGAGGCGAAGGACCAGCTGGTCGTAGGCGACCTCGTCCGGGACCGTGACCCGGATGAGCTCCCCCTCCGGATCGTCGGCGGCGCGGCGGCGGAAGGTCACCGACACCCGCTCGGCGGTCGCGCTGGTGACCGCCACGAAGGCGGTTCCGCCGGCGAGGGCGCGTACGTGGGCGAGCGCGCCGAGCATGACCGCGAGCGCGATGCGCGGCTGCACGATGACCGTCTGGTCGAGATCGCCGAGCAGCCAGAGCTCGACGGGCGTGCCGCCGAGCTCGTCGCCGTCGAGCTCGCCGAGCAGATCGTCGAGGGCGATCGGCAGTGGCTCGCCCAACGAGGCGCGCTGGAGGAGCTCGATCGCATGACGTACGCGGGCGAGCTCTTCGACGGTGCGATCGCACGCGGCCTGGAGCGTCAGCCGGGTGCGCGCGCCGAGGCCCTTCTGCTCGGCGGCTTCGATCGCGGCGAGGACCTCGCTGGCGCTGCGACGCGCCGCGGCGACCAGCGCCTCGAGCGCGCTGCGCGAGTCGACCTCGAGGCCCGTGGCGAGCGCCACCACGTCGCACGCCTGCACGAGGGCGGCGGCGACGATGGCCGGGACCGCGAGGCAGGTCGAGCGCAGCCCCGGCAGCAGATCGCGGAGCGCCTTCGGCCCGACGCCTTGCGCGCGGGCCAGCGTGGCGACGCCGGCGATGCTCGCGATCGCCTCTCGGACGTCACCGACCTCCACGTCGACCACCCGATGCGATCCCGACCTCTCGGCCCTTGGTACTGCGACTCCCGTCACGGGTCCCCCGCAATCTTCGGTGCCGGCGCTGAGCGCCGCGCGGTCTGCTGCGGCGCTGAGCGCCGCGCGGTCGCCTGAAGGTCGACGTTCGAACGTCGTCGGTCGAGGAGTCGACCCGCGACGGCACGCGGTATAGCGCCGGATCGCGCGTTTGTCGCGGCGATCCGTCCACCGCGTCGTTACGTCGGCTCAACCGAGCTCGTACCCGGGGAAGAAGTAGCCGATCTCGAAACGGGCCGTCTCCGGCGCGTCGGAGCCGTGGATGGCGTTCTCGCCGACGTTGGCGCCGTACTTCTTGCGCACGGTGCCCTCGGCCGCCTTCGACGGATCGGTCGCGCCCATGACCTCGCGGTACTTCGCGATCGCGTTCTCGCCCTCGAGGACCATCGCGAGGATGGGGCCGCGGGTCATGAACTCGACGAGCTCGCCGAAGAACTTGCGCTCCTTGTGCACGTAGTAGAAGCCCTCGGCCTGCTTCTTCGTCAGGTGCATCATGCGCATCGCGACGGGCACGAGGCCGGTGCTCTCGAGCATCGCGATCACCTCGCCGATCTTGTGCTTCTCGACGGTGTCCGGCTTGAGGATGCTGAAGGTGCGCTCGATGGCCATGGTGTTCTCGCGTGCTCCGTAGGGGGTTTTGGCGCGCGCATGCTAGCGCCGAATTTAGGCATGTCGAGCCTTTTGTCGGCCGGTCCCTGCAGAGGGATCCCGGTGAGTTCCTTGCTTCCGCGGCCTGAAGGCCACGGCAATCCGTGCAAGCCCGGCTTCGCCGGGCTGAGCGAACGGGTGCGGTACGACGACCGACGAAGGAAAGCGCCTTTCTCGATCCGCAGGTCGGAGCGTCACTCGGCGCAGGGTTGGGGCCGCCAGGGCTCGCGGTGGGTTCCTTGCTCCTGCGGCTGAAGGCCACGGCAATTTCATGCAAGCCCGGCCCGTCAAAAAGGCGGAAGGTCGACGGCGTCGGTCCGTTGGACCTTCGACCTTCGACCTTCGGCCTTCGCCCCAGTCTCACAGCGCCCGGGTCCGCGCGAGCGGCGACAGCGCGCTGACGACTGACGACTGACGACTGACGACTTCTTACAGCATCGAGGCGAGCGTCTCGGCCATCGTCGCGGGCGAGCGCGAGATCTTCACGCCGGCCGCCTCGAGCGCCTTGAACTTCGCCTCGGCGGTGCCCTTGCCGCCGCTGATGATCGCGCCCGCGTGGCCCATGCGCTTGCCGGGCGGCGCGGTCGCGCCGGCGATGAACGCGGCGACGGGCTTCTTCAGGTTGGCCTTGATCCACTCGGCCGCGCGCTCCTCGGCGCCGCCGCCGATCTCGCCGATGAGGATGATGCCCTTGGTCTCGTCGTCCTTCGCGAACAGCTCGAGGACGTCGATGAAGTCGGTGCCGTTGACCGGATCGCCGCCGATGCCGACGCAGGTCGACTGCCCGATGCCCATGCGGGTGAGCTGGCCGACCGCCTCGTAGGTGAGCGTGCCGGAGCGCGAGACGACGCCGATGTTGCCGGGCAGGTGGATGTGACCCGGCATGATGCCGATCTTGCACTGGCCGGGCGTGATGACACCGGGGCAGTTCGGACCGACGAGGCGGACCTTCTGGCCCTCGGCGCGCCTCTGCTCGAGGACGCGGCGGACCTTGATCATGTCCATGACCGGAACGCCTTCGGTGATGCAGATGACCAGCTCGATCCCGGCGTCGAACGCCTCGATGATCGCGTCGGCGGCGCCGGGGGGCGGGACGAAGATGCACGACGCGTTGGCGCCGGCCTTGGTGACCGCGTCCCTCACCGTGTTGAAGACCGGGACCTTCACGCCCGGGCCGTCGCCGGGCTTCTCGCCGGGCCTGGCCGGGCGCGGACCGAGATCGAACTCCTCGCCGCCGCGGCCGGGCGTGACGCCGCAGACCACGTTGGTGCCGTACGCGTTGCAGCCGCGCGCGTGGAAGGCGCCGGTGGCGCCGGTGATCCCCTGGAAGACGACGCGCGTGTCCTTGTTGACCAGAATCGCCATCGCTCAGGCTCCCTTCACCGCTGCAACGATCTTCTTCGCACCATCTGCGATCGAGTCGGCCGGCGTGATCTTCAGGCCGCTGTCCGACAGGATCTGCTTGCCGATCTCGACGTTCGTGCCCTCGAGGCGGACGACGATCGGCACCTTGATGTCGAGGCCCTTCGCCGCGGCGACGATGCCGTTGGCGATGACGTCGCAGCGCATGATCCCGCCGAAGATGTTGACGAAGATGCCCTTGACCTTCGGCGACTGGAGGATCATCGAGAAGGCCTTCTTGACCTGCTCCTCGTTGGCGCCGCCGCCGACGTCGAGGAAGTTCGCGGGCTCGGCGCCCTCGAGCTTGATGACGTCCATCGTCGACATGGCGAGCCCGGCGCCGTTGACGAGGCAGCCGATGTTGCCGTCGAGCGACACGTACGAGAGGCCCGCCTTGCCGGCCTCGAGCTCGACCGGATCTTCCTCGGCCTCGTCGAGCAGCCCGACCCACTCGGTGTGGCGGAACTCGGCGTTGTCGTCGAAGTTGATCTTCGCGTCGAGGGCGACCACGTCGCCGTTCTTCAGGATGACCAGCGGGTTGATCTCGAGGAGGCTCATGTCCTCCTTGGTGAACGCCTCGTACGCGGTGGTCAGGAGCTTGACGAACTTGCCGAGCGACTCCTTGCCGAGGCCGAGCTGGAAGGCCAGCTCGCGCGCCTGGTAGGCGGCGATGCCGACGGCCGGCTCGATCCAGATCTTGAGGATCTTCTCGGGGTGCTCCTCGGCGACCTTCTCGATCTCCATGCCGCCTTCGGTGGAGGCGATCACGGCGATGCGGCGCGCGTCGCGGTCGACGAGCATCGCGACGTAGAGCTCGCGGGCGATGTCGAGGCCCTGCTCGATGTAGAGGCGGCGCACCTTCTGGCCCGCGGGGCCCGTCTGGTGGGTCACGAGCTGCATGCCGAGGATCTTCTTCGCGAGCTCGACCGCGTCGGCCGCGCTCTTCGCCACCTTGACGCCGCCGCCCTTGCCGCGGCCGCCGGCGTGGATCTGCGCCTTGACGACGGTGATCGGGCTGCCGGTCTCCTCGATCAACTGCTTCGCGGCGGCCTCTGCTTCGGCGACGGTCATCGCCGGGATCCCCTTGGGGATCGGGACGCCGTACTTCGCGAAGATCTGCTTGCCCTGGTACTCGTGGATCTTCATCGCTGTGAGCCTCTCTCCGGGCGTGGGACGGCGTAATCCTCGCGTGAAGGCGCGAGCGCGCCGAGATCGGAGTGCGAGGCGACTACCACCGCCGCAAGCGCGGAGACAGCCTGTACGTGTGGTCACCTGCGGAAAACCGGGCGCGGCCCGGCGACGTCACCCGCGGGGCGAACGCCACACCCAGCCCGCGGTGCCCTCGTCCTTCCAGCCCGCCGCGATCGCGGCGCTGCGCTCGGCGGGATCGGTGGTGTACAGGTGATCGTTGCTCGTCGCGCCGTAGAGGCGGTACAGCGGCACCGAGCCGCACGTCTCCTTCGTGCCGATGTATCCGATCACCGACTCGAGCGTGGAGGCGCCCCACGCCTCGCACGTCGCGCTCGTGCTGTAGAAGTGGCGCTTGGCGGTGGGGTGGAAGCAGCGGTGGAACGGCGCCGTGTCGGGCGCGGGCGCGGCGTACAGGTAGAAGTAGTTCAGGTTCTCGACGGTGAACCCGCAGCAGGCAGCCTCGACCGAGCTGTCGGTGTAGAAGTGCTCCGCGCCGGTGGAGCGGTGGATGCCCTTGCGGCAGCCGTCGACGTCGTCGCACCGGCCGTTGCAGTCGTCGTCGCGGAGGTTGCACGCCTCGGTCGGCTTGTTGCCGCACCCGCCGCAGTTGCTCGGATCGGCCCCGAGATCGGCCTCGCAGCCGTCGGCCGGGTTGACGTTGCAGTCGCCGAAGCCGGCGGCGCAGCTGCCGACCTTGCACACGCCGAGCGCGCAGCTGCCCGTCGCGTGGCTCGGACGGCACGCCTTGCCGCAGCCGCCGCAGTGCGTGGTGCTCGAGGTGGTGTCGGACTCGCAGCCGTTGGCGACGTTGCCGTCGCAGCTCTCCCACGGCGTCTTGCAGCTCGCGATCGCGCACTTGCCCGCCGCGCACGCGGCCGACCCGTTGGCCACGGTGCACTTCTTCCCGCATGCGCCGCAGTGATCGACGTTGGTCGTCGGGTCGACGCAGCCGCCCGCGCAGCAGAGGAGGCCCTCGGGGCACGGTCTTCCCGGCGTGCACCCGGGCACGCACACGGTGCCGACGCACACCTCCTCGGGGCGGCAGTCGGCGTTGGCGAGGCAACCGACGCACGCGTGGTTCTCGACGTCGCAGCGCCCCTTGCTGCAGCCGGCGTCGCTCTGACAACCGAGGATGCACTGGCGGAGGATCGGGCTGCAGTGCTGATCGGGCGGGCACGGATCGGCGGCCGGATCGCACGCCGGCTTGTCCTGGCTGCCGTCGAGCGACGCGTCGGGGGTCTCGGCGGAGTCGACCGCGTCGCCCCGGGCGCACCCGAGGAGGAGGACGAACGCGATCACTCCGCGACGCATCGAGCATGAGCGTAGCGCGGGGGCAGGCGCAAGCGCAGGCGCGGGCGCGGGCGAGGGCGCAGTACCGGGAAAGTCTGATCGGGATCACCAACGTGGTCCCCGAGTCGCGGCCGATCTAAGAGGGACCATGCGCTTCGGACTGCCCGTCCTAATCGGCCTGTTGTGTGCGTGCTCGTCGAAGGAGTCGGGGAGCGCGGCGCCGATCGACGACGCCGAAAGCGACGCGCCCAAGACCTCGGCGGGCGACGACACGACGGTCGACACGTTCGTGAAGGAGCACGTCTACTTCACGTCGACCGAGAACAAGCGCATCGTCGAGACCGAGGCGACGTTCCCGGAGTCCGGCTCCTACCAGAGCATCGTCCTGCACCTCGCGCTCGATTGCCCAGACGGCAGGTGCGACGCGTGGGATCGCTTCGGCACGCTGGGCATCGTCACCAAGAAGGGCGACAAGCCCGAGGACGACACGGTGATCGAGGTCGCGCGCTTCATCACGCCCTACGCGGTCGCCGGGAAGTGGGACATCGACGTCACCGATCTCCGGCCGCTCCTCCGCGGCAAGCTCACGATGCGCGCGTTCATCGACACGTGGGTCGGCCCCGGCAGCTCCTATGGCAACGGATGGTCGCTGAGCGCCTCGTTCGAGATGAAGGGCGGCGTCCCCGAGAAGGAGCCGGTCGCGGTGCTCCCGATCTGGACGATGCACAGCGGCGTCTACGGAGATCCGGCCAAGCCGATCGCGACGTCGTTCCCCGAGCAGAAGCTCACCCTGCCCACCGGCGCCACGTCGTACGCCGTTCGCACGTTGGTGACCGGCCACGGCCAGGGCAACCTCGAGAACTGCGCCGAGTTCTGCCCCCGCGAGCACACCGTCACCGTCTCGGGCGTCGCACACAAAGAGCGCGTCTGGCGCTCGGACTGCGCGACGAGCTCGGTCCCCGGACAGAAGGGGACCTACAAACTGTCGCGCGCCGGATGGTGCCCGGGCGCCGACGTGCGGCCGTGGATCTTCGACGCGACCGCGGACGTCGCGAGCGGCGCGACGATCGCGGACGCCGCGAGCGGCGCGACGATCGCGTACGACGTCGCGACGTACGTCAACACGTGCCGCCCCGATTCGCCGACGTGCGCGGGGTGCACCCTCGGCACCGACTGCAAGTACGACGGCGGCAGCCACACCGAGCCGGTCTACTTCGTTTCGAGCCTGCTCATCGCGTATCGATAGAACCAGGTCGAACGAGGATCCGTCACAGGTACGGGTTGTCGTCGTCCGGCTTGGCCGGGACCTTCTTCGGCAGCTCGGTCGGCTTGACCACCGGCTGCGCGGCGGACTTGACCGGGGGCAGCGGCGCACCGCCGACGGCGTGCGGGAAGAGGAACATCGGGACCTTCGACCAGTCGCCCAGGTAGATCTGCGTGCCCGTGCCTCCGAGCCTGCCGAGCGCCTCGTAGCCCTGGAGCTGCACCACGAGCGGCGTGACGTGGGAGTACTCGGCCTTCTTCTCCTTGGCCGTGGCCTCGGCGAGGACCTTCTTCGACTCGGCTTCGGCCTTGGCGTGGGTGACCTGCACCGCGGCGGCCGTCTCGGCCTTGGTCTTGTCGATCTGCGCCTGCGCCTCGGCGATCTCGGCCTCGGCCTTCTTGGCCTTCACGTCGAGCTCCGCCTTGAGCTTGGCCTGCTCGGCGGCGTGCTCGAGCTCCATCTTCTTGCGGAGGGCCTCGGCCTCGAGGGCCGCCTTGTTCTTGGCGGCCATCTGCTCGGCGACGATCTTCGCCTCGATCGCGGCGGCGATCTCGGGCGAGTAGTGGACCTTCTCGATGTTCACCGAGGAGATCTCGACGTGCTTGCCCTTGATGCGGCGGCGAAGGTCGGTCTCGATCTCGTCTTCGATCTTCTCGTTCAGCTTCGTGAGCTGGGTGTGCGAGTGCCGCGCGAACACGCCCATCGCGGCGCTCTTGAACTCCGGCGAGACGATGTCGGCGTAGTAGTTCTGACCGATCTCGGTGTTGAGCTCGTAGAGCTCGGCGATGATCGGCCGGAAGTTGACGGCGACGTCGACGTTCATCGTGAGCCCCTCGCTCGACGTGGTGGCGACCGTCTCCTTCTTGGTCTGGTAGCTGACGTCGAAGACCTCGATGTACTCGCACGACCGCTTGAAGATGCAGCTCGACGTCGGGTGATACCCGGGCTGCAGGACCTCGCGCTTGAGGCCTCCGGCAGCGGGGTCGAAGAACAGCCCGCGTTGACCGGGTTGAATGGTGACGCCGGCGCACCCCAGATTCAGTGTGAGGAGCGCGAGGAGCGTGAGGAGACTGGGGACGAGCACGAGGTGCGGGCGCATGGGTGAGGCTCCTTTCATGGCTCGACGCTCCCCAGCCAGCCGGCGAGGTCTCGGCCGAGACGCGTCATGCAGGTGTAGACGACGGTGGCTCCCTGCCGCGGATCGACACGGCCGGTCTCGATGCAGTGCGCGTCGGCCTGCGCGAGGTAGTCGTTGTCGGCGCGGGCGCGCAGCGTGGCGCGTACGCTGAAGGTGACGGTGAGGCGGCCGTCGTCGTAATCGGCGTGGCCGGCGATGAGGTCGACTTGCAGGCGCCACCCGTCGGGGCGCTGCGCGCGGTGCTGCTTCGCCCAGGGAACGACGGCCGATCCGATCGCGTGGCCGAGCGCGGGCTCGACGTCTGCGTAGGAGACCGCCGCTCCCTCGACGGGGAGTGGATCGGGGACTTCGGTGCCGACGGTATGCGTCACGACCTCGAGCGGAACGGCAGGCGAAGTGACGACCGTGACGGGGACGCCTGCCGCTCGGAGGAGCGGCACCGTCGTCGTCGCGGGCGCACGACACCCCACCGTGCACGCCGTGAGGGCGCACGCGACGAGAGGTCGCATGTTGGTCGTCGCCGCGCAGTGCAGCGGTCGTGCCGCACGAGAAGATCGGAAACGAGCGCTGGATCGGCGCGACGCGGAAGCGGCAGTTTGTCGCTCACCGCCGCGCTCGTGCGACGGGAATGCTCTTCCGTCGCTCGAGCGGACAAAAAAACGGAAGGCCGAGGACGCGCAGGGCGCCTCGGCCTCCAGACTCTAGAATCACCGGTCGCGATTCTCGGACGGCGACGTGTCGCTGCTCGCGAAGGCTCGGTCATCAGTCATCAGTCGTCAGTCGTCAGCTTCGAGACGGGAGACCTGCGGTTCTCGCTCACGTTCTGGCTGATGACCGACGACTTGCGACCCGAGGCCCTGCGCCGCTCGATGCAGCGACACCGTTCGAGAATCGCGCGCGGCGACGTAGACGCTAGACCCGAATCACAGGAACCCCTTCGCGATTCCCATGAGCTCCTGGTTCGCCTTCACCGAAGCGGCGAACGCGGCCTTCTCGGACTCGGAGAGGTCGAACTCGTAGACCTGCTCGGCGCCCTTGGCGGTCAGCTTCACGGGAACGCCGACGAAGCAGTCCTTCACGCCGAACTCGCCGTTCAGCTCGATCGAGCAAGGGAGCAGGCGGCCCTGGTTGCGGACGATGCTCTCGACCATCAGCGAGGTGCCGGCGCCGGGCGCGAGCCAGGCGGAGGTGCCGATGAGACCGGTGAGCTCCGCGCCGCCCTTCTTGGTGCGGTCGATCACCTCGGCGAGCTTCTCGGCCGAGAGGAGCTTGGTGAGCGGCACGCCGCCGACGGTCGCCGTGCTGACGATCGGGACCATGTCCTTGTCGGTGTGCGCGCCGAGGACGATCGCGCTCACGTCCTCGATCGAGGCGCCGGTGGCCAGCGCGATGTTGGTGCGGAAGCGCGACGAGTCGAGGATGCCGGCGGAGCCGATCACGCGCTCGCGCGGGAAGCCGGTGACCTGCTTGGCCACGTACACCATCGCGTCGAGCGGGTTGCTGACGACGATGAGCACCGCGTTCGGCGCGAGGTTCTTCACGTTGACGCAGATGTCACGGACGATGCCCGCGTTGATGTTGATCAGCTCTTCGCGGCTCTGACCCGGCTTGCGCGGCACGCCGGCGGTCATCACGACCACGTCGGCGTCCTTCATCAGCGCGGCGTCCTCGCCGGCGACGAACGAGGTGTTGTTGAAGCTCTCGAACGCGCTGCACTGGGTGAGATCGAGGCCGCGGCCCTTCGCCACGTTGCCCTTGAGGTCGATCAGCGCGAGGTCTCCGAGCTCCTTGACGGCGGCCCAATGGGCGACGGCTGCGCCGACGTTTCCACCTGCACCGATAATCGCAATCTTCGGACGCTTGACCATGGTGGCACCCTCTTCATCAGCGCGCTCGCGCGCGAAAGTGTCCCGCACGTCGGCGGCGGCACCGGGCCGTCAGCCACCGGGGGCGGCGCCCCTATATCACGGGTCACCGCGAGCGCGACCGGCATGGATCAGCCGCCCACGGTAGAGCCCGGTGCGGCTCGTCAAAGAGACCAGATCTTCGCGAGATCGGCGCAGCCCTGGTCAATCGAGTGCGTCACGAGGCGGTGCACGGCGAAGCGTCCCGCGAGCGCGATTGCGATCTCGAGCCCGGCCGCGTCGGCGCGGCGGTTCTGGCCCCACATCGTCTGCAGCGCGGCGGCCGACGGCATGCGCGTCAACCCGCTCGGCTCTTCGGGCGCGTACTGCAGCACGACGATCGCAGCGACGGGGACCGGCTCGTGGACGATGCGCTCGGGTGACGTCAGCACGACGCGATACATCGAGACGCCGCCTCCGACGGGGCGATAGCGGAACGTGCCGATTCGCCCGATCGCCTCCGGCGGCGCGAGGCCTTCGGGATCGGGTCCCTCGAGGGTGAAGGTCCGCGGCAGACCGCGCACGCGGTGCTCGGTGTCGATCGCCGACGCCTCGTCGGTGAGGTACCGCGCGCCGCGCGCGAGGAGCGCGCGGGTCATCGTGGTCTTGCCGCCGCCGGACTGCGCCACGAGCAGGAGCGCGCCGTCACGCCCGGCGAGCGCCGCCGCGTGCACGAGGAAGCTCTCGCCCGCCCGGCGCACGACCTGGTCCTGCGGGTCGGTGTCGGCGATCAACGCGAGATCGATCGACGGCGCGCCGCGACGGAGCGTCTCGTCGTCGCGCTGCAGGACTCCGGTCGCGCCTTCGAGCCGATAGTGCAGCGAAGGCTCCGCGCGCGCGGGCGGGTAGTTGCCGGTCAGGGTGGCGACGGCGCCTTCGACCTCGGCGTCGTCGGTCTCGACGAGGACATCCGTGTCGAGCGCGCGGAAGGACCTCGCGATCACGGCGTCACCCTGCGCGCCCGGCGTCCTCCAGACAACCCGCCTCGGTCAGCTCCCCGACGATGCGCTCGACGTCGGCGAGCACCTGCTCGCGCGTGGCGCCGCTCGTGTTGGCGGCGATCTCGTCGGCGAGCTGCTCGACGGTGCGCTGACCGTCGGCGAGGTAGACCACGACGCTCGCGGTGCCGTTGAGGACCAACGCGGCGCCGCTCGGGCTCAGGACGACGGTCTCGCCGTCGGGGAGCTCACGGATGGGTAGATCGCGAGCGCGTCGCGGGCGGAGGGGACGAGCCATGGCGGCGGTGGGCGAGATCGTAATCGATTCACATGCCCATCTCGTCGGGCCAGCTCGGGCCGCAGGGCGTGTCGGGGTTGCAGAAGTGGCCGGAGGTGCCGGCGGCGGCGTTGCGGGAGATGGTGAGCGTCCCGAGGATCACGGGCGCGGAGTAAAGGCCGAGCTTCAGGAGCTTGCGACGGCCCATGACGGCCAAGTCGTCGTCGCGCTGATCGTTCCGCATCATTGGTGACTCCCCCGCCACAACCGAGGATGCCACACAACACATGCACGCGCGATCTCGGCAGTGTCGAATCTCTACGCGAGATCAGCCCGGCATGCAGGAGCCGTTCGGCCCGCATGGCTCAGCCCCGTTCGGCGAGCAGGGGGTGCCGTTGGGGCTGCAGAAGCCGCTCGAGGCGGCCACGGCATTGCGGGAGATGGTGAGCGTCCCGAGGATGATCGGCGCCGCATACATACCCAGTTTCATCAGCTTGCGGCGGCCAATCACGGCCGGGTCTTCGCGGTTGTCGTCGGACATCGGCACCGAACTCCTGGCCGAGAGCGCCTGGCACGTGGGTCTCTGGCGTCTCGGGATGGTTGCTCGAATGGCCCGGGCCATTCAAGCGGACCGTGTGAGCAGTGCGTACCCATACGGCGTTTCAGCGAAAGTGGAAACCGTCCAGCCGGCGTCGGCGGCCTCTCCCTCGAGCATCTGCCGGTCGAACGACGCGAGGAACCCGACATTTCCGTAGAAGACCAGCTCCGGCGGCGGAGCCCCGCGCCCGAACGCTCGCGCCGCGTTCTGGACCAGCCGGGGCATGCGGTCGGTCCGTCGCATCGGGGGGCGGCGCACCTCGAAGCTCACGACGAGCGGACCGCGTGTCAGCCGGGCGACGGCGCGCAGCAGGGCGACCCGCTGCGCGCGGTCGAGGACGTGCGAGTAGCTCCCCCAGCCGAGCATCACGGCGTCGTAGCGCCCGGCGGCGACCAGGTCGGCGAGCGGCCCTCGCCCGTCGACCGCGTCGCACAGCTCGGCGTACGTGCCGCGAGCGACGCGCGCGCGGCCGCTGCGGCGCGCGACCTCCTCGGCCGACGCGAAGAGGCTCGGGGAGGGCTCGAACGCGTCGACGTGATAGCCGAGGCGCGTCAGCACCGCGATCTCGCGGCCGCCGCCCGCAGCGCCGACGAGCAGGCGCCCCGTCGTCGGGAAGCGCCGATCGTGCACGAGCTTCGCCTCCCAGTCGTGGAGGCCGACGAACGGATCGCGCTTGCCGCCGGGCCGGTACTCCTCGTTGCGATCGTAGATCGCGATGGTGATGTCCTCGGCCCGCTCCCGGCCGAACGAGAGGAAGAGCTCGTCGCGCACCTGCTTCTCCAGGTCGCGCGCGCGCTCGAACGCGCGATCGATCGCGAGGACCGCCGTCGCCCACCACGGTAGCGAACGCTTGCGCATGCCCCGAACGAGGTACGCTATCACGCGTCCTGACGGATCGACGTGGCGAACCCTCCCCTGAGCCCGCGCGCGCGCGCCGACCTCGATCTGCTCCGGGGCGCGGCCGCTCTCTTCGTGGTCGCGACGCACGTCCGGCAGCTGATGTTCGTCCCGCAGGGCGCCGATCTGGCCGGGCGGGTGTTCCTGCAGATCGCCGGCCGCGGGCACGACGCGGTCCTCGCGTTCTTCGTGCTCAGCGGGTACCTGGTCACCCGCTCGTCGCTCGGCCTCGAGGATCGGCGCTGGACCAGGTACGCCGTCGCGCGCGCCTCGCGCATCCTCACGGTCCTCTGGCCGGCCTTCGTGCTCGGCGTGCTGCTCGACCGCATCGGGCTCGCGTTCTTCCGCGACGCGGGCGTCTACGCGGGCCACCACCCGTCGCGCGTCTTCTCGATCAGCTTCGCCACGCGTCACTCGATCCGCACGGTGCTCGGCAACCTCGCGTTCCTGCAGTGGGCGCGCTTCCCGACGCTCGGCAGCAACGTCGCGCTGTGGACGCTCGCCTACGAGGGGTGGTTCTACTTCTCGTTTCCGTTCGTGGTGACGGCGCTCTCGCCGGGCGCGTGGCCGCGCCGGCTGCTCGCCGCGGCGGTGTGGGCCTCCGTCGTCGCGCTCCTCGGCGAGCTGTACCCGTCGTACTTCGCGGTGTGGTCCTGCGGCGCGGTCGTCGCCCTGTGGGAGCGGCGGGCCCCGGGCGTCTGGCCGACGTGGACGCGCGTCGCCTCCGTCGCGGGCGTGCTCGCGGTGATGGTCGTCCGCCGCTCGACGCCGCTCTTCGTGCAGGAGCAGCTCACCGGCGTCGCCCTCGCGCTCCTCGTCGCGTCGTTCACGCGCGTCGCGCCGGCCACCACGCGGCCCGGCTCGTACACGCGCGTGGCCTCCGCGCTTTCGGCGATCTCCTTCAGCCTCTACCTCGTGCACGTGCCCGCGCTCGCGCTCGTCGGCGCCTGGCTCGGCACGCCGCCGCTGCTGCGCGCGACGGCGGGCAACCTCCTGCGCGTCGCCCCGTGGGTCGCGCTCGTCATCGCGTACGCCGTGGTCGTGTACTTCCTGATCGAGCGGCGCACCCCCGCGGTGCGTCGATGGCTCGCCCGCCGCGCCGGCCTCGCTCAGGGCCGATCGCAGTAGGTGCGGAGCGCGGCGGCGCTCGCGCGGCAACCGATGCACGCGAGGCGATCGCGGTCGTCCCCCGCCTCGAGCGTCGGGAGCGTGGCGAGGCGGCGCGCGCGGCGCGGGAGCGAGGGGTGATCGACGATGTCGCGCAGCGAGCGCTGGTGCACGTCGCCGAGGGTCACCGAGCGGTTGAAGATGCACGGGTGCACCGTGCCGCTCGACGCGATGCACAGCTTGCCGCGCGTCTTGCGGTCGCCGGTCGAGGAGGACGCGTGCTCGGCGTACCCGACGCGCGGCGGCAGCGGGAAGTCGCCGTCGAACACCCGGCCGCGCCCGACGCCGCGGGCCGCGGAGGCGCCGTACTGCTTCACGCCGAGGCTCTCGACGTAGGCGGCGGTCTCGGCCACGTGGGGGGCGTTCTCCTCCATCACGATGATGCCCACGCGCGCGCGAAGGCCGCGCGCGACGACGCGCCGGATGGCCGCCGACGTCTTGCCGTGGCTGCCGCGCGTCTGGGTGATGCCGTCGTGCACGTCGGGGTCGACCGAGTAGAACGAGAAGGCGAAGCGGGGCTCCGCCGGCGCGAGCTTGTCGAGGAGCGCGTCGGTGAGCGCGAGCCCGTTGGTGTAGATCTCGACGATCTCGAACCCGAGCTCACGGGCGAGAGCGACGTGCTCGACGAGATCGGGGCAGAGCAGCGGATCGCCGCCGGTGAACTGCACGACGCGGAAGCCGAGCTCGCGCGCGTCGCGCAGCGCCGCGCGGACGGTGTCGCGATCGAGCGCGCTCTCGACCTGCGGGCCGGACTCGGCGTAGCAGTGCACGCACTGCTCGTTGCACTGCCCCGTCAGCTCGACGAAGAGCGTGCCGAACCCGTCGAGCTCGAGCGCCGAGCGCCCGGACAGCGGCACCCGCCCGGCGCCGCGCAGGCGCTGCAACAGATCGGGGCGCGCGATCATCGCCTCGAGGGCGCCGAACCGGGCGCTCGCCGCGCCGGTGTCGATGTACGCCAGCAGATCGCCCGCGAGCGCCGGATCGGCGTCGATCGTGAGGTCGCCGTCGACG
This sequence comes from Deltaproteobacteria bacterium, assembly GCA_016182965.1. GTDB lineage: Bacteria > Myxococcota_A > Polyangia > Polyangiales > JADJMO01 > JALHOE01. Next base: position 60,731 of record JACPFM010000019.1, on the reverse strand, counting down.
CTCCGCACGCGCACGCGACCGTCGCTCGACTCCTCGAGCACGGTCCCGTCGGCGGGTACGATGAAGAGGGTCGTCACGGACGGGGAAAGCTAGCACGCAGCATCTCGATGTGCGGGATGCCGTCCTCGAGATACCCCTCACCGACGCGCTCGAAGCCGAGCTCGCGGTAGAAGCGCTCGAGGTAGCTCTGCGCCGAGATGCGGATCGCGCCGCCCCAGCGGCGCTCGATCCCGGCGATCGCGCGCGCGACGATCGCGCGGCCCACGCCGGTCCGTCGCGCCGAGCTCGCGGTGATCACACGGCCGAGGCTCGCCTCCTCGAACTTCTCGCCGGGCGGCAGGATGCGTGCGTACGCGACGATGGCGCCGGCGAGATCGCCCTCGTCGCACTGGACGCGGCGGACCGTCCAGAGGTGTCGCGCCGCGCGATCGAGGCCATCGCAGTCGAGGTACGCGCACGCCTGCTCGACGACGAAGACCTCCTGCCGCAGCGCGAGGATCGCGTACAGCTCGTCGGCCGACAGCTCGGCGAACGCCTTCTCGTGCTCCTCGTGACCTTCGCGGGCGGACATCGCCGGCAATGCAGATCGGGGCGGCGTTGGCGGCAAGGCGGCGCGGGCGCGTTCCGTCGCGCGAGCGCCGGCTACCGTCGCGGCGTCGGTGCCGGCCGGGCGTGCCATGGGCAGTGGCCCGGCGCGCCGTGCACGGCGACCGCGACCCGGATGTCAGGGGGAGACGGCCGAGGAGCGGCGGGCATTCACGGAGAAACCACGCGGAACCTCGGGTGAGCGGCTCCGCGAGCCGGCGCGGGGGCTTCGACCCGCGGGGTGGCACGACCTTTGTTGAGGCGCTCGGTACCCCCCTTCCTTCGCTTCGCTTCTCCTTCGCTTTCGCTTCGCTTTTTTCTCGGGTCGACCCCGGAGGTGCCATGGCTCGCAAGCGCTCGCTCCTGTCTGTGCTCGGTCCGCTCGCGGTGATCGTCTTCATCGCGGTCGGCGCCGGCTGCAGCGCTGCCTCGATGGACGCGGCGAGCGGGGCACCTCCGGGGTCGATGGGCGCGACGCCGGGTGGCGCGCAGGACGCGGGGCTCTTCCGCGCGAAGATCGCGCGCGGCGAGGTCCCCCGCTCCGACGAGCTGCACGTCGAAGGCATGCTCGCCGAGCACGATCTGCCGGTGCTCGGCGAGCCGTGCACGCGCGCGCTGTGCCTCGGCTCGGCGACCGCGATCGCCGCCGGCGCCGACGACGGCGACCGGACGGCCTGGGTGCAGCTCGGGTTCTCCACCGGCTTCGACGCCGCCACCTTCAAGCGCCCCGACCTCGATCTGTCGGTGGTCGTCGATCGCTCCGGCTCGATGGCCGGCGAGAAGATCGTCGCCGCGCGCGACGCGGTGCGGAAGCTCGTCGGGCAGCTCGGTCCGCGCGATCGGCTGTCGATCGTGCTCTTCGACGACAAGGTCGACGTGCTCGTCTCGCCGACGTTCGTCGACGACACGAACAAGGAGCGCATCCTCGGGCAGATCGTCGGCATCGAGGCGCGCGGCGCCACCAACATCGAGCTCGGGCTCTCCAAAGGCTACGCGTTCACCGAGCAGGACGTCGCCTCCACCGCGCGCTCGCACCGCGTGATGCTCTTGACCGACGCGCTGCCGAACATCGGGAGCACCGACGCGGGCAGCTTCATCGGGATGGCGCGGACCTACGCCGCCAAGGGCATCGGCCTCACCGCGTTCGGCATCGGCCTCGACTTCGGCCAGCAGCTCGCGCACGACATCTCGCAGGTGCGCGGCGGGGCGTACTTCTTCTTGCAGGACGAGGAGAAGCTCCGCACCGTCTTCGATCGCGACTTCGACTACCTGGTCACGCCGATCGCCTACGACATGAAGGTCTCCGTCGGCGCGCAGACCTCGTGGACCTTCTCCACCGCCTACGGCGTCCCGAGCGCCTCGCTGACGGACGGCCGGCTCGCGCTGAACGTGCCGACCGTGTTCCTTTCCCGCAACAAGGGCGCGATCGTGCTGCGCTACGCGCCGAAGAGCACGACGCCGGAGGCGCCCGTCGCCCACCTCGCGATCGACTACCAGAAGGTCGACGGCACGCCGGTGCACCAGGAGCTCGACGCCACGTACGGCGGCAAGGCGCCGCTCACCGACGGCTTCGAGTGGTACCAGCAGGTCGGCGTACGCAAGGTCGTCGCCCTGTCGAACTGGGTGCTCGGGGTGAAGAAGGCGCTGCAGGCGCGCGAGAGCGGCGACCCGGCCGAGGCGAAGAAGCGGATCGGCGAGACCCGCGCCGCGTTCGCCGCGCACGTCACCGAGCTCGGCGACGAGGGGCTGAAGACCGAGCTCCTGCTGCTCGATCGGCTGATCGCGTTGATGTGAGGCTCGGTTGCAGCGTGGCGCCGCAGGCAACCGCGGTGCCCCTCCGCTGCGGCCGGGCTACGTTGGCGCCGTGCTCCCCATCGTGCTGCTCCCGGGCCTCGATGGCACCGGACGGATGTTCCGTCGGTTCGTCGACGCGGCACCGCCCGGGTTCGCGCCGCGCGTCGTGTCGTACCCGAGTCACGAGGTCCGCTCGTACGCCGGGCTCGAACCGATCGCCGAAGCCGCGTTGCCCACGAGCAGGCCGTTCGTGCTGCTCGGCGAGTCATTCGGCGGTCCGCTGTCGATACGCATCGCCGCGAAGCGACCCCCGGGCCTCGTTGCCCTCGTGCTCGTCGCGACGTTCGCGCGCGCGCCCGTCCCCGCTTGGCTCGCGCGCTTCCGCCCATGGGTGCACCGCTCGCTCTTCTCGTTCCCGCCGCCCGCACCGGTGCTCCGCAGGTTGCTCGCCGGATGGGATGCGGACGCTGAGCTCATCGCGGAGTTCCAGGCCTCGTCCGCGTCGGTCAGCCCCGCGGTCCTCGCCGCGCGCGTGCGTGCGGTGCTCGAGGTCGATGCGACGGCGGACCTCGGGCGCTGCCCGGTCCCGGTGCTCTACCTGCGCGCGAAGCGCGAGGCCTTGCTCCGCCCGGACCTCGCCGAAGAGCTGAAGTCCCACCGCCCGGAGCTGCACCTCGCCGACGTCGACACCGCGCACCTCGTGCTGCAACGCGATCCGCGCGCGGCATGGAGGCACATCGAGGCGTTCGACGCACTGATCGGGTTCCTCGACGGGTCAGACGACGAGTGGTGCGAGTGCTGGCCGACCAGCGCGTAGGGTTCGCCGACCCGATCGAGCCCGACCGCGGCGAGGCGTGGCCGGTCGGTGTAGCCTGCGAAGGTGCGCCGTCTGCTCCTCGCCCTCGTCGCGGCCTGCTGCGCCTGCGAGCCGTTCGCCGACGATATCGAGCCCGATAGGGTCGAGGTCCCCGTCTTCGAGCGCGCGGTGAAGGTGCCGGCCGATCCGGCGCCGCGGCGGCTCAAGGTCATGACCTGGAACGTGAAGTACGGGGCGTGCCGCATCGACTTCTGGTTCGACGGGTGGGGCGATCGCGTGCAGATGACCAGCCGCGAGGTGCGCACCAACCTCGACGCCATCGAGCGGCTGATCCGCGAGGTCGACCCGGACGTCCTCTTCGCCAACGAGATCGAGGTCGACTCGCGGCGATCGGCGTACGTCGACATGGTGCAGGACTTCCTCGACCGCACGAGCCTGAACTACGGCGCGTACTACCAGGCGTGGAACAGCCGCTACGTCCCGTCGGAGGGCGTCGGGCGCATCGACATGGGCGTCGCGATCTTCTCCAAGCACCCGATCACGTACGCGCAGCGAATCAGGCAGGAAGATCGGGGCGACGACGACCCGCTGCACGAGCTGTTCTACCTGCACACGGTGATCGGCCGCGCGCACATCCGCGTGGGCGCGCGCGAGATCGGCGCCTTCGTCACCCACGTGTCCGCCTACGACACCGACGGCACCAAGCAGCGGCAGTTGAAGCACCTCGCGCAGGTCCTCGAAGAGGAGCCGCTCCCGTTCGTGGTCGGCGGCGACTTCAACGAGCTGCCGCCGACCGCGGTGAAGATCGCGAGCTTCGAGGACGAGAGCCCCGACCTGAAGGGCACCGAGTTCGAGCAGCCGCCCTACACGCCGGAGGCGATGCGCCCGTTCTTCGACAAGTACCGGCCGGCGATCACGCTCGAGCGCATCGGCACCACCGAAGAGAGCCAGCGCCCGTTCTACACGCACTCCATCAGGGGGCCGAACCACGGCGGGTTCTGGACGCGTCAGCTCGATCACCTGTTCGTGAACGCGGGCAGCTGGGCGCCGGGGTCGACCGACGTCCTGCAGTCGCCGGGTCGGCTCGGGATCACCAGCGATCCGAACTGGTTGAGCGATCACGCGCCGGTGGTCGGCACCTGGGAGCTGCCCGAGTGAAGACCGCGCTGCTCGTCGTCGCCGTCGTGACCGTCGCGTGGCCCGCGTCGGCGCTGCCGGCGCGCCACACCGCCGACGTGCTCGAACCGGGTCATTGGTCGATCGGCGCGTTCGACCCGCTGCGGGTCGGCGTGACGCGCGACGTCGAGCTCGCCACCCACCCGATCCTCGATCTGCTCCTGTCGCCGAACGTCGAGGCGCGCGTGCTCTTCCGGCGCGTGGGCGCGCTGCGGGTGACCGGAGAGTACGGCGTGTCGGTGCCGACGTTCGCGATGCGCCTCACCCAGGGCTACCTCTTCCCGTCGTGGGAGAAGTCCGACAACCGCATCGGCTGGTTCGTCGTGCCCTCGGTCGGGCTCGCCGTCTCCTACGGCGAGAAGACGGTCGCGACCGGCCGCATGACGACGAGCATCGGCGTCCCGATCGGGCGCAACGACGCGACCACGATGGACACCTGGGCGCCGCTCGAGCTCCTACTCGCCCCCGCGCTGACCGGCTTTCGCTCGCACCTGACGCTCGGGCTCGACCACCCGATCACCGGCTGGCTGCGCGGTCGCGTCAGCGTCGACGGGTGGCTCATCGGGCCGAGCGATCCGCCGAAATCGCAGGTGTTCCTCGGCGCGTCGGGCGCGCTCGACCTCCGCGTCTCGGAGCGCGGCACGCTCACGCTGGGTGCGATTGTCTATGACTACGATCAGCGTCGCACCGTGGTCGAGCGCGGCGATGACGGGCGTTGGCAGCGCAAACGCGTGCGATCGCTCGACGTGTGGCCGATGCTCGATTTCGTGTACCGGCGCTGAGCCGCGGGGCTCCCGGCCGTCTTTGGTTGGTGGTAGGGTCCGCGCCGCCGGCGCGCATCCCCGCGTCCCGCCAGAATCTCACGGAGAGTAGCCATGTCCGCCACGAAGCTTCCCGACTTCGGCTCCGCCATCACCATGGGCGAGGGCATGAAGCTGAACGTTCCCGATCAGCCCATCCTCCCGTTCATCGAGGGTGACGGCACTGGACCCGACATCTGGCGAGCCTCGGTCCGCGTGATGGATGCGGCCGTCGAGAAGGCCTACGGCGGCAAGCGCAAGATCGCCTGGTACGAAGTGCTCGCCGGCGAGAAGGCGTTCAAAGAGACGGGCAACTGGCTGCCCGACGAGACGATCGCCGCGTTCCGCAAGTACCTCGTCGGCATCAAGGGCCCGCTCACCACGCCGATCGGCGGCGGCATCCGCTCGCTGAACGTCGCGCTCCGTCAGATGCTCGATCTGTACGTCTGCCTCCGCCCCGTCCGCTGGTTCCAGGGGGTGCCCAGCCCGGTGAAGCGTCCCGGCGACGTCGACATGGTGATCTTCCGCGAGAACACCGAGGACATCTACGCCGGCATCGAGTTCGAGGCGGGCAGCGACGACAGCAAGAAGCTCCTCGGCTGGCTGAAGGAGAGCTACCCGGCGCAGTTCAAGAAGATCCGCTTCCCGCAGGACATCGGCCTCGGCATCAAGCCGGTGTCGCGCGAGGGCTCCGAGCGCCTCGTCCGCGAGTCGATCCGCTACGCGCTCTCGCACAAGAAGAAGAGCGTCACCTTCGTCCACAAGGGCAACATCATGAAGTTCACCGAGGGTGCCTTCATGAAGTGGGGCTACGAGCTCGCCGAGCGCGAGTTCGCAGATCAGGTCTACACCTGGAACACGTGGGAGAAGACCAAGGCTGCCAAGGGCGAAGAGGCGGCGAACGCCGAGCAGAAGGCGGCGCTCGCGGGCGGCAAGCTCCTCATCAAGGATGCCATCGCCGACATCACGCTGCAGCAGGTGCTCACCCGCGCGAAGGAGTTCGACGTCATCGCGACGCTGAACCTCAACGGCGACTACCTGTCCGACGCGCTCGCCGCGCAGGTCGGCGGCATCGGCATCGCCCCGGGCGGCAACATCAACTACACCACCGGCCACGCCATCTTCGAGGCGACCCACGGCACCGCGCCGAAGTACGCGAACCTCGACAAGGTCAACCCGGGCTCGGTCATCCTCTCGGGCGAGATGATGCTCCGTCACATGGGCTGGACCGAGGCCGCCGACCTGATCATCAAGGGCATGGACGGCGCCATCGCGAGCAAGAAGGTCACCTACGACTTCGCGCGTCTGATGGAAGGGGCGACCGAGATCGCCTGCAGCGCGTTCGGCGACAACATCATCGCGCACATGTGACGCAGCCGCGAACGCTCGCGCGTTCGTAGCGGCCGGCGGCCGAGCCGCTGATCGAAGGTCGAGGGTCCGACGCGGCGCTCGACCTTCGACGTTCTCGTGGGTGCGGCGTGGCCCGGTGGCCTCTGCCAGGGGTTACCGCTGCACCTCGACCCAGCACACCGGCGGGCTGCCAGACTTGAAGTGCTGCACGTAGCTCTGGCAGTTCACGTCGAACGGCCTCCCGATGCGGCGCGTCGACTCGCCCGGCCACGCGCGAAGGCAGACGCTCTTGCGCGCCACGGCCTGCCCCATCTCGTACCGCCCGGCGCGCTTGTGGAGGACGAGATCGACGCACTCCCGGGCGATCGTGCGGCCGCGGTTCTCGAGCTCGCACTGGACGTCTCCGTCTTCGAGCGAACAGTACGCCTCGAGCTTCGTGCCCGCCCCCGAGCCGTAGACGCAGGCGCCCATGAAGAGCGTCAGCGTGACCACGCCGGGGACCCACTTCTTCCGTCCGTCGTCCGCGCGCCGGTGCAGGTACGCGAGGTACCCGACGGGGAACACGAACAGCGTGAGGAAGATGGATCGGCTCGCGAGGTCGGGGCTCGACGCGTCGAGCGCGATCAACGCGGCGACGAGGACGAGGACGGCGATGGGACCGGCGAGGTGGAACGGCCCGTCGACGAACAGCATCGGCGCGACGCCGAGCAGCGGCGCCAGCACCAGTGCCCACCCCCGCCGATCTCGCATTCGAGCAGTGTATCCAAGGAGGCCGTCGCCTGCGCCGGGGTTCGCGCCATCAGGACCTGCCGCTGCCGAGCGGGTTCATCACGTAGTATGCGTCCGTGATCGTCGCGACGTCGTGCAGCGCCGAGGAGCCGCTCACGCTGGTCGAGCTGCCCTCGGAGCCGCTCGGCTCGCGAGACGTGCGCGTCGCCGTGCGCGCGATCGGCGTGAACCCCGTCGACTGGAAGATGCGCAGCGGCGGCCCGTTGCGGCTCGCGCATCGGATCCTCGGTCCGCGCGGGCCGCTCGTGGTCGGAGTCGACTTCGCGGGCGAGGTCGTCGAGGCCGCGGAGCGCGCCGATCTGCGCGTCGGCGATCGCGTCGTCGGCGGCACCGACTTCTCGCGCAAGCAGCTCGGGAGCTACGCGAGCGAGGTCGTCGTGCGTGACGAGCAGTGCGCCGTGCTCCCCGCGTCGGTCTCGTTCGAAGTGGCCGCGTGCCTGCCGGTACCCGGCGTCACGGCGCTGACCTGCCTCGAGCTCGGTCGGGTCCGCGAGGCGTCGCGGGTCCTCGTCCTCGGAGCCTCGGGCGCGGTCGGGCTCGCCACGCTGCAGCTCACGCGCGCCCGGGGAGCGCGCGCGGTGGGCGTGTGCTCCACGCGCAACGCGGCGCTGGTCGAGAGGTACGGCGCGATCGCCGTCGACTACACGAAGGGCGACGCGCTCGCCGCCGCTGCGCCGCACGGTCCCTACGACCTCGTGGTGCACGCGGTCGGCACGGCGACCTATCCGCTGCGCGCGTGCCGCTCGCTGCTCACCCGACGTGGCGTGGTCGCGCTCGTGGTCATTCGCCCGGCCGACTACCCCGCGTTGGCTCACCGCGATGTGGCCACCGTCCTCGGCCGGCCGCATCGCGCGGTGCTCGAGCAGCTCGTCTCCGCCGTCGCGCGCGGCGAGCTCGAGACCCTCGTCGAAGAGAAGATCCCGCTCGCCGAGGCCGAGCGCGCGCACGCCATGTCGCGCGGCGGCCGGGTCGTCGGGAAGCTGCTGCTCATCCCGTGACCGCGAGGGCGAGCGACGCGCCTGTCGAGCGCCGGCGGGCCAGAAGCGCTCGAGGGGCGGGATCGGTGTCGATCCGCCCCTCGAGTCGCGCGCGACGGATCAGCGGAAGTCCTCCGCCATCTTCTCGACGACTTGATTGAGCTTCATCTTCGCCATGCCGAGGCTCGCATCGGGCTTGAGGACGAGCACGGTGTGGACGTGGGCGCGTCCGGGCTGGGACTTGAGCGGGTCGGTGCCCTCGTTCATGCAGCGAACGAGGATGTGCGACTTCTCGCCCTCGACGTGCACCACTTGACCGCGTCCGGCGCCCATCTCGATGGTGGCCTTCTGCGCGTTCATGAGGACGTTGTTGGCGAGCACGCCGACGTCCCTGATGTTCGTGGTCGATCCCGGGAGGAGCACGAGCTCCTCGCCGAGCGGCGTGAACACGGCGGCGCCGGCGAATCCGTCGAGGTTGGCGAGCTCCTGCAGTTTCTCCTTCGCGGACATGTTTTCCTTCTCCTTGCTGTCTCGAGGGGCCGAACCGGAGGCGCTCGGCCGAACGGGTTGGTGTGTCGGGGCTCTTGGGGGAAGCGGCGGCATGACGGCGCGCGCGGCTGCGGGGACGCTGGTCGTGCGCGCAACGCCGAGCGGCAGGGGGGGAGGTGCGATCGACGCCGCGGCCTCGCGAATGCGCTCGTCCTTGCGGCGAATGCCCTCCATCAGGATCTCGGTGAGGTTCTGGTGGACGGTCCGCTGCGCGGCCTGTCGCGGCGGGTGGATCTCGATCTGGGTGTCGTCCCAGCAGACAAGCCCGAACGCGGCCTCGTCCCCGGAGAGGCCGCCGGTCGCGGCGTCGATCAGCTCACCGCGCTCGAACCGCAGCAGGCCCGCACGGTCTTGCGAGACGACGCGCAGCACACAGGTCTTCCGATCCAGCTGGAGGATCTGCAGGAAGCTCGGGAGGGTGATCCCCTTCACCGCTCCGCTCGCGCTCGTCGACAGGGTCGACAGGACACGATCGGCGAGCACCTTGAACGCCAGCGGCTTCTCGAGGTAGTGCGCGAGCGCTTGCCCGCGCAATCGCTTCTCGATCTCGGGCGTCCCGAACGCCGTCATCACGAGCACCGGGATGGCCGGGTACGTCCGGCTCATCGTCGCCAGGAGCTCGAAGCCGTCGACCTCCGGCATCTTGAGGTCCGTCACCACCAGGTCGAGGGGACGGCTTCCCAGCACGGCGAGCGCCTCCCTCCCGTTCTTCGCGGTCAAGAGCTCGATGCGCCCCGCGTACGAGCGAAATCCGTCGACGACCGTTCGCAGGAACAGCTCCTCGTCGTCGACGACGAGGACCGATCGCCCAGCTGCTCCGGGCGTCCGCAATCGAGCTCCGGCTTCCATGATTCCCCTTCCTCGCGTTTCAGGAGGCGTTCGGGAGGCGAGCGCGGCGATGCAGCCTGCGCGCCAACGCGGGGATCACGGAAATTCCAGTCGATGACGCCGGCGGGGCCGCGCGAAACGAGCCGATCGGGCCAATTCGAACCGGTCGAATCGCTCACTCGTCTTCGGACCGCCGCACGCGACGCTTGAGCGTCGAGAGCGAGATGTCGAGGAGCCGGGCAGCCTGGGCGAGGTTGCCGCCGGTGCGACCGAGGGCCTCGGCGATGTGCTGGTCCTCCGTCTCGGCCAACGTGGGAAACCGCGCCGACGGAGCCGCCATCGGTGCCTTCGACGACCTTCGGCCGACCACGAGCTCGGACGGATGGAGCGGACCGCCGGGTTGGAGGAGCACCGCGCGTTCGAGCACGTTGCGCAGCTCCCGCACGTTGCCCGGCCACGCGTAGGACGACAGCCGCGCGAGCTCCGCGTCGTCGACCGTGGGCGGCTCCTTGGTGCGGCAGATGCCCCGCAAGAGGCGCGTGACCAGCGCCGGGATGTCCTCGGCGCGCTCGCGGAGCGGCGGCAGTTGGATGTGGATCACCGCGAGCCGATAGAACAGGTCCGACCGGAACGTCCTGTCGGCGATCGAACGCTCCAACTCGGCGTTGGTCGCCGCGACGAGGCGAGCGTCGATGATCTTGTGCAGCCGCGCGCCCAGGCGCTTGACCGAGCGGTCCTCGAGGACGTTGAGGAGCTTGGGCTGCAGGTGCAGCGGGAGCTCGCCGATCTCGTCGAGGAAGAGCGTGCCGCCGTCGGCGACCTCGAACGCGCCCTCGTGCGAGCCGACCGCGCCGGTGAATGCGCCCTTGTCCCAGCCGAACAGCTCGCCCTCGACCAGGTTGTCGGGCAGCGCCGCGCAGGAGACCGGCACGAACGCCTGATCGCGCCGCGGACCACCGAAGTGGATCGCCTTCGCGATGAGGCTCTTGCCGGTGCCGGTCTCGCCGGTGATCAGCACCGGCGCGTCGGCGGTCGCGGCGATGGACACGAGCCTCCGCACCTGACGGAACGCCGGCGAATCACCGACGAGGTCGACCTCGCCGGCGTCACGCTCGCGACGGTATCGCTCGCGGAGCTCGATGCTCTCGAGCGCGAGCAGGTCGAGACAACGGCGCACCGACAGCATGAACGCGTCGAGCTCGAAGGGCTTCGACAGGTAGTCGTAGGCCCCGGCGCGGATGGCCTTCACCGCGTGATCGAACTCCGGGAACGCCGTCATGAAGACGATCTTGGTGCCCGGCCGCGCCGCGACGAGCCGCGCGCACAGCGTGTGCCCACGACCGTCGGGCAGCTGCTCGTCCAGCGCGACCACGTCGACGTCGTTCGCCGAGAACACCGCGAACGCTTCCGCGAGCGAGCCGGCGCCGAGCGCGGCGAACCCGCGTGCTCGGAGCGCGTCGGTGAGGGCCTTGCGCAGGAGCGAGTCGTCGTCGACGACCAGCACGGTGCGGACCGATCCGGTGGTCGCCTCGGAGGGCGCGATCCGGGAGACCAGGGCGCTCATGAGCTCGGCACCGTGCAGCACGGGTTGCTCGTGGGGATCGCGATCGAAACGGAGGTCCCGACGCCGAGGGTGCTGTCGATGGCGATGGTCGCCCCCATCGCGGCGAGCAGCTTCCGCACGATGACCAGCCCGAGGCCCGTGCCGTGGGCCTTGGTGGTGTTGAACGGCTTGAAGAGCTCGGCCTTCTGGTCCTCGGAGATGCCCACGCCGTTGTCCTCGAGGCGCACGGTGGCGAGCGAGTCGGAGCAGACGCATCGGAGCGTCACGCACGCGTCGTCTCGACCCGCGAGCGCGTCGGCCGCGTTGGTCACGAGGTTGAGCAGCACTTGGTGCAGCGCGCGCGGATCGCAGTGGGCGACCACCGACGACGCCACGTGGCTCTCCATGCGGATGCCGCGAGCCTCGAGCTCGGGCCGCACGAGGCCGCAGAACTCGCGGAGGAACGTCGACAACTCCACCCGGACGACCTCGGGTCGCTCGTAGAGCGAGAAGCTGCGCAGCGAGCGGAGCAGGCGCTCGATGCGCGTGACCTCGGTCGCCATTCGTGACACGTAGTCGGCGATGGTCTCGCGCGAGTAGGTGCCGAGGTTGGCCTCGAGCACGCCGAGGGCCACCTTGATCGAGTTGATCGGGTTGCCGAGCTCGTGGCGTACGGCGGAGAACACGTAGCCGATGTTGTTGGTGGTCTCGACGGCGGCTGCGATCGACTCGAGCCGCGCCTTCTCGGTGATGTCCCGAACGAACACCCACGCGAACCCGCGCGCCGAGTAGACGGTGAAGCCGAGGAAGCGACTCCCCAGTCGGATCTGCTGCGCGCGCCCGTCTACGGGGTCGCCGCCTCCGGCTTCGTGCCGGAGCAGCAGCTGCTCCAACACGTCGAACTCCACCGGGACGCGGACGCGGTCGAACAGTCGGCGCGACCAGGGGTTGGCGAAGAGGATCGACCGCCCGTTCTGGTCGAACACGATGATGCCGAGCCCGACGCTCGCCATGACGTCGGCGAAGATGCACTGCCCCGGGCAGGGCGCGCTGCTGATGGGACACGTCTTCGACCCGACGCACCCGATTTGGATCGCGCGCTCTTCCAGGACGACGAGATCGGTCATTGGGGCCTCCCTTGGCCCCCCCATGGACGCGTCTTCCCAGCGCTAGCACAGGTTCGACCGCAGAAGGAGACGCCCGTTCATCCGGTCTGTCTTTGAGCAGGTCGGCCGGCGAGCGAGCTGTTCGGTCATGGCGCCGGGACGCGCGTCGCCTTGTCCGCGTCGGTGAAGGCGCGGCCGTAGTGGTAGACGATCTCCGGACCGCCGTAGCCGACGCCGCTGCGCGGCAGGTGATCGTTCTCGACGAACGCGGGGCGGGGCTTGCTGTTCATGTACGCCGTGATGTCCAACGCCTGCTGATCGCCGAGCGTGAACTCGCCGCCCGGTGGCATGTTGAACTGCACCCACGTGGCGCCTTGCACGTTGTTCGCGTTGCCCGCGCCCGCGTTGTAGGAGCGCGGTCCCCAGACGGGCGGCATGCCCGAGACGCCCTCGCCGCCGACGCCGTGGCAGGTGGCGCACTTCGCCTCGTAGAGGACCTGGCCGTTGGCGACGTTCGCCGCGCCCTTGTCGGCGAGCGCCTTGATCCTCGGGTTGGCGAACGCGTCGTTGTACGAGGAGACGGCGCGCTCGGCGTTCATCTTGATCGGCACGCCCTGAGACAGCCAGGTGATGTACGCGACGATCGCCGTCAGTGCCTCGCCGTTCTCGGGCAGGCGCGTGCCGTTCATGCTGCGCATGAAGCAGCTGTTGACCCGGTCCATCAACGTGATGACGCCCTTGTCCCGAAGGTTGAACGTCGGGAACGCCGCCGCCGAGCCGATGAACGTCGAGGCGAGGGCCTTCTTCTTCCCGGCGTCGAGGTGACACGAGCTGCACGTCAGGCCGCTCTCCGCGATGTACGGCGCCGTGAGCGGATGGGTGTTGGTGTTGCGGACGAGCTTCTCGCCGAGCTGGATCATGTACTGCAGCTCGGTGTAGCCGCTCTTGCTCACGGGCAGCTTGGTCGGCGGATCGGGGATCGCCGCGGCCTCTGCCTTGCGCTCGGCGAGGTACTGCGCCTGGGGATCGAGCGGCCCGGCGTCGGCGTCGGCGTCCGCATCTGCGTCCGGCGCGGCGGCCGTGTCGACGGAGGGGAGCGCGTCCGGCGCGGGCGTGGTGCCCGCGTCCTCGGACGGCGCGACGCAGGGCTCCGGCACCGAGCCGTCCTGCGTGAGCGCGGGCTCATCCGCGCGGGGATCGTCCGAGCCCCCGCTGCAGGCGACCGGCAGGGTCAGCGCAGCGCCCAGCGCGATGACGAGTGGGCCGACGTTCCTGCTGCTCTCGATGCTCTTCATGGTGCGATCTCCTTGCCGTTGCGACGGCGGTACGCGGCCCTCTTCACGACCCGTGCCGCGACGCGCAGAGGCGCCGACCCTGCGGCAGCCAGAGGGTGGAGGAGCTCGCGCGCCTGACGTTCGCCATCGCGCCGGCTGCAAGTTGCACCCATGCTCGCCGCACCGGAGGGTGCAACCTGCACCACCACGCGATGAAGCGACTGAACATCGGGCCGAGGGCGTTGCTGACGACCCTGCTGGTCGTCGTCCCCACGCTGCTCGTGCTGTCGGTCGTGCTCGTCCGGTCGACCGGCGCGATCCTCCGCGAGAACGCGACCCGGCAGGTCCGCGATCTCGCGACCAAGTCGGTGCACGGCGTCGACGAGCTGTTGAAGCGATCGCAGCAGACGCTGCTCACCGTCGCCGATGGGCCGACGGTCACCGAGGTGCTCGACGCCGTCGATGCAGCCGATGGCAGCTCGCCAGGGCTCGAGGCCTCGCTCGGGCGCCTCGAGGCGACGTTCCTCCACGTTCAGAAGCTGGATCCGACCATCCAGGCGATCCGGCTGATCGACGAGGACGGCAACGTCATCGTGAAGGTCCGCGAGGGCGCGGTCTTCCGTCGCCAAGGGGCGACGGTGTCGGCGCGGCAGCTGCCGGTGATCACGTCCATCCGCGGCCGTGACTTCTTCCGGGCGACGATGGCGCTCGAGCGCGGGAAGGTCTGGATCTCGAACCTGGAGCGCGGTCAGGTGGAGGGAGAGCCGGAGTGGTGTCCGGGGATGGTGCGCTTCTCGACGCCGATCTTCTTCCGCAGCGGCGCGCGCGCCGGCATGGTCATCATCAACGTCTGGGGGCGCGCGGTCGGTCAGATCCTCGAGCGGCTGATCTCCGAGGCGGAGGGCTCGGCGTTCCTGACGGAGCGGAACGTCCGCAGTCCCGAGCGGAACGGCATCTACCTCTTCAACCCGGGCCGGTGCTGCGAGTTCGGAGATCAGACCGGCACCCGCGCCTCGGTCTTCGACCACTTCCCCGCGACGATCACCGACGCCTGGATGAAAGAGGACGCGGGCATCCACACCAATCCCCGGACCGGGGACATCCTCGCCCACGTGTTCCTCTCGCCCTACGGGCTCACCGATCGGGGGTGGGTGGTCGTCATCGACGCGCGTCGCGACTTCTTCATGGGGCCGCTGTCGACGATTCGCACACGCATCGTGCTTCTCGCGGCGGTCGCCCTCGCCGCGGTCGTCATCGCGGCGCTGTTCATCACCCGATCGGTGACCGGGCCGATCCGGCAAGTGATCGACGGGACGCGTCGCTTGCGACAGGACCTCTCGACGCGGATCACCGTGCGCTCGGGCGACGAGCTCGGCTACCTCGCCGACGAGATCAACCGCATGGCCGCGGCGCTGCAAGAGAACCTCGAGCACAAGGCGCGCGTCGAGCAGCAGATCCGGAGCGCCGAGAAGCTGGCGTCGATCGGAGAGATGGCCGCGGGGCTCGCCCACGAGCTCCGCACGCCGCTGTCGAACATCCGCGCGCTGACCTCGCTGGCGCGGAAGTCGCTCGACAGTGGGGAGATCGATTCGGCCGACCTGCAGGCGGATCTCGGCGACATCGCCGAGCAGACCGACAAATGCAGCAACATCTTGACCGGCCTGCTCGACTTCGCGCGCCGCCAGAATCCGCAGCTCGGGCCGCACGACGTCCACGAGCTGATCGACAAGTCGCTGTCGCTGGTGCGGCTGCGCCTCGAGAAGAAGGAGGTCGCGGCGGTGTTCCTGCGAAACGACTCGGTCCCGAGCGTGACGGTGGACGGCCCGCTCATGCAGCAGGTCTTCGTCAACTTGCTGCTCAACGCGATCGACGCGGTGAGACCGGCTGGCCGGATCGAGATCAGCGCCGAGTCCGCCGGCGACCGCGTGCGCGTGCGCATCGCCGACGACGGCGTGGGCATCGCGCCCGAGCACCTGCCCAAGATCTTCAACCCGTTCTTCACCACCAAGGAGGTCGGCAAGGGCACGGGGCTCGGCCTCTCGGTGAGCTACGGGATCGTGACCTCGCAGGGCGGCTCCATCGAGGTGGAGTCGACGCCGGGCGCCGGCTCCGTGTTCACGGTCGCGTTGATCGCGGAGGGCATCCGATGACCCGCGTCATCGTCGCCGAGGACGATCCGCTCGCCCGCCGCATCCTCGTTCGGATGCTGAAGGCGGACTACACGGTCCATGCGTTCGGCGACGGCGACGCAGCCTTCCGCCACTTCGTGGACCACGGCGCCGAGATCATCCTCACGGATCTGCAGATGCCGAAGATGACCGGCCTCGAGCTGCTCGCCCGTGCGCGCGAGCTCAGGCCCGAGGTCACCGTCTTGATCATCACCGGCCACTCGTCGATCGACGGCGCGGTATCGGCGATCAAGAGAGGCGCCTACGACTACATCGCCAAGCCGTTCGATCCGGACGACGTGCTGCTGCGGCTGCAGCGCGCGGTGCGGGAGAGGACGATCGAAGCGAAGGTCCGCCTGTACGAGCACGAGCGAGCGCTCGAGAGGGCCACGCACGTTCCGCTGACCCGCGATCCGGGGATGCTGAAGGTCCTCGAGCTAGCCCGCAAGGTCGGGCGCACGCACAGCACGGTGCTCATCCAGGGCGAGACCGGCGTGGGGAAGGAGCTCGTGGCGCGCGTGATCCACGAGTCGAGCCCGCGCCGGGAGCACGCGTTCGTCGCGGTGAACTGCGGCGCGATCGCCGGAGGGGTCCTCGAGAGCGAGCTGTTCGGTCACGAGAAGGGGGCGTTCACCGGCGCGATCGGCCGTCGCATCGGGTACTTCGAGATCGCCCACCAGGGGACGCTGCTGCTCGACGAGATCGGGACCAGCGATCAGGCCTTCCAGGTGAAGCTGCTTCGCGTGCTGCAGGATCGCCTCATCTACCGCGTGGGCGGCACCTCGGCCGTCCCGGTCGACGCTCGGGTGATCGCCGCGACGAACGCCGACCTCGACAAGCAAGCCAGGGAGGGCGCGTTCCGAAGCGATCTCTACTACCGGCTCAGCGTCGTGACGTTGCGCGTGCCGCCGTTGCGCGACCGGCCGGGCGACATCCGGCTGCTCGCGGAGCACTTCGTCCGCAAGTACCGGTCCATCAACCCGGCGGTGACCGGCATCACGGCGGAGGGCCTTTCGGTGCTCGAGGACTACTCGTATCCGGGCAACGTCCGCGAGCTCGAGAACATCGTCGAGCGCGCCATGATCCTCGAGCAGACCGAGCGCCTGGGCGCCGAGAGCCTGCTGGTCGGCAGCGGCGCCGATCGTTCGGGCAGCGAGCCAGTCGACGCGACGACCGATGACGAGGAGCCGCTCGCCAT
The DNA here is from genome assembly GCA_016182965.1 of Deltaproteobacteria bacterium. Taxonomy (GTDB): domain Bacteria; phylum Myxococcota_A; class Polyangia; order Polyangiales; family JADJMO01; genus JALHOE01. The sequence goes on along the minus strand of JACPFM010000019.1, from coordinate 43,777 downwards.
CGACGAAGCGGAGAAGGCGCACATCCTCCGCGTCCTCGAGAAGTGTGGCGGACGGAAGCTGGACGCCGCGCGGCTGCTCGGGATCAACAAGACGACGCTGTGGCGCAAGATGAAGAGGTACCGGCTCGACGGGACCGACGACGCCTGAGCCCGCCACGCAGAAACGCCAGCGCTTCTGAGCTCGCAACCGGCGGGCCGTGACTGGCCCGTCGCTTCCGCCTCTCGAGCGAGCTCCAGAGGCTCCTTGCGCGTCGAGCGCGAACGCGCGTTTGCTCTTCGACCGGGAACCCCTAACCTCCCATCCGGCCCGCACCCTCCCTCGCGACCTCGGCCTGGCCAGCCCGCCCCCGAAATGCCCGAAGCCGCACAGATCGCCAAGACCATCCTCGAGGGGTTCGACCGCCACTACCGCCTCTTCCGTGAGATCAGCGCCGCCGCCAAGCAGCGGTTCGAGCGCGGCGACTGGCGGGCGGTGCGCGAGGCGAGCAAGGCGCGCATCCAGTTCTACGACATGCGCGTGGCCGAGGCCGTCGAGACGGTCAAGACGCGCTTCCCCGAGGCCGGCGCCGACGAGAGCCTGTGGCCGCAGATCAAGCTCTCGTACATCACGCTGCTCTACGACCACAAGCAGCCGGAGTGCGCAGAGACGTTCTTCAACTCGGTCGCGTGCCGCGTGCTCCACCGGCAGTATTACCGCAACGAGTACATCTTCTGGCGGCCGGCCATCTCCACCGAGCACCTGTTCGGCGCCCAGCCGACCTACCGCTGCTACTACCCGAAGGAGGAGAGCCTCGCGCCCGTCCTGCGCGAGATCCTGCAGAGCTTCGGGCTCTCGTGTCCCTGGGACGACCTCGATCGCGACGTCGCGTACGTCGAGCGCGCGGTCTCCGCGGTGATCCCCGCCAAGTGCGTGCGCCACGCGAACTTCCAGATCCAGGTGCTGTCGTCGCTCTTCTACCGGAACAAGGCGGCCTACCTCGTGGGCCGCGCGATCAACGGCAACACCGAGACGCCGTTCGTCATCCCCATCTTGCGCAAGAACGGCGGCGCGCTGTTCCTCGACACCATCTGCCTCAAGCCGGAGAACATCGGCCGCATCTTCAGCCTCGCCCGCGCCTACTTCATGGCCGACATGGAGGTCCCCTCGGCCTTCGTGAGCTTCCTCAAGGCGCTGATGCCGAGCAAGCGCAGCGCCGAGCTGTACACGATCGTCGGGCTGCAGAAGCAGGGCAAGACGCTGCTCTATCGCGATCTGCACGAGCACCTCATGCACTCGAGCGACAGCTTCGTGCTGGCACCGGGCACCAAGGGGATGGTGATGCTGGTGTTCACGCTCCCGTCCTTCCCCTTCGTGTTCAAGGTCATCCGCGACTGGTTCGAGCCGCCCAAGGACACCGACGCGATGCGGGTCCGCGATCGCTACCTCCTGGTGAAGAACCACGATCGCGTGGGGCGCATGGCCGACACGCTGGAGTACTCGCACGTCGCCTTCCCGCGCTCACGCTTCTCGCACGAGCTGCTCGACGAGCTGCAGCGGCTGGCGCCGTCGATGTGCGAGCACGACGGCGATCAGATCATCATCAAGCACCTCTGGGTCGAGCGCTGCATGGTGCCGCTCGACATGTACCTCCGGCAGGCCGACGACGAGCAGCTCGATCTGGCGATCCGCGAGTACGGCAACGCCATCCGCGAGCTGGCCAGCGCGAACATCTTCCCGGGCGACCTGCTGCTGAAGAACTTCGGCATCACCCGGTACGGACGGGTGGTGTTCTACGACTACGACGAGATCGGCTACCTGACCGACTACGTCTTCCGGCGCATGCCGACCTCGCAATACGACGACGACGACATGCGCGGCGGCGACTGGTTCTCCATCGGTCCGAACGACGTCTTCCCCGAGCAGTTCCCCACGTTCCTCTTGCCGCCGGGCAAGCCGCGCGAGCTGTTCATGAAGTACCACGGCGATCTCGCCGATCCGGCGTTCTGGATCGCCGCGCAGGAGCGATGTCGATCAGGGGAGCAGGCCGATCTCTTCCCCTACCCGGAGACGCTGCGCTTCCGGTACCGCTTCAAAGACGCCGCGGAGTAGCGCGGCGGCGCAGACGTCGAGCGCGACAGAGGCGCTCCCCCTGACCGTGACAGCCGGGGGGATCGGGGGGCCGCAAGGCCCACCCGACACGAGCCCGTGAGGTCGATGCGCGTGAGCGCATCGCCGAACGTGGCGAGTCGCTGGTGGGGGGTGTCGCGCGCCGCGCGCGCGCGTTCGACCGGGGGGAGCGGACAGAGGCGCTCCCCCTGACCGTGACAGCCTTGGCTCGCGACCTGCGGCGCGTCGCGAGCGAGAGCGCCACCAGCAGCGCGACCCACGTGGCCGAGCGCGGACCGACACCAGGCGTCGCACACCCGCATCCGCCGTCGTCGGCCGCGGGGGATGAGGGCGCGACGCTCGAGTCCTCCGCGGCGTCGGTGACCGCGCCGGTGTCGCTCACCGCGCCGGTGTCCGTGCCGGCGTCGGTCGGCCCGACGTCGGCGCCGGCGTCCGGCTCCTCGCAGGGCAGCGGCGCCTTGGGCGCGAAGCGGATCAGTCGCCCGCCGAGCGACGCGACGTACAGGCCACCGTCGGGCCCGGGGCGGATGGAGACCGGCGCGGCGACGCTGCCGAAGTCCTTCTGCGTGCCGGGCACCACGCCGTCGCGCGCTCCGTTCGGCTGCACCGTCCACAGCGCGTTGGTCGAGTTGTCGCCGAAGAAGTACTGGCCCCGGAACGTCGTCGGCCACGAGCAGTGGTCTACGATCGAGCCGCCGGTGATCGACTTCACCAGCGCGGCGCGCTGCAGCTCGTGCGCGGGCTCGACGCAGTTGCCGGTGTTCGGGGTGATCTCGGTGCACTTGGTCACCGGCCAGCCGTGCGCGCCCTCGCGCCACGGCCAGCCGTGGTGGCGCCCCTTCTGGACGACGGTGATCTCCTCCCAGCTCACCTCGCCGACGTCGCCGACCCAGAGGTTGCCGCTGACCGTGTCGGTCCAAAGGCGGAAGGGGTTGCGCAGGCCCCAGGCCCAGATGTCGGTGCGCGGCGCGGCGGTGCCGGTGCCGCCGATGTCGGCGCCGCACGTCGCGCCGCACGCGGTGACCGCGCCGACGGAGACCAGCGGGTTGTCGCTCGGGATCGAGCCGTCGAGGTTCACGCGGAGGATCTTCCCGTTGCCGTTGGTCAGGCAGGTCGCGAAGAAGTTGGTCGGCGCGTACGCGGGCTCCGCCGGCTTGCTCGAGTTGCAGCCGGTGTCGCCGACGCCGATGAACAGCTTGGTGCCGTCCTTCGACAGGGCGAGCGCGCCGCCGTCGTGGTTGGCGGGCCCGCGCAGGTCCTTGACCAGGATCTTCTGGGTCGCCATGTCGAGCGTCCCGTCGTCTTTCAAGACGATCGAGACGACCCGGTGGCGATCGAGATCGGTGCCGCCGGAGGCGTTCGCCAGGCTGTAGTAGAAGAACAGCGTCTTGTTGCTGGCGAAGGCGGGGTGGACCTCGACGCCGAGCAGGCCCTTCTCGGACTCGGTGTCCACCGGGAGCGTGCCGGCGACCGTGACACCGCCGCCGGCGTTTCGGAGGCGGACCTCGCCCGTCTTCGACACCAGCACGACACGCCCGTCAGGGAGGAACCGGAAGTCGGTCAGCTGCCCGAGGCCGCTCGCGTACGTGGTGAACGCGAACGTGTCGGCTGGCGCACCGCTGGCGAGCGTCTGCGCGCGGGTGGCCGACGCGTAGACGAGCGTGGCGGCGGCGGCCGCGCACGAGAACGAGAGGACGGCCGTAGAGGGGAGAGACGGGATGAAGCGAGCCATCGCGGCAGCTTAATGGCCCGCTGCGTCAGCGCACGACTCGGCCGTACAAAAGGCGACGGACGCCACCAGGGCGTCCGCTCGTGCCGGCTCCACTGTGCGGACCGGCGGGGAATTTCGGGTCAACCGACGTCGATGATGATGACACCGCGATCAGAGTCATCTTCCGGGATCGAGCCACGAGGAGGCACCGGGGGCATCGGGAGCGGAAGCTCGAGGTGAGGCCGCTGGTTCTGACGTGCTTCCTCCTCGCGCTTCCTGATCTGCTCGATGATGAACGGAGGGAGCATGGCCGACCTCCTTTCCGCCGACAGTCCGTCTCTGAGCCTCACGCGAGAGAGAAGCCGAGCACGGCCCGACGACCAAGTATGCTGTGATCGACTGTAGCAACGGAGGTACCACGGTCAAGTTCACCAACGGTCCCTCGCCTCACCTCCTCGTCGTTCCTCATCTCTCCCGGAAGGTGGTCGTGTCGCGTACGCCCGACTTCGTCCGCGTAATCAGACGTGCGCATGCGATCGCGCTGTGCGTGATCGTGATCCTCTGCGCAGTGATCACGACGACGTCGACCGCTTCCGGCGCCCCGTTCGATCCGAACGGGACCGACTGGGAAGGCTGCTCCCGGCTCGTCGACATCGCGCGCGAGGAGCTCGGGGCATCGCGCGTGCAGGTGCTCGAGGAGGTCGACTACGAACGACTCGGTGCGTCGGACGGTCTGCTCCTCCTTCACCCCGAAGGGAGCTACGATCTCGACGAGCTCTCGACCTTCATGAAGCTCGGTGGGCGCGTCGCGGTCGTCGACGACTTCGGCGACGGCGATCGGTTGCTCGAGCGGTTCCGCATCGCGCGCGGTCCGTCGCCGATCGACCCGCTGCAGATGCTCCACGGCAACCCGCAGCTGCCCATCGCCACGCCGGCCTCCGGTCACCCGATCGTCGCCGACGTGGCGCAGGTGGTCCTCAACCACCCGACGACGGTGAAGCACGCCGAGCTCTCCTCGCTGCTGCGCATCCCCCGCGTCGGCGGCGACCTGGGTCCGGACGTCGCGCTCGCCGGTCAGGTGGGCGAGGGGCGCCTCGTGGCGCTCGGCGACCCTTCGGTCTTCATCAACTCGATGCTGCGCTTCCCCGGCAACCGCGCGCTCGCCAAGAACCTGGTGCAGTACCTCCTCGAGGGCGGCGGCGAGCGCCGGCGCGACGCGCGGCTGACCATCCTCCACGGCAAGTTCCGCGAGCGCGGCACGCTCGGCGGCGGTCTGCGCGGCACGCTGCGCGACCGCATGCGCGGGCTGCTGGGCGCGATCGACGGCGTGCGTCGCGGTGGGTTCGGGGGCGTCGCCGCGCGGATCATCGCGCTCGGCATCGTCATCGCGGCGGCGATCTGGGCGGCCGTCCGCGCCGGCTCGCGCACGAACATCCCGCGCCCGCGCTACGCGGCCGCCGATCCCGAGGCGGAGGTGCTCGCGCGCGGCGCCGACGATCCGCGCCTCGCGTCGCTCTTCGTCCTCGCCCGGCGCCTCCGGAGGCGCCCGGAGCCGGGTCCGGCGGCGGTGCAGCTGCTCAAGGAGGCGATCGACACCGCGATCGGCGCGCGCGAGGACCTCGATGCGATGCACCGCGATCAGGCGGCGCGGAAGCTCGCCGACGAGGCGGGCCTTTCCAAGCGCGAGGCGCAGGCGTTCGCCTCGGCGTTCGAGCGGCTGAACGGCGTGATCAAGGGGGAGGAGGGCGCCGGCCCACGGGCCTGGAAGGCCTCGCGCCGCGAGATCGCCCTCTTCGGTCGCGTCCTTCGTCCCGTTGCTGATAGCCTCCGGGGCCCGCGATGAGCGCTCAGCCCACGACGCACGTCTCCGATCCCCCGAGCGGCTCCGCGCCGGCCACCCAGCAGGAGGTCGACTCCGCGCGGGCGCCGCTCGACGCGCTGCGCGCCGCCGTGGCGCGGGTGTACCTCGGGCCGGCGCGCACCATCGATCTGCTCCTCGTGGCGCTGCTCGGGCGCGGGCACGCGCTGCTCGAGGGCGTCCCCGGCGTCGCCAAGACGACCCTCGTCAAGACCTTCGCCACCGCGCTCGGCTGCTCGGTGCGCCGCGTGCAGTTCACGCCCGACCTGCTCCCGAGCGACATCACCGGCACCTACGTGCTGTCGCCGCGCGAGGGCTCGTTCTCGCTGCGCGCGGGGCCGATCTTCGCCAACGTCGTGCTCGCCGACGAGATCAACCGCGCGCCCGCCAAGACACAGGCCGCGCTGCTCGAGGCGATGCAGGAGCGTCAGGTCACCATCGAGGGCGATCGCTTCGAGCTCCCGCAGCCGTTCATCGTGCTCGCCACGCAGAACCCCATCGATCTCGAGGGCACCTACCCGCTGCCGGAGGCGCAGATCGATCGCTTCCTCCTCCACGTCCCGATGGGCTACCCGTCGCCGAAGGAGGAGGTCGAGATGCTCAAGAGCCACGGCGGCGGTGCGCCGTCGGTGTCCGCCCAGCTCGATCCGGCGCGCGTCGTCGCGCTGCAGTCGCTGACCACGCGCATCCACGTCGAGGACGACGTGCTCGACTACGTCGTGGCGCTGACCACCTTCACGCGCAAGCACCCGCGCGTCGTGCTCGGCGCGTCGCCGCGCGCGTCGCTCTCGCTGCTGACCGCCGCGCGCGGGCTCGCCGTGCTCAAGGGCCGCACGTTCGTCACGCCCGACGACGTGCGCGAGGCGGCCGCCCCGGCGCTGGCGCATCGCCTGGTGCTGGTCCCCGAGCTCGAGGGCGACGCCAAGGCCCGCGCCGGCGTGGTCGACGAAGGCATCAGCCGCGTGCCCTACCGCAGGGGCTGAGGTCCGATGCACACCAACCCGCGCCCCTCCACGATCGCCACGGCGATGGCGGGTGTGGGTCTGGCGCTGATCGCGATCCTGGCGAACCGGCCCGAGGCCGCGCTCGCCGGCGGCGCGCTGCTCGTGGCCGTCGCCTGGGGACGCGCCGCCACGCGGGGCGACGTGGCGCGCGCGCGTCGGGCGGGCTTCGAGATGGTGTGGCGCGAGCCCTCGCGGCGGGCGCGCCTCGGCGTCGGCTCCTCGCGCGTGTTCGTCGCCGAGCTGCGCAACCGCAGCGATCGGGTCGTGCACGTCACCGGCCTGCGCGCGGTGGCGAGCGAGGGCGTCCGCGTGGTCGTGCGACCGAACGAGCTCGACGTGATGCCGGGCGGCTTCGCGCGCATCGAGGTCGAGGTCACCGGCCGGCGCGTCGGTCGTCACGGCGTGCACGGCCTCGCGCTCGGCGCCGGCGGCGTCGGCGCGTCGTTCGAGGTGCCGCTGACGTTCGCCAACGTGCTCGGCGTCGAGGTGGTGCCGCGCGCGATCGACTCCGGCCTCCGCCCGCCGCGCGGCGGGCGACTGCGCGCCGATCCGGCCGCCGGGCGCGCGCGCAGCCGGCGCGGCGAGGGGACCGAGATCCGCGAGATCCGCGACATCGCGCCCGGCGACTCGTTCCGCAAGATCGCGTGGAAGGCCTCGGCGCGGCGCGGCAAGCTGATGGTTCGCGAGATGGACATCGAGGAGCGCGACGTCATCTGGATCGTCGTCGACGTCTCCGCCGAGGGGTGGGCCGGGCCGGTCGGCGAGGCGCCGCTCGATCGCGCGATCGACGTGGCCGCGAACTTCGCGGTCGAGCGCGCGCGTCACGGCGCGGCGGTCGGCGTGGCGTGCACCACCGATCATGTGGTGGTGCTCAGCCCGCCGCAGAAGGGCGGCGCCGATCTCGATCGCCTCGGCGCGGTGTGGCTCGACGCCGCCGATCACTACGGCGCCGATCGCTGCGGCCTCACCGCCGACGAGCTGCTCCGCCTCGACGTCGAGCACGCGCGTCCCCTCGATCCGCTGGGCCTCGGCGATCTGCCGCGCGGCGACGTCGATCGCCTGCTCCAGCGCCTCGAGGCGCTGCGGGCGCGCGCGCCGTTCCAGCTGCCGCCGCCGCTCGCCGCGTCGACCAACGAGGGGCGCGATCGGATCGTGCGGCACTACGCGGCGAGCTTCGCGCTCGACGTGCCGGGGCGCGCCACCGGCGCGATGTCGACGTCGGGGGTGGCCGACGCGCTCCGCAAGATCCACCGCCTGCGCCCGCGACCGACCGACGTCGTGGTGGTGGCGGCGGCGCCGACCCAGGTCTCCGCCGAGCTGCGCGAGGCGGCGACGATGCTCCGCAAGAAGGGCGTGCGCGTGCGGTGGGCCGCGGTCGATCCGAGGCTCGGCCTCGACGCGCCCCCGGGCGGCGAGCCGGTGCGCGACGCCGTCGAGATCGAGATCGGCGTCGCGCGCAAGAAGGCGCTCTCGCTGCTCGCCGGCGCCGGCGTGCGCGTGCTCGACGCGTGGTCGCTCGTGATCAAGCACCCGCAGCGCCGCTTGCCGGAAGAGGAGCAGCCGGGCGCATGAGCTTCGTCGATCCGCGCGTAGTGTTGGCGAGGCACGGGCTCCGCCCCAAGCACAGCTTCGGGCAGAACTTCCTCGTCGCCTCGGCCATCGTCGAGAAGATCGCCGCGCTCTGCGCCGAGCGCCCTGGCGCGCGCGTCGTCGAGATCGGCGCCGGGCTCGGCACGCTGACGTCGGCGCTGCTCGGCCGCGGCGCGCACGTGGTGGCGATCGAGCGCGATCGCGAGCTGTTGCCGGTGCTGCGCGAGGAGCTCGCAGGCGATCTCGCGCGCGGCGCGCTCGAGCTCGTCGAGGCCGACGCGGCGAGCGTCGATCTCGACGCGCTCCTTGGAGAGGGCCTCGGAGAGCGGCTCGGCGACGGCGAGCGGGTCGTCGCCGGGAACCTGCCGTATCAGATCACCGGTCGTCTGCTGGAGATGACCATCCCCGTCGCGCCGCGCATCACCCGCGCCGTGTTCATGGTGCAGAAGGAGGTCGCCGATCGCCTCATCGCGCCGCCGGCCGGGGAGGCGTACGGCCAGCTCACCGTGTTCGTGCAGGCCTCGTTCGCGGTGGAGCGCGCGTTGATCGTGCGCGCCGGGTGCTTCCACCCTGCGCCGCGGGTCGACAGCGCGGTGGTGGTCCTGCGACCGCTCGTGTCGCCGCGCGCGATCGAGACCGACGCCTTCCGCAAGGTCGTGCACGCCGCGTTCGGCGCGCGTCGCAAGACGCTGCGCAACGCGCTCGCCGGGCTCGCGCAGGCCCCGGAGAAGCGAGCCGCGCTCGAGGCGACGGGCATCGACCTCGGCCGTCGCGGCGAGACCCTGAGCGTCGAGGAGTTCGCCGCGCTCGCGCGCGCCATCGAGTGAGATCGCATCACGATGCCCGACGCGAGCCGTCGCATTTCGTGCGCCCGCCCGTGCCGAGCGCATGCGACGCAAGGTTTGCCCGGCGTGACGGACGAGCCTGCGGCGGGCGACGAACGCCGGAATTTCCGGTAGCGCACGCATTGCATCGCACGCACTGAATGCGAACACCGATTCGACAGGATCGATGTCGTACGACAACGATCATCTCTTCACTGCGCGTTCGTTGCACCTTGGCATGTCGGTCGCACGCTTGGAGGTATGGCGCGAAGAACACTGCCGCTGGCTCCGGCGGAGATGATCGAGGAGCGCTTCGGGATGGAGCGCAGGAGCTTCCTCAAGCTCGCTGCCGGCATCACCGCCGCCATCGGTCTGCCGATCACCGCCGTCCCCGCGGTGGCGCGCGCGATGACCTCGGCGCCGCGACCTTCGGTGATCTGGCTGCACTTCCAGGAGTGCACCGGGTGCACCGAGAGCCTGCTGCGCGCCGAGCACCCCACGCTCGAGAAGCTGATCCTCGAGCTCATCTCGCTCGACTACCACGAGACGCTGATGGCCGCGGCCGGTCATCAAGCGGAGCTCGCGCGAAGGAACGCGATGGCCGCGCACGAGGGCAAGTACATCCTCGTCGTCGAGGGCGCGCTGCCCACCCGGGACAACGGCGTCTACTGCCAGATCGGCGGCAAGACGGCGATCGAGCTCGTGAAGGAGGTCGCCGCCGACGCCGCCGCGGTCATCGCGGTGGGGAGCTGCGCCTCGTGGGGCGGCATGCCGTCGACGAAGCCGAACCCCACCGGCGCGAGCTCGGTCGCCGAGGTCCTCGGCAAGCCGGTGCTGAACATCCCCGGCTGCCCGCCGAACCCGTACAACCTCCTCACCACCGTCGTGCACTACCTCACGCTCGGGGAGCTCCCCGCGCTCGACGACAAGGGGCGCCCGAAGTTCGCCTATCGCCGCCTGATCCACGATCACTGCGAGCGGCGCGCGAACTTCGACGCGGGGCGCTTCGCCGTCCAGTTCGGCGACGAAGGGCACCGTCAGGGGTTCTGCCTCTACAAGCTCGGGTGCAAGGGGCCCGAGACGTACGCCAACTGCCCGTCGATCCTCTTCGGCGACGTCGGCTCGGGCGCCTGGCCGGTCGGCTGCGGTCACCCGTGCATCGGCTGCACCGAGAAGGGCATCGGCTTCGAGAAGCCGATCCACGCGCTCGCCGAGCTGCTCAGCGTCACCCCGCCGACGCAGTTCGCGCGGCCCGCCGAGCCGCAGGGCAAGGGATCGACGCTCGCGACCGTCGGCACCGTCGCCGCGATCGGCGGTCTCGCCGTGGGCATCGGCGCCAAGATCGCCAGAAACCTCGGCGACCATCGAGAACACCAAGAAGAAGAGCGGACCGGGCGACCCGCGAAAGGCTGAGGAGGCTGCCATGCTCAGTCGTCGAGACTTCCTCTCCGGGGCGGCCGGCGGTGTCGCAGCGGCGGCCGTCGCCACCACGACGACCGACGCCGGCGCGCGCGAGGCCAAGCCGATGCCCGACCACGCGCTCGGGCTCCTGTTCGACGGCACGCTGTGCATCGGCTGCCGCGCGTGCGTCGCCGCGTGCAAAGAGGCCAACGGCATGCCGCCCGAGCGCACCATGCTCGAGGGCGGCGACTACTGGGACGCGCCGCTCGACCTCTCCGGCAAGACGCTCAACGTCATCAAGTGCTATCGCGACGGCGCGGGCACCCGGAAGGACGAGGTGAACGACGGCTTCGCCTTCACCAAGACGTCGTGCATGCACTGCGTCGATCCCTCGTGCGTATCGGTGTGCCCGGTGTCGGCGATGACCAAGGATCCGGTCACCGGCATCGTCAAGTACAGCCTCGAGGCGTGCATCGGCTGTCGCTACTGCGTCGCCGCGTGCCCCTTCGGCGTCCCGCGCTTCACCTACGACGAGGCGTTCCCGCGCATCAACAAGTGTCAGCTCTGCGAGCAGCGACACGCGGACGGCGGGTACTCGGCGTGCGCGGAGGTCTGCCCGACGGGCGCCACGCTGTACGGTCGGGTCAAGGACCTGCAGCAGGAGGTCGCGCGTCGCAAGGCGCTGACGCCCGGCGCCAAGACCACCTATCCGCGCGGCAGGCTCGGCAACGGCGACAGCTACCAGGGCGTCGCCAAGCGGTACGTCGATCACGTGTACGGCGAGAAGGAGATCGGCGGCACGCAGGTCCTCCACCTCTCGGGCGTGCCGTTCGAGCTCCTGAACAAACCGAAGCTCCCGCTCGACGCGCCGGCGCGCGTCGCCGAGACGCTGCAGGGCGCGATCTACCACGCGCTGATGGCGCCGATCGGGTTCCTCGGGGCCCTGTTGGCGCTCGCCTATCGACACATGCGCCCGGCCGACCCGCCGCTCGAGCGCGGCGTGGAGCCCGGCGCGTCGGTGAAGGCGCGCGAGAAGGGAGGCGAGCCGTGAGCACCGCCGCGCCGCACGGGGCGCACCCCGCGCATCCTGTCCGCGAGGTCGGGCACGAGCTGCCGCACGTGCCGGCGGGCGCCGCGCACGAAGAGGCGGCGCCGGTCGGCGGCCGGATCTGGAACCGCTTCACCGCGGGCCTCGCCGCGTTGGTCCTCGTCATGTGCGCGGTGCTCGCCATGCGGTTCATCCGCGGCATCGGCGCGGTCACCAACCTGAACGACGGCTACCCGTGGGGGCTGTGGATCGCCTACGACGTCGTGGTCGGATCGGCGCTCGCCGCCGGCGGGTTCACCGTCGCGTTCCTCACCTACATCCTCAATCGCGGCGAGTACCACCCCGCGGTGCGCCCGGCCCTGCTCGCGGCGCTGTTCGGCTACGTGCAGGCCGGCATGTCGGTGTTCTTCGACATCGGCCGCTACTGGGAGTTCTGGCACATGTTCTGGCCGAGATACGTGCAGGTGAACTCCGTGCTGTTCGAGGTCTCGCTCTGCATCACCACCTACACGCTGGTCCTGTTCGTCGAGTTCACGCCGGTGATCCTCGAGCGCTTCGGCTGGGAGCGGCCGCGCCAGAAGATCAACCGCGTGCTGTTCTTCTTCGTCGCCGTCGGCGTGCTCCTGCCCACGATGCACCAGTCGTCGCTCGGCTCGCTGCTCGTGATCTTCGGGCCGCAGGTCCACCCGCTCTACCAGACGCAGCTGCTGCCGCTCCTGTTCCTCACCTCGTGCATCGGCATGGGGCTCGCCGCCGTCGTCTTCGAGGGCACCGTCTCGGCGCTCGCGTTCAAGCGCCACCTCGAGCAGGAGCTGCTCGGGAAGCTGATCCGCATCGGCACCACGCTCGGCCTCGCGTTCCTCGTGCTGCGCATCGGCGACTGCGCGCGGCGCGGCGTGCTCGGCCTCGCGTTCCAGCCGACGGCGCTCTCCTTGCTGTTCTGGATCGAGAACGTCCTCTTCCTCGTGCCCGCGCTCCTCGTGGCGACCGAGCGCGCCCGTCGTCATCCGCAGCGCCTGTTCGTGGCCGCGTGCCTGCTGGCGGTCGGCGGGCTGCTCTACCGGCGGAGCGCGTACCTCGTCGCGTACGAGACCGGCGCCGGCTTCCGCTACTTCCCCTCGATGGGCGAGCTCGCGGTCAGCGTGGGGCTCGTGGCCTTCGAGATCCTCGCCATCACCATCGCCATCCGCCTGCTGCCGGTGCTGCCGAAGGAGCCCGAGGCGGCAGAGAGCGCCTGAGGAGATCACCCATGTCTCGGATCACCATCGACCCGATCACGCGCATCGAGGGGCACCTCCGCATCGACTGCGAGGTCGACCCGGCCCGGAAGGTCACCGCCGCGTGGGCGTCCGGCACGATGTGGCGCGGCGTCGAGCAGATCCTCCTCGGGCGCGACCCGCGCGACGCCTGGGCGATCACGCAGCGCTTCTGCGGCGTGTGCACCACCGTGCACGCCATCGCCTCGGTGCGCGCGGTCGAGAACGCGCTCGGCATGCCGGTGCCGAAGAACGCCCAGTACATCCGCAACATGATGATCGCGGCGCACGCGGTGCACGACGCGATCGTGCAGTTCTACCACCTGTCGGCGCTCGACTGGGTCGACGGGACCGCGGCGGCGCAGGCCGATCCGGCGAAGACCGCGGCGCTCGCCGAGGGCCTCTCCGACTGGCCGATGAACGGTCGACAGGTGATGCAGGCCACCAAGGATCGCCTGAACGCGCTGGTGGGCAGCGGCCAGCTCGGCATCTTCGCGAACGGCTACTGGGGTCACGCGGCGATGAAGCTGCCGCCCGAGGTCGACCTGCTCGCGGTCGCGCACTACCTCCAGGCGCTCGAGGTGCAGCGCAAGGCGAACAAGATCGTCACCATCCTCGGCGGCAAGACGCCGCACGTGCAGAACATCGCCGTCGGCGGGGTGGCCAACCCGATCGCGCTCGACAGCCCGTCGGCGCTCTCGATCGAGCGGCTGCTCGCGGTGAAGGAGGCGATCGACGAGCTGAAGCGGTTCGTCCAACAGGTCTACAACGTCGACGTCGCCGCGGTCGCCGCCCTGTACCCGGAGTGGACCAAGCTCGGGAAGGGCGTCACCCACTACCTCTCCTGCCCCGAGTACCCGCTCGACGAGAAGGGCACGCGGTTCGAGACCCCGGGCGGGTACATCGAGGACGGGCGGCTCGAGAGCTTCAAGCCGATCGCCACGTTCGGCGACGCCCTGCTCGGCCTCAACGTCGCCGAGAGCGTGAAGCACTCGTGGTACCAGGGCGGCAAGGGCCCGCTGCACCCGTACAAGGGCCAGACGGTCGCGGAGTACACCGGGTTCGTCGAGACGGCGAAGTACTCCTTCGTGAAGTCGCCGACGTTCCGCGATCGCCCTGCGCAGGTCGGGCCGCTCGCGCGCGTGCTCGCCGCGGTCGCCGCCGGGCACGAGGCGACCGTCGGCCACCTGAACCGCGTCCTCGCGACGATCGAGGCGGTGGGCAAGTCGAAGCTGCCGCTCGAGGCCCTGCACTCGACCCTCGGGCGCATCGCCGCGCGCTCGGTCATGTGCGCGATGAACGTCGACGTCCTCGAGAGGCAGTGGAAGCTGCTGATGGACAACATCGCCAGCGGCGACGCGCGCACCTACGAGAAGCCGGTGTTCCCCAAGGGCGAGATGAGCGGCTTCGGCTTCCACGAGGCGCCGCGCGGCATCCTCTCGCACTGGGTGGTCATCAAGGACGGCGTCATCGAGAACTACCAGGCGGTGGTGCCGACGACCTGGAACGCGGCGCCGCGCAACGAGCAGGATCAGCCGGGCCCGTACGAGGCGTCGCTCGTGGGCACGCCGCTCGCCGATCCGGAGCGGCCGCTCGAGGTGCTGCGCACCATCCATTCGTTCGACCCGTGCCTCGCCTGCGCGGTGCACCTCGTCGACACCACCCGCCGCGACGTCGTGCAGGTCCGTGTCCGGTGATCCGAAGGTGGTGGTCCTCGGCGTCGGCAACCTCCTGATGGCCGACGAGGGCGTCGGCGTGCGCTGCGCGCAGGCGGTCGAGCGCGTGGTCCCGCCGCACGTCCGCGTCATCGACGGCGGCACCTCCACGCACGAGCTGCTCGAGGACCTCGAAGACCTCGATCTGCTGATCATCGTCGACGCGGTCGCGTCCGGGAGGGCGCCGGGAGCCATCGTGCGGCTCGAGGACGGGTCGATCCCTTCGGCCTTCAGCAACAAGCTGTCGCCGCATCAGCACGGGATCAACGACCTGCTCGCCACCCTCCGGCTCCTCGGCCGCGCGCCGCGACGCGTGGTGCTGCTCGGCGTCGAGCCGAAGCGGGTCGCGCTCGATCTCGAGCTGTCTCCGGAGATCGCGGCGGCGCTGCCGGCGCTGATCGCGCGCGTCGTTCGGGAGATCGGCTGAGCCGCCGGGCGGCGGGCCCGAGTGACGTACGAGGTGCGGGCGCATCGCCTTCCGCCGTAGGCCGCGACTCAGTCGATCAACCCCGCACGATGCGCGTAGCGGACGATCTCCGCGATCGAGCTCGCTCCGAGCTTCTCCTTGATCTTCGCGAGGTGGTTGCTCACGGTGCTCTTCGTGAGGTTCAGCTCGGCGGCGATCTCGGAGCCGATGCGGCCCTGGATGATCAGCGTGAAGACCTGGTGCTCCCGGGCGGTCAACGACGCGTGCGCGGGCGCCGGCGCGGAGCTCGGCGCGCGGACTGCGCGATCGGCGATCGTCTGGGTCACGTAGGTCGCGCCCGCGGCGACGCGACGGATCGCCTCGAGCAGCTCCGACGCCGGCCGATCTTTGGATAGATACGCAGCCGCCCCGGAGCGCAGCAGCGTGAGCGCGTATTGGTCCTCCGGATACATCGTGAGGACGAGGACACGGAGCTCGGGGCGCATCTGCTTCAGCCTCCGCAACACCTCGGGGCCGTTCACCTTCGGCAGCGAGAGGTCGAGGATGATCACGTCGCAGTCGAGCGTCGGCGCCGCGTTGAGGACCTCGCGCCCATTGCAGGCGGTCCCCACGACTCGCATGTCACCGGTGGCCGCGAGGAGCTGCTCGAGGCCGTGGCGGACGATCGCGTGATCGTCGGCGACGAAGACGCGGATCACGACGGAGCTCCGATCGGCAGCACCACCGAGAGGACCGTGCCTCCGCCCACGCGAGGCTCGAGCGTCATCGTTCAGGAGTGCGCGCTCGCGCGCTCGCGAATGCCGATCAGGCCGACGCCGGTCGACCCGACGTTCTTCCGAATCCCGACCCCGTCGTCGGCGACCTCGATCTCGAGCCCCGGACCGCGGACGTCGAGGCGAACGTCGACGTTCTTCGCTTCGGCGTGACGGACCACGTTGGTCAGCGCCTCTTGCACGATGCGGAACGCGTCGGCGGAGACCTCGCCCGGGAGATCTTCGAGCGCGCTCGCAGAGAGCCGGCACCGCAGCTGCGAGCGCTGCTCGGTCTCGCGTATCAACCACTCCACGCTCGCCTGCAGCCCGAGATCGTCGATGAGACGGGGACGAAGCTCGGTGACGATGCGCCGCACGGTCGTCCGCGTGCGTCCGAGCAGCGCGGTGAGGTCTGCGAGGTTCCCTTCGATGCTCTTGGGATCACGCGTGAACCGCTCGCGGGTCAGCGACAGCCCGAGGTGCAGCGCGGTCAGCTCCTGCCCGAGCTCGTCGTGCAGGTCATGCGAGATGCGCGTTCGCTCGTCCTCGCGTGCGCTCTCGAGGTGATCGGCGAGGCGTCGCAGCTCGCTCGTCTGCTCGCGCACCCGCGTCTCGAGGGTCGCGTTGAGAGTCGAGAGCTCGGTCGACGCGCGCTCGAGCGCGAGCGATTGATGGAACGACTGCCTCGTGACGCGGTAGGTGACGTGACCGACCGCGGTGACCATGACGCCCACCACGAAGGCGAACCCGAGCATCGTCCGCGTCATCGGCAGCGCGAGGTACTCCGGGTGCGGCACGAGGAAGCCGGCGAGGAGGCCGAGCAGCCCGAAGGCGACGATGAAGATGCGCTGCCCGAGGCCGACCGGCGCGACCACGGTCAGGCACAACGACGGGAATGACAGAAAGATCCAGGGATGCTGGGCGTCGCCGAGCTTCCCGGCTTCGAAGCCGCTCACCACCATGATCAGCAGCGCTCCGGGCGCGAGCGCGATGAGCGGTCTGCGCTCCGCGAACCTGGTCCGCATCAACGCGTACGTCGCGAGCTGCAGGGTCACCACGCTGATCCGGAGCACGCTCTGCGGCGTGCCGAGCTCGGTGAGCCCGCCCCACACCGGAAGCCGGAGGACGCCGAAACACGCGAGGAACAGCGCGAGCGTGCGCCCGGAGCGATGGATGATCGCGCGCAGGTGCGCTTGAAGCTTCTCCTCGTCTTCCAAGGTTCGCCCCCTGGCGACGCCATCTTACGCCCGGCGTGTCGTTTCGGGTCGCGCTCAAACTTGTTTGATGGTCGGGTCCAGCCGGACGGGGATACTCGCCGGCCATGAACGTGCGCCTTCTCACGACAATCTTCGCGTCATGGATGGTTGCCTGCAGCGGCGGGAGCGACGGCGGGTCATCGCAACCGAGCGGCGCCGGCAGCGGCACGACCGACGGCGGGACGCAGGCCTCGAAGAGAGCGTTCAGGACCCACGTGATCCTCGGCGACTCGATCTCCGACCGCGGCGGCGCGGGGCCGTTCTACTACGACCTGCTCGACAAGAATGACGACGCGAAGTGGCCGGACGGCGCCGGAAAGGACCTCGCGACGCTGTACGGCCCCGACCTCGCGATCGTGAAGGCCTCGAGGGCCGGTGCACGGGCGCAGAACCTCGGCGGCCAGGTCAACACCATCACCGGGCCGCTCGCGGGGCCGGTCCTGGTCACGATGACCATCGGCGGCAACGACGTGCAGGCTGCGCTTGGCAAGATGCTCACCGGCGGCGACGTGACGGCCGAGCGCGAGAGCTTCCGAGAATTCCTCGACGAGGCGATCGG
Source organism: Deltaproteobacteria bacterium (assembly GCA_016182965.1). Lineage (GTDB taxonomy): Bacteria > Myxococcota_A > Polyangia > Polyangiales > JADJMO01 > JALHOE01. The sequence goes on along the minus strand of JACPFM010000019.1, from coordinate 26,269 downwards.
CATGCTGAAGCAGCCCGACCGCTTCGGGCCGGGCGTCGAGGTCGTGGTCTACGTGGCGAACGTGTACGATCCGAGCGACGGCACCGGGAACTTCAAGTTCGCGTCCGGCGCCAGGTGTGGCGGCGCCCTCGGCTTCTATCCGGCCGGGCAGCCGACCGCGCCGCAGCTCGATCCGTTCGAGCAGATCTATCTCGACGTCGCGGCGAAGTACGACGACGTCCACGTGCTCGATCTCCGCGCGAAGTTCAACGGTCACGGCGTGCCGGCGGCGGATACCTGGTTCGTGTCGGATTGCCTCCATCCGAACGCGCCGGGGCACGACGCGCTCCGCGATCTCTTCTGGGAAGCGATCACGAAGTAATCTCGGCGGCGCGGGCGACGTTTGCGAACCAGGCGCGCGTCGGCGCGATGGCGCGCGTCGGCGGGTCGGAGAGCTCGGCCCCTGGAATCCGCCAATGACGCTTGGACTGCTTACCCCCCGAGGATGACGGCGGCCATGCGCCGCGGGGGCTTCCTGCGGTAGAACGCGCGCATGCGCTTCCTCCTCATCGCCGTCCTGCTCGCGACGCCATCGGTCGCATCGGCCGGGAACTTCACCGTGGAAGCCGGCGCCGGCGTCGCGCTCGGCGTGCAGCGCTCGCCCGAGTACCACTCCAGCAACACCAGTTACGGCTTCGCGCTGCCGTCGCTCTCCCTCGGCGCGTTCGTCGCGCCCGATCTCGCCGTCGTGGGCCGCGTGTCGAGCACGGCGCTCGACGACGAAGGCCACGGGTTCGGCCACCAGACGTTCTTCGGGGCCGGCGTGCAATATTGGGCGAGCGACCATTTCTTCGTCGGCGGCGCCATCGGCGCGGCGGCCACGGGCCGCGGCGTGCTCCTCGGCCTCGGTCGTCATCAGAGGAACGGGTTCGGGCTGAACGCGCGCGCCGGCGTCCGCATGGCCCACTTCGGGCGGAACGCGATCTCGTCGTTCCTGGAGTGGACGCCGGTGTGGTACGCCGAGAGCGACACGTACGTCGCGTCGACCGTGCACGCCCTCGCGGCCGGCGTGGAGTGGCAGTTCGGTCGCTGACGCGGAGGTGTCCAGCCCTTCTCGGCCGGCGATCGAGGTGGGCGGGGCCGTCGTGCCCCGTCTCTCGGAGCCTCGTCGGCGCGCCGAGCGCACCGCGCTCACTTAGGACACGGCGACTTCACCGACAGGATCTTGCAATGCCGCTTCAGGCACTGGAGCGGCACGCAGAAGCACTGGCCGGCGATGGAGTAGAGCTCGCCGCCGCAGTGGTCCCACGCCGGATCGTCCATCTCGGGAGGGCAGTCGACCTGTCGCTCCGGTTCGTTCGACCCACGGAATCGCTTCGCGACGGTGCACTTCTCGTCGTTCGCGACGATCGCCAAACCGGTCGGATCGAGCGGGTTCAGGAGCTTCGCCCCGCCCTCGTCCGACCGGAACGGCTCGGGCACGCTGTCGGGCCCCGGCCCCACCTTGCGCGTCCGCTTCCCGCAGCCGCTCGCGATCACCAGCACGACGACGATCGTCGCGATCGATCGCAGCCCCATTGCCGAAGGCTAGTACCGCCGGCCGGAAGTGTCTGCATACTTCGAGCGATGGGCGGCGGTACGCGGCAGCGGCAGCGGTAGCGGGCGCGGGAGCGGAAGCGGCGGCGGCAGCGGTCAGCGGGATGGGCTCGCGATCCGCGCTTCCGTCATCGAACGTGCATCGTCGATGTCGTGGCGCGGGACCGACGGTCCGTGCCGGAGTGGCTGGCCTCTCCTGATCGCCGCCCACGGAGCGGTATCGATCATGGGCCGGCGGTATCAGCAGCGCGGATCCCTGGCCAAATTTCCGGCCGGCGGTTCTACCGCCGGCCGGAAGTGTCTGCATACTTCGAGCGATGGGCCGCGGTACGCGGCAGCGGCAGCGGTAGCGGGCGCGGGAGCGGAAGCGTGAGCGGCGGCGGGCAGCGGTCAGCGGGATGGGCTCGCGATCCGTGGTCCGCTCCCGCAGTCGCTGCCGCTGCCGTCACCGCGTCCGCTTCCGTGACCGCTTCCGTCATCGAACGTCCCTGGCCAAATATCCGGCCGGCGGTACTAGCACGCCGCTCACGCGCTGCTGCGGCGTGAGCGCAGGCGCTCGAGCGCGCTGTCGCGCTCCTCGCGCGGCAGCGAGGGGCGGAACTCGTCGCTCTTGCGCTCGAGCGCGCGCGTGAGGATCTCGGCGCGGCGCTTGGGCTCGCGCGAGGGCTGCGGGATCGGCAGGTGCTCGGGCGGGACGCGCGGCGCCGGCGCGTGCTCCGGCGGGATGCGCGGCGGCGGATGGTGCTCGCGCGGGTCGGGGTGCGGCGCCGGGACCTTCCCCGGCGACGTCTGCGGCAACGGCATCTTCTCTTTGGGGACGCCGATCGCCTCGAGCATCGCGACGGGCGGCGCCTGCTCGGTGAGATCGCTCTCGTCGGCCGATTTGAGGTCGGCGTCGTCGACCTCCATCGCCTCGGGCTCGATCTCCTCGACGGCCGGCTTCGCGATCACCTCGACGGCGGGCGGCGGCGGCACGAGCGGCGCGTGCTCCGGCTCGCTCTCGGGGTGGGTCAGCGGCGCGCTCTCGGACAGCGGCGCGCTCTCGGACAGCGGCGCGCTCTCGGACAGCGGCGCGCTCTCGGACATGGGCGCCCTCTCGGACGCGCTCTCGGCAGCGCTCTCGGGAGGCGAGGGAGGCAGAGGCGGCGCGACGGCCCGCGGGGTCGCCGCCGGAGGCGGCGCGGTCGGATCTGGCGGAGGCGGCGCGGTCGGCTCCCGCGGCGGGGGCGCGGAAGGCGCCTTCTGCATGGGCGGACGCGCCGCCGGCGGCATGAGCGAGCGACGCTCCTCGCGGAGGGCGACCGCGCGATCGAGCAGCGACTTGCTCCTCACGTCGAGGCGGGTGAAGCGCAGCATCAACGCGCTCTCTTCGCCCTCGCCGGCCGGACGGAAGCCGACCACGCGGCCTTCGCCGCGCATGCACGGCGTGCCGTCGGCGAGCGTCATTTCGAAGCGCAACACCACGCCGGTGGGCCGGCTGGGTGCGCCGAGCAGCACCACGCCGGTGCGCGTGAACGCGTTGGCCTCGGCCGCGAGCAGCGCATCCTCGGTGGGATGGGGGCGCACGATCCGCAAGGCGACGGGCGGCTGGTTGCGCGTCGGATCCATGGCCCTTGAACGGTCGACGATCCCCGCGCCCCACGCAAGTTCCCCGGGCGGGCCTGCCGACGGCGACGGAACTTTCGCCACCGCCGCGGTCGTCCTACCCCTTGGCGCGTGGCCCGCCCGCGCCTCGGCACGCCTTTCGAGCTCGTCCTCCCGAGCGGACGACGGGCGACGGTGCATGCCTCGGCGAAGCGCACGGCAGGTGCGCTGCCGTCCGACCTCGCGCAGGCGATCGAGATCGGCGCCGCGTCGTGCTCGCCCGATCCGTGGGCGCTTCCGCTCGCCGACGCGAACGTCATCGAGGTCATCCTCGCGGCGATCGGCGCCATCGCCGCGCCGCCGGTCCAGCTCTCCTGCCGCAACTGCGGAGAGCACGTCGAGGTCGACGCGGCGGCGGCGCTGCCGCTCGGGCCGCTCCTCGCGCCGCCGGGCGATCCCGAGCTCGATCCGGCCGTCGACCTCGTGCAATGGCACGCGCTCCCGCGGCCGATCGAGGTCGGCAGGCGCGGACCGGCCGATCGCTTCCGCCTCGGCCGCCGCACGCTGCGCGATCGCGCACGGGTCGAGGAGATCCTCGGCGACGACGATCGCGCGCCGCTCCCGCTCGGCGCTCCGCTCGTCCGTGCGCTCGGCCTCGAGGCGCTCGGTGACGGCGACCCGCCGGGCCCTCCGCGCGTGGTCACCGAGAGCCCGATCGCCATCGCCCGCGCGCTCGAGGCGCTCGACGACGACGCGTTCACCGACGCGTGGGACGCGATCATCCGGGCCTGGGATCACCAGCACTGGCCGCCGCGCCTGCTCGCTCCGACCGCCTGCCCGAAGTGCGGCGCGCGCCACGACGTCGAGATCGTGCAGAGGCCGCTCGACTGGATGCCTCCGCGCGCCCCCGGAGCGCCGGAGGAGGAGTTCCCTTCGCTCGAGGAGTTCACGGCGCGCGCCGCGACCATCACCCGTGAGGTGCTCGCCGGCGGCGCGCGCGGGCTCGAGGTGTTGGTCGACGACGGCGTGCCGCCCTGCGACGACGGCGGCGAGCCGTTGCTCGGCAGCTACACGCCGCACCTGCCGAACGCCGACGGCACCGCGGCCGCCGGCGACGCGCGCGTGCACGGCGCGCCGTTCGTCATCGCGCTCTACTACCGCACGTTCCGCTCCATGTGGGACGACGAGCCGTACGACGTCGACGCGGAGATCCGCGAGACCATCGAGCACGAGCTCGAGCATCACGAGAACTTCCTGGCCGGCCACGATCCGCTCGACGAAGAGGAGCGCGCCGCCATCGCGGACGAGCACCGGCGCCTTCTCGGTCGAGGTGGTCGCGGTGGCCGAGCGGGCGTCGACGAGCTCGCCGCTTCGGCCGGGTGGCTAGCGTCCGACTTCGCGCGCTTCGTCCGGCTCACGTGGCCGGTCTGGCTCATCGTCCTGCTCGCGCTGCTGATCGTGTTCGCCGGCGAGCGGTAGCGTGTTTCTCACGGTCGAGAACCGCGTTTGTTAACTCCCTTTGAGTTCTCGCGGCGATCGCCTACATTCGGCCGGAGATGGCGAAACAGCGAGCATCGCGCCCTTCCAATCGTCGCGGCAGCCCGGAGGCGATCGAGAAGCGCCGTGTGGCGCGCATGTTCAACGACGTCCTCGGCGGGCACGCCGCCGCGGGCTCGAAGCTCGACGGCCGCACCGAGAAGCGCCGGCAGCGTCTGCTGCGCGAGCTCGAGGAGAACCGCGCCGCCGGTCAGAGGGAGCTCAAGCCGCTCGACGTCCTCGTCCGCGTGAACGAGCTCCTCGAGCTCGGCGAGCCGCTCGCCAACATCAAGAAGGTCCGCAAGGTCCCGCGCGCGCGCACGGCGACCGAGGCGACCGTCGAGCTGATCCACCGCCTGCACAAGGCGTACGGGTTCCGCCCCGAGACCTACCGCTTCGTCGGCGTCGCCGACGAGGTGCTCGGCGAGGCCGGCGTGGTCGAGCGCGAGGGCGCGCGTCGCCCCGGCCGGCGCCGTCGCGCCGCCTGACCGCGGCCTCGACGCGCGCGCCTCGTCGGCCTAGGCAGGCGTGATGGTCCGCTCGCGATCGCTGCTGCTCGTGCTGGTCCTCGCCGCGTCCGTGGGCGTGGCGGGCTCCGCGCGCGCCGTCGACGCCCCTGCCGTCGCCGCGATCAGCGAGGGCGCCGTCGTCGCCACGGTCGGCGAGCGCAAGGTCACCGCGTCGGCGATCAAGAAGGCGCTCGCCGGCGTCCCGGCGTTCGAGCTGCAGGCGCTCGGCACCTCGAAGATCGAGGTGCTGCGCAAGTACCTCGACGAGGCCATCGTCCGCGAGGAGCTCATCGCCGAAGCGGCGCGCCAGAAGGGCGCTCTCGCCGATCGCGCGGTGCGCATGGCCATCGACAAGGCGCTCGCCGGCGCGATCGTCCGCAAGGAGCTCGACGCGCTCGGCGGCAAGGGCGCGATCCCCGCCGAGGAGGTCAAGGCCTACTACGACGCGCACCTCGCGGAGTACCATACGCCCGAGCGGGTGCGCCTCTGGCACATCATCACGGCGAACAAAGCCGACGCCGAGGCGGCGCTCGCGAAGGTGAAGGCCGATCCCACGCGCGAGGGCTGGCCGAAGCTCGTCTCGGAGCACAGCCTCGATCCGAACACCAAGACGTCGAGCGGCGATCTCGGCTTCGTCACCGCCGACGGCAAGACCTCCGAGCCGAAGGTGGTCGTGCCGAAGGAGATCGCCGCCGCCGCGTTCGGCCTGAAGGACGGCGAGATCTCGCAGGCGCCGGTGCAGTCGAGCGCCGGCTGGCACGTGCTCTGGCGGAAGGGCTCCGTGCCGGCGCTGACCCGGTCGCTGATCGACGAGACGCCGAGCATCCGCGAGGTGCTCTACGAGCAGCGTCGCGAGAAGGCCTACAAGGGTCTGCTCGAGCGATTGAGGGCGGCGCGCAAGGTCGAGACGGACGAGGAGCTCCTGCCGCTCGTCAACGTCGACGTCGGGCCCCGCCCGATCCCGCGTCAGCCGAAGAAGTGAGACGGCCGACGGCTGAATCGAGCCTTCCGAGAGTCCCCCGGGGCTGAAGCCGGCTTCAGCCCAGGGATCCATCACACGCGAACTTGATGGATCGGGCGGCGGCTGCTACCGCTCGAATGTGGCCACGGTGGACCCCAAGGTGGAGGGGGCCCCCCGCGGTGCGACTGATTGCGCCGTGAGGGGTCTCCCTGCATGGCTCCGCCACCCGAGTTCGCTCAGGGGGCGCGAGTCCGGGGATCGATCCGCGTGCTGGCCGGTCGGACATCGCCCGGTGGTCGTCGGCGTGGTGAACGTCACGCCCGATTCGTTCTCCGACGGCGGCCGGTTCCTCGCGCCCGACGCGGCGCGCGCCCGCGTCGATCGCGTCCTCCAAGAGGGCGCCGACGTCGTCGAGATCGGCGGTGAGTCCACGCGTCCGGCCGGCGCGACGTACGGGCAGGGCTACGCCCCGGTCGACGCCGCGACGCAGATCGCCCGCACCGCGCCGGCCATCGAGCACGCGGTCCGCGCCGGCGCGCGCGTCGCCATCGACACCACGCTGCCGGAGGTCGCCCGCGCCGCCGTCGATCGAGGCGCGACCATCGTCAACGACGTCTCCACGCTCGCCGATCCGGCGCTCGCGCGCGTCTGCGCCCAGAGCGGCGCGTGGCTCGTGCTCATGCATGCGCGCCCCGGCGCCGCGACGCCGTGGAGCGACCTCTTCCACGAGCTGGTCGCCGAGTGGGAGGCCGCGCGGAATCGCGCCGTCGCCGAGGGCGTTCCCTCCGATCGCATCGTGATGGATCCCGGCCTCGGCTTCGGAAAGGGCGCCGACGACAACCTGCGCCTGCTCGCCGGCCTGCCGCGCCTCCACCCGCTCGGCCACGCGCTGTTCGTCGGCCCGAGCCGCAAGGCATTCATCGGCGTCTGCGAGGAGCGCGACGGCCTCGAGAAGAGCCCGCCCGATGAGCGCATCGGCGGGTCGGTCGCGGCGTGCCTCGCGGCCGCACGCGCCGGCGCCGCGGTGCTCCGCGTGCACGACGTCCGCGCGCTGCGGCAGGCGCTCGCGGTCGAGGGCGCGATCGCCGCCGCGTCGGCTCCCGCAGCCGAAGTCCATGTCGGGGAGGGCGCGTGATGCTCGAAGGCATCCGTCAGCTCTTCGCGCAGCGGTCGACCGGCCAGCTCGCCGCCGACGTGCTCGACGTCTTCATCGTCGGTTACCTCATCTATCGCGTGCTGCTGGTGCTGCGCGGCACCCGCGCGATGCAGATGGGCATCGGCCTCGCCTTCCTCGGCGCGATCTACGCCATCGGTCGCTGGATCGGCCTCGTCACGCTGACCACGCTCCTGTCGACGCTCCTCTCGTCGTTGATCCTGGTGATCGTGGTCGTGTTCCAGAACGACCTGCGCCGCGCGCTGATGCGCGCGGGGCGGCCGCTGCTCGGCGGGCTGGTGCGCAACGACGAGACCAAGGTCATCGAGGAGGTCGTCGCCGCGGTCAGCGAGCTCGCGCGCCTGCGCTACGGCGCGATCATCACCTGGGAGCGCGACGCCAACCTCGACGAGTTCGTCGTCGGCGCCGGCACGCAGCTCGACGCGCAGGTCACGCGCGAGCTCCTGGTCTCCATCTTCATCCCGGTCGGCGAGAACAAGCTGCACGACGGCTCGGTGATCATCCGCAACCTGCGCCTCGCGCAGGCCGGCGTGTTCTTCCCGATGCCCGAGAAGCTCGGCCTCGACAAGAAGTTCGGTTCGCGTCACCGCGCCGCCATCGGCATCACCGCCGACACCGACGCGGTGGCGATCGTGGTGTCCGAGGAGCGCGGGACGATCATGTTCTGCTTCCACGAGAACCACGTCGACAACGTGACGCCCGAGGCGCTGCGCAACCTCCTCCGCCACTACGAGACGCCGCGGAAGATCCGCAAGGCGCTGGCGCCCGCTTCGCGCCGCTCGCAGCCGCCGCCGTCCACCCGGCCCGCCGCCATTTCGACCCCGGCTTCGCGCCGCGAGGCCCCGCCGAGCAAGCTGACGACCGGGCCGGTGCTGGTGATCAAGACGCCGCCGCCGATGACGACGCAGCGGCTGTCGGCGCTCACGCCGGAGCCGCCCCCGGCGTCGGAGCGTGACAAGCCGAAGCCCGAGAAGGCCGAGAAGCCCGCCGAGCGGACGGAGGTGCGCACCCCGCGCGCGAGCGCGGAGTCGCTGCCGCCGCTCGACAGCTCGCCGCCCGAGGAGGGCACCGATCAATGAACCGCGACGAGCACGACGGCGAGGAGCGCGAGGGAGGCGGCGGGTTCCTCGCCCTGCTGACCGAGAACTGGTCGCTGAAGCTCACCGCGCTCGCGCTGTCGATCGGGCTCTATGTCCTCCTGCACGCCGGCGGCGAGTCGGTGCGCACCATCGAGGTCGATCTGATCCGCGGGTCGGAGAAGGACCAGAGCAAGATCCTCCTCACGCCGATCCCGCCGCGCGTGCACGTCACGGTGCAGGGGCCGCGCTCGCTCATCGACGATCTGCCGAACCCGGCCGACGCGATCAGCCTCGACCTGAGCGGCCACCCCTCGTCGATCCGCCTCGAGGACTACGCGATCAAGCTCCCGCCCGGGGTTCGCAAGCTGAACGTCACGCCGAGCGCGCTGAGCCTGCGGTGGGACACGCGCATCTCCAAGCGCCTGAAGGTCTCGGCGACCTGGAGCGCGAACCCCGAGTCGCTGGTGGTGAAGCCGGGGAGCGTCTCGATCTCCCCGGCCACCGTGCTGCTCACCGGTCCCAAGAGCCGCATCGATCCGATCCAGAGCATGACGGCCAAGGCCGTCGAGCTGCACGACCGGCCGGTGGGCACGCACATCCAGAGCGTGTTCATCGACAAGGATCCGCACGGCCTCATCGACGGCACCGTGACGATCGACCCCGAGCAGGTCGAGGTCCGCTTCGAGCTGATGACCGAGACGCGCGCCCGCACGTTCCCGAACGTCCCGGTGCTCGTCATGAAGGGCAAGGGCGTCACGCTCCGGCCGCGCAACGTTTCGGTCGTGGTCACCTGTCCGCCCAAGCGCGCCGACGAGCTGCGCGAGGACATGATCGTCCCGAAGATCGACCTCGAGGCGCTCGGCCCCGACTTCGCCAAGAAGGGCCCCGAAGAGGCCGACGTGAAGCTCGAGGTGGCGGGCTGCTCCGACGTGGTCGTGAGCCCGTCGCGCGTGGCCGTGTCGCGTTGATCACCTTCAGGGGCTATCGACCGCCCGAGGTTTGCGGACGGGACCTGCGGTGCACCGCGTGCGTCCGGATGTTTCGCTAGAGGCACGCCGCATCACATCGGCACGGCGAACCCTCGCGCGTGCTCGTGGCACCTTCCGCACCAATCGCCGTGGTGCGGCGCGCCCACGCCGTCGCGCCTGTAGTGCGCCGTCGTCGTGTGACAGACCTCGCACAGCCCCGTCCCGGGCACCCCGCCGTCGACCCCGGCGCGCACCAGCCCGTCGGCGCTCGCCCCCTCCGGCGCGGCGACGTGGATCGTGGTCGCGCCGCCGTCGGCGAGCGCGATCGACTCGCGCAACAGGAACACGTTCTTGCTCCCGTGCGGCTCGTGGCACGTCACGCACGCGGTGCCCGTCCGATGCGTCGCCTCGCTGTGGCACTTCGCGCACGCAGGCTCGTCGACGTGCCCCTTGCCGGGCGCCGTGCCGCTCACCGTCGCGTGGCACATGAGGCAATCGTGGAGCAGACGGTGCGACGACGGGTTTGCCCATCGCGTCGCGACCTCCGCGTGGCAGCCGCCCGCCGTGCACGCCGCGACGACCGCCGCATCGGTCCCGAGCCCGTTCGGCGCCGGCGCGTCCGAGCGAGGCGGCGTCGTGTCGGCGGGCGCGTCAGTGCCGGCCTCCACCGGCGTCGACGCGCCCCGCTCCTCGTCGGCGCACGCGACGAGGGAGAGCGCGAGACCTGCGATCATCAGGACGCGCGCGCTCATGGCTTCGGCGCCTTCGGGTCGACGACGTACGCCGCCGTGCGGTGCGCCAGCGCCTGCTGCGTCAACGTCGGGTTGAACGCCGCCGACGTCGGCCACGTGCTCCCGTCGGCGATCCAGACGTTGTCGACGTCATGCAGCCGCCCCCACGGATCGGTCACCGACCTCTTCGGATCGGTGCCCATCCGCGCCGTGCCGAGCAGGTGCTTGCTCTCGGGACGGCCGTCCTGCTTGACGAAATCGACGTCGATGATCTCCTTCGCGCCCGCCGCCTTGGCGATCGCCGAGAGCTTCGGCGCGTAGTGATCGACCATCGCCTGGTCCTTCGGGTGGCGGCCGTACGTGATGCGCGGCGCCGGGCGGCCGTACACGTCGCGCACCTTCGGATCGAGCTCGACGCGGTTGTCGAGCGACGGCACGTCCTCGCCGATCATCGACACCGACGCGATCTTGCGGCGGTAGCGGCCGTTGATCATCAGCTCCTTGTGCAGCAGCCACGGGTAGCTGACACCCTCCTCGAGCGGGTGGAGCTGCCCACCGAGCTCCACGTAGCCGCCGCGCAAACCGGGCACCGAGGCATCCGGCTGCGTGAAGTCCGCCATCGCGTGCGTGATCGGGCGGCCACGGTAGCTGCGCAACTCCTGGTCGAAGACGCCGATCGCCGCGAACACGATGTGGAACATGAGGTTCCGACCGAGCAGGCCGCTCGCGTTGCCGACCCCGTCCGGCTGCGCCGACGTCGCCGAGGCGAGGAGCAGGCGCGGCGTCTCGATCGCGTTGGCCGCGACGATCACGTGCCTCGCCGTGACGAGCTGCGGATCGCCCTTCGGATCGAGGTAGCGCACGCCGCGCGCGTGCGCGCCCGACGGCTCCATGTCGAGCGCGGTGACGCAGCACTCGGAGAGCAGCGTGAGGTTGCCGGTGCGCAGCGCGTCGCGCACGACGGTGACGGCGGTCGACCCTTTCGCGTTCACCGGGCACCCGAACTGGCAGAACCCGCAGTTCACGCAGGCCGGCCGGCCCCGATAGCCCATCGAGTTGATGGCCATCGGCATCGGGTGCGGGTGGTAGCCCATGGCCGTCGCCGCCTCCGAGAGGAGCACGCCCGCCCTCGCGGGATGACCCGGTGGCATCGGGTACGGGCCGCGCGCCTCGGCGAACGGATCGCCACCGGGACCGGCGAGCCCCTGCACGCCGATCAGCCGCTCCACCTCGTCGTAGTACGGCGCGAGATCGTCGTAGCCGATCGGCCAGTCGACGACCGTCGCACCCTCGACCGGACCGAGCATCGAGAGCCGCTGGAAATCGATCTTCTGTAGCCGCGGGCTGTCGCCGTCGTACTGCACCGTGCCGCCGCCGACCGTGACGCCGAGCCCCTGGATCTCGCGCACCTGCGGCGTCGCGCTCGCGCCTGCGCGGTACACGCGCGGCTCGATGAACGGGTCTTGGAACGCGAAGTAGCGCCGGCGTCGGACCTCGTCGTTGCCGAGGAGCGAGCCCTCGAGGGTGTCGGCCGAGAGCGTCGGATACGGGTTCCTCCCCTTCTCGATCAGCGCGACCTTCCAGCCGCGCGAGGCGAGCACCCACGCCGCGACACCGCCGCCCGCGCCGGCCCCCACGATGACCGCGTCGAAGTCGGTCATGTCAGCCCTTCTCCGGCCCAGCGGCGCCGGAGGCGTCCGCGTCTGGACGAAGCATCTGCTCTGCCGTGTAGCCGAGCGGCTGGCGATCGCCCTCGTAACGAATCGCCGTCCAGCCCTTGCCATCGACGTTACCGCCGTAGACTGGATCGCCGTACGTGCCCTCGACGGCGTGCTCGTAGACGAGCTGCACGAACGACGCGTCGAAGGCGACGAGCACCGACCTTCGCGTGGCGAGCTCGAGGAGCGTGAAGCTCGCGCCCTCGGCCTCGCGCGCCGCGGCGTCGAGCGCCTCGAGCCCTCGCTCGTAGCGCGCACGAAGACCGACGACGGGCCCGTTCCACTCTCGCTCGGGGATGCCGAGCGAGCCCTCGAGGTACGTCTGCCAGCGGAGCCGCTCGACGCGCGTGAGCGGCTGGAACTGCGCGAAATTCGCGAGCCCGCCGTGGCGTCCCGAGTACGGTCCTCCCGCGAAGATGCGCGGTGGATCGACGGAGAACGCGCCGAGCAGCTGATCGAGGTACCACGGCGCCTGGCACTCGATCGCGCCGGGGGTCGGGCCGCCGGGGATCAGCGCGTCCATCGTCGCGGAGAGCAGCGCGAAGTGACCGCGCGAGAGGGTGGTGCCCGCGGGTACGATCCACGGCCCGATCGGGATGGTGCCCGCGTCCGGTCCGGCGTCGGCGGCGCCCTCTTCGTCGCGACCGCAACCGACGATCGGCGCCGCGCACACGAGCGTCACGAGGCCGCCGAGGAAGCGACGACGAGAGACCGCAGCGCCGGCATCGTGACGACCGATCGCCAAGACAAGTAGCGATCGATCGACCGGCATGCGCCGAGGCTACGCTCGATCCGTCGGCCCGGGCAATGCCGCGCGCGAGCACGGGGCGTGCGGGATGCGGGCGGCGTGGGGGAGATGCGTGCCGTATGGTTCGCGCGATGGACCTCGTGTCGAAGCAACGCCGGCCGCTGCCGAAGGCCACACCCAAGTTGACGGAAGAGCAGATCGCCGCGTTGTCGTCGCAGGTGCCCGAGTGGAGCGCGCTGCGATCGGCCACGAGAGACGCCCGCCGCCCCCGATCCACCCTGCGACCGTCCCCGGCGAACTGCGCACAATCTGAGCCTTATCAAACCTCCCGCCGTGCTCGCTCGAAGGCCCCGAGGGGTACGCGCGCGTGATGAGCGGCGATCGCCCGCGCGCGGCGATCGCCTCCATCCGCAGGCTGCGCGAGATGCTCCACGCGAAGGCCGGGTTGCCGCGCACGCTGTCCGAGACGGGCAAGGTGCAGCGCGATCAGCAGCCGAAGCTCTCGAAAGATGGAGCTAGACGACGGCGCGCGCGCGTTCAACCCGGTCGCCGTCGGTCACGCCGACGCGCTGTCGGTGCTCGAGCGCGCTCGGGGCTGAGCCTTTCGCCCCACGATCCCCTCGGCGGCGCCGGCGGCCTGACGACCGACGCACGGGAGGACGGCGGGAAACGCAGTATACTGCCTGCAGATGTCGAACGGGAGCAACCTCGCGAATCCCGACTTCGAGCCGAGCGACGAGCAGTTGCAGGAGCTCTCGCGTCGCGCATTCGAGGGGGTTCCGGCGCGGCGCCGCGCCGCGCTCGCCCGCGTTCATGCCGAGATCGCGAAGCGCCGCGAGGCCGTGCTGCAGGACGTCCGCGCTCGTCTTGCCGGTCGGAAGGGCGCGTGAAGCCGGTCCTTTTGGTGATCGCCGGTCCGAATGGTGCCGGCAAGACCACGGTGACCGAGCGCCTGCGGCGTGAGCGGTGGAGCGAGGGAGTCGAGTGGTGCCGCAGTCGCGCGGTCAAGCGCCCGTCGCCCGGCGCCGCGCGACGACGCAGGGCCTCATGCTCGCCTCCACGACGATGATCTCGCCACGGCGCGCCAGGGCGAGCCGCTTTGCGTCGGGCGACCACGCGGCCCCGTCGGGACGGAACGCGAGGCCGAAGAGGGGACGATCGTCTTCGACCACCACGCCGTTGGGACCGAGCAGCCGCCACCGGCGCTCGTTCGTCAGCGCGACGGCGGTGACGCGACGCTCGTGATCGATCGCGAACGGGGCGCCGCGCGAGATCGTGCCCGCCCACGTCAGTCGATCGATCGAGGGCTGCTCGAAGGGAAAGTCCGCGGTGCGCGCGAAGACGTCGCCGGTCGCGAGCTCGACGATCGCGCCGTCGACGCCGGGGCCGAGCGCCCACGCGAACGCGCCGTCGCGCGTGTAGGGGCCCGGCCGCGGGTCCTCGAGCTCCACGCCGATGGCAACGCCGGAGTGCGCGTGCGGATCCCACGCGAGGATCTCGTCGGGGCCGGAGATCCCTCCGGTGAGCAGGCGCACCGGGCGCTCCGCGGAGAGCGCGGCGTCGAACCTGCGGCGGGCCGGATCGTATAGCGCGAGGCCGTGGAGCCCGTCTTCGACGAAGACGTGCGCCGCGGCGCTGGCGAAGACGACGCGATCGGACGTCGCGTACCGGACGGGGAGCGCGACCCGCACCTCGGGACCGATCGCGCCGCCGCGCAGGCGGAGGACGCGCGCGGACCTCGCGTCTTGGACGAGCAGGCGCCGGTCGTCGAGAAAGACGAGCCCGACGTGGCCGCGTCGCGGACGGTCCCACCTCGTCGGGGGCGGCGCGAGACTCATCGCGTCGGCTGCGACCTGGGCCGTCGCACAAGTCGGCTCGCCGCGCACGGTCGCGATCAGCCGCTCGACGGAGAGCTGGACGGCGCGGTGCTGGACGGCGACCAACACGGGCGGCGCGGAGAGCTCGTGCAGCCGCGCGAGGTACTGCACGTGGCCGGACAGCGCGTCGTACGCGAGGGTGAGCGGGTGCGTGCGCGCCACGCGGACCGCCGGATCGTCGCTGCGCGCCGGAGGGCGATCGTCGGGCGGGATCACCGGAACGGCGTCGAGCAGGAGCGCCGCGCGCCGGCCGAGCGCGGTGCGCAGCGCCGGCACGCCCGCGTGCTCGAACTCGATCGCTTCGAACAACGCGTCGTCGTCCGCGGGAACCTCGGCGGGTCGGGTGACGCGGCCATCGACGAGAGCGGCCTCGTACCGCGCGACGGCGAGCACGTCTTCGGCGGCGATCGCGAGCGCCGCCGCGATGTCGCCGGCGAGCGCCGGGTGGACGAATCCGCATGGCACCGGCAGCGACGACCAGCCCACGGGCAGCGGCGCGGCGAGCACCTCCTGGCCGGAGCGCGCCACGAAGAACGGAGAAGACGGCGGTGTCACGGAAGCACGCTCACGAGAGACGCCCGCCGCCCCCGATCCACCCTGCGACCGTCCCCGGCAAACTGCGCATGACCTCCACCTTATGTAACCTCCCGCCCTGGAATCCGCCAAGGACGCTTCGAGTTCCTAGCCCCCGACGTCATCACCGAGACCGACCTGGCCTTCGAGCGCATGCTCTCGGGCCAACGCGCGCACGCGCCCGCCAACGCCCACCCCGTCGCTGCCGCCGCCGGCGCCGGGCGCGGAGCTCGGGCGCTTCAAGGACGTGACGCGCACGCTGATCGACGAGTTCGAGCGGGACTACCCGCAGCGGCTCTTGGCGAAGACGTTCCGACCCTCTCCTGTCCCGCGCTCCACACCCCGACTCGGTCAGCGCGCGCAGCGGAACCCCAACGACGTCGTTCGCGCAGACGCCTCGTTCCACGATCGGCTCCACTCCCATACGTTGCCGATCAGGTCGCGGACCCCGAGCGGGCTGTCGCCTTCGTGCGCGCCGACCTCGCACGTGCCGCTCCGCACCGAGACGCCCGACCAACAGATCATCGTGTCGGGCGCGGCGGCCCCCCACGGATACCTGGTGCCCTTCGTCCCGCCGCGCGCCGCCCACTCCCATTCTTCCTCGTGCGGCAGCCGCGCGCCGCGCGATTTGCAGAAATGGTCGGCCTGCGCGTGATCGACGCAGTTCATCGGATGGTTCTTGCGATCGGGCTTGCCCACGTTGCACGCGGGGTCGACCGCCGCATCGCCGAGCACCATGACCCGACCGGGATGATCGTTCGCGCAACCGTCCTTGGCGACGCACTCCTCGTAGCTCGCGACCCTGACCTCGAGCCGATCGAGGCAGAAGGTCTTCACGGTGACGTCGTCGCCCCGGACGCGCATGCGGAAGCTACCCCCGGCGATCTCGACCATCCCGGAGGGACAGCTCGGCACCGCTGGCGGAGCGAGCACCGTGGTCTTGGGGGGACCACCGCAGGAGCAAAGGAGAAGCACGATCGCTACGAGACGCATCACGGTCTGATGGTAGCGGAGCGCGCGGCGTGGCCGCACGGCGCGCACCCTCCGTCCGCACGCCGCGCGCGACCGCTGTTGGTGATCGCCACCGTGCGCTCCTCCATGCGCGCGCCCATGCTGGCATGGCGGCTCGCTGCCACGGGCGTCGATCCACCCTGCGACCGTCCCCTGCGAACTGCGCATGATCCCCACCTTACGTAACCTCCCGCCCTGGAATCCGCCAAGGACGCTTCGAGTTCCTAGCCCCCGCCCGTCAGGCGAGATCGCGCGCGCGCTTCGCGATCAGTCGTCGCAGAGCCTCGGTCTTCTTGGGTTCGAAGCCGATCCGAGCGACGCCCTCCGCGATCATCGGAGCGGCCTCGACGATGGCGTCGATCACCGAGAGAACGGCTGGCTCGCGGAGGCCGTGCCGTGCGGCGAACTTCACGAGCTGCGCGCGGCGGAGGTTGTCGTCGCGAGCATCGACACGCAATGCCATGTGCCGATCGCCATAGGGGAAGGTCGAGAGGATGTCGTAGGCGGGGGACAGCTCGACGATCCCGTCGAGCCGCGTGCGCACACTCGCGTTCTTCGCGTGGAGGTCGCCGTTGCCGATCAGATAGGAGAAGACGAGCAACCGGAACAGCTTGGCCTTCTCCGCCACCGGTGCGGAGCAGACATCGAGTGCCTGCATCAGGTCGGAGGAGCCGAGCTGGTACTTGTCGGCGGGATATCGATCGAGCAGCTGACAGGCGTCCTCCTGGTGCAGCTTCCGCACCACGCCCGCCTCGACGACGCGATCGAATCGTTCGACGAGCAGGCCGGGCCGCGCCTTCGCGTCGTGCACGAGCTGGAATGGAGGCACGGGGATCCCGACCTTCCGCGCCATTTCGAGGAAGTAGGCCTCGTTCTCCACGAGCTTCGGAGCTTCGGCCGGCTCGAGCTTGAGAATCCAGGCGGCGGCCGTCCCGCGCACCGGAAACGAGATCATCGAAGCGCTGATCTTCTCCTGCACGCCGGGGATGAGCGGCTCGCGTCCGGACTGCGTGATGCTCCTCGCGAAGAGGTCGGCGAATACGACCCGCTCGAGCGCGTCGACCTCGACGGTCGGAACGATGTCTGGCAGCGGCTCACCCGCCTTCGCGACCGCGATGTCACCGATGCAATCGGAGCCCGACGAGGCCAAGAGCGTGAAGAGGTCGTCCTCCGACGCCTTGAGGCGACGGACCATCGCGCGCAGCCTTGCGCCCTCCGGTAGGAGACCCGCGAAGAACGTGTGGAGATTCACGCCGACGGTCGCGATTCGCTCGCGCGTCTTCGGGAGGTGAACCGCGATGCCTTCGTCGCCGGGAGCGTCGAGGAACGTCGCGTCGTAGCTGAACACCGAGCCATGCCGCGTTCGCTCGAGTCGTCCGACGCGCGTCGATTCACGGTAGACGTCGAGCGCCGCGCTCACGGCTTCTTCTCCGGACCGACGTCGCTCACCAGCCGCTTCTTGCCGCTCTCGATGCGGACCTGCAACCCGAGCACCTCGAGAACGTCGAGGAGCTTGTCGAATCGGAGCGTCGGCTTGCCCTGCTCCACGTCGTAGATGAAGTCGGCGCCGACGCCGGCGAGCTGAGCGAGCGCGATCTGCGTCAACCTGAGTGCCCGCCGCCGCGTTCGCACCGCCGCGGCGACCTCACTGAGCTTGTCGGCCGATCGCATGGATTCGATCACCCTAGCCCATGAAGTCACGACGCGCACGCCGGAATCCATGCGAGTTCATGGATCGTTTCGCTTCGGGCGCGCCGTAGGAGGAAATCGAGGCATACATCCATGCGATTGCATGGATTGCTCGTCGCCGCTTTCTGCGACCGAGGGCCCGCAGGGACGCCGCTCGGGCCGATCTCGCGAAGGAGGGCCCCGAAGAGGGGCGTTCATCGGTCCGATCGTACGCCGGAAATCGCGCGCGGCGAGAGCGACATCACCGTGGCGACGCACGACGTCAGGACTCATGGTGCGGAGATGCCGCCGCATCGTTCCGCATCCGAGGAGTGGCCTGCGCTCGAGTACAGTGAGTGGGAGCCGACGTGCACGACGTTGCACTTGTGGATTCAGATCGTCGGGAAGGCGCGGCTCGCGCAGACGCCATGGATCAATCACTCCTGGCACGCGACGTTCTACCTGACGGCGCGAGGGCTCACGACGTCGACCATTCCGTACGGGCGGCGCACGTTCCAAGTCGACTTCGACGTTCTCGACGATGCGCTCCGGATCGCCACGAGCGAAGGTCGTGTCGCGCAGCTGGCCCTCGCGCCGGCCTCGATCGCCGACTTCCACGCACGCTTCCGCGCCGCGCTCGCGGAGCTCGATCTCGAGATCGAGATGCACGACCGACCGAACGAGATGCCGATCGCGGTCCCGTTCGCCGAGGACACGGCGAAGCGCCCCTACGACGGCGAGGCCGTCCGACGGTTCCACCGCGCGTTGCTCCACGCCGAGCGGGTCTTCGTGCACTTTCGCTCGGGCTTCCTCGGCAAGGTGAGCCCGGTGCATCTCTTCTGGGGCGGCCTCGATCTCACGGTGACCCGCTTCTCCGGTCGGCGTGCGCCACGACATCCGGGCGGCGCGCGGAACCTACCGGATGCCGTGAACGTCGAGGCCTATTCGCACGAAGTGAGCAGCGCCGGATTCTGGCCGGGCGGCGCCGGCGCCGACGACGCGACGTTCTATTCGTACGCATACCCAGAGCCGAAGGGCTTCAGGACCGCCGCCGTTCGACCCGGCGCCGCGACGTTCGACGAGAAGCTCGGCCTGTTCCTCTTGCCGTACGCGTCGGTGCGGACCGCGGCGGATCCCGATGCACTGCTGCTCGAGTTCTTGCAGAGCACGTACGAAGCGGCGGCGGATCGCGCGCGCTGGGATCGTGCGGAGCTCGAGTGCCCGTTCGGCGAACCGGGCGTGCCGCGAATGGTCTAGTACGCCGCGCCGGAACTTCGTTCCGGGTTCGGCTGCGCCGAACACTCGGCTGCGCCGAGACGCGGGTACTAGACACTCTCAAGGGGGCGCCGCGCGCCCCCTCGCTCCTCGCTGCCTCGTCGCTTCACCCCCTGCGAAAAGTCGCTCCGCGACTTCGCTAGTACGGCGCCCCAACGTTCGGGAAGGATCCAGGTACGAACTTCCAGTGCGCCGTACTAGCGCCCGCGGCGCCTCTCGTCGCAGCCGCACGGCGCACACGAAGCAGTGGCACGTATCGTGGCCGGTCGTCATCTGGTGGCCCCGATTGAAAGCCACAATTATGTCTTCATCCACTCGTAATCTTCGTCCATCCACTGGCGCGAATCGCCGAGTGAACGTGATCAAAGCAGTTCGTCCATTCGGAGCCGTTCTACGTTTTTGTCGGTCCGAGCGAGTTAATCGACAGTTATGTGCCCTTCACGCCTCGCGGTCGAGCCGCGCGTCAAAGGCGCATGTGGTTGATAACAATTGACTTATCGACCAGCGCCGGGCCTTGGCGCGTCGATTGCCCTTTCTCGTGACGCGCTGCGGCGCCGCTCGGGCGGCTGCCGCTCGTGTGCTGCTCGGGAGAGGTCATGACCAAGAGAATCGATCATAACGCGAAGTCGGCAATGGGGATCTCGCGGCGAGGGTTCCTCCAGGGGAGCGCGGCCGTCGCGCTCACGGGAGCCGCCGCGGCAGCTGCGTGCAAGAGAGATGGCGCGAAGGCAACGCGGCCCGGTGGCGCAGGTGACGTGGAGGTCTCGGACCTCCGCTTCGGGATGATTGCACTCACCGACTGCTCGCCGATAGTCGTCGCGCACGAGAAGGGCTTCTTCCGGAAGTACGGCATCAACGCGACGATCGTGAAAGGCGCGAGCTGGGCGGCCATCCGCGATTCGTTGTCGAACGGCGACATCCAGGGGACGCACATGCTGCTCGGGATGCCGCTCGCATCTTCGCTCGGACTCGCAGGATCACCCAAGGTCCCGATGATCGCCCCGTGGATTCTCAACCGGAACGGCCAGGCGATCACGCTCAAGGCCGATCTGAAGGGGAAGGTCTCGACGGACCCCAAGAAGCTCAAGCCGCTCGTCGACGAGGCGAAGACGAAGGGGAGCCCCATGTCGTTCGCGATGACGTTCCCGCCGGGAACGCACTCGATGTGATGCGGTACTACCTCGCCGCCGGGGGCATCCATCCGGACCGGGATGTCGCCCTTCCCACGATCCCGCCGCCCCAGATGGTGGCCAACATGAAGGTGGGGAAGATGGACGGTTTCTGTGTCGGCGAGCCATGGGGCGCGCGCGCGATCGCCGAAGGGATCGGGTTCACTGCGATCACCACCCAACAGATCTGGAAGAACCACCCGGAGAAGGTCTGCGCGTTCAAGGCCGACTTCGCCGAGAAGAACCCGAAGACCGTGAAGGCCGTGCTCAAGGCTTTGCACGAGGCGTCGGTCTGGCTCGACGACATGAAGAAGTCGACACTGATGTCGATCCTCTCCGGGCTGCTTCGACCCGATGGGGGTGAAGTCTCGGTGGGTGGACGAAAGCTCCTCGGGCCGGGGCCGTCGCTCGGCGTCGTCTTCCAGAACTACTCGTTGCTGCCGTGGCTCTCGGTCACCGGCAACATCCGGCTCGCGGTCGATCGGGTGTTTCCCGGATGGTCTCCTGCGAGACGCGACAGGCAGGTTCGCAAGCACGTCGCGATGGTTGGTCTCACCCCCGCCGCGAACAAGAAGCCGGCCGAGCTCTCGGGTGGGATGCGTCAGCGCGTGGCCGTCGCTCGCGCGTTGGCGATGGAACCCGAAGTCCTCTTGATGGACGAACCGTTCGGTGCGCTCGACGCGCTGACCCGCGCGACGCTCCAGGGCGAGCTCGCGCGGATCCATCGCGAGACCGGTCGTACGGTGGTGCTCGTCACCAACGACATCGACGAAGCGCTGCTGCTCGGCGGCTTCATCGTTCCGTTGAGCCACGGGCCGGCGGCGACGCTCGGTCCGTCGATCGCGGTCGCGGCGGCGCGGCCGCGCGATCGAAGGGCCCTCGCCAACGACGCCGGTCTGCGCAGCGCGCGTGCGCACACGCTCGATTGGCTCTTGCGCTCCGGTGGGCGGAGTCGACCGCCGAAGGAGCCTGACGCCGATACGCCCGTGCTCGCAGACGCGCCGGAAGGAGCGTGCGCGTGAAACGGCGCGAGAAGTTCCTCGACATGTGGCAGCTCGCGAAGTCGTTCCCCACGCCACAGGGCGATCACGTCGTCGTCGAGGGGTTCGACCTCGCGATCGGCGAAGGGGACTTCGTCAGCATCATCGGGCATTCGGGGTGCGGGAAGTCGACCGTGCTCTCGATGGTCGCCGGACTGACTGCGCCTACCTTCGGCGTGATGGTGCTCGCAGGCCGTGAGGTCAAAGGGCCTGGCCCCGATCGAGGCGTGGTGTTCCAGTCGCCATCGCTGTTCGAGTGGATGACGGCCCGTCAGAACATCGCCATCGGCGTCGACAACGTCTTTGCGAAGAAGAACGCGAGCGAGCGACGGGCGATCGTGGAGGAGCACCTCGCCCTGGTCGGTCTCGCAC
Source organism: Deltaproteobacteria bacterium (assembly GCA_016182965.1). GTDB lineage: Bacteria > Myxococcota_A > Polyangia > Polyangiales > JADJMO01 > JALHOE01. The sequence goes on along the minus strand of JACPFM010000019.1, from coordinate 4,701 downwards.
ACGCTGCCGACAAGAAGCCGGCCGAGCTCTCGCTCGGGATGCGGCAGCGGGTCGGCCTCGCGCGTGCGTTCGCGCTCGATCCGAAGGTGCTTCTGCTCGACGAACCGTTCGGAATGCTCGATTCGATCACGCGCCTCGAGCTTCAGGAGGTGCTGGTCGACGTCTGGTCGCGAAACCGCAAGACCGCCCTCATGGTGACCCACGACGTGGACGAAGCGCTCTGCCTCTCCGACAAAGTCGTGATGATGACCAGTGGACCGTGCGCCAAGGTGGGCGGCGTGCTGGAGGTGCCGTTCGCGAGGCCACGCGACCGGGAGACCCTCCTCGAGGAGCCGGCCTACCGCGCGTTGCGCGACGAGCTGATCGGGTTCCTCGAGGCGCAGGCCCACACGCCGAGCGAAGAGGAAGCCACCGCGCTCTCGGAGGATGGCTGCGAAGAAGGCCTTGCCTCGGCGTCGACGTGAGTTGGCGCGGCAGTTTCGGTCGACGGCTACCGCACTGCGCGCCCGAGAAGCCATCGCCCCCAAGCGCCCTCTCCTAAGCCGGAGGGGAGCGGGAGGGCGCACGCGATATCCCCAAGGAGAAACCCATGTTCACGTTTCCAAACACCGTTCCGTCGTTGGCCGTCACCCTCGCGTTCGCCACGTTGTCGTTGCACGCGCTCGCGCAGGATCCGATCGCGCAGACGCCCATCAAGGACGCTCCGCAGCCCTCGCAGCCGGCGCCGCCTCTCACGGGCGCCGAAAGGAAGGCCAAGTATGCGCTGCCGTTCGCGATGCGCCCGGCGATCGCCCCGAACCTGCTGCGCATCGACGCGAGCTTCGGCGTGGCGGACGGTGCGAACACGAGCACGAGCGTCCTCACCACCGGTGGAAAGCCGATCTCGTCGATGCCCGACGTCGGATTCTACATGCGTGCCGGTCTGATCCGGCTCTCGCCCGAGGCCGGCACTTCGGCGAACGCGTTCACCAATCCGCTGTTCTTCGCGCTGTACACGCCCGAGATCGCACCAAAGCTGCGGCTGCCGATCTTCGCAGGTGTGGCCGCGCCGCTCGGCTCCGCTGGCGGCGATTCGCCGGATGTCGCCAAGCGTGGGGCGCTGGCTGCGGGTATCGCGGCGCGCCAAGGCATGGACAACGCGCTCTTCACAACGAATTACCTGACGCCGACCGCGGGCATCGGGCTAGCCTGGATCGACAGGGGGCTCACCGTGCAGGGTGAGGTGCAGGTCCTGCAGCTGCTCCGGGCGCGCGGCCAGAGCGTCGAGAGCGACGCTTCACGCACGAACTTCACGAGCGGGCTCAATGTCGGTTATCAAGTCATCAAGTACCTGACGGCAAACGTCGAGGTCCATTACCAGCGTTGGCTGTCGACCCCGGCGGTGGTCGAGAGGAACCCCGCGGCGCGTGACCAGGCGACCTGCGGCGGCGGGCTGCGTGCGAACATCGCGCTCAGCGACAGCATCATCGCCCGGCCGGGCATCTCTTACTTTCGCGCGTTCGATGCGCCGATGAGCAAGCTGAACTACCAGATCGTCCAGATCGACGTGCCGATCGCGTTTTGATGGTGTCTAGAGTCCAGAGACTAGAGTCATGAGAGCTGTCGATCGTGGTGGCTTCGGAGTGTGCAGGTGGTCACGCGACCAGCGTGCCCTGCGCAACCTGCCGCTCAATCGCCGCACCCCCTCGAGCGCGCCTCCGCGAAATCAAAGGGGGTGAGCGCGCGCGGGCGCACGACCACGCCGAGCGAGCGGAAGACGGCCAGGACGATCGAGGCGCGGCTCCACACGGCCGGCGCGACCGGCGCGAAGGTGATCGGTGAACTGGCTCACCACCGGTGGTGATGAGCGACCGACGCGCCCGGCTGACGGCGCGGGCGCGATCGGGGACACTCGTCGCCATGAAGACCGCCGAGGACTACGTCGCGAGCCTCCGCAAACGCAACCTGCGCCTCTTCGTGAAGGGCAAGCGCGTCGACGATCCGGTCGATCATCCGGCGGTCGCGCCATCGGTCCGCACCGTGGCCGAGAGCTACCGGCTCGCGCACGATCCGGAGCACCGCGACGTGTTCACCGCGCACTCGCGCTTCATCGACGATCGCGTGAACCGCTTCACGCACATCTTCGAGTCGCAGGACGATCTGCGGAAGAAGACGGAGATGCAGCGCGTGCTCGGGAGGACCACCGGGACGTGCTTCCAGCGCTGCGTCGGGATGGACGCGCTCAACGCGCTCTTCAACGTCACCTTCGAGATGGACGAGGAGCTCGCGACCGCGTACCACCCGCGGTTCCTCGAGCTCCTGCGCTTCGCGCAGCGCGAAGATCTCATCCTCTGCGGCGCGATGACCGATCCCAAGGGCGATCGGCGCAAGGCGCCGGCCGAGCAGCCCGATCAGTACCTGCGCGTGGTCGAGCGCAGGGCCGGCTCGATCGTGGTGCGCGGCGCCAAGATGCACCAGACCGGCGTCGCCAACTCGCACTGGATCCTGGTGATGCCCGGCCGCTCGCTCGCCGATCACGAAGGGGACTTCGCCGTGTCGTTCGCGGTGCCCGTCGACGCGAAGGGCATCACCCTCGTCTACGGTCGCCAGCCGAGCGACGACCGCCGCCTCGGCTGCGACATCGACCAGGGCAACGCGCGCTACGGCGGGCAGGAGGCGGTGGTGATCTTCGAGGACGTCGAGGTCCCGCTCGACCACGTCTTCATGCTCGGCGAGACGGCGTGGGCGAACCCGCTCGTCGAGTACTTCGCCGGTCACCATCGCGCGTCGTACGGCGGCTGCAAGCCCGGCAACGGCGACGTCCTGATCGGCGCCGCGGCGCTGATCGCGCGCTTGAACGGGACCGAGCGCGCCTCGCACGTGCGCGACAAGCTCGTCGAGATGGTGCACCTCAACGAGACGATGCACGCAGGCGGGCTCGCGGCGGGGGCGCGCGGTCATCGCACGCCGGCCGGCACGTACATGGTCGACCCGCTGCTGGCCAACGTCTGCAAGCACAACGTCACGCGCTTCCCCTACGAGATGACCCGCCTCGCGGAGGACCTCGCCGGCGGGCTGCTCGTCTCGATGCCTGCGGCCGAGGACCTCGAGCACCCCGAGTACGGCGAGCTGCTCAAGACGTACGTCACCGGCGCGCGCGGGACCGCCGAGGACCGCGTGCGCGTGCTGCGGCTGATCGAGAACATGACACTCGGCGCGACCGCGGTCGCGATCCGCACCGAGTCGATGCACGGCGCAGGCTCGCCGCAGGCGCAGCGCGTACGCATGGAAGCGCAGGCGAACCTCGATGAGAAGGTGGCGAACGCCGCCCGTATCGCGGGCGTTGCGCCGGTCGCGCCGACGGCGCACCGACCGGTCGAAGCCGCCGGCGTCACCAGGCGGTGAGGTCGCGTACACTTCGAGGATGACCAAGCGCATCCTCGCGGTTCTCGCGATCGCCTTGCTCGTCGGCTGCGACGACGACAGCGGCGCGACGGCTCCGGTGACGGACAACGACGGCGGCTTCCAGCCGGCCGACGGTCTGCCGGGCGACGGTCCGAGCGACGACACCACCACCGGCGACGCTGCCGACGACACCGGCGGCGGCGCGGTGGACACCGGCGGCGGCGCCGTCGACACCGGCGGCGGCAAGGTCGACACGGGCGGCGGCGACACCGGGAGCACCACCTCGATGAAGTGCGGCGCGTTCACCTGCGCCGTCGGCACCCAGGAGTGCTGCGTCACGGCAGGCATCGGCGCGTGCGTGGCGAAGGGCGGCATCTGCGCCGGCGCGCGCTACGGCTGCACCTCGGCGGCGAACTGCGGCACGGGTCAGGTGTGCTGCATCAGCGGCGCGGGCGGCACGGGCGGCGCTTCGTGCACGGCCGATTGCCCCTCGACGACCACGTGCAACACCAAGGCCGACTGCAAGGGCGGGAAGGACTGCATCGACATCGGCTCGGGCATCAAGGCGTGCGGGTAGTGACGCTCCAAGGCCGCGCCTCCGCGCTCCTCGACCTTTGGTTCGCCGGCACCGACGGCCCCGCCCTCGACATGGAGGGGCCGACGGTCCGCCGTTGGTTCACCGTCGACGCGCGCTTCGACGCCGAGCTGCGCGCCTCGTTCGGCGACGATCTCGAGCACGCCGCGCGAGGCGAGCTCGGCGGCTGGTGCGCGTCGCCGCGCGGCGCGCTCGCGCTGATCGTGCTCTGCGATCAGATCGCGCGGAACGTGCACCGCGGCACGGCGCGCGCGTTCGCCACCGATCCGATCGCGCTGCACACGACGCTCCTCGGCCTCGCGCGCGGCGATCACCTCGCGCTGCGCGTCCCCGAGCGGCTGTTCTTCCTCATGCCGCTGATGCACAGCGAGTCGCTCGCCGTCCACGACGTCGCGCGGCAGGAGTTCGGCGCGGTCGTCGCCGAGGCGGAGCGCTCGACGCCGGGGATGGCCGGTTACGCGAAGGGCTCGCTCGACTACGAGGACAAGCACCGCGTCATCCTCGCGCGCTTCGGGCGCTACCCGCACCGCAACGCCGCGCTCGGCCGCGCGTCGACGGCCGAGGAGCTCGAGTTCCTGAAGCAGCCGGGATCGAGCTTCTGAGCGTCGCGGGGGCGGCACCGTCGTCGCGCCTTCGACGTGTCGCTGCTCGCGAAGACCGGGTCATCAGTCATCAGTCGTCAGTCGTCAGCTCGAGACGGCCCGCGACCGTCCCGAAGACCG
>JACPFM010000137.1 GCA_016182965.1 Deltaproteobacteria bacterium | reverse complement strand
CCAGCCGCCGCCGCCGCAGCCGCCGCCGCCGCACCCGCCGCCGCCGCAACCGCCGCCGCCGCAACCGCCCGGACCGCAGCCGCCGCAGCCGTCGTCGCCCTGCTCGGGCGGCGCGCCGACCTTGCGCGCCTTGGTCTTGCGCGCGATGCGCTCGGCGATGACGCAGCGGTGCGGCTCGTCGGGCGCGTAGTAGACGACGACGTCGTCGCCCGGCTCGAGCCCCTTGCGGGCGAAGGGGCAGCCGAAGATCGACGCGGCGATGCGGGTCTCGCCGAGCTGGAACTCGAGGCGGACGATCTTGCCGTTGCGATCGGGGCCGCCCGGCTCGACGTCGAGCACGCGCCCGACCACTTCCTTGCCGTGCGTGTAGACGCGCTCGCGCAGCTGGTGCTCGCGCTTCTCGTAGAAGCGCACGGCCGGCAGCACGGCGAGCGAGACGAAGGCGAGCGCGAACGTCGCCTTGAACCAGCCGATGAGGAGCATCGGGGCGCCGGCCAGCACGAGCAGCAGCGCGACGTAGCCGAACCGATACGGCGGGATCTTCGCGACCGGCAGGCCGACGCGCTTGCGCACCTCGGCCGTCAGCGGACGCGGGACGGCGACGACGACCCGCTTGGGTGCCTCTTCGACCTCGTCGGCCTCTTGGCTGGAACGGAGGCGTTCGGCTACCTCTGAGAGGAGGGGCGGATCGAGGACGCTCTGCACGGCTCTCCAGTTCTAGACGATCGGCGGCCGGCGGCAAACGCCGGCTCGGGCCCAGCTCGGACTCCCGGTCAAACCATGGTGGAACCGGCGAGGATCGTCCAGGCCTGGATGACACGGAGCAGCGTGTCGCCGTCCGGGGCGTCGTAGCGCGTAGCCGTGCCCGAGACGCGGCGCGTGCCCGGGACGAGCTCTGCCGCATCGGCGCACGCGCTGTTGACGAAGTCGATCTCGAGCGCGTGCGGCGGGGTGGGGCGGTAGGGCTTCAGCTCGCCGGCGGTCGCGCGCCGGACCGCGTGCGCCGCCCCCGCGCGGACCCTGGCGCGCGCGGTCTCGGGCGACAGCGACCGCGCCGCGTAGCGCGTGATCGCGTCCTTCACCGGCACCGTGACCACGTCGCCGAGCAGCGCGCGCGCCTGCGCGCACGTCGTGGAGTCGCCGGTCACGAGCCCGACCGGCACGCCGTCCATCCCGCACACGATCGCGTTCAGGCCGGTCTCGTTGACGTCGCGATCGCCGAGCCGGAGGCGCGCGACCACCCTGCCGTAGTACGTGTGATCGAGCACGCCCGCGCGGCTGCCGGCGCCGGCGTGGTAGCCGACGAAGAGCGCCACGCCGAACGCGCCGGAGGCGCCCTCGACCATCGAGCGCGGCTTGAGCGAGCCGGAGAGGATCTCCGCGCGCGGATCGAGGTCTTCGAGCACCAGGTTCCGCATGTCGCCGTGCGCGTCGTTGACGAGCACCGCGGTCGCGCCCGCGTCGAACGCGCCGAGGACGGCGGCGTTGGCTTCGAGCGTCATCCAGCGGCGCGCCCGCTCGTAGTCCGCTCCGGTGCGACGCGTCTGATCGACGTGCACGATCCCGGCGATCCCCTCCATGTCGACGCTGACGTAGACCTGCATGGCGCCGCGAGCATATCGCGGCGTCCCTTTTTCGTGCGCGGTCTGCGAACATCGACTCCCCGTGCCGCGCCGTCCCGGGATCATCGCCCTGAGCCTCGCCTGCGCTCTCGCGTCGGCGACGGCGTCGACCACGGCGTCGGCGGCCCGCGCGGTGGGCGGCACCGTGGTCTCTGCGGCGAACGACCCGATGGGCGGCGCCACCGTGACGATCCTCGACGCGAAGGGGAAGGTCCTCGCGATCACCAAGACGGACGATCTCGGCCGGTGGAAGGCGCACATCGACGCCACGACGACGGTGCGCGTGCGCGTCGAGCTCGCCGGCCTCCCCGCGGTCGAGACGCCGCTGCGCCCCGATCAGCTGTCCATCCGCACCGAACTGCAGCCCGCGGCCGGCGGCGTGGAGATCGAGGTCGAGGGGGAGAAGCCGCTCCCCAAACCGGAGCCGGCGCAGCCGACGCGGTACTCGCTGGAGGCGTCGCTCCTGACGAAGCTGCCCGGCACGCGCGGCGACGCTTTCGCAGCCGTCACGTCGCTGCCGTCGATGGGCCGGCCGCCCGCCCTCTCCACGGTGTTCGTCGTCCGCGGCGCCGGTCCGGAGGAGACGGCGACCTTCGTCGACGGCGCGCCGCTGCCGCAGGCGTTCCACTTCGGCGGGCTGGTCGCGGTCATCCCGTCGGCGCTGTTGCGTTCGATCACCGTCCTGCCGGGCGGCTTCGGCGCGCCGTTCGGCCGTGCGACCGCCGGTGTCGTCGACGTGCTGCTGGCCACGCCGCCCACCGATCGGGTGCGCGGCTCGCTCGGCTTCGACGCCCTCGACGTGGGCGCGACGCTCACCGCGCCCGTCGTGAAGGGGCGCCACGAGACGACCGTGTCCATCGGCGCGCGCCGCAGCCACGTCGACGCGTGGATCGGCAGCCTTCTCGGCGACACCGTCGCCGGCGAGCTCCCGCGCTACCTCGACGGCCAGTTCATCGTCGAGCACGCCTTCTCGTCGCGCACCCGCGTGCGCGCGGCGTTCATCGGCGCCGACGACGGCGTGTCGGTGAGCGATCCCGGCGCGCCCGCCGATCGGCCGCGCACCGGCACGTGGCGCTCGTCGGTGCTGCGCGCGCACGCCCGGATGGAGACCGGCTTCGGCGTGGGCGGCACGGGGCTCGCGGTGATCTCGGTCGGGCGCTCGCGCGACAGCATCGTCGGCGAGAACGATCTCTGGAAGACCGAGCGCAGCACGCTCTACGCGCGCCTCGAGGGCACCTTCCCCATCGACGGTCCGGAGCGCGCCAAGGTGACGATCGGCGCCGACGCCATGGCCACGCGCCTCGACGGTACGCGCGTGCTCGGCGTCCCCTCGTCGTCGTTCGGCGGCAGCGCGGTGTTCCAGCTGCGCGGGCGCATGCTCGTCGAGCGCGTGGAGCCCGGCGTCTACGCGCAGCTCGCGTTCGAGCCGGCGCGAGGCTTCACCGTCACCCCCGGGCTGCGGCTCGATCGCGGCGTCAAGGGCGAGGCGCTCTGGCAGCCGCGCGTGGCCATCCGCGCAGAGCTCTCGCGCGCGACCGCGTTCAAGGCGCTCGGCGGGCTGTACGCGCGCTCCAACCCGCACGACGCGACCGACGCGCAGGACTACGACGGCACGCTCCTGCCGGTGCCGGCGCGTCCGGGACCGGTCAAGAGCGCGCACGGAGGGCTCGGCATCGAGCACGCGCTCGCGCGGCAGGTGATCGTCTCGGCAGACGTGTGGGGGCGCGCGTCGGACGGCGTGCTGGTCGCGACGCAGCAGCCCGCGCGGCCGATCTACGACCACCTGCTCTCGGGCGGCCGAACGGTCGCCGGCTACTACTACCCGCTGAACTCCGACACCGCGCGCACGCGCGCCGTCGGCCTCGAGCTGATGCTCCGCTTCGGCGGCGAGGGCTTCGCGGGCTTCGTCGGCTACGCGCTCACCCGCGCGGAGATCCGCGACGGCCCGAGCACGGCGTGGCGGCGCGCGCCGTTCGATCAGACGCACGTGCTCAACGCGGCGGTGGTGCAGAAGCTGGGCGCCGGCTGGGAGGTCGGCGCGCGGTTCCGCTTCGCCGCCGGGATCCTCGACAGCCCGTATCCGGCGACGGAGATCGCGCCGAAGAACGATCCGAACGTCGATCCGAACCGGCCGCTCCCGCAGCTCTCGCCGCTGCACACGCTCGACCTGCGCGTCGAGAAGGCCTTCACCTTCGGCGAGGGCCCGGCGGCGCCCGCGATCGCGGCGTACGTCGAGGTGCGCAATGTCTACGATCGGCGTGCGCGCGAGCCGCTCGCGTACAACCATGTGTACGGCTACCCGGTGGTCGGGCAGGGGCTGCCGATCATCCCGAACATCGGCGTACGAGGGACGTTCTGATGCGACGTGCAGCGCTCCTTCTCGCCACCCTCGCGATCCCGGCGCTCGCCGCGTGCGATCCGGGCGAGCGCGCGGCCGCTGCGGGCGAAGGGCGGGCCGAGCAGGCGACGATCGTCGACGGTCGGGCGGACGCGGTCTTCGGACAGCCCGACCTGTTCAGCGGCGCCGCGCCGCTCTCCACCACGCGCAACAGCCTCCGCTACCCCGAGGGGCTGGCGCTCGATCCGACCGTCGCCGCCGCCTCGCAGATCGTCTGGATCGCCGATCGCGGCGCCAACCGCGGCCTCGGGCTGCCGCCCGGCGCCACGATGCCGGCGTACCTCGCCGGTCAGAGCGATTTCACGCTCGACGCGCCGAACGCCGGCGGCGACATCGGCCCGATCGGCGTCAGCGGTCCGTCGGCGTTCGCCGTCGCGTTCGGGCAGCTCGCCTTCGTCGACACCGGCAACCACCGCGTGCTGTTCGGCTACTACGGCGGGTTCCCGTTCTATCCGAGCGCGGTGTTCGGTCAGCACGGCGCCTTCGATCGTGGCAACCGCAACGACGGTGGCGCGGTCACCGAAGAGACGCTCGCCGATCCGGGGGGCGCGACGTTCGACTGGTCGTTCTCGCCGGGGCGTCTGGTCGTCGCCGACACCGGCAATCACCGCGTGGTGGTCTTCGGGATCACCTCGCCGATGGCCTCGACCGCCGCGTTGTTCTGCATCGGTCAGCTCGGCTGCGACGCGGGCCTGCCGAACCGCGGCGGCGCGCCGACGGCCGAGTCGCTGTCGGCGCCGCAGGGCGTCGCCTGGTGGCACGATCCGAAGAACCCGAGCGATCCGCTCCGCGGCCTCTACGTCGCCGACACGGGCAACCACCGCGTGCTGCATTTCAACGTGTTCAGTAGCAAGGCGGACCTCGTCTACGGGCAGGGCGGCGACTTCGGCACCGCCGCGCCCGCGAAGGGGGGACCGAGCGCGGCGTCGCTGCGCAACCCGGCCGCGGTCGCCGTCGATCCCGACGGCAGCCTCTGGATCGCCGACACCGGGCACCACCGCGTGCTGCACTTCCCCAAGGGGACGCCCGTCGCCGATCGCGTGCTCGGCCAGCCCGACTTCACGACCGTCAGCGCGCCGCCCGGTCCGAGCCCGACCACGCTGCGCGCGCCGGCGGGCCTCGCCGTCTCGGCCAACGGCGACCTGTGGGTGGCCGACACCGGGCACTCGCGCCTCTTGCGGTACGTGAAGCCCTGCGACCCGACGACCTGCGACGACGGCAACCCCTGCACCGACGCGCGCTGCGATCCCAAGCTCGGGTGCGTCCACGACTGGAACACCTACTCGCGTTCGTGCGCGCCGTACTCCTGCGACTTCACGAGCAGGACCTGCCAGAAGCCGTGCAACTCGTCGCGCCCGTGCGCGCCGCGATACACCTGCGACAACGGCAAGTGCGCCGCGCGCTGCGGCCCCTCGCTGCCGTGCCCCGAGGGCGGGCCCTGCGTCGACGGCTGGTGCTGCGACAAGGCGTGCGACGGGCCGTGCGAGACGTGCAACCAGGCAGGCTTCGTCGGCGAGTGCCGTCCCGTGCGCGAAGGGCCACCGCCCCCGTCGCGCACCTGCGCCGGCCCGACGGGCGACTGCGGCATGCGCTGCAACGGCTTCGACGGCTCGCGCTGCGGCATCGCCCAGCACGGCACCCCGTGCGGCGCGGAGGCTTGCACCGACGGCGTCGCGATCGCGCGCGGCCAGTGCGACGGCACCGGCCAGTGCACCGCGAAGCCGCGCACGTGCGCGCCGTTCGCGTGCGCCGAGAGCGGCTGCTACGAGACCTGCCTCGGCGATCACCACTGCGCCGGATCGGCGCGATGCGTCGGCGGCGGGTGCGTGGAGCTCGCCGACCTGCAGGCCGGCGGCGGCTGCGGCGTCGCCTTGCGCGCCCGAGGGGCGGGCGGGGCCGCGGCGATCCTCCTCCTCGCGCTCGTCCTCGTGCGACGGAGGGCTCGATGAGGCGCCTGCTCCTTGCGCCGGTGCTCCTGCTGCTCGCCTGCGACGCGAGCGAGCCCACCGCGTACGTGCCCACCTACGATCCGGATTCGAACGAGCCCGTGGCGTCGACGGAGTTCTGCTCGCTGCTCGCCCGCAACACCTGTGCGGTGCTGCGACCGTGCTGCCACGCGCTGCCGTTCGCGTTCGACGAGGCGAAGTGCCGCCAGTCGTCGCGCGCGCTGTGCGAGGCGCGTCGTTCGCGCTCGATGGAGCTCGGCCTCGTCTACGATGACGTGCAGGCGGGGCGCTGCGTGCGCGGCACCGCCATCCTCCTGCCCGAGTGCCGTTCGCCGGCCGATCGGCTCTCGGCCGACGTGCTCGAGGCCTGCAAGATGGTCTTCCACGGCGGCCGTCGCATCGGTGCGTCGTGCGACGTCCGCAACCCGGTGGAGTGCGCGCCGCCTCGGCTCGGCTCGTACGTCGCCTGCTCCAGCGGTCGGTGCGCCGAGCGCCGGCTCATCGAGGGCGGCGAGAGCTGCGAGGCGCGACCGAGCGATTGCGCGCCGTGGCTCGTGTGCGAGGGGGAGCCCCGGCGCTGCACGGCGCTGTTCCACCCGCTCGGCGCGCCGTGCAGCGCCTTCGGCTCGTCCGTCGATCGGTGCGACACCAGCCGCGATCGCTACTGCGACACCACGGAGTCCCCGCCGGTGTGCAAGGCGCTGCCGGGCTTCGGCGAACGCTGCGACGTCGGACGCGGTTGTGCGTCGCCGTGGCGGTGCGACGTGGATCGGTCGGGGCAGACCGCCTGCACCGACGCGAAGCCGCTCGGCACCACCTGCAACGACGACAAGGAGTGCGGAAGCAAGCTGTGCTCCGGCAAACCTGACAGTCGCATCGGTCGCTTCTGCGTGCCCTCGGGCATCGGCGCGCCGATCACCAGCCCCGGGCTCGCGCAGCTCGATCCGGTGGACTACGTCGCGCGCATCGCCGCCGCGTGCAGCGGCGTCATCCCCGAGGGCGCCGGCAGCCTCGCGCCGTTCACGTTGCCGACGGAGAAGTGAGGAGGCGAGCCCCTCGCCCGCTGACGGTTTCAGCGCTGCGCGCACAGCAGCGCCGCGGCGCACGGCTCGGGGCTCGCGACGGCCCAGGCGCACGGCGTCGCCCGAACGGCCTGGGCGCACTGCGCGAGGCCCGCCCCGCGCACGCCCTGGTCGCAGCGCTCGAGCTCCGCGCCGAGCTCCCGCGATGCGTCCTGCTTGCACGTCGCCTCGCCGCCGCAGATCCGTGCGCGATCGCACCATGCGGCGGTGAGCACGTCGAGCGCGCTCGTCGACGAGTGGACACGCTCGTCCGGAGCGCCGCCGCCGGTCGCGGTCGGCGGCTGGCTCGGCCCTTCGCCGACGGCCGCGTCGCCTGCCGTCGAGCGCTGGCCGCGACACCCGAGGACGAGCGCGATCGACGCGAAGACGACCGCCGGCCTCATGGCGCGCACAGCTCCACGTAGCTGCACGCGGCCTGGACGTCGGTGCCGCACGAGCTGCTCCGGATCGACTGCAGGCAATCGGCCAGCAGCGACGCGGTGACCCGACGGCTGTCGCACACGGCGAGCCCCTGCATCGCGACGTGCGCGAAGCTCGACTCGCAGGAGCTCTCGCTCGAGAGCTGCTTGCGCTTGCCGACGCGGTCGCAGCGCTCCTCGCGCGCGCACGCCTCGTTGGCGTACTCGACGGCGGCGTCGTCGACCGGAAGCTGCGCGGGTGGGCCGCCGCCGCGCGCGGTCGGGGTACGATCGGACGTCGCGCAGGCCGCCGTGAGCGCGACGGTGAGCAGGGCTGCGATCTTCGTCATCGTGCCCGCCACGTTGCGCCCGGCGTGCCAGCGTTCGCTCCGGCGGATGGAAAGCGGCGGGCTCGGGCGGTCGGTTGCCCGCGTCGGTGCGCGCGGCTACGACGCCCGGCGTCATGTCCGCACCGATCGACCGCGACCAGGTCCAGCACGTCGGAAGGCTCGCGCGCCTCACCCTGCGCGACGACGAGGTCCCCGCGCTCACCGAGCAGCTCGTGAAGATCCTCGGCTTCGTCGCCCAGCTGCAGGAGGTCTCGACCGACGGCATCGAGCCCACCGCGCAGGTCGGCGTCGATCGTCTGCCGTTCCGGCCCGACGAGCCGCACGCGTGCCTGCCGCGCGAGGTCGTCCTCCGAGAGGCGCCCGAGACCGCGGGCGGCGGCTTCGTCGTCCCCGCCTTCATCCAAGAGTGAAGAGTCGAGTATCAGCGAAGGGTGAGGGAGTGAGGACCGAGATCATGGAGCTCCTCGAACGATCGCTGGTCGACGTCGCCGACGCCGTGCGCAAGGGCCAGGTGTCCGCCCTCGACCTCGCCGAGGCGGCCATCGCGCGCATCGAGCGCGACGACACCGGCAGCCACCTCGATTTCGATCCGGCCCGCACGCGCGCGATGGCGCGCGCGGTCGACGAGAAGCGCGCGCGCGGCCAGGCGCTCGGCGCGCTCGCCGGCGTGCCGCTCGGGCTCAAGGACGTCCTCTGCACGAAGGACGCGCGCACCACCTGCGCCTCGAAGATCCTCGACGGCTACCGGCCGCCGTACGACGCGACCGCCGTGGCGCGCCTGCGCGCCGCGGACGCGGTGTTCACCGGCAAGCTCAACATGGACGAGTTCGCGATGGGCTCGTCCAACGAGAACAGCGCCTACGGCGTCGTGAAGAACCCCTGGGACCCGACGCGCGTGCCCGGCGGCTCCTCGGGCGGCAGCGCCGCCGCCGTCGCCGCGGGCCTCGCGCTCGGCACGCTCGGCACCGACACCGGCGGGTCGATCCGCCAGCCGGCGGCGCTCTGCGGGGTCGTCGGCGTGAAGCCAACCTACGGGCGCGTCTCGCGCTACGGCCTCGTCGCCTTCGCCTCCTCGCTCGATCAGATCGGCACCTTCGCGGCCGACGTCCGCGGCGCGGCGCGCTTGCTCGAGGTGATCGCCGGCCACGATCCCCGCGACTCGACCAGCGTCGCGCGCCCGATCGACGAGTGGGTCGCCGCCTGCGGCACCGACGTCGCCGGCCTGCGCCTCGGCGTGCCGCGCGAGTATTTCGAGGAGGGCCTCGACGCCGACGTGCGCGCGTCGATCGGCGCGGCGATCGAGTCGCTCCGCGGCCTCGGGTGCACGATCGTGCCCGTCGAGATGCCGCACACGAAGTACGCGGTCGCCACCTACTACGTCGTCGCGACCGCCGAGTGCTCGTCGAACCTCGCGCGGTTCGACGGCGTCCGCTACGCCACGCGCGTCGACTCCAAGGACCTCGAGTCGATGTACGGCGAGACGCGCGATCGCGGCTTCGGCGCCGAGGTCAAGCGGCGCATCCTCCTCGGCACGTACGTGCTGTCGGCCGGCTACTACGACGCCTACTACTCCAAGGCGCAGAAGGTCCGCACGCTCATCCGCCGCGACTTCGATCGCGCGTTCGAGCAGGTCGACGCCATCGTCGGCCCCACCTCGCCGTCGGTCGCGTGGCCGCTCGGCGCGAAGGTCGCCGATCCGCTGCAGATGTACCTCGCCGACGTCTACACGCTGCCCGCGTCGCTCGCCGGCTTGCCGGGCGTCTCGGTGCCGGCGCAGCCGGGCGCGTCGGGGCTGCCGATCGGGCTGCAGATCGTCACGCCCGCCTGGTCGGAGGCGCGCATGTTCTCGCTCGCCCACGCGTTCGAGCAGGTCTCGCCCGCCAAGGGCCTTCGGCCGAGGCGCGCATGACCGCCTACGACGTCACCCTCGCCGCCGCCGACGACTTCGAAGAGCTCGCGGCGCTCTTCGCGCGCGATCACTCGCCCTGCTTCTGCCGCTACTGGCACTTCACCGGGACCAACAAGGAGTGGGAGGCGCGCGTCGCCCTCGAGCCCGAACGCAATCGCGCGGAGCTCGGCGAGGCGCTCGCGCGTGGGAGCGACGAGGCGCGCGGTCTCCTGGCGCGGCCGCAGGGCCAGCGCACGGTCGTCGGCTGGATGAAGCTCGCCCCGCAGCGCGAGGTGACCAAGATCCTCGCGCGCGTCCCCTACCGCGGCCTCGAGGCGCCCGACACGTTCTCCATCGGGTGCTTCCTCGTCGACCCCGAGTACCGTCGCAAGGGCGTGGCGCGCGCGCTGCTCGAGGGCGCGATCGCGGTCGCGCCCTCGCTCGGCGCGAAGACGCTCGAGGCGTACCCTCGCGTGTTCGACGGCCTGCACGATTTCGAGATGTGGACGGGGCCGGTCGAGCTCTTCCGCGCGTTCGGCTTCGAGGTCGTGCGCGACCAGCCGCAGTACCCGGTGTTCCCCTCACCCCGCCCCCTCTCCCAGAGGTAGAGGGGCCCAGAAGAGCAGGAATTCTCGAGCCCTCTCCCACCGGGAGAGGGTTGGGTGAGGGCAAATTACCGGGGCCGCCGAAGGCGGACCCGGGCGAAATCGGATACTTCTCGCTAGGCACGAACGCCGATCGAGAACATCACTTCGCCGCGCAGTCGAACACGTCGGCGGTCTTCGTGATCACCTGCACGGTGCCGCCGGCGCCCGCCTTCACGTCCGACGCCGTGGTCACGATGACGATGGAGTCGCCGCCGAGCTTCGCGGCCTCCTCCTTCGCGGCCTTGAGCGCCTGCGCGTCGGAGACCTTCTCGTCGAGGTCCTCGCCGATCCCGTTGACGCTGCCGATCTTCTTGCAGGTCGGCTGGGCCGCGCCGAGCACCTGGACCTTGGCGGCCGCGGGGGAGAGAGGGGCGTCGGCGTCGCGGACGCGGCCGCCGCCGCACGCGACGAGCGCGAACGCGGCGATCGCGCCGATCCCCATGCAGATGGATCGTGCCATGTCTTCCGGTGTTCCACGGAGCGTGCCGCACAGGCAACAAGTTTGCGTAGAATGCGCGGCCCCACCGTGCCCCACCGCCTGATCGCCGCCCTCGCGCCCCTGCTCGCCCTCGTGCTCGTGCTCGGATGTCCGCGCGATCACGGCACCGCGACCACCGCGTCGAGCGCGTCGGGGAGCGTGACGTCGGCGACGAGCGCGCCGCCGTCGGCGGGGTGGCCGAAGGTCGTGGCGATCCCCGATCCGGCCGATGCCGGCGCCGAGCCGACGCCGATCGACATCGAGGCGATCGACGCGGACCTCGACGCCGAAGCCGCCGACGCGGCCGACGCGGCCGCAGCCGACGCCGACGCCCGTGCGAAGCCCGATGCCTACGACGACGCGCCGCTGATGGGCGCCAAGACCTTCCCCGACGAGAACCCGATGCGCGGCATCCGGCGGATCACCGCCGCCGCCGCGCGCGTGCGAAAGGCGCCGAAGACCGGCGACATCATCGCGACCCTCCCCAAGGGCACCGAGGTGTCACTCGTCGCAGAGATCTTCGACTGGTACCGCGTCCGCTACAACGATCCGAACACCGACGTCCGCCGGCAGGGATGGATCTACGTCACGACCTTCGCCGGACCGCGCATGAAGACCTGCCCGACGGGTTGGACGCACCACGATCAGGACGGCGGCTGGTGCGATCGCGAGTGCACCAAGAACACCGACTGCAAGGCGCTCAAGGGCTACAAGTGCAGCGGCACGCTTTGCTTCTACGCCGCTGATTGATCGGGCCAGCCGCGCGCCTCGAGCCGCACTCGCGCGCCGCGCACGCCGAAGATCGTGACCTCGTCGGGCGGCACGATCGGGCCGAGCATCACCGATGCGATCGCCGCCGCGAGCACGAGCGGGGCACGGGCGTCTCCGTCCACCGTCGCGCCGACCTGCCAGACGCGCTTCGCACGCGCCACGAGCGCGTCGAAGCCCGCGCCGCCGATCGCCCTGACGCCGCGGTCGGCCTGCTCGCGGATCTCCGGCGCGTCCTCGAGCGGGACGGTGCGGAGCGAAACGCGTGTCGGTGAACCTCCCACCGGCCCGACGTCGACCTCCGTGACGGGGTCGCCGGCCGGCGGGGAGATCTCCGCTTGCAGGAACGTGCGGGCCTGCGCGCCGATGCGCTGCCAATCGAGCCGCTCTCCCGCGTCGGGAACGAGCACGTGGAACGCGGCGGCGACGGCGAATGGGACCACCGGCGGATCCTAGGTCAGCGGTCGTGATTGCGGCAGTACCGACCCCTCGGCCCGGGTCGAGCGGGCGAGCGCAGGGTCGATGTCCCACAACTTGCGACCGCTGACCTCGTGCCCGTCGTGGACGGAGATCACCAGACGGCCAATCGGGTTCGCTTGTCCCCCGTCACGGATCGGTCGCTCGCCCGACGAACCTTCGCGCCTCCATGGACGCGCTCCCCCTGAGCCGCGCGGACCGGTACGATCCGCTGCGGACCCGAAAGCAATGACGCCGATGCGCACCATCCTCCCCCTCGTCCTCGTCGCGATGTTCTCGGCCGGTTGCGCCGAAGAAGAGAAGGACACCGGTCCGACCTGCGACGATCGGGTCAAGACGGCCGGCGCCTGTCCAGGCGTGACGGGCGCGGCGATCACCATGGAGGGCATCGCCTGCACGCAGACGATCGCGGCGGCGAACGCGGCCGATCTCGACGCGAAGCTGCCGACGGCGGCGGCCGGCGCGTGCGTCGTCCTGAACGAGGGCTCGTACGGCGTGGCGAGCCTGCCCGCCGGCGTGAGCCTCGTCGGCAAGGGCGCGAGCAAGACGACGGTCGAGGGCATCGTCACCAAGGGCGCGGCCGGCGGCGCGACGATCCGCGGCGTCACCGTCGGCACCGGCGGCATCGCCGTCAGCGAGCGCGGCACGCTGACGATCGAGAAGGTGAAGGTCTCCGGCGCGGCCTCGTTCGGCGTGCACGCGGTCGACACGTCGGTGATCGTCCGCGACACCAGCATCTTCAACGGCACGACCACGGGCTTGGTCGCGAGCTGCCGCGGCGCCGACTGCGCGTCCTCCCGCCCGAAGCTCACGCTCGTTCGCACGTGGGTGTACGGGAACATGCGGGTCGGCGTCCTCGCCAACGGGTTCGACGTCGACATCGACACCGTCGAGGTCGCCTCCACGCGTGCGAGCTCGTTCCTCTACGGGCGCGGGCTCGAGGTCGCCGGCGGAGGCAGCCTCGTCGCCAGGCGGCTCTCGGCCGTCGGCAACGAGGACGTCGGCGTGTTCGTCGAGGGCGGCGCCGTCGACATCGTCGGCCTCACCGTGGCGCGCAACGTCCGCGGCATCCAGCTGCAGGCGATCCCCGCGGCCGGCGGCAAGCTCGAGGACTTCGTCGTCGCCGACAATCAGGCGCTCGGCATCGGCATCGACAAGGGCAGCAAGGGCCTCATCGTGCAGGGCGGGCGCGTGGCCTCCACCACCGCGGTGAAGGTGCCCGTCGACGTCGGCGGCATGCAGGAGGTCGGCGACGGCATCAACTGGCTCGACGGCTCCGAGGTCACCATCGCGAGCACGGTGCGCATCGAGAGCAGCGGGCGCCGTCCGCTGATCATCGAGGCGAACGCGAAGGGGAAGTTCGAGGGCACCCTGGCGGGCGGCGACGAGACGCGCGGGCTCATCGTCCAGGGTGGGCTGGTCGCCAGCATGCCCGAAACGATCACGGTCGCCGCGGGCGTCAAGACGGACGTGCTCACCAAGGACAACGCTCTGCCCGTCGCGGTCACGATGGCCCCCGGCGCGCCCTGAACGCGCGGCCGGTCCATCTCCGGCGACTCTGGACTATCCTCCGGGGGCCATGGAGCCCCCGTTCTCCGACCCTGCGCTCTCCGCGGGCGCGGTCGTCGCGGGGTATCGCATCGTCCGCCTCCTCGGGTTCGGCGGCATGGGCGCGGTGTACGAGGCCGTCCACCCGATCATCGGCAAGCGCGCCGCCGTGAAGGTGATCCAAGCGCACGCCGCCTCGTCGAAGACGGGCATCGAGCGCTTCGTGCAGGAGGCGGTCCTGGTCAACCAGATCCGCCACCCCAGCATCGTCGACGTGTTCGGGTTCGACGCGCTCCCCGACGGGCGACCGGTGCTCGTGATGGAGCTGCTCGAGGGCGAGACGCTCGCGAGCATGATCGCGCGCCGGGGCCGCCTGTCGCCGGCCGAGGCGATCCCGATCATCCTCCCGGTGCTCGGCGCGCTCGCCGCCGCGCACGAGGCCGGCGTCATCCACCGCGATCTCAAGCCCGAGAACCTCTTCGTCGTGCGCGGCGTCGACGGGCGGCCCACGACCAAGGTCCTCGACTTCGGCATCGCCAAGCTCGTCGACGCGCCGCCCGGCAGCGGCCTCACGTCGATGACCGGCGCGCAGCTCGGCACGCCGAAGTACATGTCGCCCGAGCAGTGCCGCGGTCAGGCGATCGACGGCCGGAGCGATCTCTACGCCATCGGCCTCATCCTCTTCGAGATGTTGGCCGGGCGAGGCCCGTTCGTCGGCGGCTCTCCGGCCGAGTTCCTCGGCCAGCACCTCTACGCCGAGCCGACGCGCCTCTCGACGTACGTGCTCGTCGATCCCCGGCTCGAGGAGCTGGTGATGCGCCTGCTGCAGAAGGACCGCGCGGCGCGCCCGGCGACCGCAGGCGAGGTCGAGCAGTTCCTTCGCGCGCTGCTCGGTGAGCTGGCGGCGGCCGCCGGATCGGCGGCCACCGAGCACGTCGGCAGCATCGTCCCGGTGCGACCGAGCCATCCTCCGGCGATCGCGATCACCGCCGCGTCCGGCGCCGCGCCGGGCGGCGTGCGGCCCTCCGGGGCCCCGCCGGTGTTCACCGCCGCCTCGGGCGCGAGCGTGCCCGTGCTCTCCCCGTTGCCGTCGGCGCAGCAGCTCGCGGGGGTCAGCCTCGCCGGCGTGTCTGCGGCGCGCGTCGGCTCCGGCGCGCGCGTGTCGGTCCTGCCGCCCGAGAACCTGTCGTCGGCCGAGGCCGGCGTCGAAGAGAACCGTCTCTGCACGATCCTCTTCGCCGACGTCTCGGGGTTCACCGCGCTGTCGGAGCGCTTCGCCCCCGAAGAGGTCAAGGAGATCATCGACGGGTGCTTCGCGGCGATGAGCGCGGTCATCGAGAAGCACGGCGGCTACGTCGACAAGTACATCGGCGACTGCGTCATGGCCGTCTTCGGCGTGCCGCGGTCGACCGACAACGACGCGGAGCGCGCGGTGCACGCCGCGCTGAAGCTGCAGGCGACGGTCGCGAAGTACGGCATGCGCGGCCGTCGTCACGCGCGCGTGCGGCTGGGCCTCCGCATCGGCATCAACACCGGCCGGGTGTTCGCCGGCCGCGTCGGCGGCGCGACGCGCCGCGACTTCACGGTGATGGGCGACGCGGTGAACATCGCCTCGCGCCTGCAGGCGCACGCGCCGGAGGCCAGCGTCGTCATCGGCCGCGACACGTTCCGCCACGTGACCGGGCTCTTCCAGGTCGAGGAGCTCCCGCCGGTCATCGCCAAGGGCAAGACCGAGCCGCTGGTCTGCTACCGCGTGCTCGGGCCGGCGTCCGATCGCAGCGCGTTGCCGCAAGACGAGTTCTACGGCGCGCAGACCAGGTTCGTCGGCCGCCGCGGCGAGCTCGATCGGCTGGTCGATCTGCTCGACCAGGCGGTCGCCGATCGGCGCGCGCACCTCGTGACCGTGGTGGCGCCGGCTGGCGCGGGGAAGACCCGCCTGCGCGACGAGCTGCAGCGCGTGATCGACGCGCGCCCCGAGCCGACGTTCGTGCTGTCGGCGCGCGGCTCGCACCTGACGCGCGACGGCACCTACGACCTCGCGTCGTCGCTGCTGCGCCAGCGCTTCCACATCAACGTCGACGATCCCCGCGACGTCATCGAGCAGAAGCTGCGCAACGGCGTGCGCGCGATCGGCCGCGCGACGCCCTCGCCGAGCGCGACGCCGACCGACTCGGCCGCGCTCTCCACCAGCGGCACCCCGGCCCCGTTCTCCATCACGCCCTTCTCGCAGGCCCACCGCGGCGGCCTCGACCCCGCGCAGCTCGGCGACGCGGTCGAGACGCTCTCCAAGATGCTCGGCGCCGAGCCGACCAGCGCGCTGACCAGCGCCGGCGAGAGCGTCGACGATCCGCGCGCGCGCACCAGCGCGGCGTTCGCCAAGCTCCTCGACCTCGTCGCCACGCGCGGGCCGGTGGTGATGCTCTGCGACGGCCTCGAGGCCGCCGACGACGCGAGCCTCGACCTCCTCGACTACCTGCTGGTGCGGCTCTCCGACGCGCCGCTGCTCATCGTCGGCGCGGCGCGCCCGGAGCTGTTCGAGCGCCGGCCGCACTGGGGCGAGGGCAAGGAGGGGCACAGCCGCCTCTCCCTCGCGCCGCTCGCGCGCCGCCCGCTCGAGGAGCTCGCGCGCGATCTGCTCAAACGCGCGCCCGGCGTGTCCGCCGACTTCGTGCGGCGCCTCGTCGATCGCGCCGACGGCAACCCGCTGGTGCTCAAGGAGACCATCCGCGTGCTCGTCGACGCGGGCGGCGTCGAGCGCTCCTTCGACGACGTGTGGAAGGTCGACGAGGCGCGGCTCGAGGCGCTGTCGTTGCCGCCGACGATCTACGGCCTCGTGCAGGCGCGCCTCGATCGACTCCCGCCGGAGGTCCGGCAGATGGTGCAGCGCGCCGCGGTCGTCGGCCGTGTGTTCTGGGAGGGCGCGCTCGACGCGATGCGCGTCGGCACGCTGATCAGCCAGACGACGAGCGTGCGCGACCTGCTCGAGCGCCTGCGCGCCAACGACATCGTGCGCGTGCGCGAGGGCTCGACGTTCCCCGGCGAGCGCGAGTACGTCTTCGCCGACACGGTCACCCGCGAGGTCGCCTACGAGTCGCTCAGCATCCGCTCGCGCGAGCAGTACCACCGCGCCGTCGCCGGTTGGCTGGAGACGCGCGGCCCGGTGGTGATCGACGGCAACCCGGCCCTCATCGCGTTCCATTGGGATCGCGCCGGCGCGGCGCGCGAGGCGATCAAGCACTATGCGCGCGCCGGCCACCGCGCGGCGATCCTCGGCCACAACGCCGACGCCATCCGTCACTACCAGCGCGGCTGCGAGATCGCCGACGCCGCGAAGGGCAACGGGCTGCCCGAGGGCTCGAGCGTCGACCTGCAGAACCTCGAGGAGCTCCGCGTCGCCGACTGGCAGGATCGGGTGAAGCTTCGGCTCGCGCTCGGTGACACGCTCCGTCGCGTCGGTCGCCTCGACGAGGCGGAGCAGGCCTACGAGCACGCGCGCGACGATCTGCTGCTCGACGAGCGCCGGGCCGGGCGCGCCCTCGACAAGGCGGAGGTCATGCGCTTCGAGGGCAGCATCGAGCTGCGCGTCGGCAACGTCGAGAAGGTGCGCGGCGCCTTCGACGAGGCGCTGTTCCGATACCGCATCGCGCTCGACAAGTTCGGTCGCGACGGCGATCCGCGCATGCTCGCCCCGCTGTGGGCGGCCATCGGCTTCGCGCAGTACCGCACCGGGAAGCTCGACGACGCCCTCGAGAGCTTCCGCAAGGGCCTGCGCGCGTGCCGCCGCATCCCGCGCGCCGAGCCGGACTGGGCCGACTCCGCCTCGCGCCTGCTCCACAGCATGGGCAACGTCTTCTACCAGCGCGGCAAGTTCGTGCAGGCCGAGCGGCTGGGGATGATGGCCGGTCGCGTCGTCGACGAGAGCCGGTTCCCGCAGCTCGCGGCGATCGCCTACAACAACGTCGCGGTCGTGGTGTTCATGCGCGGCGACTACGGTCGCGCGCGCGATCTGTTCGTGCGGTCGCTCGGGCTCAAGGAGAAGGTCGGCGACCTCTACGATCTGGTCGTCGCCTACAACAACCTCTCCGAGGTCTCGCTGATCTTCGGCGAGGTCGATCCGGCGCTCGAGATGGCCAAGCGGGCGATCCAGCTCGCCGAGGCGCTCGGCGCGCGCGACGCGCTGCCCGACACCCATCGCAACTACGCCGAGGCGCTGCGCGCGCGAGGCGACGGCGTCGGCGCGGTGCGCGCCGCCGAGAAGGCGTTCGAGCTGTCGGTCGAGCCGGCCGGCCGCGCGTACCTGCAGAGCGCCGCGAACACGCTCGCCAGGTGCATCGCCACCGCGCGCGAGGGCCGCGCGACGCTCGAGCCCGCCGCGCGAGATTTCGTCGACGCGGCGGTCACCCGCACGCTCGAGCGCGTCCCGAAGGAGCTCGAGGCAGCCGGGCTGGCCGAAGACGCCGCGTCCGTACGCGCGCAGCTGTCGGCCTGATCTCGTGCTACCTAGAGCCTGTTGCGGAAGCATCCGATTTCGCCCGGGTCCGCCTTCGGCGGCCCCGGTAATTTGCCCTCACCCAACCCTCTCCCGGTGGGAATCCGATTTCGCCCGGGTCCGCCTTCGGCGGCCCCGGTAATTTGCCCTCACCCAACCCTCTCCCGGTGGGAGAGGGCTCGAGAATTCCTGCTCTTCTGGGCCCCTCTACCTCTGGGAGAGGGGGCGGGGTGAGGGCAAATTTGCCCGCGAGCGCAGCGAGCGGGCTGACTTACGCAACAGGCTCTACCTAGGCGCCGATGATCCCGAAGCTCGACGGCGTGATCGACAGCCACTGCCACGTCCCGGTGTCCGGGCATGGTGGCCGTGCGCCGCGCGAGCCCGCCGACGACGTCCTCTCCCGCGCGCGCGCCGCCGGCGTGCGCGGCTTCGTCGTCGTCGGCGTCGGCGAGACCACCCTCGAGGCGCGCGACGCGATCGGCCTCGCGCAGCGACACCCCGACGTGGTCGCCTCGGTCGGCGTGCACCCGCACGACGCGCGCCTCTGCGACGACACCATGGTCGACGAGCTCCGCGCGCTCGCCCGCGACCCGCGCGTCGCCGCCGTCGGCGAGATCGGGCTCGACTTCCACTACGACCACTCGCCGCGCGATCAGCAGCGCGCGGTGTTCCGCCGCTTCGTCGGCGTCGCGCGCGAGCTCGGCAAGCCGATCGTGATCCACACCCGGTCGGCCGGGCAGGAGGTGCTCGAGATCCTCGAGCAGGAGGGCGCGCGCGATCTCGGCGGCGTGATCCACTGCTTCAGCGAGGACCTCCCGTTCGCGCGCCGCGCGCTCGATCTCGGCTTCGACCTCTCGTTCTCGGGGATCGTCACCTTCAAGACGGCGACGGCGATCCACGAGGTCGGGCGCTTCGTGCCCAAAGAGCGCTACCTCGTCGAGACCGACGCGCCCTACCTCGCGCCGGTCCCGCTGCGTGGGAAGCTCTGCGAGCCGGCCTACGTCGTGTACACGGCGCGGCACCTCGCCGAGCTGCGCGGCGTCGCGCCCGAAGACGTCGCGCGCGAGAGCAGCGACAACGCGCGGCGCCGGTTCGCCGGTCTCGGCTGAGCTCGAGAGCCGTCAGGAATCCCCCCGGACTGAAGTACTGAAGTCCGGGGGCATTTTCCGAGAGGTCTTCAGTTCAGTCGTCCGTCGTCTGGCAGAGCGCCGGCAGGTTGCAGATGCCCTCCGTCGCCACGGCGCAGGCGCTGACGTGAACCATGTTCGTGCAACCGTCGAGCTGTGCGGGCGCGATGCGCCCGGACCTGCAGCCCGAGAGTCGCTCCATGGCGAGCGCCTGGTAGCGGGCGCGGCACGTCGCGAGATCGGGCATGTCCGTGCCCGTGCCGACGCCGCCGCAGCGCTTCTCGCGCGCGCACGCCTCGGCGGCCCACGCGATGGCCGCGTCCTCCACGGAGATCTCGCTGGTCGGCGCGACGGACGGGCCTCCGCCGTAAGCGGTCGACGGCTCCTGCGTCGAGCGGCACCCGGCCATTGCGGCCAGAGGCGCCACGAGGACTGACGTGGCGAGGGCCCCGCGGAGCTTCGCGATCGTGCGCGGCGTCATGCACGCAATCGATGCGCGCGCCGTACCGCTCCGAGCACCTGTCCGGCACCGCTTGCCGGCGAGCGCCCGGCGGCCGTGCCGTGCGTGGCGATTACGGCGCGCGTGATCCGCGCACCCTACGTGCGCCTTGTTGCGGCGGATCCGCGCAGCCTCGCGGCGACCTCATCCGATCGCCATCGGACTCGCTCGTCGCGGCGGGCGTTCGGGTGAACGGCCACAACTCGTTTCACGCGAGGCCGACCGAGGCTGCGCAGGGCAGTGATTCGCGTGCGACGCGCGCCGTCGCCGGAGCGCCGAAACAACCCGTTGCAGAACGCTCGTTCGCGCCGGTCGTCGGCCGCGAAACTCCGCGAATCACCGCGTCGATTGCTGCGCGCGACCGTGGCGCGACCGATGCACTCCGCGCGAGGGCGACCCGTTCACGCGATCGCCTCGAAGGAGTCCCGAATGAGTCCCCGCTTCCACGTGCCCCGTGTCTCCTTGCCCCGTCTCTTCGGGCCCCGTCTCTCAGGGCCCCCTCTCGTCGGCACCGCACGTCTGCTCGCCGTCCTGCTCTGCGTGCCGCCGCTCGGCTGCGCTTCGCAGGCCGACGACCCCGCCGCCCCGAGGCCGGCGGCGACCGGATCGATGGCCGGACTGGCGACCGACCCCGCCGGCAAGGCGATCGCCGGAGTCGAGGTGAGCACCTCGCCGACGACGGGCTTCGCCGTCACCGACGCCGCGGGCTCGTGGAAGCTCTCGAGCATCGACGCCGGGACGTACACGGTGACCGCCGCGCGCAGCGGCTACCGCACCGCCGAGAAGAGCGGCGTGGTCATCGCCGCCGGCGGCAGCGCGATCGTCGACTTCACCCTGGCGCCGCTCGCCGAGATGGGCGACCTCGTCGGCAAGATCACCGACGCGAAGACCAGCGCGCCGATCGCGCTCGCGAAGGTGTCGACCGAGGCGGCGACGCTCCAGGTCGAGACCGGCCCCGACGGCGCCTTCAAGATCACCGGCATCGCCGTCGGCACCTACAAGGTGAAGGCGGAGGCCAAGGGCTACGCCGCCGCGACGTCGGCGCCCGTCACCGTGACGAACGGGACCGCCACCACGATGGATCTGAAGCTCGAGCCCGTGCCCACCTTCGACAGCACGTGCACGAGCTGTCACACGCGCGTCGATCAGCTGCTCGCCGACCTCACCGCCGACCCGCTGCCGGTCATTGGAGGTGAAGGAGGCAGCGCGGGGGAAGGCTGAGGCGGCGAAGTGCCGGAGGTTCCGGCACACGAGAAGGTCCTGGTCTCCGAGGCGTATCTGGCCGACCCGAATCACGGAAAGGCGTCGTGTGTGTCGTGTCACGGTGGCGATGCGAGCGGCGCCACGCGCAAGCTCGCGCACGTCGGGATGAACGCCGATCCGACGAAGGACGGCGGGAAGCTGTGCGCCACCTGTCACTCCGAGACGGTGAAGAAGAACGAGAACAGCCTGCACCGGACGCTGGCCGGCATCCGCAACTCGTTCGTCGAGCGCTCGGGCTCGTCGACCCTGTCGACGGCGCTCGATACCTCGTTCAAGAACCATTGCTCGCGCTGCCACGCGAGCTGCGGCGACTGCCACGTCCGCGTGCCGCAGGCGGCCGGCGGCGGCCTGCTCGACAAGCACAAGTTCCGCAAGACGCCCTCGATGACCCTGGTCTGCACGGCCTGCCACGGCAGCCGCGTCGGCGACGAGTATCGCGGGCAGAACGTCGGCTACGCCGCCGACGTCCACTACGAGAAGGGCATGCAGTGCGTCGCCTGCCACAAGGGCGGCGAGATGCACGGCGACGGGGCCGCCGGCGTCACCCACCGCTACCAGGTGTCGACCGCGCCGAAGTGCGCGAACTGTCACCCGGACAACGCCACGTTCAAGGCGACGGTGGCGCACGCGCAGCACCGAGCGACCGACGGCAAGCTGAAGCTCTCGTGTCAGACGTGCCACTCGCTGACCTACAAGAACTGCAGCTCTTGCCACGTGAGGCTCGAGTCCGGAAAGGCGGTCTACGAGGTCAACGCGCCGACGCACGAGTCGTTGATGACGTTCAAGATCGGCTACAACGCGGCGCCCGACACGCTGCACCCCGAGAAGTGGGTCGTCGTGCGGCACGTGCCCGCCGATCCGGACGACTACAAGTACTACGGCGCCGGGTTGCTGACGTCGTTCGACGTCGCGCCGACCTGGCGGCTCGCGACCCCGCACAACATCCGGCGCAAGACGCCGCAGAACGCCAGCTGCGACGGCTGTCACGGCAAGCGCAGCATGTTCCTCGGCACCGCCGATCTCGCGTCGTACGAGACGACCGCCAACGCGAAGGTCGTCGTCCCCGACACTGCGATCCCGACGTTCCCGTAGCGGGCGAAGCCCGCTCCCGCTCCCGCTCCCGAGCCCGCTCCCGATGCGAGGAGCGGGACCAAGAGCGCCGAGATCCCGACGAAGCGCGCGTGCCTCATGGCCCGCGACCAACAGGAGACCGATCATGAAGCACCGTTTCTGGGCCATCCTCCCCGCCGCCCTCGCCGTCGTCTGCGCGCCCGCCTGCTCGGGCGACGACGGTGACGACAACACGCAGACCCCCGCGAAGAAGGGGAGCATCACCGGCTCGGTCAAGACGACCGCCGGCGTCGCGCTCGACAACGCCTCCATCGTCACCGATCCGCCGACGGTGACGGTCAAGTCCGACCCGACCGGCAAGTACCTGCTCTCCGATCTCAGCGCCGGCACGTACAAGGTCGTCGTCACGCGCGACGGCTACGTGAGCAAGGAGCGCACGGGCATCACCGTCGCGGACGGCGCGTCGGTCACGCTCGATTTCCAGCTCGAGGCCTCGACGGTGCCGATGGGCGCCGCGAAGCTCACGGTCAAGGACCTGTGCGGCACCGGCGGCCTCGCCGGCGCCACGGTGGCGCGCGAGGGCGGGACCCCCGCCACGACCGGCACCGACGGCACCGTGTCGGTCGGCGATCTCGCGCCCGGCAAGTACACGTTCACCGCGACGGCGAACGCGTACCTCCCCGCGTCGGTCGAGGTGACCGTCACCGCCGGCGGCGTCGCCAACGCCGAGATCCCGCTCGATTGCCAGACGCACGCCGCCGGCGAAGAGGCGCGGAAGTGGCTCGCGACGGTCGGCACCGTGTCGCCGATCACCTCCGCGACCGCGCTGCACGACAAGCTGAACGACGGCGACACCTCGAACGACCCGAAGGTCCTCGACGTGCGCGCCGCCGCCGACTACGCGAAGGGCCACGTCCCCGGCGCGATCAACGTGGGGTACAAGGCCGTCGCCGACGACGCGACGCTCGCGCTCCTCGGTGATCCGACCAAGGTGAAGCTCGTCGACTACTGCTACACCGGTCACACCGGCGGCATCGCGTCGGCCGTGCTCAACATGCTCGGGTACTCGACCCAGAACATGAAGTTCGGCATCGTGTCGTGGACCCGCGACGCCACCGTGCGCGGCACCATCGCGACGCCGCCCGACCTGACCAAGAATTTCACCGTCGAGACGACCGCGCGCACCGCGCCGGCGACGCAGACGCTCCCGGTGCTCGCCTTCGCCGACGCGAAGACCGGCCGCGACGTCGTCAAGCTCGCCGCCCGCGCGTACCTGAACAACGCGGCGATGAAGCCGACCATCGCGGCCCAGGAGCTGTTCGACAACCTGAACGACGGCAACACGTCGAACGATCCGTTCATCATCTCCGTCCGCAAGCCGGAGGACTACGCCAAGGGTCACATCCCGGGCGCGATCAACATCCCGTGGGACAAGACCGCCCTCGAGGCGAACCTCAAGATGATCCCGACCGATCGCGAGATCGTCGTCTACTGCTACACCGGACACACCGGCGCCGTCGCGACCGCCGTCCTCGGCACGCTCGGCTACCACAAGGTCCGCAACCTCAAGTACGGCATGCTCGGCTGGACGCAGGACGCGACGGTGCGCGCGCAGGCGCCGTACAACGACGCGAGCGACTCGCACGACTTCGCCTTCACGACCGGCACGGCGCCGTGACCTGACTCGTCGCAAAGGGCGGCGGACGAGCCGCCACGGTCGACGGTCGACGATCGCCGAGACTCCCGTCCCTCGGATCGATCGGCGACCGTCGGCCGTCGGCGAGGCACACGCCTCGTCTCGCCGGAGCAGCGTCAGACCAGGCCGTGGTCTCGCATGCGCCGCCAGAGCGTCGTCCGGCTGATGCCGAGCAGCTCGGCGGCGCGCCCATGGTGGAAGTGCGCTTCTTCGAGCGCCCGCTCGATGCGCGTCTTGTCGCAGCTCTCGCCCGCCCCCGTGTCGCGCAGCGCGCGCGCGACCTCCGGCGGCAGATCCTTCACGTCGATCACGCCGCGTCGGCCGAGGGCGCGCGCGCGATCGATGACGTTGCGCAGCTCCCGGACGTTCCCCGGCCACGGGTAAGCGACGAGGGCGCGGTCCGCGCTGGTCGTGAGGACGGCGCCGCTCGCGCCTGCGCGCAGGAAGTGACGCGCGAGCACCGGCACGTCGTCGCAGCGCTGACGGAGGGGCGGTATCTCGACGGTCACCACGCTCAGCCGGTAGTACAGGTCCGATCGGAGCTGCCCCTTGCGCACCAGCGCCGTGAGATCGGCGTTGGTCGCGGCGATCACCCGCGCGCGGAGCCGCTGCGTCCGCGTGCCGCCGACGCGCTCGAACTCCCGTTGCTCGAGCACGCGGAGGAGCTTCGGCTGCAGGCTCGTCGGCAGGCAGCCGACCTCGTCGAGCAGGAGCGTCCCGTCGCCCGCCAGCTCGAGGCGGCCCGGCTTGGCGTGCGTCGCGCCGGTGAACGCCCCGCGCTCGTGGCCGAACAGCTCGCTCTCCAGGAGGTGTTCGGGGAGCGCGGCGCAGTTGACGGCGTGGAACGGTCGGTCGCGCCGCTCGCCGGCGACGTGCAGCGCGCGCGCGACGACCTCCTTGCCGGTGCCGGTCTCGCCGGTGACGAGGACGTTGACGTCGCTGTCGGCGAGCTGCACCACCAGCCGCAGCAGCTTCCGGATCGCCTTCGAGCGGCCGACGATCCCGTGGCGCTCGGGGATCTCCATGTTCGAGCCGCACGCGTGGAGCGTGAGCGTGGCGCCGAGCACGCCGTGCGCGCCGGCGAGCGCCGACACGTGCAGCGCGACGTCGGCGCCGCCGTCGCCGCGCGCGCGCAGCTGGGGGAGGTCGAGGTCGCCGCTGCCGGCGAGCACCTCCGCGACGGCGCGCTCGATCAGCTCGCCCTCGAACAGCTCCCCGACGCGACGACCGAGCGCGCGCTCGGCGGGGAGGCCGAGCACCTCGCAAGCCGGCGGGGACGCCGCGACGACGCGCTCCTCGACGTCCACCACGACGAGCGCGTCGTCGAAGGTGTGGGTCACCGCCTCGAGCAGCGCGCGGGCCTGCTCCAACCGGCGCGCCTCGTCCGTGAGCGCCTGCTGGATGCGGTGCAGATCGGTGACGTCCTTGAGGACCTCGAGCCCGCCGACGACGCGACCGTCGTCGCGCAGCAGCACGCGCGCGTTCTTCACCACGTGCAGCGGTTGGCCCGTCTTGCCCCGTAGCTCGCAGCGCCGCCCGCAGACCGCGCCGTCGTCGAACAGCTTGCACTCGTTGCGGCAGGTCACGAAGCCGAGCGCGTCGGAGCACTGCTGCCCGATGATCTCCTTCGGCGTGTACCCGGTGAGATCGCTCGTACCGCTGTTGGTGTAGAGGATGCGCCGGCGCGAATCGACGAGGATGAGCGGATCGACGGTGAGCTCGAACCCGGCGAGCGCGCTCTCGGCGGCGGCGCGGGGGAGCCCCGTCGCCTCGACCACCGTCGTGACCACCTCGGCGTGATCGCTCGCGGCTGCCTCGCCATCGTCGGCGCAACCGAATGGAACGAAGGTCGGAACCAGGCTGGCCATGCCGCTCTGCGGAACGCTTCGAGTATGGTTCCGCCGGGTGGCCGCAGCCAGCGCAGGTTATTCGTGAAATCGAAGAATTCCCCCGGGTCCCGGGGGGATTCCTCGAGGCTCTTCAGTGGTAGACGTCGCGCGACGGCGCGATGACCGCGCCTTCGATCACCCAGTCGTCGTGCGCCGCCGAGATGCGCGCGTCCTCCTCGACGTGCTCGAGCCTCGAGGCGATCGCCTCGACCAGCTTGCGGGTCGACGCCTTGCGCACGGCGGAGACGACGTAGGTGTCGCGCTTGCCCAGCGCGAGGCGCTCGGCGTCGCCGTTCGGCAGGAGGTCCGCCTTGTTGTAGACGAGCAGGCGCGGGCGCGTGGCGAGCCCGAGCTCCTCGAGCACCGCGTCGGTCGTGGCGATGTGATCGTTGCGCGCAGGATCGGACGCGTCGACCACGTGCAGGATCAGATCGGCGTCGGCCGCCTCTTCGAAGGTGGCGCGGAAGGCGGCGAAGAGGTCTTCGGGCAGGTCGCGGATGAACCCCACGGTGTCGACCAGGATCACCGGACGGGTCCCGTCGCCGCCGAGGTGCAGGCGCCGCGAGCGCGTGTCGAGCGTCGCGAACAGCTTGTCCTCGGCGAGCACCTTCTCGCTCTCGGGGAGCGAGGCCATCGTGTTGAGGAGGGTCGACTTGCCGGCGTTGGTGTAGCCGACGATCGCCACCACCGGCACGTCGCCGCGCGTGCGGCGCGCGCGGCGCTGCTCTCGCTGGCGGGCGAGCGTCTTGATCTGCTGCTCGAGGTGGTGCACCCGCTCGCGGGCGCGGCGCTTGCCGACCTCGAGCTTCGTCTCGCCCGGACCGCGCCCGCCGATGCCGCCGGTGAGGCGCGAGAGCGCGTCGTCCTTCTGGCTGAGGCGAGGCAGCGCGTATTTGAGCTGCGCGAGCTCCACCTGCAGCTTGCCGTCGCGTGACTCCGCGCGCTGCGCGAAGATGTCGAGGATCAGCTGCGTGCGATCGATGATCTTGAGATCGGTGACGCTCGCGATCGCGGAAGCCTGCGACGGCGACAGCTCGCGATCGAAGATGAGCGTCTCGGCGTCGAGCTGCATGGCGCGGACGACCACGTCGTCGAGCTTGCCGCGGCCGAGGACGTACTTCGGGTCGATCTTGTCGCGGTGCTGCACGATGACGTCGGCGACGTCGACGCCGGCCGTGCGGGCGAGCTCCGACAGCTCGCGCACGCTCGTGAGCGCGCCGTCCCGGCCGGCGGGCCGCGCCTGGACCGTGCCGGAGGGCCGCCTGGCGGACGCGGACTTCTCGCCGACGTGCACGAGGATCGCGCGGCCGTCCTTCGCGCGAACCTCGCGGCCGCGCGACTGACGCGCGAACTCGGCCTCGAGGCTGCCGACGAGCGCGCCGAAGTCGACCTCGAGGCGCTCGAGCCGCACCGGACCGGCCTCGCGGTAGGGCGCGCTCTCTCCGCCCTCGGCGCCGGCCGCGGCCTGCGGCACGTTGTACGCGTAGCGGACGAGGCCCGGCGTGCCGTCGGGCGCGACCTGGATCGCCGCGACGAGATCGAGCCGCAGCCGCACGAGATCGACGAGATCGTCACGCGTCAGCGGCTCGTTGCGCAGGTGCGTGTGCACCAGCCGCAAGCCGCGGAAGCGCCCCTCGGCGGCGCGCAGACGCCCGACGTCGGGCAGGAAGAGTCTCCCCGCGTCGCCGACGATGACGTGCTCGACCTGGCCGCTGCGATGGACCAGCGCGCCGACCTGCCGGCCCGTCTCCCGGGACGCATCGCACAGCGCCTGCGCCAGCTCGCGCGTGGTGATCTGCGAGATCGGGACGCGGCGGCGATAGATGCGCTCGAGGACGCGGGTCGCAGAGGGAGAGAGGCCGGTCGTGTTGCCGAAGAGTTCTATGAGCGTGCTCCTTGCCGACCGGGACGCCGATCGGGACCGTGGCCCGGAGTCCCCCCGAGCAGCGACGACCCATTTTGGGTCGACCCAACGCAGCCAGCAAGGCCCGCGCCGGGCGCGAGGTGATCGCGGTCAGACGCTCAGGCCGCGGCTTCGGCTTCGGCCGCGGCGTCGAGGACCGACTGGGGGACGGCTCCCGGTCGCACGATGCGCAACGTCGCGCCCTCGATCTCGACGACCGTGCTCGGCATGCCGCCTTCGGCTTGTCCCTCGAGAATCAGCAGCCCGGGGCGGCCGGTGAAGTAGCCCCGCACGTCTTCGTGCGAGCGCGACGAAGGCGCGCCGCTCGGGTTCGCGCTCGTCGCGGTCAGCGCGCCGCCGAAGGCGCGCGCGAGCTCGAGCGCCGGCGACGGCCCGGGCACGCGGACGGCGACCTTGCCGCGCCACTTGAGGGAGGCATGCGTGCCGTCGGCCGCGGGCAGCGCGATCGTGAGCGGCCCCGGCCAGAAGCGGGTCGCCAGGCGCATCGCCAACGGCGGGATCTCGCGGACGAATGGCGCCCACAGATCGATGGCGGGCAGCAGCACGGCGGCCGCGCGCGTCTCCTCGCGCTCCTTCAGCGCGAACACCGCCTCGACGGCGGAGGGCCGTCGCGCGTCGGCGCAGAGCGTGTAGTAGGTCTCGGTCGCGACGGCGACGACGCCGCCGCTCTGAAGGTGCTCGACCGCTCGTTGAAGGTCGTTGGTCGCGTTCACGATCGCACCGCCTCGAGCTTGGTCTTCACGCGCGCGTCGGCTTCGAGCACCGCGGCCTCCTGTTTCGCGCGCAGGGCGTCGAGCGCCGCGGCGATGTTCTCGTCGGCCGCGCCGAGGATCTGCGCGGCGAACAACGCCGCGTTGCGCGCGGCCCCCACTCCGACCGATGCCACCGGGACGCCCGAGGGCATCTGGGCGGCGCTCAAGAGAGCTTCGAATCCTGCGAGCGCGCCGGTGGCCATCGGCACCGCCACCACCGGGAGCGTCGTCTGCGCGGCGAGCACGCCCGCGAGGTGCGCCGCGCCGCCGGACGCGGCGATGATCACGCCGAAGCCGTCCTGACGTGCGCCGCGAGCGAGCGCGATCGCCCGATCGGGCGTGCGATAGGCGGAGGCGACGCGGACGTCGTGCTCGATGCGCAGCTCTTTGAGGAGCCGGACCGCTGGCGTCATCGCCTCGAGGTCACTGTCGCTCGCCATCACGATCAACACTCGTCGACTCATCGAACCTCGTCGCCCGATCTTCCCGGCACCCGCGCGGCTCGACGCGGCTGCACTCGACAGATGAAGGACCGCGACCGAACCAAGGGAGGATCGACGGGCGGATCGTCGAGTTTCCGACGCTTCCGTCCTCCAGGCAAGCGCTCCGGGCGGCCACTCCGGACTCGGCTGAAAACGCGCCGGTACACGCCACGAGCACCCCCAGGCCGCGCCATGCACCCCATGCACTTCACGAGCACGCATGAGCCTGAGACGAGGTGTGTGCGCTCCGGGGACAGGAGCAGGCGCAACCCTTCGCCGCCACCGGCAACAGCCCGAGGAAACCCGGCGAGAGCACCTGCGACTGTGCGTCCGGAGAGCACCACGGGGCCCGCCATGGCTGGCAGAGGACGTGCAGAACGCCCCACCGAGCCGCGCTGTCCCCGACGAGCTGGGAAGCCGTGCTCATGCAGGACCGGAACGCCGCCCAAAGGCGCAAGCGAGGAGTGTCCCCGATGGAGGCGACTCAGGTGTCGACGGACCAGACCAGCCAGCCGTTGTCCGCGCTTACCGATCGAGAGCTCGTCCAGCGAGCGATGGCGGGTGAGAAGGACGCGCTGTCGACGTTGCTCCAGCGCTACCGCCCGGTCGTGATGCGTCATCTCCAGCGCTACCCCGTCGACGACGCCGACCGCAAGGATCTGATGCAGGAGGCGATGCTCCAGGTCGTTCGCAAGCTCCACACGTTCCGTGGCGACGCGCAGTTCAGCACCTGGCTCTACCGGGTCACCGCGAACGCTGCCCTCATGAAGATGCGCAGCGAACGTCGTCGTCGCGCCACGAGCCTGGATGACGCGAACCCGGAGGAGAACGGCATCCCGCTGAGCCCTGCCGGCGGCGAGTGGGCCGAGCGCGCCGATCGCCGCATGGAGGCGCACCAGCTCAACGTCCGCCTCGAGCGCGCGCTCGCCGAGCTGCCCCAGGGGTACCGCGAGGTCGTCATCGAGCACTACATCGAGGGCAAGCCGCTGCAGGGCGTCGCCGATAACCTCGGCACGACGGAGAGCGCGGTGCGCTCGCGCCTGCACCGCGCGCGCGCCTCGCTGCGCCGGATGCTCGCCGATCTCGGCGCGCCGGTTCGCGAGACCGATCTCGCGGCCGCCGGCGAGGAAGTCGCCGCCTGATTCGATCGGGTGGGTCCTCGAACGGGCGAGGACGATTCGAAGCGCTGGTCGGGGGGCTCCGTCCAGCGCTTCGTCGTGTCGGGCGTCCGCCGGGCGACTGGTGGCGCCGACTACTGGATGCGCCTCGGGCGCAACCCTCGCGCCGGATGAGGACCGGGGCGCGTTGTGCTACTCGCCGCGGCCTTGCTCATCCCCCCGCTCGCCGCTGCCGCAGGACCGCCCGAGGGCGCCACGACCAGTCGCATCCCGATGCGCGTGCGCTTCGGCGAGACCGATCAGATGGGGATCGTCCACCACGCGAGCTATCTGCTCTACGTCGAGCAGGCTCGGGTCGAGTTCCTCATGCGGCGCGGTGTGAGCTACGCCGACTGGGCGGCTCGCGACATCCACCTGCCGGTCGTCGACGCGCGCGTCCGCTACCGCACGGCCGCGGTGTTCCCCGATCTGCTGGAGATCGAGACCTGGGTGGGCGAGCTCACGCGCGTGTCGCTCCGCTTCGACTACCGCGTGATGCGCGGCACGACCGTCCTCGCCGAGGCGTACACGACGCTCGCGTGCGTCGACGGCCAGCGCACGCCCCGCCGGATGCCGCCCGAGGTCGTCGAGGCGCTCCAGCGGCCCGAAGTCGGCTGAGCCTGCGCCTCGAGGGCCCTCGGGCCACACTGTCTCGGGCTGTCGGAAAATTCGACGCGAACGAGCCGGGTGTGTAGAGGTGGGATAAGGTGCGTATGAGGCGAGTCGCAGCGGCTCTCGTGTGGACGTCGGCCATCTCTGCTTCGGTGTTCGGCTGCTCGGAGCGTCGTGCGCTGAGCGTCGGGGAGCCCGTCGTCGGGCCGCTCCTCGGGGGTCCGTTCGGTGCCGGAGCGCTCGCGCCCGCCGCCCTCGCGTCGCCTGGTCCGGCCCTTCCGCCGCGGCGCGCCGCGTTCGGTTTCGGCCTGATGGGCGTGAGCTTCGAGTCCGGGGCGCTGCCGCCCGCCGCGCTCGCGACCCTCGAGCCCGCGCTGGCCGGGCCGCTCGCCGGCGCCGACGCCGCCCCCATCCCCGGCCTGGTCGACGACAAGGGCGCGTGCCCCACGGGCATGGCGCTCGTCGACGGCGAGTCGTGCAGCGAGGTCGAGCACACCTGCCTGAAGAAGATGGAGGACGATCCGGCGCGCCGCTGCCTCGAGTTCAAGCCGGGCGCCGACGTCTGCGTCGCCCCGGAGGGTCACCTGCGATTCTGCATGGATCGCTACGAGTGGCCCGGCACGCCCGGCGCGCAGCCCCGCGTGCTGGTCGACTACTTCGAGGCCGAGAAGCAGTGCAAGTCGGTCGGCAAGCGGATGTGCAAGGAGGACGAGTTCTACCTCGCGTGCGAGGGCCCCGAGCACTGGCCGTACGCGTGGGGACACTCCCGCCACCCGAGCTCCTGCAACATCGACCGCCCCTACCTCATGGTCGACTGGGTGAAGTGGGCCAAGGGCGGCCAGGCGATGGTCGAGGAGGCGAAGCGGCTCGATCAGGCGCTCCCGATCGGCGCCAGCAAGTGCTGGAGCCAGTACGGCATTCACGACATCGCGGGAAACGTGGACGAATGGACGACCGCGCGGCCCGGGCGCGAGCTGCAGGGTTCCCTGAACGGCGGCTACTGGGGGCCGGTGCAGAACGCCTGCCGGTACGTGACGACGGTGCACGGACCGGAGTTCCTGTTCTACCAAATCGGGTTCCGCTGCTGCGCCGACGCGAAGGCCTGAGCGACCCCCGGTTTCCGGGCTTGCACGCGCGGCCGCGTCCGCGACAATGGGAAAGATCGGCGCCGGACGAAACCGTCGGCGCCCGACATCCCGGGAGTCCCTTCATGCGTCGTCTGCTTCGCTTCGGTCTCGCGTCCTCGCTCGTCGCCCTCGTCGCGTGCTCGTCCGGGGGTTCGAACCCGACGTCGGAGACGCCCCTCGACAACGACGCGAGCGGCGACGGCATCGCCGACGGCTTCGAGCCCGATCTCGGCAACGGCGAGACCAACCTCCCGGACCTGAAGCAGGTCACGATCCAGCCGCCGAACGCGGTCGTGAAGATCGACCTCACGGCCGGCGTCCCGGTCCCGGGGACGCAGATCTTCAAGGCGATCGAGCTGCAGGGCGACAAGGAGGTCGACGTCAGCGACAAGACGACGTTCACCATCGACGACACCTCGCTCGGCTCGTTCACCGGCAACAAGTTCACCAGCGCGAGCTCGCTGCCCCCGGGCGTGCTCGGCAAGTCGACGATCGTCCACGGTCAGCCTGGAAACGGCCTCGCGAACGTCACGGTGATCGCGCTCCGCGTGAGCGGCGACAAGAAGGACTTCTTCTTCGTCGTGCCGTACCTGAAGGACCCCGATCCCGCCAAGGACATCCTCAAGTTCGGCACCAACATCAAGCAGGTCGACGTCGGCGTGCTGATGGACACGACCGCATCGATGGGCGAGGAGATCGCGAACCTCCGCGACTCGCTCAGCACCAAGATCATCCCCGGGCTCAAGGCGGCGATCCCGAACGTGGCCTACGCGGTGGCGCACTTCGAGGACTTCCCGGTGTCGCCCTTCGGCTACTCGGGCGCGGCGGGCGGCACGCTGAACAAGCCGTACGAGCTGCTGCAGGCGGTGACCGGCTCGGAGTCGGCGACCAAGAGCGCCGTCGAGCTGCTCCAGGTCTACCAGGGCGCGGCGCTGCCCGAGTCGCAGTACGAGGCGCAGTACCAGCTGCTCACCGGCGAGGGTTTCTCGTGGACGGCGGCGGTCGCCGGCAGCATCGCCAAGCGCACCCCCAAGGCGGGCACCTCCGGAGGCGCCGACTTCCGCGCCGGATCGCTGCCGGTCATCGTGCAGATCACCGACGCGAGCTGGTTCGAGAAGGCCACCTACGACGCGGGCACCACCGGCAAGCTCTCGCCGCACTCGCACACCGAAGTGGTCGGCGCGTACGACACGATCAAGGCGAAGTTCGTCGGCGTGCACTCGCTGTTCGAGAAGAGCGGCGGCGGCATGGACACGCCGTGCACCAATTACGCGACCGTCTCCTGCGACAGCGCGCGCGGCTACCAGCAGGCCGTGAAGATGGCGCAGGACACCGGCAGCGTGCTCGACCCGTCCGCGTTCAAGGGCGCGTGCGGCGCCGGCAAGTGCTGCACGGGCGTCGCCGGCGCGGCGATGGATCCGGTGGGCGGCAAGTGCCCGCTCGTCTACCTCGCGAAGTCGAACGGCACCGGCGTCGCCGACGGCATCGTCGGCGCGATCCAGGCGATCAGCGTCGGCTCGGCCTTCGACGTCACGGCGCTCAAGAGCAACGATCCGGCGAACCTCGACGCGCTGGGCAACCCGGTCGACGCGACGAAGTTCATCGACAAGCTCCGAGCGATGAAGGAAGGCGACGCGACGGTCGGCGAGCCGGTCTGCTTCGAGGTCATCCCGAAGAAGAACGACTTCGTCGAGGCCGCGAAGGACCGCCCGCAGTTCTTCAAGGCGTTCATCGACGTCGTCGGCATGCCCGGCGCCGTGAAGCTCGACCGCCGCGACGTCCTCTTCCTCGTTCCCCCGAAGGAGCAGGGCCCGGCGAAGTAGTCGCGCGGCCGGCGAAGCGCGCTGGCCCGCGACTGAAGAGGCCGTCTACGCCGCGTCCCGCCGGCGCATCGTCAGCTGCAATTCGACCAGCGAGTCGCGGGCGTCCGACGGGCGCTCGTAGCGGGCGCGGTCGCTCGGATCGAGGTCGAGCAGCGCGAGGCCGCCGTCGTCGCGACGCGCGACGAAGCGCGCGTGCGCCCCGTCCGACAGGTGGAGCACGCACGGCCACGGCGAGTGGCCGTCGTGCTCGACGCGCGCGACATGCACCTCGCGCGCGCGACCGAGCATGGGGCCGACGAGGACGCGCGAGCCGTCGACGAACACCCGCGACAGCGCGATGAAGCGCAGCGGATGGAACGCGAGGCGCGCTCCGGCGATCGCAGCGATGAAGAGCGAGCCGGGCATCGCGCCGCGCATCGAGGGCACGACCGCGGCGAGGATCGCGACGACCAGCGCGCCGAGCACTGCGCCGTGGGCGACGAGGGAGTCGATGATCGCGCTCGGGTCGTCGAGACGACGTCGCTGCACCATGGCGGCGGAGCCTAGCGCCCGCCGCTTCCTGCGCGACCGCGACCGTGTTTGCGTCCCCGCGATGCGACGGCCGTCCTCGCCCGCCTTCGTTCGCCGCGCGCGCGCAGCTTGTCCGGTCCTGCTCGGCGTGCTGCTCGCAGTCGGCGCGATCGCGGTCGGGTGCGGATCGAAAGACGAGCGGCCGAGCCCGCCCCTGCCGGCGACCGACGCGGGCGTCGACGCACGGCCCGACTCTTCCACCGACGGCGGCGGACGCGACTCGACCGTGACCGACGGCGACGCGCCCCCGCCCGACGCGCCGCCGCCGATCGAGGACGGGTCCGACATCGACGATCTCGGGCTGCCGCCGCCGGGCTCACGCGTCGAGGCGACGATCGGACCGGAGGGCGGAACGCTGTCCGGTTCGAGCGGCACTGCGCTCGCCGGCGTGTCTCTCGTGGTGTCGAGCGGCGCGCTGTCCGCGCCGGTGACCTTCGCGATCGACGCTGCGCCCGCGCCCACGGGGCCCGGCGGCGCCAAGCTGGTCTCGCCGTACGTGCGCGTCGGCCCCGAGGGCGTCTCGTTCGCGATCCCTGCGCGCCTCACGCTGCCGTGGTCGACCACCGTCGCCGCGCCGCAGCTGGCCGCGGTCGCGCGCATCGGGTTCTCCTGGTCGTCGCTGCAGGATCCGACCGGCGACGCGACGTCGGTCACCGCGTCGATGCGACGCACGAGCGGCGCGGCGATCGCGCTGCTCGAGCTGTCGTCCTCGGCCCCGAAGATCACCGCTGCGGCGTCCCCCGACGCCGGCGGTGCGCTGTTCGTCGAGGGCAGCGGCTTCGGCGTCGCGCAGGTCTTCCGCCCGGGCGCGGACGGCGGCGCGCCGTTCGTCTCGAACGTCACCGTCGGCGGCGTCGTCGCCGAGACGCTCGGCTGGTCCGAGTCGGCGATCTCGGTGCGCGCGCCGCTCGGCGATGGCGGCGCGATCACCGTCACCACGCCGGGCGGCTCGGTGACCGCCCCTTGATGGACCGGTGATCAGCGCTTCGCGCGGCGCTCGACCCACTCGATGACGCGGCCGGGGTAGTCGACGCCGTCGAAGCGGGTCATCTGCTGGATGCCGGTCGGGCTGGTGACGTTGACCTCGGTGAGGCGGCCGCCGATGACGTCGAGGCCGACGAACCACAGGCCGGTCTGCCGCAGCTCGGGCGCGATCTCGTCGATCATCCGGCGCTCCTCAGGGGTGATCTCGGCGCGCTCGACCGAGCCGCCGGCGTGGATGTTCGCGCGCGCCTCGTCGTCGCGCGGCACGCGCAGGATCGCGCCGAGCGGCTCGCCGTCGAGCAGGAGGATGCGTTTGTCGCCGATGCGCGCGGCCGGGAGGTACTCCTGCACCATGCACCAGCGGCGCCCCGCCTCGCCGATGGTCGCCTCGACGATCGCGTTGAAGTTCCGATCGCTCGCGCGAAGCAGGAACACGCCGGCGCCCGCCATGCCGTCGAGCGGCTTGATGACCGCCTCGCCGCCCACCGCGTGGACGAACTCGCGGACGTGCGCCGGCGACGCGGTGACCGTGGTGCGCGCCATCCAGTTGGAGAAGTGCAGCGTGAAGAGCTTCTCGTTCGCGTCGCGGAGCCCGCGGGGGTCGTTCATCACGAACGTGCGATCGCGCACCAGCTCGAGCAGCTGGGTCATCCAGCCGTAGATCGCGTCGAAGGGCGGATCGTTGCGGATGAAGACGGCATCGTAGTCGGCCACCCGCTCGACCTTGCGTTCGCCGAGGCGAAACCCGTCGTCGACGCCAGGCTCGCCCCGGCGCCACACCTCGGCGCGCGCGGCGCGCGCGAAGACCTCGGCGCGGCCGGCGTGCGTGGTCTCGTTGTCGGCGAAGATCCCGAGCGGCAGCGCGTGCGCGATCTCGTGCCCGCGATCGGCGGCAGCGAGCATCAGCGCGAACGTCGTATCCTTCGCCGTGTGGATGCCCTCCATGGGATCCATGAGGAACAGGAACCGCATGACCGCTTCGATTACGCGCGATGGGCGTGCCCGCCAAGCCCGCGCGGCGCGCGCCCTCGCACCCGCCCTCGTGGCGGCCGCCGTCGGTTGCACCGTCGCCGCGTTGCCGGCGCCCAAGGCCCAGCCGCCGAAGAAGACGCTGGCCCCC
Organism: Deltaproteobacteria bacterium; assembly: GCA_016182965.1. Lineage (GTDB taxonomy): Bacteria > Myxococcota_A > Polyangia > Polyangiales > JADJMO01 > JALHOE01. The sequence goes on along the minus strand of JACPFM010000137.1, from coordinate 12,533 downwards.
GAGGCGGTCGGCGCGCGCTACGCGGTGGCCACCGAGAACGGCGAGGCGTCGAGGATCGCGCTCGAGGTGCTCCGCTCCGGCGGCGACGCGGTCGACGCCGCGGCCGCGGCCGCGCTGGCGCTCGGGGTCGCCACGCCGACCGCGTGCGGCATCGGCGGCGGCGGCTTCGCGGTGGTGTGGCGCGCGAAGACGAAGGAGGCGTTCGTCGTCGACTTCCGCGAGGTCGGGCCGTCGGACATCGACGCGAGCGCGCTCGATCGGCGCCCGCTGCCTCCGAGCGAGCGTGGCCACACCGTGGGCGTGCCGGGCGAGATCGCCGGGCTGAGCCTCCTCGTGACGAAGTTCGGCAAGAAGGCGTGGCGCGACGACGTCCTGCCCGCGGTGAAGCTCGCCCGCGAGGGGTTCCTGATGACCCCGCACGTCGCGCGGGGCACGCAGACGGCCGAGACCGAGCTCCGCGCCCTCGCCCCGGCCCTCGGCGTGCGGCTGCTCGCGGCGGCGGGGCCGCTGCCCGCCGGCACGCGCGTCCTGCGCGCCGATCTCGCGAAGACGCTGCAGACCATCGCCGACCACGGCCCGCGCGCCTTCTACGTGGGGTCGATCGCGCGCGCGATGGTCGAGGCCGCGAAGTCGGTCGGTGGCACGATGACCATGGAGGACCTGGCCGCCTACCAGCCGAAGCTCCGCCAGCCGATTCGAGTCGCGCTCGGCGCGCGCGAGGTCATCACCATGCCGCCGCCGTCCGCCGGCGGCGTGATGCTCGGTCAGACCGTGCAAGCGCACAAGATGCTGGCCCTGGCTTGGGGTGGGGCAGGCGGTGGGGCGAAGGGCAAGGGCCTCGACATGGCGCCGTGGGGCAGCGCGGAGACCACGCACCTGATGGCCGAGCTGATGCGCGGCTCGCTCGACGATCGCGCGCGGTTCATCGGCGATCCCGACGCGACGCCGGTCGACGTCGGCGCGCTGCTCTCGGAGGCGCGCATGATCGCGCGGCTGAAGAAGATCGATCCGTGGTCGAGCAAGCCGCCCGTCGAGCTGCGCGTCGACGAGCACGGGACCTCGCACCTCTCGATCGTCGACGCAGAGGGCAACGCGGTCGCGCTCACGACGACGGTCAACAGCGGCTTCGGCGCGAAGCTCGTCGCCGGCGACACGGGGATCGTGCTCAACGATCAGCTCGACGACTTCGGCAAGACGATCGACGCGATCGGCGGCCACCCGAACGTGCCGCGCGCCAAGGCCCGGCCGACGTCGAGCATGACGCCGACGATCGTCATCGAGAACGGGCTCCCCGTGATGGTGGCCGGCGGCTCGGGCGGCATGCGCATCGCGTCGAGCGTCACGCTCGTCTCGATCGCGCACCTGGTCTTCGGGCTCTCGCCGGGGGATGCGGTCGGGTGGCCGCGGGTGCACCCGATGGGCGGCAAGCTCTCGGTGGAGCCCACGCTGTCGCCGACGGTGGTCGCGGAGCTGATCAAGCGCGGCGAGACCGTCACGTCCGCCGAGGCGGTGAACGCCGTGCAACTCGTCGCGGTGCAACGCACCGGGGGAACGGTCCGGCTCGTCGCCGCCGCCGATCCGCGCAAAGGGGGGGTCGCCCTCGCGGAGTGAATCTCGCGGAACGCTCGGCGTTTTCTGCGGTTCTGCTTGCGGCCGCGCTCGGCGAGGAATACCTGCGGGGGGTTCCCCGTCCCATGTGCGAGGCCCATTGATGCGATTCCGTACCGCGCTCGTCGCCCCCGCCGTCCTCGCCCTCTTCGTCGCCAGCGGCGCGTCCGCGCAGCCGAAGCCGCCCGCGTCCGCGCCGGCGCCCTCGGCCAAGCCGTCCGCCGCGCCGGCGCCCGCAGCCAAGCCGTCGTCGACCGCGACCGACGTCGCCGCGCAGGTGCAGAAGGCCTACGTCACGATCAACGCCTACGAGGCCGACTTCACGCAGCAGTACGTGATGAAGGCCTTCGGTCAGACCAAGACCAGCAAGGGCCACGTGCTGTTCGTGAAGCCCGGCAAGATGCGCTGGGATTACACCGAGCCGAAGGACAACGTGGTCGTCTCCGACGGCACCACGCTCTGGTCGTACGTCGCCTCCGACAAGCAGGCGCGCAAGATGATGGTCAAGGACTCGCAGATGCCCACCGCGCTCGCGTTCCTCACCGGCAAGGGCGACCTGGGCAAGGAGTTCAACCTCGAGCTGATGGACACCAAGCAGCTGAAGTTCGAGGGCGGCTACGTGCTGAAGGCCACGCCGAAGGCCGCGACCAACCTCTACAACTACGTGCTGTTCTACGTCGACGGCTCGACCTACCACGTCCGTCGCGTGCTGATCGTCGACGGCCAGGACAACCGCAACCGCTTCGACTTCGAGAAGCCGGTGGTCAACGGCAAGGTCGACGACAGCAAGTTCAAGTGGTCGCCGCCCGCGGGCGTGTCGGTCACCACGAACTGATCACGCCCACGCCCGAGCGTTCGCGTGCGCGTTTACGGCAGCATCCGCAGCACCGCGCCTCGCGCCGGCTCCCCCTTCGGCGTCACCGTGACGAGGTGCCGCTCCTGGAGCCGGCCGACCCACATCGCGCCGCGGATGGCGGTCGGCGGCGGCACGCGCGCCAGGGTCGACGCGTCGTAGGCGAGCACCACGTCTTCGCCGTCCTCGGCGTCCTCGCCGTCGACGAGCACGCGATCGTCCACCACCGCGCCGGAGTAGGCCGACATGAACTCGTCGCCGAGGTCGACCGTCCTCTCGAGATCGAGCGCGGGCCAACGGTGCACGCGCAGCGCGCTCTCTTCGGCGAGGAACACGCGCGAACCGTCGGGCGAGAAGCCCACCAGACCCGCCGGTTCGCCACCTCCGTCGAGCCGGGTGACGATCGCCTGCAGCCGGCCGTCGGCGAAGCGGGCGACGCGCGCGAACGTCCCGTCCTGCCCGCACGCGGCGAGCGTGAGCACCGCGTCGTCGATCGGGTGCAGGGCCAACTCGTACGCGACCGGCGGCGGGTACTCCGGGTGATCGACCACTCCGAGGACCTGCAAGGTCGCTCCGTCGAGGCGCGCGACGACGCCGTCGCCCCGCGCCGGGGCGCTTGGAGAGGCGTCGCGCTCGGCGGCGATCCAGAGGTGCGCGCCGGTGCGGTCCCACGACAGCGCCTGTCCGAAGAGCCCTTCGCCGAGGCGCTCTTCGACCGACGCACGCGCGAGCTCGCCGCCGCGACCCAGCGTCGCGACGACGCTGCGTCCCTCGTCGACGATGCCGGTGATCGCGAGCTCGTCTCCGCTCGGCGCGAGGGCGAACGCATGCAGCCGCTTCGCGCGCGCGGTGGACGAGTAGCCGTCCGGCGCGACCTGCGGCAGCCCCAAGCCCTCGGGCAGGGCGAAACGCGCCGTCTCCGCGAGCGCGCCGTCGACCAGAGATCGCACGACGATCGTCTGCGCATCGGCAGCGTGCGCGAAGCGCAGGTGGGCGGGATCGAAGGCGATCCACGGCCACGGCAGCGCGCCGTGCGCGACCTGGAACGAGCTCACCTCGCGGAAGCCGAGCAGCTGCATCGCTCCCCTGTGATGCGCCCGGCGCGGCGCAGATGCAACGCCCGTCAGTGCACGCCGCCGACTAGCCACGCCTGGAACGGCACGAACACCTCGTCGGGCGATCCGCCGCCCTGACGCGCGGGTGGGGTGGCGGCCTTCTCGTCCGTGAGGTCGTCGGGATCGCCGAAGGCGAAGCCGTGATCGCCCGCGATGACCACGAGCGCGCGCGGCTTGGACGTCGAGACGTAGCGCGCGAGGATCGGCGTCAGCTCTTCGGCGAACGCGTCGAGGCGCGTGCTCTCCGCGGCGCCGGCGTCGCGGAGCCGTCCCTCGAGGAGATCGAGCTTCACCAGATCGCGGTGCCCGAGGCGCACGCGCCGGAGCACGTCGAGCGATCGCCCGCGCACGATCGCGGTCTCGCGCTCCGGGCGCGCCGGCGCGCGCAGCGCGTCGTCGCCGCGCACCAACGCGTCGAGCTGCACGCCGGTGGTGGTCGGCAGCACCGCCCAGAGCGCGTGCTCCTCGACGCACACCGCCTGCCGCGACAGCTCCCGCGAGAGCCGATCGCGCAGGCGCTTGCCGAGATCCCAGCGGAGCGCGTCGACCAGGACCACGTGGGTCGAGCGCGCGCCGTGCACCCGCGCGCAGCGCTGCGCGAGATCGAACAGCTCGAAGATCATCCGAGGGTGCCGCCCGGTCACGCCGAAGGTCGGCAGCGCCTCCGCGTAGGCGCGCGCGAACGCCGAGGCGAACTGCGCGCAGAGCGCGCGCGCGTCGGCCTTGCCGATGCCCGCTGCGCCGAGCTGATCGTCGAGGAGCGCCGAACGCAACGGGGCGTACCCTTCGACGAACGCCCGCTCCAGCGCCGAGAGCGGCGTCGCGCGGGTCACCTCGGAGAGGCGCCGCGCCGCCTCGCCGAGAGCGGCAGGATCGGGCGCGACCCGCTCGATGGAGACGTACAGCCGCGGTTCTTGCTGGGCCGGAGCTACCGGCTCGGCCGCCGCGGGAGCCTCCGCGACCCGCATCGGCGGAGGCCGGCGGATCGGCGGGCGCGGCATCGAGGGGCCTCGCGCGCGCAGCGAAGGCTGCTCCGGCGTGGACGTCGAGACCGGCTTGACCAGCCCGAGCGCCTCGCAACCAGCGAGGCCGAGGGCCTGGACGAGCGGCAGCGGCGCGCCGTACGCACGCACCTCGGTGTTGCGTGTGTCGAGCATCAACACGACGGGGCGCTCGCGCGTCTCGCCGGCGACGAAGCGGAGCACCGCGGCGTCCTCCGGATCGAGCGCGCCGCACGCGTCCACCAGCGCACCGAGCGGCCCCAGATCGATGGCCACGCCCACGCGCCCGATCTTGCGCACGCGGTAGAGCTGGTCCGAGAGCGCCGCGTCGCGGTCGGAGCTCGCGCCGATGCCGGGCAGGGCGCCGCCGCGATCGCGCAGCGCCTGCTCGATGGCGTCGTCCACGACCTCGCCGAGGCGGCCGCGCGCACCCGGTCCGAGCTCTGGCACCGACACCACGAGCAGGCGCGCGGCGTCGAGGGCGCCGCGCAGCCGCACCGCCTCTTCCCGCGAGACGAACCGCACCTCGCCCGCGGGCGGCGCGAGCTCGTCGCGTTGGGCTTCTTTGGCGCTCGGTACGTCCGGGGCGGCCCCGGGCTCTTGCTGGAGGGACATGCGGCAGAGGGATCGTGCCCCGCCGTCGCCCTGGTGAACCACTTTCCGTCGGCGCCAGTTCCGTCGGCGCGAGGCGCCGCAGTCGGCGCGGCAGCGGCCGCGACGAGGCGGCTCCCCGCCCCCGAGCCGATGCGCTACGTCCGCCGGGCAATGTCCGACCCGACCTCGACCCTCGACGCCTCCCTCGCCGAGATCGACGCGCGCTTCGCGGCCGAGTTCGCGGCGTGCTCCGACGAGCAGGCGCTGCGCGCGGCGCACGCGAAGATCCTCGGTCGCAGCGGCGCGCTCACCGCCGCGCTCAAGGAGATGGGCAAGCTCCCGGCCGACGCCCGCAAGGCCGCCGGTCAGCGCGTCAACGCGCTCAAGCAGAAGGTCGAGGCGGCGTTCGAGGAGCGCCTGCAGGCCATCGCGCGCGCGGCTCGCGACGCCGAGCTGAACGCGACCCCGTTCGATCTCACGCTGCCCGGCCGGGTCCCCGCGCCGCGCGGGCACCTGCACCCCATTTCGCTGGTGCGCGAGGACATCTTCGAGGTGTTCAAGGGCCTCGGCTTCGCGGTGGCGCACGGTCCGCAGGTCGAGCTCGAGGACTACAACTTCACCAAGCTCGGCTTCCCCCCCGACCACCCGGCGATGGACATGCACGACACCTTCTGGGTGTCGCCGCCGCCGCAGGCGCCCGACGCGCGCGTCCTTCTGCGCACGCACACGTCGAACGTCCAGGTCCGCGAGATGCTGACCAACAAGCCGCCGCTCGCCGTCGTCAGCGTCGGGCCCTGCTACCGCTGCGACGAGGACATGACGCACACGCCCATGTTCCACCAGATGGAGGGGTTCATGGTCGACGAGCACGTGTCGATGGCGCACCTCAAGGGCGTCCTCACCGCGTTCGTCGAGCGGCTGTTCGGCAAGCGTCAGGTGCGCTTCCGCCCGAGCTACTTCCCCTTCGTCGAGCCCGGGGTCGAGGTCGACATGGGCTGCACGTTCTGCGACGGCGCGGGCTGCCGCGTGTGCAAGGGCACGGGCTTCGTCGAGATCCTCGGCGCCGGCATGATCCACCCGGTGGTGTTCGAGCACTGCGGCATCGATCCCGAGCGCTACACGGGCTTCGCCTTCGGCACCGGCATCGAGCGGCCGGCGATGCTCAAGTACGGAATCCCCGATCTCCGCCTGATGTTCGAGAACGACGTGCGCTTCCTCGCGCAGTTCTGATCATGCGCATCACCATCAACGGCAACCCCAGCGACGTGCCCGACGGCCTCACGGTCGCGGCGCTGCTCCAGCACCTCGGCCTCCACGGCCCGGTGGCGGTCGAGCGCAACCGCGAGGTCGTCCCGCGCGCCGAGCACTCGACCACGGCAGTGGCCGGAGGCGATCAAATCGAGATCGTGCACTTCGTCGGCGGCGGCTGACCGGTTGCTCCCCGTAGCGCTTTTGGGCTCGACGAAAATCGACGTGTTACGCTCCCACGCCGCAGGCTGCCGCTCGAGGGGGCGCGCCCGCTGCAGGTGAGGAACATGCCGGTCAAGGTCGAGTGCGAATCGTGCAAGGCGCCGTACACCATCGACGAGCGCCGCATTCCAGCTGCGGGCCTGCGCGTGCGTTGCCCGAAGTGCACCAAGACCTTCGTCGTCAAGAAGCCGGGCGACGCGCCCGCGTCCACGCGTGACGCCGCGCCGGATTCTGCGTCGACCGCGGTCGGAACCCCGGGGGTCGGCGGCGGCGAGAGCCTCGCCGCGCTGCCCGCCAAGCCGCCGCCCGGCGTGCCGGTCACCGCGTCGCCGCCCGACGCCTTCGGCGAGATCGATCTCCCCGCGCCGGTGTCCCCGTCCGACGCGGGGCTGCCCGCGCCGAAGGCGCCCGCGAAGAAGCCGGTCATCAAGGGCACCGCGCTCGGCCTCGGCGGCCTCGTGCCCGGCGTGGTCGCGGCCGCAGGGGTGCAGGCCCGTCCCCAGGACGGCGCCGCGCTGCCGGCGGTCCCCGCGCGTCGCGCCCCGGAAGCCGACCTGCCGGCCATGCCTGCGCGCCGCGCGCCGGAGCCGGGCGGCACCCTCTCGGACCGCCGCGGGTTCGACGTCGATCTGCCGGCCGCACGGGCCGAGGCCGATCTGCCTGCCGCCCGAGGTGTCGAGGCCGATCTGCCGGCCGCGCGCGCGGCGGCTGCGAGCACGCACGGCGGCTTCGGCGAGATCGATCTGCCCGCCGTCGGCCGCGCCGCGCCGCGCGCAGCGGCCAAGCCGTCGTTCGAGATCGACCTCCCGAGCCCCGCAGCCCCGAAGGTCCCCACGAAGACGCAGCAGGGGTTCGACGATCTCCCCGCGCCTGCGGCCGATCTGCCCGCGGCGAGGCCCAGGGCGCCCGGCAAGACGACGAAGGCGGAGTTCGGCGAGATCGATCTCCCGGCGGTCGGCGGTCGCGCGGATCTGCCCGCCGTCGGCGGTCGCGCGGATCTGCCCGCCGTCGGCGGTCGCGCGGATCTGCCTGCGATCGGCGGTCGCGCGGATCTGCCTGCGATCGGCGGTCGCGCGGATCTGCCTGCGCCCGGCGGGCAGCGCGATCTGCCCGCGACTCGCGCCGCGTCCACGCAGAACCTCGGCGAGATGGAGTTCGGCGCGCACCTGCCGGCTGTCGCGGCGACCGCGGCGAACCTCCCGGCGGTCGGGCGCCTGGCGCCTCGCGAGCCGTCGGTGGCGATCCCGTCGCCCGACGTGTTCGGCGGCGGCCGCGACTTCGCGGTCGCGCAGACGGCGATCGGTCCCGGCTACCAGCCGCCGGCACCGCCGTCCGATCTTGGCGGGTTCGGAGAGCTCGAGCTCCCCGGGCCCGGCGCTCCCGCGCCTCACGCCCCCGATCCGTGGGGTCCGCCGCCAGGTGACTTCGGGCTCCGCTCGGGGACGGCGCGCGGCTTCGGCGAGGTCGATCTGGGCGCCGACGTCGGCACCAGCCCGCGCGCGGCGACCGGCGTCGATGCGTCGGGCGTCAATGCGCCGAGCCTCGCCCCGCCGATGGGCATGCCCGTCGCGCCCTCCGGTGGCGGCGGCTCCTCCGATTTCGGTGAGCTCGAGCTGCCCGGCCCCGGCATGGGTGCGCTCGGCGCGTCGCCGACCGCAGAGACGTTCTCGGCCGGCCCCGGCGGGCTGTCCCTCGACAGCTACGCGCCGCCGGGCGCTCCCGGCGAAGCGGCTTACGGCACCGAGGCGAGCACGATCGGCTCGGCCGGCCAGATCGACAGCCGCGCGACGGGAGGCGTCGGCTTCGGCGAGGTCGACCTCGGCGGCGGCTCCGCCGACGACGCGCTCGAGTTCGGCGCCATCCCCGAGGAGAAACGGGGCTCGGAGGCGGGCGAAACCGGTACCGGATACGAGGCGCCGCTGCCCAAGCCGCGCACCGAGAAGGTCGAGGCGCCGGCCGAGGAAGAGCAGCCGAAGAAGCCGAGCATCGCCGGGCGTGTCGCCCTCGGCGTGTTCGCGCTGGCGGTCGTGGGCGGCGCGCTCCTGCAGTTCGACGAGCGACTCGGCGCCTACGGGTGGAAGGCGATCTCCGATCGAACGAACGCCGACAAGCACGCGAGCCTCTTGAACGGCGCGGTCAAGCGCACGCGCGACGGCTTCGGCGACGACACCGTCACGCGCGCCAACGACGCGGTCGGCGAGCTGCAGAAGGACATCGCCGTGGCGCCGCGCTACGCGCCGCTGCTCGCGTACCAGGCCTACGCGCAGTTCGCGCACGAGATCCGCTTCGGCAGGGACCCGCAGCGCGATTCGCTGGCGCGCTCCGCGCTCGCGAAGGTCAAGGCCGACGCCGCGAACCGCAAGCTGGCGGAGGCCGCGCGCGACGTGGTCGGCGGTCAGCTGCCGGTCGCGCGCAACGCGCTGCGCGCAGTGCTCGCGGGCGATCCGAAGGACGTCGACGCCGCGGTGACCCTCGGCGAGCTCGAGCTGCTCGCGAAGCAGCCGAAGGACGCGGTCGCGGCCTTCGAGCAGGCGGTGAAGGCGAAGGACGACGCGCGCACGCGCGGCGGGCTGATGCGCGCGCACGACGCGGCCGGCGACGCCGACAAGGCGAGAGCCGAAGCGACCACCGTCGCGACGAAGTACCCGAACCACGTCCCCTCGCGGCTCTTGCTGGCGCGGTACGCGTGGCGTCGCGACGGCGACGAGAAGGAGGCGATGAAGTGGCTGACCGAGCTCGAGAAGCCGAGCGTGGGCGCCGCCGCCTCTGCGTCGGAGCTCGTCGAGGCGATGACCCTCCGCGGCATGATCCACCTCGACCGCGGGCGCATGACGAACGCGAAGAAGGCGTTCGACGAGGCGATCACCGCCGCCAAGGGCGCGCCGACGCCCGCCCCCCGGCTCGGGCTCGGCGAGGTGTACCTCGCCAACGGCCAGTTCCCTCAGGCGATCACCGAGTTCAACCTCGCCTCGCAGGCGATGCCCGACGCCGCGCTCCCGAAGATCGGCATCGCACGCGCGCTCCTGAAGCAGGAGAACGCGACGCAGGCCAAGGCCACGCTGGCGCCGCTCAAGGATCCCACGCTGGCGGCGGAGATCGGCTACTGGCTCGGTCAGGCCGAGGAGAAGGTCAGCCCCGAGCGCCCGACCGAGGCGATCAAGATCTACGAGGGGGCGATCACCGCGCAGCCGAACGAGGTCAAGCCGTACATCGCCCTCGCGAACCTGCAGGCGAAGATCGGCAAGATGGAGGAGGCCGACGCGACGCTGGCGACGGCGGCGAAGAACGTCCCGCCCAGCGAGCGGCTGCACCTCGGCATCGGCGAGCTGCGCTTCCGCCAGGAGCGCTACGCGCAGGCGCTCGAGCACTTCGACAAGGCGCTCGAGCTGCAGCCGGCCAACCTCGAGGCGCTGTTCTCCAAGGGCCGCACGCTGCTGCGCATGGGCGAGCGCGCGAAGCTCGACGACGGCAAGAAGATCCTCGATCAGGTCGCCGCGAAGGACGAGAAGTACCCCGGCCTCGCCCTGGAGTACGGCCTCTACTACCAGAAGACCGACCAGATCGAGGAGGCGCTCAAGGAGTACAAGAAGGCCCTCGAGCGCGCGCCCGACGACATCGACATCCAGCTCTCGGTCGCGCGCGCGCAGGTCGAGGCGGGCATGCGCGAGGCGGAGGCGAAGCTCCGCGAGATCCTCGGCAGCTGCACCCGCTCGGTCGCCGAGGACGTCTGTACGACCGAGGCGAAGCACTACCTGGGTCGCGCGCTGCTCCGCCGCGGCGCCGCGGCAGAGGCCAAGACGTACCTCGAGGCCGCGGCCGCCAAGGGCGACAACAACGCGCAGTACCACCTCTACCACGGGTGGGTGCTCGTCGAGCTGAACAGCCTGCCGGCCGCGGAGGTCGAGATCAGCCGCGCGCTCGAGCTCGACAAGTCGTTGGGTCTCGCGTTCTGGCTGCGCGCCGAGATCGAGGGCAAGAGCGGCAAGTACCGCGAGGCGATCGACTCCGCCAAGCGCGCGCTGGCGATCACGCCGTCGCTGTCGCAGGCGCACGCGACGATCGCGTTCAGCCTGAAGCAGCTGAACCAGGAGGACGGGGCGCTCGGCGAATACGCCCAGGCGATCAAGGGCGATCCGACCAACCCGCGCGCCGCGTTCTGGCGGTACGTCGTCGCCGACATCCACTTCCACCGCAACTCGGTGGCGCGCGCGACCACGGAGCTGCGTGACGCGATCAAGCAGGCGAAGGCGATGGAGCCGCCGCCGCCATGGCTCCCGAAGGCGAACTTCTACCTCGCCGAGGCGCTGCGCCACTCGGACAAGGCCGAGGCGCTGAAGTACTACCGCGAGTACCTCAACACCTCGGTCGGCTCCACGGATCCGGCGCGGAAAGAGGCACAGGCGGCGGTGAACGATCTCGCCGGCAAGCAGTAGGTCTGCACAACCCGGGCGTGGCTGATCTCGGAAGTTCTGCGGCGACAGCTGCGAGCGAAGCGAGTACCAGGACTTCGAAAGCGTGAAGGCCGGGGTTCATACCCCGGCCTTGAGGTGCAGTCGGTGCCCCGGGCTTCAGCCCGGGGGCAAAAATGCCGTCAGTCCGTGAGACGGGGCTCACGGACTGACGACTGACGACTGACGACTCGGATCAGTCGCGCAGCTTCAGGATCACCTTCGCCGTGTCGCCGGCGGTGACGTTCGCGCTCGCGGACTTCTTGAGCGTCTCGTCGCCGTCCTTCGCCACGCACGTGATGCTGTGCGCGCCGGGCGACACCTTGATGGTGAACGGCGTCTTGCCGCGCGGGGTGCCGTCGACCGCGCAGGCGGAGGCCGGCAGGGTGTTGACGAAGAGCGAGCCCTCGCCGGCAGCGACGGGCGTCGCGGGCTTGGGTGCCGCGACCGCGACCGGGCCCGGAGTCGGCGCAGGCGCGGGCGCGGGCGGAGCGGCCTTGCCCTTCTGCTCGAGCTCGAGCTTCACCGCCAGCTCCGGCTCCTCGCCGAGCTCGAGCTTCTTGGTGAAGTCCTCGTGGCCGTTCGCGGTCGCGGTGACCGTGTACGTCTTCGACGTGTCGAGCTCGATCGGCTGGCCGTCGTCCTTCAGCTCGGTCTTCTTGCCGCTGCCGTCGTCGAGGAAGGCCTTCGTGCCCTTGGTGAGGAACACGAACTTCGTCTTCACGCTCTTGAGCGTGAGCTTCACGTCCTCGATCGACTTGGTCTTGCCCTCCTCGAGGGTGACCTTCATCTCCTTGGTGCCGTAGCGCGAGCCCGCGGTGAACTTCAGCGTGTGCTCGCCGGCCTTCAGCGAATCGTCGTCGATCGGCAGCGCGCGCGGCGAGCCGCCGTCGATCTCGACCTTCAGGCCCGTCTGGGACGAGGCGATCTTCAGGCCGACCTTCTTCGGCGCGATCTCGAGCGCGAGGTTCGCGATCGCGTCCTTGCCCGGCTCGACGTTCAGCGTCGCTTTCTTCTCGACGTCGCCGGCGGTCGCCTTCACGACGTGCGCGCCCGGCGAGATGTTCTCGATGCGGCACACCGTGTCGGTGCACTTCTCGGCGCCGTCGACGGAGACGGTCACCTTGGTGCCCTTCGGGCCCTTCACGTCGATGTTGACGACGATCGCGCCGGGGCGGCTCGACATCCAGAAGAACGCGCCGACACCGGCGGCCGCGGCGAGCACGAGCGCACCGACGATGAGGCCGGTGTTGCCGCCCGACTTCGGGCGGATCACCTGCGTCGCGTCGGCCGGGCGCGCCGGCGCCGCGATCGGCTGCGGCGCCGCGACCTGGGGCATCGGGGCGGCGGCGGGCGCCACGGGCGCGGGCGTCGCGGCCTGCGGCGGCGCGCTCGGGAAGGGCGTCGGGGCCGGCGCCGACTGTTGCGCGAGCGCCCCGGCGAG
>JACPFM010000138.1 GCA_016182965.1 Deltaproteobacteria bacterium | reverse complement strand
GTCGCCCACTCCTGCTCGATCGACTCCATCGCGCACGAGCTGCCAGAAAATCCGCGCGGCGAAAACACGCGGAATCACGAGTTATTTCCTCACGGTAACTTGATCGCCGGGACGGAGCGCTTCCGCCGGATGATGAGGCTTTAGCCCGGGGGCAATTAGGGACAGCCGCCGCCGGTGGACGGGCGAGGCGGACGCTCCTGGCAAGCGGGACCCTTGTGGGCTAAGAACCCGGCGCGACGGCGGGGATCCAGGGACGATCGATGAAGAAAGAGTGGACATTTCAGGCGCCGGCCTTCGAAGCAGACCTCGTCAATCCCGACTTGCCGCTGAACCCCTGGTCGGGCCATCGCCGCTTCGCCTACGACCTCGTGACGTTCCTCGAGCCCGAGACGGTCGTGGAGCTCGGCACGCACTACGGCAGCTCGTTCTTCGCCTTCAGTCAGGCGATGAAGGACCACGCGCTCCCCACGCGCCTCGTGAGCGTCGATCACTGGAAGGGCGATCCGCAGGCCGGCGAGTACGACGACTCGGTCTTCGAGCTCGTGTCCAAGACGCGCGATGCGCACTTCGGCTCGCTCGCCCTCGAGTTCAAGAAGAGCACGTTCGCCGAGGCCGTCGGCGATTTCGCCGACGCGAGCATCGACCTGCTCCACATCGACGGCCTGCACACCTACGAGGCGGTCTCCGAGGACTTCCACACCTGGCTGCCGAAGATGCGGCCGGACGGCATCGTGCTCCTCCACGACGTCGGCTCGTACGTCCACTACGAGTCGCGCGTCTTCTGGCAGGAGCTCAAGGCCCGGTACCCGCTCCACCTCGAGTTCGACTTCAGCTGGGGGCTCGGCGTCGTCTTCCTCTCGGAGAAGGCCCACCGCGCGGCCGTCGAGAGCGGTCTGCTGCGCGAGATCGACCGCTATCAGAAGGCGACCAACAAGCACGCCGACGACGACCGCGCGAAGCTGACCGAGGCGTCCTTCCGACTCGGCAGCCTGCAGAAGATGATCGACGACCGGGACGAGCACATCGCCAGCCTGTCACGGGCGCTCGACGACCAGACCCGCGGTCTGCAGAAGATGATCGAGGACCGCGACGCGCACATCGTGGCGCTGTCGCGCGCGCTCGAGGCCAAGCAGCCGAAGGTCGACGGCGCCAGCGACGGCGCGCCACCCGCCCCGAACCCCACTCGCGAGAACGCGAGAAATGAGCTCGAGATGCGCGCCTCCAAGAAGATCGCGGTCGTCACGCGGACCAAGAACCGCACCGTATTGCTGCGCCGGGCGCTCGAGAGCGTCTCGTGCCAGGCGTTCAAGGACTTCGTCTGGGTCGTCGTGAACGACGCCGGCGCGCGCGAGGGCGTCGACGAGATCGTCCGCGAGGCACGTCGGCGCGGCATCGACACGATGTGCATCCACAACGAGACGTCGCGCGGCATGGAGGCGGCCTCGAACGTCGGAATCCGCGCCAGCGCCAGCGAGTACGTCGTCATCCACGACGACGACGACTCCTGGCAGCCGACGTTCCTCGAGGAGACCTCCAAGTTCCTCGACGCCGACACCGGCAAGAAGTTCGGCGGCGTCATCACCCACAGCGTCAAGGTCGAGGAGATCCTCGTCGACGACGACACCTGCACCATCGTCGAACGGAGCCCGTTCAACGAGGGGTGCACCGGTATCTACCTGGCCGACCTCGCCAAGGTGAACCTCTTCCCGCCCATCTCGTTCCTCTTCCGCCGCGAGATGTACGACAAGGTCGGCGGGTTCGACGAGAGCCTGCCGGTGCTCGGCGACTGGGACTTCAACCTGAAGCTGCTGCTCCACACCGACATCGCCGTGCTGCGCATGCCGCTGGCGAACTATCACCACCGCATCAACATGCCGCCGAGCGCCTTCCGCAACACGGTCGTGCACGGCGTGAATCAGCACCAGCTCTACGACATGACCATCCGGAACAAACACCTCCGGCAGGACCTCGTGAGCGGCACGCACGGCCTCGGTTTCCTGCTCAACGAGGTCCGCCTGAACGTCGGCCATCCGCCCCCCGGCCCGACGGCGAAGCAGAAGCTGCGCAATCGCTTGCTCGCCCTCCTCGACAAGACGCGTGAGGTCCCGCTGCGCAAGGCGCTCGTCGCGGCGATTCGCCAGACCTGAGCATGCGCAGCTGGTTTTTCCGCCACGTCGACGACCCGCGAATCCGCGCGGTCACCTTCGACGTGTTCGACACCGTCCTGCTGCGGAACACCAAGCCGGAGCGCCTGCGGTTCTTCGAGATCGCGAGCGAGCTGACGATCGAGCTCGCCGCGCGCGGCTACCCCGTCTCGAAGGAGGCGGCGTTCCACGCGCGCGCGCTCAGCCACGAGATCGCCTACCGCACCGCGCCGATGAACCGCTTCCAGCGCGAGGCGAAGTTCGAGGACATCGGCAAGCTGGTCGCGCGCGCCCTCTCCCTCTCGGACCCGAGCCTCGTCGACGTCATCCAGGAGGTGGAGCTCCGTTACGAAGAGCAGAACCTCCGCGGCAACCGCGCGATCATCGAGCTGCTCGCCGAGGCGCGCAGCCGCGGAAAGAAGCTGTTCTTCCTCAGCGACATGTATCTCTCCAACGCGCAGGTCCGGCGCCTGCTCGCGCGCGCGGCGGCCGATCTGACCGTCGACGGCGGGTACGTGAGCTCCGAGAGCTCGCTGTCGAAGCACGCCGGCGGCCTGTTCGACCTGTTCTGCGAGAGCGAGGGGTTCGCGCCGCACGAGCTGCTCCACGTCGGCGACAACGCCCACTCCGACGTCGCGAGCCCCCGGGCCAAGGGCTGGAACGCCCTCCACCTCCCTCGGGGCAAGGCCTTCCAATGGGCGCGCGCCGCGCGCGAGCTGCACACGACCGCGCTGCTGAAGAGACTCCTGCCATGACGACCCAGGCCGCTTACAACGAAGACTTCTACGCGCACCAGATGGACGCGAGCAGGACCTCTGCGCGCGTCGTCCTGCGAACGCTCTTCGAGCTCTACCGACCCGAGAGCGTCATCGACGTCGGCTGCGGCACCGGGAGCTGGCTCGCCGAGTGCCAGGCCGCGGGCGTCGACGACGTCATCGGCTTCGACGGCGCGCACGTCATGCCGCACCTGCTGCAGATCCCCCGCGAGCGGTTCCTGCCGACGGATCTGTCGCACAGCTTCGAGGGCAAGCTGCCGCGCCGCTTCGATCTCGCGATCTCGGTCGAGGTCGCCGAGCACATCTCGCAGTCGGGCGCCGAGCAGTTCATCCGGTCGCTGACGTCGTACGCCGACGTCGTGCTGTTCTCGGCGGCGATGCCCTATCAAGGCGGCACGCACCACGTCAACGAGAACTGGGTCGAGTACTGGGCGCTGCAGTTCCAGAAGCTCGGCTACTCCGCGGTCGACTGCATACGCGACAAGGTCTGGCACGACCCGAAGGTCGAGTGGTGGTATCGCCAGAACGTGATCGTGTTCGTGAAGGACACGGTCCGCGGCGAGCTCTTCCCCGGGTTCCCCTTCGCCCCGCCGCGCTCGCTCGTGCACCCCGAGATGTTCCTGCACGCGATCCAGCGCGGGAAGCGCGAGGACCTCGCGTTCCGAGACGTCGACTATCATCGACGGCTCGGCGAGGCCGTCTCGTCCGGCAGGGTCCTCCGCGAGGAGGAGCTGGTCGCCTACAGCCTGCTCCACGAGGTCTCGTTCGAGAAGGCGCGCGAGGTCGAGCCCCCGCCGCCGATCGACCGGCCGCGCGCGATCCGTCGCGACGACCTCGGCCAGGCGAGGTGGGAGTACGGCCGCGCGGTCCTCGGCCCCATCCTCCACCACTTCTGCGACCGACTCAGGCTGTATTTCGCGGCCTACCCGGCCGACGACAGCGTCGTCCTCTACGTCGCCCGCGGAGGGCTCCGCCTCGGCTACCTCTATCGTCGCTTCCTCGAGCAGAACGGCCTCGAGGAGCCGATCGAGCAGAAGGCCTTCGGCACGTCGCGGCTGGCGACCGCGAAGGGGTGTCTCACGCGCGACTTCGAGCTCGCCGGGCGCGTCATCACGCGCGAGTTCGCCGGCCAGACGATGAGGTCGATGCTCGCGGCGGTGATGCCCGAGGTCGCGCTCGATCTCCCCGACGCGACGGCGACGCTGCCGGTCACGCTCGAGCACTTCCAAGCCATCTTCTCCTCGCAGACGACGTGGGGCGCCGCGGTGCGCGAGTACTTCGAGCGCCAGGCGCGTCACCTCGATGCGTACATCGAAGGGCTTTCGGGTGGCCGCAAGAACCTCCTCCTGGTCGACACCGGGTGGGCGGGCAACACGCAAGCGATGTTGATGAGGGTGTACCCCCAGTTCAACTGGTTCGGCCTGTACTTCGCGCGCTGGGACTACCGCGGCGAGAACCCGCCGCATTTCTCCCACGTGGTCGGCGTCAGCGTCGAGGGCACGCGCTACGAGAAGGCACGGCCCGCGACGGCCATCTTCTACTACCACCACATCATCGAAGACCCGCTCGAGCCCGCGTGCGCGTCGGTCGAGTGCTACGTCGCCGACCCGCTCACGGGCGAGGCCCGACCGAACGTCGAGGCGAGCGCCGAGAGCGTCGCGCCCGGCGACGAGGACGACCTCTTCGCCGGCATCGTCGCGTACTTCGACCAGACGTCGCAGAAGGACCACATCGCGATCGCCAACCGCGCGCGGGAGGCCTACGAGCGGCTCGCGGCGGACATCCTCCACCCGTCGCGGCGCACCGCCGAGATCCTCGAGGTGCGCCATCGTTCGGCGGACTTCGGGAAGAGCGAGCACAACCCCGTGCTGTTGCACGGCGGCTCGGCGTCCCTCCGCGCACGCATGCACCGCGTGCGGACGGCGCTGTGGAAGCAGGGCCAGCTGGCCCTCGAGTTTCCGCGGCTCTCGCCGGCGGCGACCAGGCTGTTCAATCGCGTGAAAGACGCCAAGCCGTGACGAGCAGTGCTCGAGCCCGCTCGGCTCGAACAGCGCGCGAACGTCTGGGCTCGCGGTACGGAGTCGACGAGCTCGACGCGACGTCGTTCACGCCGCGACGGCTCTGACGCCCGTCAGCGCCGATGCCGTGCGCGAGCGGGAGAGGCCGTTGTGCGACAGGAGCGCAGCGTGCATCCTCGAGCCCATGGGGGGGTCGAGCCCGGAGGCGGCGCGTGCGGCGGTGGCCGCGCACGTCCTCGACAGCCTGCTCGAGGGCTGCCAGGTCGTGGCCTTCGACTTCACGTATCTGTACGTCAACGACGCCGTCGCGAAGCACGCGCATCTCCCGAAGGAGCACCTGATCGGGCGCACGATGATGGAGTGCTTCCCCGGCATCGAGCAGACGCCGATGTTCGCGAAGCTGCGACGTTGCATGTCGGAGCGCGTGCACGAGCAGATGGAGAACGAGTTCACCTACCCCGACGGTTCGAAGGGCTGGTTCGAGCTCCGCTTCGTTCCGGTGCCGGAGGGCGCGTGCGTGCTCTCGCTCGACGTCACCGAGGTCAAGCGCGGCGCGCTCGCCGGCGGGCTGGCCCACGACTTCAACAACCTCCTCTCGGTCATCCTCAGCTACTCGTCGATCATCCGCGACGGCGTCCGCCCCGACGATCCGCTGCACGGCGACATCCACGAGATCCAGACCGCCGGCGAGCGCGCCGCCGATCTGACGCGACAGCTGCTCGCCTTCAGCCGCCAGCAGGTGCTGCAGACGAGGGTGATCGATCTGAACCAGGTGACCGCCGGCGTGCAGAACATGATGCGGCGGCTGCTCGGCGCCGACGTCGAGATCACGCTGCTCCTCGACCAGGGGCTCGGCCGGGTGCGCGCCGATCCCGGACAGATCGAGCAGGTGCTGATGAACCTGGTGGTCAACGCGCGCGACGCCATGCCGCGCGGCGGCAAGCTCACCATCCAGACCAACGGGGTCGAGCTCGACGAGCACTACGCGTCCGAGCACCTCGGCGTGGCGCCCGGGCGCTACGTGATGCTCGCCGTCAGCGACACCGGCCTGGGCATGGACAAAGAGACGCAGTCCCGCATCTTCGAGCCGTTCTTCACCACCAAGGAGAAAGGCAAGGGGACGGGCCTCGGGCTGTCGACCGTGTTCGGCATCGTCAAGCAAGCCGGCGGTCACGTCTGGGTCTACAGCGAGCCCGGTAAGGGCACGACGTTCAAGATCTACCTGCCCGAGAGCAGCGCCAGCGGCGCCGCCACCTCCTCGCGGCCGCCGGTCCCCGAGAGCGGCCGCGGGACCGAGACGGTGCTCCTCGTCGAGGACGACGATCAGGTGCGCGGGGTGATCCGCGGCGTTCTGCGGCGGAGCGGCTACGCGGTGCTCGAGGCGCCGGGCGCCGGCGAGGCGCTCCTGGTCGCCGAGCAGTACGGGGCGAAGATCCACCTGCTCCTCACCGACGTGGTGATGCCGCGCATGAGCGGCCCGCAGCTCGCCGAGCGCCTGCGCGCCGCGCGACCGTCGATGAAGGTGCTGTTCATGTCTGGCTACACCGACGAGGCGATCGTGCAGCACGGCGTGCTCGACTCGGGGCTCGCCTTCATGCAGAAGCCGATCACGCCCGACACGCTCACCCGCAAGGTGCGAGAGGTGCTCGGGGTGCCGGCGCAGATGGTCTAGAGAGTCGCGCCTCTCGCACATCAATCATCAGTCATCAGTCTTCAGTCGAGACGGCATACCTGCATTTCTCGGTCTCGTCACGACTGATGACTGACGACTGACGACTGACGACTTCCCGCTGCTACCCGCGCTGCGTCAGCCGGCGCATCGGGACGTTGAAGATCCCGTGGATCGCGCGGGTGGCGATCGACTGCACGGCCACCACGTTGTGCGCCCAGCACTGCACGACGTGATTGAGCTCGTCCTGGCCCTCGCCGAGCCCGAGGGTGAGGAAGTAGCTGCCCTCCTTCACCTCGGGCCACTCGAACTCGAGGACGATCGCCCGCGTGCCCTTCTCGAGCTTCATCGTTGGGTGGCCCGATGCGAGCGAGTTCACCCCGAACACGATCTGGCCGTACTTGTCCGACACCGCCACGCCGACGATCAGGTGCTCGACGGGGCGCCTGGCGTCGACCTTCAGCGCGATGCGCACCGAGTCGCCGGCCTTGATCACCTCGTGGCCGAGGCCGTTCACCGAGACGTGGTGCGCGCGGATCTCGACCTCCCGCGCGCCGGCGATCTCCTTCTCGTCCACCGGCTCCCACTTCTCGGCGATCGCGTCTTCGACGCCGGGCGCGGGGTGCGCGTGCTCGTCAGGGGGCTCGGGGGCGCCCTCGCCGGCGAACAGATCGGTGTGCAGCGACTTGGTGTAGTGCTCGATCGCGTCGAGCGGGGGGCCGTCGAAGGCGACCTTGCCGCTCTCGAGCACGACGGCGCGCGTGGCCAGCTGCGCGACCGAGGCCATGTCGTGGGTGACCAGGAGCTTGGTCACGCCCGCCATGCGCTCCTTCATCCAGCGGAAGCACTTCTGCTGGAAGAACACGTCGCCGACCGCGAGCGCCTCGTCGACGATGAGGATGTCGGGCTCGAAGTGGATCATCGCGCTGAAGGCGAGGCGCGCGAACATGCCGCTCGAGTAGCTCTTGCACGCGCGGTGCGCGAAATCGCCGATGTCTGCGAAGGCGAGGATGTCGGGCAGGCGCTCCTCGACCTGCTCGTGGGTCATCCCGTGGATGGTGCCGTTGAGGAAGACGTTCTCGACGCCGGTGTACTCGGGGTTGAACCCGGCACCGAGCTCGAGGAGCGCGGCGATGCGCCCTTCGACCTTCAGCGCGCCCTCGGAGGCGGCGACGACGCCGGTGATCAGCTTGAGGAGCGTCGATTTGCCGGACCCGTTGCGGCCGATGATCGCGAGGGCCTCGCCGCGGCGCACCTCGAGGTCGACGTGCCGGAGCGCGAAGAAATCGGTGTGGAAGGAGCGCCCGAACGGGTCGAGCGCCTCCTTCAGACGATCGATGGGCTTGTCGAAGAGGCGGTATTGCTTGCCGAGGTCCTTCGCCTCGATCAGCACCTTCGACTCGGTGAGCGCGGCGGCCATCAGAGGACGTCCGGTAGGTGGGGCCGCAGCCGGCGGAAGAGGGCCAGACCGACGAGGTTCGTGAGCAACACGAGACCCCAGAACCACAGCGTGAGCACCGGGTGGGCCCACAGCGGCTTGCCGAGGAGGAGCGCCTCGCGCAACCCCTGGATCACGTAGTGCACCGGGTTGAGCTCGAGGACGCGCGCGAGCCGAGGCGGCGCGTTGGCGATCGGCCACAGGATCGGCGTGAGCCAGAACGCGAACTGCAGCCCGACCACGACGACCTGGATCATGTCGCGGAAGAACGGGGTGACCGCGGCGGTGAACAGCGCGATGCCGTTGACCAGCGCGTACGTCGCGAAGAAGTAATACGGCACCTGCAGCCACGAGAGCCGCGGCGGGTAACCGGTGGCCGTGAGGATCACCAGGACGACCGCCCAGACGACCACGTGGATGAACGCGGCGCTCACCAGCTTGATCGTCGGGAGGATGGTGACCTCGAAGACGATCTTCTTCACGAGGAAGCTGTACTCGACGAGCGCGGAGGTCGCGCCGCTGAGCGCGTCGATGAAGAAGAACCAGGGCGAAAGGCCGACGATGAGCCAGAGGACGAAGGGCGCCTCGCCGGGCGGCTGGCTCCTGAACCCCACCTGGTAGATGAACAGGTAGAGCACGATGGTGAGCACCGGCTGCGCGAACGCCCAGGTGACGCCGAGGAGCGACCCGGTGTACCGCGCACGGAAGTCGTTGCGCGCGAGCTCGAAGATGAGCGCGCGCTGCCGGTACGTCGCGAGGGCGTGTTCGATCACCGCGGGAGCGGAGTAGCGATGCGCGCCGGCGCCGGCAAGGCGCCCTCGGAAGGCGATTCCCGGCGTCGAGTTGCCCCGGAGTCGAATTCCCCCGGACTGAAAGTCCGGGGCACCGACTGCGACCTCGAGCCCCCGGGGGGCTCCACGCTGTCGCCAGCCTGGCTGGCGCTGTCGCCGCTCGCCGGCCGTCCGCTCGCGTGTGCGCGCGCCGCGCTCGCCAGCCCGCCGAAGGCGGGCTTCGCCATGCAGTCGGTGCCCCGGGCTTCAGCCCGGGGGCAAATCAGGGGAGCGGAGTAGCGATGCGCGCCGCCGCCGGCAAGGCGCCCTCGGTCAGCGCCCGCGGGAGCGCGTCGAGGTACCCGGGCAGCGACACCCCGAACCGCTCCCTCACCTTCGTGCAATCGAGCACCGCGTGCGCCGGGCGGGGCGCCTCGGTGGGCATCTCGGAGGAGGGGACCGCCTCGACGAACCGCGCGAGGTGCTCGGCGCGCCGCGGATCGTGCGCCAGCGCGGCGGTGGCCAGGGCGTGCCGGCTCGCCGGCGTGGCGCCGGCCAGGTGGTAGATGCCGCGCGCGTCGCGGATGCTGCCGTGCGGATCGCGGCGCAGCTCGTGGAGGATGGCCCCGACGGCGAACGCCAGATCGCGCGCGAAGGTCGGGTTGCCGACCTGATCGTCGACCACGCGCAGCCGCTCCTGGCTGCGCGCGAGCCGCAGGATCGTGGCGACGAACCCGCGCGGCCCCGCGCTCCACACCCACGCGGTGCGGAGGATCAGCGCCGGCGCGTCGAGCTCGAACAGCGCGCGCTCGCCGGCGAGCTTGGAGACGCCGTACTGGTTGAGCGGCCTGGCCGGATCGTTCTCGCCGAGCGGGCGCGAGGTCACGCCGTCGAACACGTAGTCGCTCGAGAAGGTGACGAGACCGAAGCGGCGCGCCTTCGCCTCCTCGCCGAGGAGGGCCACGGCGTCACCGTTGATGCGCATCGCCTCGCCGGCGTTCCGCTCCGCGTCGTCGACGGCGTTGTAGGCGGCGCAGTTGACCACGACGTCGGGGAGGAGATCGCGGATGCACGAGCGCAGCCCGTCGGCGTCGGCCAGATCGAGCTTGTCGCGCCCCGGCGCGGTGACCGAGCCGAGCGTCGCGAGCGGCCCGCGCAGCTCGTGCCCGACCTGCCCGGCGCAGCCGAGGAGCAGGATTCTCACGACACCCTCACACGATGGAGAAGCCGCCGGAGGATGCGAACGCCGCCTTGTTGCGATCGCGCTCGCGGAGCGTCTCGAGGATGATCACGGCGGTCTCCTCGATGGCGCGACCGGTGACGTCGATGACCGGCCAGTTCGGGTGCTTCTTGAAGATGGCGGAGGCGAAGTCGAGCTCCTCCTGTACGTGGTCGCGGAGGCCGTAGTTGGTGTCGACCGGCATCCCGAGCTGCTTCAGGCGCGCGCGGCGGATCTGCACCAGCTGCTCGAGCGCGATGGTCAGACCGACGCAGCGATCCTGCGGGGCCTCCTCGATCTCGGGCGGGGGCTCGACGCCGAGGACGATCGGGTAGTTGGCGACCTTGAGCCCGCGCTGCGCAAGGAGCGTCGAGAGCGGCGTCTTCGAGGTACGCGAGACGCCGACGAGGATGAGATCGGCCTTCTTGAAGTTGCGCGGCTCGCGCCCGTCGTCGCTCTTGACGGCGAACTCGACCGCCTCGATGCGGCGGAAATACTCGTCGGACAGCGGGAGCATCGCGCTCGGCAGGTTGATCGGCGAGGCGTCGAGGAACGAGCCGATCTTCGAGATCAGCGAGCCGATCAGATCGACGGCCTCGACCTTGAGCTCGTAGCTCGAGTGGTGGATGAACTCGCGGAGCTCGGGCGAGACGACGGTGAACAGGACCAGCGCGCCGTCGTTCGCCGACTGCTGCAGCACGGCGCGGACCCCGGCCTGGCTCCGCACACGGGTGTGGAGACGAATCTGCACGGGCGCGCCGGGGAACTGGAGCATCGCTGCGCGCACGACCTTCTCGGCCGTCTCCCCGGTGGAGTCGGAGACGATGTCGATGAAACGCGCGCCGTTCGGCTGTCCTTCCATGCGGCGACTCTAATGCAAGTGCGCGTCCGAAAGGCACGCCGCAGTGCGTAAAGAGACTTCGGTCACGGCGCGACGGTATTCTCCGGCGGATGAGCAGGCACGACACGGTTGGGGCGGGGCTGTCGCGCGAGGTCTTCGTGGCCTTGTGCGCGATCGGCTGGGCGGACGGGGCGCTCGATCGCGAGGAGGCCGAGGGCATCCTGCGGGCGGCGGCCGAGGCGGGCATGAAGGACGAGGACTTGCGGCACATCGAGGAGGCGACCCGCGCGCCGCAGGCGCTCGAGGCGCTGGACCCGAAGATGCTCACCCGCGTCGAGCGGATGTTCGTCTACGCGACCGCGGTGTGGCTCGCTCGGCTCGATGGCCACGTCGATCCGGGGGAGCGCGCGGCCCTGCGCCGTCTCGGCGATCTGCTCGGGCTGTCCGACGGCGTGCGCACGCACGCGTCGGCCGGCGCCCTCGAGGTCGCGCAGCTCCCGACCGGCGATCGGCCCGCGCGCTACGACCTCGCGCGGCTGCGCGAGCGGCTCGATGCGCGGCTGAAGACGATCCGCGACGACGACTGATTTCCGCTCACCGGCTGCATTTCTCGGCCGTGGCGGGAGTGCTAAGTGGGCGGCATGCAGCTGCCTCGCCCCGTCTACGTCGTCGACGCCGTCCGCACGCCGATCGGTCGCTACAAGGGCTCGCTCGCCGAGGTGCGGCCCGACGATCTCGCCGCCCACGTGCTGCGCGCCGTCCTCGACCGCGGCGGCGAGTCGCTCCGCGAGCAGCTCGGCGAGGTCGTGTTCGGCGCGACGAACCAGGCCGGCGAGGACAACCGCAACGTCGGGCGCATGGCGGTCCTGCTCGCGGGGCTGCCGTACGAGGTCCCCGGCCTCACGGTCAACCGGCTGTGCGGCAGCGGCCTCGAGGCGGTCAACCGCGCGGCGATGGCCATCTCGCTCGGCGACGCCGAGGTGGTCGTGGCCGGCGGCGTCGAGTCGATGACCCGCGCGCCGTTCTCCATGCCGAAGGCGAGCGAGGCGTTCGACCGCAACCCGCCGCCCATCTACGACACCACCATCGGCTGGCGCTACATCAACCCGAAGATGGCCGCGCGCTTCTCGCTCGACTCGATGGGCGAGACCGCCGAGAACGTCGCGGTCAAGCACGGCGTCGCGCGCGACGCGCAAGACGCCTTCGCCCTCGAGTCGCAGAGGCGCGCCGTCGCCGCGTCGGCCGCCGGCGCCTTCGCGCGCGAGATCGTCCCGGTGATGGTCAAGAAGGGCAAGGTCGAGGAGCCGTTCGCCGTCGACGAGTCGCCCCGCGGCGACACCACGATCGAGAGGCTCGCCAAGCTGCAGCCGGTCTTCCGCAAGGGCGGCTCGGTCACCGCCGGCAACAGCTCGCCCATCAACGACGGCGCCGCCGCGGTCCTGCTCGCGAGCGAAGACGCGGTCAAGAGGGCGGGCGTCACGCCGCTCGCGCGCGTCGTGTCGTACGCCGTCGCCGCCGTCGAGCCGAACACGATGGGCGAGGGCCCCATCCCCGCGACGAAGAAGGTCCTCGCCCGCGCGGGCTGGAGCGTCTCCGATCTCGATCTGGTCGAGCTGAACGAGGCGTTCGCCGCGCAGGCGCTCGCGTGCATGCGCGCGCTCGAGCTCGACCCGGCGAAGGTCAACGTCAACGGCGGCTCCATCGCGCTCGGCCACCCGATCGGCTGCTCCGGCGCGCGCATCGTCGCGACGCTCACCCACGCGATGAAGGCGCGCGGCGCGAGGCGCGGGCTCGCCTCGCTGTGCATCGGCGTCGGGCAGGGGATCTCCACGCTGTTCGAAGCGGTGTGACGGTGCTGCACGTCGAACGCGACGTCGCGCTGCGCGCGGCGCGACACGCCGCCGAGGCCATCGCGCAGGTGCGCGCGGCCGGCTTCGGCGTCGAGTACAAAGACGCAGCGCAGGACGATCCGGTCACCGCCGCCGATCGCGCGTCGAACGCGGCGATCGTCGCCTCGCTGCGGGAGGCGTTCCCGAACGACGTCATCGTCGCCGAGGAGGACGACGTGCCTCCCGGCTATCCGCACGCGCACCGCGTGTGGTTCGTCGATCCGCTCGACGGCACCAAGGAGTTCGTCGACGGCATCGGGCAGTGGTGCGTGATGATCGGCCTCGCGATCGACGGGCGCGCGATGATGGGCGTCGTCGTGGTGCCCACGTTGCCGCTGCGCGACGGCGATCCCGCCGGCTACGCGTTGGTGGGCGAGGTCGGCGTCGGCGCGTGGGTGGTCGACGCCTCCGGCGCGCACCACCCGTTGGCGCTCGGCGCGCCCGCGGAGCACATTCGCGTGGTGACCAGCCGATCGCGTAGGTCCGCGCTGCTCGACGCGATCTTCCGCGAGCTCGGCGGGCCGCGCGAGGTGCGCTGCGGCTCGGTCGGCGTGAAGGTCGCGTTGGTGCTGCTCGGCGAGGTCGACGCGTACATCCATCCCGGGGGTGGCCCCAAGCTGTGGGACCTCTGCGCGCCCGAGGCGATCGTCCGCGCCGCCGGCGGCGCGTTCACCGACGAGCGTGGTGCGCCCATCGACTACGCGTCACCGGTGGTCGCACACACGACCGGCATGGTGGCCTCCGCGCGCGAGCTCCAAGGTCGGTTGCTCGACGCGGTGGCGCGCGGGCTGGCGTCGGCCGGGGCCGGGTGAGACGATGATCGCGTGCCCGGTCGCTCGTCACGTCTGACCGCGCTCTTCGACGCGCTCCGCGAGGCGACGAAGGATGGCTCCATCGCCACCGCGCAGGCGCTCGCCGAACGCACGGGCGTGTCGCTGCGCACGCTGTATCGCGATCTCGATCGGCTGCGCGCCGCCGGCGTCGCGATCGAGGGCAAGTCCGGGGTCGGCCTGTCGCTCGGCCGCGGCGCGAAGGTCCCCGCCTCGCTGATCGCGCGCGAGGCGCCGCTGCTCGAAGCGCGCGTCCGCGTGACGGCCGCGGGGCTGCGCGCGCTCGCCGACGATCCCTCGGTCGAGGTCGAGCGCGGCCGCGGTCCCGAGCGCGTCATCCGCGCGACCTCGCGCGAGGCGCTCGTCCACGCGGTGCTGTGCGCGGCCGGCGAGGTGGTGGTGGTGTCGCCGGACAAGATCCGCCGTGACGTGCGCAACCGCGCCCGCGACGTCGCGCGCGCGCACAAGGGCTGATCGCTACTTGATGGCGGTCTTGCAGCCGAGGAGGATCTCGACCTTCGCCTTCGGATCGCCGCGCACGGCCTCGCACGTCTTCGGGCAGAGGAGGATCTTCGTCGGCTTGCTCGGGTCGTCGTAGCGCCAGCCCTCGCCGCTGGCGCACGTCGGATCCTGCGAGAGCGTCTGCGCGGGCGGCGCGCCGCCCTTGCTGTAGAGGACGTTGACCAGGCCGAAGGAGACCTCGCCTTTGATGACGCTCGTGGGGAGCGCGAGATCGCAGGACAGCGCCTTGCCGCGCACCGCGGCGAGCGCCTCGCGGAAGCTCTCTTCGATCGGCTTGGTGGAGGTCGGGATCGCGAGCACCGCGGCGGTCGTG
The DNA here is from genome assembly GCA_016182965.1 of Deltaproteobacteria bacterium. GTDB lineage: Bacteria > Myxococcota_A > Polyangia > Polyangiales > JADJMO01 > JALHOE01. The sequence goes on along the minus strand of JACPFM010000138.1, from coordinate 31,123 downwards.
CCGCCGGCGGCGGCGATCTGGTTCGCGATGCCTACGTTCACGCCCGGCAGGCCGACGACGAACGTCTTGATGCCGAACTCGGCGACCGCCTTTGCCGCGAGCGCGGCGATCACGGCCGGATCTTCCGGGTTCACGCCGGCGCAGCTGGTGGCCGGACCCTCGGGCGTGCCGTCGGTCACCAGGAGCACCGCGCCCGCCTCGCCGGGGCGCGTCTTCAGATCATCCATCGCCTTGCGGAGCGCCCCGCCGAGCGCCGGGTACATCGGCGTGCCGAAGCCGTCCGGCTTCTCGGCGTCGATCGCGGCGAGGATCGGCGCCGCGTTCGCCGGGAGGAAGTCGTAGGGCACGCGCGGCGCCATGTACGCCGCCGACTCGCACACCGGCGTGGCGTCGACCGGCCGCGGGAAGAAATTGAGCGCCACCCGAAGGCCCGTCGAGGAGCCGTCCTTCACGAACGCCTCCATGCCCTTGCGCGCGCCCACCCATTTCGTCGACGTGACGGTCGGACCCATCGACGACGACTTGTCGAACATCACGTAGAGGCTCGCGGGCGTGACCGTGGCCGTCTCGGTCGACTTGGCGCACGCGGCGTCGGGATCGATCGCGGGCGTGTCGACCGGCGCGTCGAACGACCCGACGTCGGCGTGGATGCCTCCCCCGTCGGGACTGACGAGGTCCTCGCCGGAGTCCTTCGGGACCGCGCAGCCGAGCGAGAGGGCGGCGAGGACGACCAGCGAGCGAGCCGACATCCGTCGCAGCATACCCAAGCAGCCGGCCTTCGCCGCCAGGTGGTAGGTGCTCCTACATCCGCTTTGGAACGCTCCCCTTTTGATCAAGCCGACTGGTCAGTCACAATGGTCGGAATGTCGCGCTTGCCGCTTCGTTCCACTGGCCTCGTCGCTCTCTTCGTCCTCGGCATCGCCGGGGCCTCGTGCGCCGAGGGCGCCACGGATGACGTTGGACCCGGCACGCCGGGCGGTGGAGACACGGGCACGACGATCGAGGAGGACACCGGCGCCGGCGGCGAGGACTCGAGCATCGTCGACACCGGCGCGGGCGACACCGGCGGAGGCGGCGACACCGGCAGCACCAGCGAGGCCGGCGACGCGACCGGCGAGACCCCGACCGACGCCGACAAGTGCGCCGCTGGCTGCCCGAAGGACACCGTGGACATCGACGGCAACCCGCTCACCGGCGAATGCGGCTGTGAATATGCCTGCGTGAAGAAGGGCAGCACCGACCCGATCGACGACAAGTTCACCGACGACAACTGCGACGGCAGCGACGGCGTCGTCGAGAAGTGCGTCTACGTGTCGGCGTCCTCGGGCGACGACACCAAGTCCGGCACGCGCACCGAGCCGATGAAGACCGTGGCCGCGGCGATCGCGAAGGCGAAGACGCTCGGTGTCGACGTGTGCCTGAGCGGCGAGACGTACAGCGGGCTCGTGACGATGGAGAGCGGCGTCTCGGTGTACGGCGGGTTCGACGAGAAGGATCCGGACTTCAAGTTCAAGCGATCGGCAGCGGCGACCACGACGCTGGTGAACTCGGGGACGGTTGTGTACGCGCCGAAGATCGACGTGACGACTCACCTCGAGGGTCTGACGATCACGGCGTCGTCTCCGACCGGGGTCGGACAGAGCGCGTACGGCGTGCGCAGTGCCGGCGGGTCGGGCACGTTCTACGTCCGGTACAACACGATCACGGTCGGCACCGGCACCCCTGGCGGCAACGGCACGGCCGGCGCGAATGGCGCGACCGGTGGTGACGGCGGTGCTGGCGCGGGCGGTTGCGACGGTTGTTCCGGAGGCGGAGTCGCCGGAGCCGCGGGCGCGTCGACTTGCTCGGTCGCCGGCGGCCTCGGAGGCACCGGCGGATACGGCGGTGGTTCCGGCTCGAACGGTGGAAACGGAACCGTCGGCGCCGGTGGCGCGGGAGCTTCGGCGGACTCGTGCTTCGGCGGCGGCAACAAAGGTGGACCCGGAGGCCCCGCGATCACGCCCGGCACTCCGGGCGCGGCGGGTGGTGCAGGCTCCGCCTATGGATCGATCACTTCCGAGGGCATCTACACGCCTGCACGCGGGCCCGCTGGCCTTGGCGGACAGAATGGCGGTTCCGGTGGCGGCGGCGGTGGCGGTGGCGGTGGGGACGACGTCGGAGGCTTCCTCTGCAAGAAGGATCGCGGCGGCGGCGGTGGTGGTGGTGGTGCCGGCGGCTGCGGCGGCGCAGCCGGCGAAGGAGGCGTCGGCGGTGGCGGAAGCTTCGGCGTGCTCGCGACCGGCGGCGGCAACCTCGTGGTGCACCTCTGCGACATCAAAGTCGCCAAGGGGGCCAATGGTGGCAACGGTGCCGTCGGCGGTTCCGGCGGCGGCGGCGGCAGCGGTGGCGTGGGCGGCAACGGCGCCGATGACTCCGGCGAAGGCGGCGCCGGCGGCAACGGATCGGCTGGAGGAGCAGGCGGGCCGGGAGCTGGCGGTCCCGGCGGTCCGAGTGTCTGCGTCGGCCACTCCGCGAGCGTGACCGTCACGTTCGCGACGGGGCTCGGGAAGAACTCCTGCGTCAACGGCGGCGGCGGCGCAGGCGGCATCGGCGCTTCGAGCGCGGGCACCACGGGCGCGGCGGGAACGAGCGGCGTGTCCGGCGACATCGAGAAGTTCTGATCACCCGGATCGCAGCCACATCAAGGCGACGCGGTCGACGGCCTACGGCACGTAGATCGCGCCGCTCTGCAGCAGTTCGACAATGCCGCCTCCCGGCTTGCCGTAACCGCTCCAGATCAACGCGTACTTACCGGACCACAGCGTCGTGGCGAGCGTGCGCGAGATGGGCGCGCCGCTGATGTCGAGCGCCGACCAGGCGCCGGTCGTCACATCCAGCGTGGCGCCGTTCGGATCGAGATCGCCGCTCTCGACGAATCCGCTCCACAACGTGAGTCGGTTGCCGTCGATCCACGCCTGCGGGTTCGCTCGTTTCGTCAAGAGGCTCGACGCCGGCGCCGCCAGTGGCGACCACGCCGGCGAGGAGGTCAGGGTCATCTTCATGCCGTTCCAGGCGACATCCGCTCCGTCGGATCCGCCGAAGACGACGAGGACGTCCGTCGTCAGACCGGTACTCGGGCCAAACCGCCCCGTCGAACTGGCCGCCGGTAGAAGGCGCCACGAGTTGGCGGCCGGATCGTAGGCAGCTCCGTCCATCGCCACGCCGCCAGCAGGAAGCGAGCCTCCCCAGACGATCACTTCCTTGCCGGACCAGTATGCGACCGCGTCTGATCGCGCCGAGAGCGGCGCAGAAGGTAGCAACGACCAGCTGTAGCCCGATGGGTCGAGCAGCGCACCATCCGAGAGCTTCGTCGAGAGGTTGTCGCCGCCCCAGATGAAGAGCTTCCTGACCGTGGGAATCCAGATCGACGCCGCGGCCCGCCGGCCGGAGATGGGGGCCGCCGTCGGCAAGGCGCTCCACGTCTTCGCGGTCGCGTAGTAGATGAAGCCGTCGCTGCGGACGGTGCTGCCCTCACGGCCGCCCCAGATGATCATGTCCGATCCCGTCCACGCAGCCGCATGAGCCCTTCGCGCCGCTGTCGGTGACGTGTTCGCTGGGAGAGTCGTCCAAGCGTTCTTGTACACGCTGAAGATCGCGCCGTCGCTCTTGCTGGGGCCGGCTTCGGTGATCCCACCGCCGTAGACGATCATCTCCCCGCCAGTCCAAACGGTGGAGTTATCGACGCGACCGTCGATTGTCGAATCCGCGATCGCCGTCCACCCCTTCGGCAGCGCGCACACGTCGGCGCCCCACGTACAGCTCGTCGTGCAGGTCTTCGTCTTCTTCTCGAGCGCGCCCCCGCACGCGGTGGAGACGCTCGCGACCTCGCCCGGCGTGCACACGCCTTCGCCGGTGCAGGCGCCCCACGCGCCCCACGTGCCGGGCGCGACGCAGGTGCGCGTGCGCGTTCCGCACTTGCCGCACGGCTCGGACGCGGGACCGGCGTCGGTGCAAGACGGCGGGGCGACGTACGTGTCTGCGACGTAGGTGTCGGCGACATAGGTGTCCGCGACGAAGGTGTCGGCGACGTATGTGTCCGGCACGAACGTGTCGGCCGAGAAGGTGTCGGGCACGAACGTGTCCGCGACGCCCGTGTCCACGACGACCGTGTCCGCCACCCACGTATCGGTGACGGTCGAATCGATGACCGCGGAATCCACCACGGCGCCAGAATCGGAGTCCGCGAGCGTGTCGGCCGCGTCGGCGTCGAGCTCCTCGGCTCCGGAGTCGGCGGCGGTGTCCGCCACGTCCTCGAACGCGCTCGAATCGCCCGGAGGCGTGCCCGTCTCCATCTCGGCGTCGCCCGTCGACGCTTCGTCCAGAGGTGCCGAGTCGAGCTCGAGGCACGAGTCGTCCGGGCACACGTCGAGATCGCGGTGACATCCCGCTACCACGAACACCGCCACCAACACCCCTAGCCGGCGCATCAGAACCTCCCCTCGAACGACAGCCCGCCCAACCCCGCCTTCACCGTCACCGCGTTCGCCTTCGGCGCCGTCAAGAGCAACGTGACGCCCACGCCGACGCCCACGATCGCGACGCCCGCGGAGACCGCCGACAGCGTCTCCCACGTGCGCACCGAGTCGCGCTTGCTCTCGTCGCAAGACTCCGGGCGGCCCGTGCACTCGAGGTACTTGTCCGCCAGCGATCCGGAGTACGCCCACGCGCCGACGGCGCCGACGGCGAACACCGCGCCCGTCCCGATGGAAATCCAGCCCCACGTCCGCTGCGCGCTCCCGCTCGCCGTGTCGTCGGTCTTCGGTGCGACCGAAGGTGTCGCGACCACCACCGGCGCGCTCGCGGGCGCGGGCGCGTCGACCTCGACCTCGATCGTGGTGCTCTCGGCGAGCGTCACGTCGCGCTTGAACACCTGCGCGTCGCCGCGCGCCGCCACCACGGAGTGCATGCCCGGGTTCAGTCGCACGGTCGACGGCGCGGTCGCTTCCTTGCCGTCGACGGTGACCTTCACGCCGCTCGTCGCCTTCGAGAGCTTGAGGACGAGCTTGGGGATGCGCGGGCGCAGGTCCTCGAGATCGCTCGCGGCGGTGTCGACCGTGGGCGGATCGGCCTTCGGATCGGTGCGGATCGCCTCGTAGTCGGCCTCGGCCTCGAGCAGCCGCCCGAGCTTCTTCTTGCACGAGGCGATGTGGAGCCGCGCATTGAAGTCGCGCTTGGCGGCGGGGATGGACTCGAACGCGGCGAGGGCGCCGACGAGGTCGCCGGCGTTCTCGAGCTTCACGCCCGTCTTGTACTGCTGCTCGATCGTCTGCCCGTACGCAGGGAGCGAGCCGACGATCAAGACCGACGCGAGCAGAGCGGCAAGGAGGCGCATGGTGACTTCCTGATGACAGGTCGACCGGGGGAGCACACCGGTTGCGTGGCCCGATCGTCAAGGGCACCGATCAGGTGTTCAGCAGCGAGTCGGCCGGGGCGAGACCCGTACTTGAACCGGTGCTCTCCGACAAGAATCAGCCGCGATTCCCAAGGTCGTGGGCACCGACGGCGTCTTCGCGTGCTTGAAGGGGTATCGATTCGAGGTCCGCTCGTCGCGTGCCCTCGCACCCGGTGAGAACGATCTCGAGATCGTCACCTACGAGAAGGGCGGTCCGACCACGCCGCTCGAAGAGCGACCTGCGGTGCGGTTCCACGCGGGGCCCGCGGGCGGGTCACGGTCTTCGTCCGCGTCAGATGTTCAGCGCACGCAGCCGATGCGTCTACGGCGCAGCCGATTCGCGGTCGTGCAACTGCGGATGCTCGAGGCCCTCGGCGATCGCTGCGTCGACGAGGTGTTTCGCGTCGAGGTACTCCACGCCGAGTCGCTGCAGCTGCTCGACGAAGAGCCAGCGATCTTCGCTGGATGGATGACCGATCGTCGCGACGTGTCCGACGATGCGACGCAAAGCCTCGATCAGGGACATTGTGCTCATGACGCACTCCATGCCGTCTGGGGACGACTGAGGTTCCGGTCCCGCGCGAGCTGCAGCGCTCGTGCCGATGAAACGATCAGAAGTACCCGTGCAAACCGAGCGTGGCGCCGCCTCGGACCGGGACCAGCGAGAGGTTCGGCATGGCCACTCCCGCCACGGTGGCAGGCGTCTTCGGCTCGTCCTTCGGCATGCCCTGCGTCGCGAACCACGCGACCGCGAGGCCAGCGGCCGCGCCGCCGCTGATCGACAGATCGCGCGCGGTGTCGTTGTCGGACTCGCTCGCGACGTACAACCCACCGGCGACCAACAACCCGGCGATCCCTCCCAGATCGAGGAACCGTACGCGCGCGACGGTCGGCGAGACGCCACCAGCCGCCAACGCGCCGCCGATCGCGCCCGCGTTCACGCCGAGGGCCACCGCGAGCCAGGTGCGATCGTCCTGCTTGTCGTCCTTCGGCACGATCGCGGACGTGAGGAACCCCGCGACCACCGCCGACCATAGAGACGCCGAGCCGACGAAAGACGCGCGCCCCGGCGTCGTGCCGCGCGCGGTGCCGATGAGCCCACCGGCGGCGAGGCCCACCGTCGCGCCTCCCCAGATCATCGTCGCGACCGTCTCGCCGGACCACGCTTCGTAGGAGCGGTGCTGGGACTGGTTCCACACCGTCCACGCGATGCCCTCGTAGAGACCGATGTACATCCCGGTCACCATCGACTGCGGAACGCCGTACCCGAGCGGCTTGCCCGAATCGAGCGCGTACACACCGAGCGCCGCGCCGCCCGCGAGGCCGAGCGCGGGGAGGATTGCGCCGGCCGCGGAGTCGGGCTCGGTCTGGATCGCGAGCCACGCGCCGGTGCCGAGGCCGTAGAACACGGCGTTCGTGTAGAGCACCGCGATCTCGTCGGTGGTGCGTTCGTTCGCCTGCCGCGCGTGGACCGTCGACTCGCCGAGATCGGCGCGCGGGATCAGCACGAGGCCGCGCTCGATCCAGCTGCGACACAGCGTGGCGTCCTCCTTCGCGCGCGCGGCGGCCGGTGCATCGGGCGCGTTCGCGACGAGCGCCTCGAACGCCGCCGCCGCCGCCTCCCAGCTCCCTTGCGCCATCAGCGCGCGCGCCGCGCGATACTGCGCCCACCACTCGTCGGGCGTGAGCGCGTCGGCGCCTGTCGCTGCCGAGGGCGTGGTCGCGACCGGCGCAGGCGTGGCGACCGGCGCGGGGGACTCCTCCGCGCGCGCGGCGCCGACGAGACCGAGCAATGCGGTGCCGATCGAGAGGGCTAGAGCTCGCACGCCATCGATCCTACGCCGCCAGCCAGCCGAATGGCTGAAGAGTCGCAATGACCGAAGCCTCACTCGCAGCGCGAGTACGCGGAATGCGCGCCCGACTCCGCCGAGGTGCACGCGCGGTAGTCCGATCCCGTCGGGATCTGGGTCGTCGACGCGAGGAAGAACTCGCCGGTCGAGATGCGAACGAAGCAGGTGAACATCGTGCCGCCGTCGGGACCGTCGGCGCACTCGAAGAACACCTCGGTCGACGGCCAGCAGGCCTTCGCCTCGTTCCACGGACCAAGCGCCTCGAGCGGGTACGGGCACGCCCCACCCGAGTCGGGTAGCGGAAGACAGCTCTTGCCGGGCTCTGCGTACCAGTAGGGGCAACCTGCGTCGTCGACGCGCCACGAAGCGGCCGGCGGCGGCACGTCGCAGATCTTGGGCGCGCAGGCTCCCGTGGACGACCGGCTGCCGCCCGGGAAGAAAGAGTCGCAGGTCGGTGTCTCGGCTGGCGGGCAGCAGAGCGCAGCGTCGGCCGCTGCCTCCGAATCGGCGACCGCATCCGCGTCGGCACCTGCGTCGCCGACGCAGGGCTACGCGTCGAGAACGCGCGCGCGCAGCTCGGCAGAGCACTTCTCGGGCGCGTTCCACCCGCCGATGAGACCCGGCACCTTCCACACGCGTCGGGTGGTGCCGTCATTCGTGATCACGCAGTCGATCGCGCCCGTCATGCTGCAGGCGTTCGTGGGCGCGAGCGGCTCGGGGGCGCAGGCGACGGCCTGCTGGAGGCCGTAGGTGCAGTCGCGTGCTTCGTCGTAGGCGGTTCCCGGCTGCTCACAGCAGGTGACGCCCGGTTTCGGCGCCAAGCATGCGCCGCCGTGGAAGGCGCACTCGTCGCACGAGGGCGAGGTCTTCTCGCGGCAGAACGGCGGGGGTCCACACCCGTAGTCGTCGCGGTGGCTCAGCGAGCAGCTCCACCGGCCGGACATGCACGCGCACTCCGCCTCGGTGCCCCAGCCGCACGAGCCCAAGCGACAGAACGTGCCCGCCGGGTTCTTGACCGGATCGCAAGTGGTGCCGTCGGTCGGTAGGCGGTCGGCCTGGCACTCGGTCGCCGCCACCCCGTCGGTCCGATCACTGACGCAGGCCGGCACGGTGGCCGCGGTCAGCGCGGACGCGATGCAGCAAAGCGCGAGAGGAAAGGCGCGCACGAAGGCACCTTACCTCACCAAGGTGTGGTGCGGGAGCGGGCATGATCGATGTCGCCGGCCCTGCGCGTGCGACCGCAGAGCGACATTTTGGCGGGCCACCATGTCTGCCCCGCGCCGACGCCTGGGCCGACGCCCGTCACGTGCCAGATGCGTCCCAGCCGAGCTTCGCGGCGATGGCTGTTCGTAACCGGGTAGATCTCGCTCGCGAGGGGTCACCAGGTCTTCGCGGCGCCATCGATGCTCGGCCGACGAACGATGAGGAGTCGCATGGCGCGTGCAGAGCGCCGCGCGTCGCAAGCGCTGGCTTCATGGGTATCACGGGCATGTCTGCGTGCACGCCCAGGTCTTCGACCCGGCGCCGCACGTGCACGACAGCGCGCAGCCGCCGCCGACCGGGTAGGTGCACGTCGCGCCGTCGGGCGCCGAGCACGCTGAACCGTCGATCGGCGTCGTCGGACAACCGGGCGTCGCGCAACGACCCGCGAACAAGCGCCATGCTCCGCTTGTGCCGCAGAACGCGACGTCCATGCTGCCGCAGGCGTTTTTGTACGAACAGTAGCCGACCGTGGGGCTGCAAGCGGCGCCGAGGGCCGGCCTGGTCGACGGGCACGGCGGCGGCGCGCTGCAGGGGAAGCCTGCGAGCGACCACCTGCCCGCGTCGCAATACGCGTCGCCTCGGTGATGTCGATCTGCACCTCGACGGCGACCGGCGCGTTCGGGTCGACACGCGTCGGTCCGAGGCGCGCCTCGACGGCGGCGACGAACGCGGCGCGATCCGGACAGCCGGGCGGCGCGTCGTACTCGAGCTGGACGCTCCGTGGCTCGCCGAGCAGCGCGGCATGCAACGCGAGCGCGAGGCGCAACGGCATCGCGCGTCAGGCTGGCATGGGTTCCCGCTCGTGACCAGCACCGCCGCGGTCGCGGACGCGTGATCGTCGCGATCGCGATCTTCAGCCACCGTCGGTCGCAGCGTCGGTCGTCGCAGGCACGATGTACTTGCCTCCGAGACGGGTCATCTCCGTGCGGAGCTTCTTGAACGGCTCGACGTCGCTGCATCCGCCGGCCCACGTGACGCCGTGCGTGCCGCCGTCGCGGACGGTCAGCTTGGCCGTGGTGTAGTCGTCGGACACCGGCGCGCACCACGCGCCGGAGCCGCCGAACTTCGCGAAGGCGGAGGTGACCTCCGACGACACGGCCAGCGCCTTGAATGCTGCGCACTCATCGGCGGCGACGACGCCCGCGCCGGTGGGCGGTCCGCCGTAATACGAGAGCGTCCCTTCTGCATCGATGCCGCAGTCGCGGTCCATCGCGAAGCTCCCAAACATCCCGGTTCCCACCCAGCTCCAGCGCCAGGAATCGAAGTCGTCCGCAACGTAGGTCGTTGCCGCTGAGTCCGGGCCGGCGTCCGCGTCGGACACCGCGTCGACGCCCGCGTCACCGGGGCAGGGCTTCGCGTTGACGACGCGCTCATATAGTTCGGAGGAGCACGCTTCGGAGCCGGTCCAGCCCATCGTGCGGCCCGGCGTGAACCACACGCGGCGCTTCGTACCCTCCATCGTGATGGCGCAGCCAACGGCGCCGGTCATTCCGCACGCTTCCGCGAGTGGAATCGGATCGGGCGCGCACCCGATGGTCTGCTCGAGCCCGTAGGTGCAGTCGCGGGCTTCGTCGTACCCGACTCCCGGCTGCGCGCAGCACCCGGTGCGAACGCCGGTCGGCGGATAGCAGTTTCCATCGCGAAACACGCAAACATCGTCGCACGTGGTCGAAGTCTTCTTGCGGCAGAGCGGCGGCGTCCCACAGCCGTAGTCGTCCCGGCTGCTCGTCGCGCACTTCCACCGGCCGGACTCGCAGGTGCACTCCGCCTCGGTGCCCCAACCGCACGAGCCCAAGCGACAGAACGTGCCGGCCGGGTTCTTGACCGGATCGCACGCGGTGCCGTCGGTCGGCAGACGGTCGGCCCGGCACTCGGTCGTCGCCAAACCGTCGGTCCCGAGCTTCTGATCGCTGACGCACGCCTGCACCGCGGCGGCGGTGAGCGCGCAGGCGATCAAGGAGAGCGTGCAGGTGAGGATGCGCATGTCGAGGAACCTCTGTCGACTGAGTGACCGCATCGTGCCGATTCCGTGATCAGGGCCCCGCGTCGGCGTCACAGGCGGCGTGGATGCGGGCGGCGAGGGCGGGTGGCGGGTTGGTCGCCAGGAGCTTGTCGGCCTCGGAGCGCGCGTCGCCACGGCCCATTCTGCAGAGAGCGATGACGCGGCCGACGGAGCACTCGAGCTTGAACTGTCCGAACGGGTACTCCGCCTTGTAGCGGTCGTAGAGATCGAGCGCGCGCGGGTAACGTGACTCCGAGAGCGCCTTCTGCGCCTCGGCAAGGAACGCGCGCTCTGCCGCCAGCGTGTCGACGGCGCTTGGTGCTGCGGACGGCGCCGGCACGACGCGCGGCGTGGGAACCGGTGCGACGCTCGGTGTCGCCGACGGGACGGCGACCGGCGAGGGCTCCTGCGCGACGAGCGGGGAGGCGGCTGGCGTTGGGAGCGGCGTCGGCGTGGCGAGCGCGCTCGGCTGTGATGGGACCGGGCTCGCGGCAGGCACGGATCGTCTCGCCCGCACCGCGATGACGCCGCCGGCGCCGGCCGCGACCAGCAGGACGATCGCCACGCCCTTCGTCCACGCCGCCGCCGCCGACGCAGCCGCCGCCGTCTTGACCGCGGTGGTCGCGGCCGCCGCACCGACGACCAGGCCAACCCGACGCGACACGTCGTGCCGCACGCGCGCGATCCGCGCCGGATCGGGCTCGTCGGCCGCGCGCGCCGCGTCGAGGATGGCGCGCGCCTCGGGACCGAGCTGCTCGTCACTCATCGACCCCTCCCTCGCGCGGCGCTCGACGGTGCGCGATGGCATCTTCGAACAGCCGCCGCGCGGCGCGGATGCGCGCGTAGACGGTGTTGAGGTTCGCGCCGGTCGCCTCGGCGATCTCGGGCGCGGTCAGCTGTTCGAGCTCGCACAACACGAACGCCGTGCGTTTGCCGTCGTCGAGCGCGTCGAGGAACGCGCGGAGGAACGCGACCGCCTCGCCGCGCTCCGCCTCGGCCTCGGGACCGTGCGCGTGGACTGGATACGCGTCGACGTCGGCGGTCGGCTCGATGCGCGCGAGGCGCCGCCGCGCGCCGCGACGGAAGCCCTGCACCACGCGCAGCGCGATGCCGGTCACCCACGTCCTGGGCGACGAGCGGGCGGCGAAGTCGGGGAGGCGGCGGTGCACCACGACGAAGATCTCCTGCACCACGTCGTCGAGCGCCTCGTCGGGGACGCCGAGGCGCCGGGCCATGCGGAACACCATCGGCGACAGCTCGTCGTAGAGCGCGAGGAAACGCTCTTCGCTGCGCGACGCGGGCGCGGCGGGAGGGGTCGAGCGTTGCTCGGCGAGCACGTGCATCCGGGGACCTGCCGGTGAGTGTCCGCAGGCGAGCGAATCCGTGATCGGCCCGGAGCGCTGCGTCACAGCCGCAGCTCGAGCCCGACGGAGAGCCGCGCGGTGACCCACGGCGTACGGTGGACCTCGGCCGGTTCGAGATCCACCCGCTCGATGAAGTATCGCGGCCGCGTCGTCGGGACGAGCAGCGTCGCGTCGGCGCGGAGGAACCACGCGCCCCCGAGCGCCCACGCGAACGCGCCGGTGGCGGCGCCAGACACGCGCGTGACGCGACTGCTCTCCGGCACGGTGACGTCGTCACCCCGCGCCGCGATGGCCGCAACGTCGAGCCCCAGGAGCAAGGCGATCGTCAGGCTCTGCCCGAAGCGGATGCCCGCGCGCGGCGCGACGGCGAAGCTCGTGAACGTCGCACGCGCGCCGGCAGGAGCGTCGACGGCGCGCGTGTGGTCCGGCGCCCACATGGCGGCGAGCTCGGCGCACATCAGGCCGCGGGCGACTCCGGCGGTGAGTTGGGGCCCGAACAGCGCGACCGGCGCGGTGCCGATGTCGATGGCCGGTGCGACGCCGAGTGTCACTTGGAGCGAGCGGCGAGGTTCGCGCGCGGGCGGCGGCGGACCGGGATCGGAATCCACGACGGCGGTTGCCGCCGGCGCGACCGCGGATGCGACCGGAGGTGACGCGCTCGTCGAAGCTGCGGGCGCGGCGCTCGCGGGTGGCGGCGCGGACGCGCTGCTAGCGGCTGCAGCCACGCTCGCCGATGGCGCGCTCACCGCAGGCGGCGCGGCGCCCGCGCGGCTCGGGTTGACGGCGAGCGCGATGATCAGCGCCGCCGAGTCCGCGAGCGCCTTGCAGTTCGGCGATTCGAGCTTCCGCTCCCACGGCGCGGCCTGCTCGACGCGCGTGGCCAGCGTCAGGCGCAGGGTCGCGCCGGCCCGGACGATCATCGCGTCGGCGCGCACCCGCGCGTCATCGGCCGCATGCACGTCACCGAGCAGCCGCGCGACCTCGGCGAGCACGTACGCGCGATCGGGGCACGAGTCCGGTGCGTTCCAGGTCAGCTCGACGAAGCCGGCATCTCCCATCGCGAGCCGCGCCGACGCCAGCGCGAGAGCGATCGCGATCGGACGGGCGGAGCGCACCGAGGCACCTTAGCTCAGCGCACGGCCGCTGCGGGCGCGCGCATGATCGATGTCGCCGTGCGGCTCAGCCCCGCCGCTCGAGGATGAGCGTCCGCGGCGCGAAGCCGAGCGCCTCGTACAGTCGAACGGCGCCCGCGTTGGCCGGCGCGACGGCGACCGTGATCGGTCGCAGGCTCGATGCGTCGCACCATTCGAGGAACGCGCGAACCAACGCCGTCGCCGCTCCGAGCCGCCGCGACGCGGGCGCGACGAAGACGCTCTCGAGACCGACAGCGGGCGACGCTCCCGGGCGCGGACCCCCGAGCAGATACCCGACGACCATCGCCTCGTGGACGGCCACGAGCGCGATCCCCTCGTCGCCGGAGACGCGCTTCTCGAAGTACCGACGCGCTTCGATCGAGCGCGACCAGCGCGGATCCGCGTCGGGGTCGTAGCCTTCGCGGCGTTCGTTCGAGACCAGCAACGCGTGCAGATCGACGATCGCCGGCAGGTCCGTCAGCACGGCACGTCGGATGGCAGGGGGAGCGGCTGCCACGGCGCGATCGTAGTCGCACTCGCGCGGAGGCAGGGAACCACCACACCAGCGTATGATCGCTCGGGTGCCGACCGCTCGCTGGCTCGTATCGTTTGTCATCCCGCTGGTCGGATGCGCCGAACCGCGGACCGCTACCTCGCCGACGGCACCTGTCGCCGTGCCGACCGTGCCGGCTGCGTCGGCGCCGTCCGTCACGCCGCGCGGTCGCATCGCACGAAGGGAAGAATTGTACCTGCCGATGTCGAGCGATGCCGGACTTTCGGCGCCCGCCCCCGACGCCTCGACGACCGAGGGGCGTTTGCCGCCCGAGACGATCAGGCGGGTGATTCGCAGCGCGTTCCCTCGCTTTCGGAAGTGTTACGAGGTCGCGCTGGCGGCGAATCCCAACGCGCGCGGGGGGGTGTCCAGCCGCTTCGTCATCGGGCTCGATGGCGTCGTCGAGCTCGTCTACAGCGAGGCGATGGATGCATCGATTCCTGCGTCGATGGTCGACTGCATCTCCAACGTGTATCTGCGCGTGGAGTTCCCGCCACCGCTCGACGGCAAGGTGATGGTGACCTACCCGATCGATTTCCAGAACGAGAAGTGACGCGGCGCTCCTGCTGTCGTCACTGCCCGCCGCCGCCGAACTTCGCGGCGAGTTCGGGGTACTTCTGATCGACGGTCGCCTCGTCGAACCGCTCACCGGCGGGTTCTCTCGGATGCGTCAAGCCGCTATCCGGCAGCTCGCGACCGGTGATCGCTTCGTACGCGCTCGCTGCCGCGTACGACATCTCCTCGTTCGAGAAGTCGACGCCACGAGACGGTTGGCTCACCAGCGTCCTCGGGTCTCGAACGGCCGCGTAGTAGACGTCGCGACCAAGGCCAATGAGCCCGGCGCGGAAGTAGTGAAAGCCGTCATCGCTGCAGCCGCCCTCGATGATGTAGGCGGCGGCCCAGAGATCCCATCGATAAGCGTCGTGGTGAAGCCGCGTGAAGATCCGGTCGAACTCCGCGACCTCGGCCGGTGGCAACTGCTCGAGCTTCGTCTGCAGGATCTCGGCCTGATTCGAGAGCTCGGGCGTCATCTCGGCGCGGGCTCCGTCGATCAGCGCCCAGAACGTCGTCTCGTCCATCCGCGCCGAATACGCCGGACCGCTGCGGGGGCCAACGCACCTCACCACAGATCGCCGGCTGCGGGTCCTTGGTCGCTCGGGGCCGCGCGTGAAACGCGACGGCGTACGCACCGACGACGAGGTACCTAACGCGCTGCGCGTTGAGTGACGCGAAGAGCTCTTCGAAATCGGGGTAGATCAAGGCGTCCTCTGGTCTTCTCGCAGTCGACGAGGCATTCGGCGACCAGCGCAACGCGCTCCTCCGGCGAGAGCCGGAGCCAATGCTCGGTGTCGAGCTCGTCGTTCGCGTCGACCGGCGCGACTTCGCGAACCGGCATCACCGGCCGGACGGTACCCCGCTCCGCCCGTGCCCTTGCCGACCCTCGGAGCTCCCCGTGAAGTGGTGCATCAGTGGACGGCGGCGCGGCTCGCCCGCAAGATCGGAGGATGCGCGCCGCCTTCCTTCGCCGCCTCGCGTTCGCCGCCGTCCTCTTCGTGCCCGCCTGCAGCGAAGACGCCGCGACCGAGCCGCTCGCCCCGACCGACGGCGACATCGGCGACGCCTTCTCCGACGCCGGCGACGACGTCACCTTCGCGATCGACACCGGCGGCTCGACCGACGGAGCGACGTGCGGCGACGCGGGCGTGTGTCCGTCGGGGACGCTGTGTCGATACGGCACCTGCATCCCGGTGCTCGGCAGCTGCGCGATGCACGACGACTGTCCGGGCGACAGCTACTGCGACGCCGATGGCATCTGCATCCCCTACGGCGTGCCGGCCGACAAGATCAACGACCCGAGCTGCAAGAAGACGCTCGATCCGGGGAAGGTCGCGCCCACGGTGCAGTGCGAGTGGACCGACGCGCCGGAGGGCGACACGAGCCGCGGCTACAACCTGGTCTACACCGCGGGCTACGTCGCCGATCTGAACCTCGACCTCGACCCCGACAAGCTGCGCCCGTCGATCGTGATGACCACCTTCGCCGGCAGCGTCGGCACCGGTGGTCGCGTCGGCATGCTGCGGGTGTTCGACGGCCGCACCTGCACCGAGCAGATGCGCATCGGCGGGCCCGACGATCCCGAGCGCGATCTCAATCGTCCGGGGTATGGCACGCAGTGGGCGATCGGCGATCTCGACGGCGACGTCGCGACCGGCGGCCACCCCGAGATCGTCGGGCTCGGTCGCGTCGGCACCGCCACGTCGAGCACCGAGCCGCTGACGGTGATCGCCTTCTCCATCGATGCCAAGACCGATCCGGCGAAGCCGAAGCTGGTGCGCAAGTTCCGCGGCCGGCGGTGCGATCCGACCGATCCGAGCAAGGACGTGCTCGTCACGTTCGGCACCAACAGCGCCAACGTCGCCCCCGGCCTGTGGGACCTCGACGACGACGGCGTCCCCGAGATCGTGGTCGACAGCATGGTCTTCGACGCGAAGGGCTGCCTGCTCAACCCTCCGGCGGCGTGGATCGATTACCTGCAGCTCGGCGTCATCTCGACCATCGCCGACGCCGATCACGACGGAAAGCCCGAGCTGATCCGCTACGACGGCTTCTACGGGTGGGACCCGATCGCGAAGAAGTGGTCGCCCGAGAGCTGGTTCGTCAAGACCGCGGGCCACAAGACGGGGCATGTGGCCATCGCGGACCTCGGCAAATGGTCGACGCTCCCCGGCCACGAGGGCGAGCCGCTCCCCGAGGTGGCGGTGGTCTCCGCCGCGACCGACGCCTTCGAGCCACGCTCGTCGGGGACGATCCGCGTGCAGGCGCTCGACGGCACGATCGTGTTCGGGCCGATCCCGCCCTTCCACAAGTACGATGGCGTGAACGACACCACCAACTACGGCGGCCACGGCGGGCCGCCGACGATCGGCGATTTCGACGGCGACGGGCAGCCCGAGATCGCCGCGGCCGCGAACCAGTTCTACGTCGTCTACGATCCCGACTGCACCGCCGACGGCGCGCCGCTCGCCGCGCGTCCCGGCGGCAAGTGCGACCGCACCAAGGTCACGCTCCCGGCCGGCGTCACCGCGCTGCCCGCGGGCATCCTCTGGGCCAAGGCGTCACGCGACTTCTCCTCGAGCGCCACCGGCTCGTCGATCTTCGACTTCAACGGTGACGGCGTGGCCGAGGCGGTCTATCGCGACGAGTGCTACCTCCGCGTCTACGACGGCCCGACCGGTGACGTGATCTTCAGCGCGCCGGCGACGTCCGGCACCGGCTACGAGCTCCCGGTGGTCGCCGACGTCAACGGCAACTTCGCGACACAGATCGTCGTGCCGCGCGCCGGCAACGTCACCGGGTGTCCGGCGACCGATCCGCTGTTCCCCGCGTCGGGCGCGCTGGTCCCCAAGACCGGCTTCGTCATCCTGCGCGACTCGCTCGATCGCTGGGCGTCGTCGCGACCGATCTGGAACCAGCACGCGTACTCGGTCACCCACGTCCGCGACGACGGCCGCATCCCCAAGACCAGCGCGGTCGCGCGCAACTGGGAGACCAAGGGGCTCAACAACTTCCGCCAGAACGTGCAGGGCTCCCTCGGCGCGCTCAAGCTCGCGGATCTCACCGTGCAGCTCGCCGATCTCTCGGCGCTGTGCGCGGCCAAGAGCGGCGAGATGACCTTGAGCGCGCGCGTGTGCAACCGCGGCACCAACCCGGTGACCGACGGCGTGACCGTCGAGTTCACCATGCGCGACAAGGCCGACGCCGGAGAGGCCGGCGCGCCGACCTCCATCTGCACCGCGCTCACCCCGAAGCTCCTCGCCCCCGGCGACTGCACGACCGTGTCGTGCACCGGCACCATCGACGCGAGCCGCGACGTGCACGTCGCCGTCGATCCGACCGGCAAGGTCGCCGACTGTCACCCCGGCAACAACCTGGGTGCGAGCGCCTTGGTGCTGTGCCCGACGGTGAAGTGACGCGCGCTGTCTCGAGTGACCCGCGCTGGCCGCCGGCGCGTTTGGTTCCGACTCGACGCTGGGGTCGCCGCGTCCCCATCCAGGACCCCCACGCGTCGCGTCATCCTCTTCGACACGGTGGCTTTCGCACGCCCATGACCTGCCGCACTTGCCGAAACGCCCGTGGACTGACAGCCTCGAAGCGTGGGGCACGGGGGGGACACCGTCGTCTTCGATCAGGAGCGGGACGTCACGTTCCGACTCATGTTCGAGCGCAGCGCCGACGCGATCCTCTTGATCGACGCCGCGAGCAACCAGTTCGTCGACTACAACCAGGCGACGCTCGACATGCTCTGCTGCTCGCGCGAGGAGCTCTCGTCGCTGCACCCGTCAGCGCTGTCGCCGCCCACGCAGCCCGACGGCCGCGAGTCGTTCGAGAAGGCGAACGAGATGATCGCGATCGCGGTGCGCGAGGGCAGCCACCGCTTCGAGTGGATCCACCGCTCGCCGCACCGCCCCGACTTCCCGGTCGAGGTGCTGCTCACGCCGCTGCTGCACGGTGACCGGCAGCTCATCGTCACCGTGTGGCGCGACATCACCGAGCGCAAGCGGAGCGAGCGCGCGCTGCTCGAGGCGCAGAAGATGGAGTCGATCGCGCTGCTCGCGGGCGGCGTCGCGCACGACTTCAACAACCTCCTGACGGCGGCGCTCGGCCACCTGCACCTCTCGCGCGAGGGCGCGCCGCCGGCATCGCTCGCGCACATCGGCCTCGTCGAGCACGCGCTCTCTCGCGCGGCAGACCTGACGCGCCAGCTGCTCGCGTACAGCGGCCGCGGGCGCTTCGTGGTCGAGCCGCTCGATCTCGGCGCGGTCGCCGACGAGATGACCAGCTTGCTCCGTGGCTCGGTGCCTGCGTCGGTGGAGCTCGTCTGCGAGATCGGCGAGGCACGATCGATCGAGGCCGATCGCGCCCAGGTGCAGCAGGTGCTGCTGAACCTGATCACCAACGCCGTCGAGTCCATCGGCGACGCGCACGGCCGCGTGACCGTGCGGGTCTCCGGCGGGCGCCTCTCCGAGCCCGACATCCGGCGCGACTACCCGGGGGAGTCGCTTCGCGCGGGCGACGTCGTGCACCTCTCGGTCGAGGACTCGGGTCGCGGCATGAGCGCGGCGACGCTCACGCGGGTGTTCGAGCCGTACTTCACGACCAAGAGCGCGGGGCGCGGTCTCGGCCTCGCCGCGCTGCGCGGCATCTTGAAATCGCACGGTGCCGCGATCGCCATCAAGAGCGTCGTCGGCCGCGGCACCACCGTCGACATCGCGTGGCCCGCGAGCAGCGCGCCTGCTCGGGAGCGCCCGGCCGACGTCGTCGTCGCCGCCGTCGAGCCGCGCGGCAGCGGCACGGTGCTGGTCGTCGACGACGACGATCTCGTCCGGCGCAGCACCGCGACGGTCCTCGAGTCCCTGGGGTATTCGGTCCTCCACGCGCGCGACGGCGAGAGCGCCGTGAGGCGGTTCCAGACGGACCGCGAAGCGATCGGGTGGGTCTTGATGGATCTGACGATGCCGCGCATGGACGGCTACTCGGCCTTCCTCGAGCTGCGAGCGATCGACCCGAGCGTGACCGTCGTCCTCTGCTCGGGGTGGACCGAGACGGAGATCGCGCGTCGCTTCGCGGCGTGCGCGCCCGCCGGCTTCCTCCCCAAGCCGTTCACCACCGCGGAGCTCGTCGAGCTGCTCCGGCGCCTCGGGCTGCTCGAATCGGGGCCGCGCGCGCGTGAGCCGGCGCGAGGCGCGCGCGACGCGAGTGGGCGCTGAGCTGACGTGCAGCGCGGAGAGCGCCGTTCGCTCAGCCGCGCATCACCTCGCGACGCGCTTCACGGTGTTCTCGGACGTCCAGTAGACGTGCGTGGCGTCGACGGCGATTCCCAGCGGGTATTTGTCGGTGGCGAGCTCCGTCACCGGTCCACCGGTCTTGGCGACCTTCCGGACGTAGCGGCCCACCAACCAGTAGACGTGCGTCGCGTCGAGCGCGATCGCGGCGCCGGCAGGGGTCTTGGTGGTGGGTGGCTCGGGCCAGAGCAACGACGGCGCGCCGCCCGACAGTGCCATCCCGCGAAGATGACCGTCTTCGGTGATCCAGTAGGCGTGCGACTCGTCGATGGCCAGGTGACGTATGTAGTCGGAGGCCGGAGCGAGCGTGATCACCGCAGCAGCGCCGTCTTGGCGGCAGACGATGGATGACGCCAGCGTCCGCCGTACCCAGCAGATCCGCGTGGAGTTGGCCGTGACGTAATACGGGAACGGCTCGGCGCTCGCGACGGTGGCGACGACGCCGCCTGCGCGCGGGACGGAGCGAATCTCTCCCGAGCCGCCCCCGTGCGCCCAGAGCACGTCGGGGCCGCGAAGGACGGTGCTGTTCGGAGCGTCTTGCGCCTTCGCGAGCAACGTCGCCGCGCCCGTCGCCATGTCGTACCGGCCCACGCTGCCGCTGTTTGGCGTGCCGACGCCGAGATCGGTCCAGTAGACGTATGTCGACTCCACTGCGATGTACGTCGGTCGAACCGCGGTCGCGACCTTCACGGGATCTCCGCCCGTGAGCGGGACGCGCGCGATCTGTCCCGCCATGTCGGTGACCCAGGCAAACCCGGCGCCGATCGCGATCGCTCGAGGCGCGACGAGCTTCGTCGTCAAGACCACCGGCCCAGGCC
The DNA here is from genome assembly GCA_016182965.1 of Deltaproteobacteria bacterium. Classification (GTDB taxonomy): domain Bacteria; phylum Myxococcota_A; class Polyangia; order Polyangiales; family JADJMO01; genus JALHOE01. The sequence goes on along the minus strand of JACPFM010000138.1, from coordinate 10,866 downwards.
CGGCGTCCTCGACGGCTTCGCCATCGGCATCGGCTGCGTCGTCGCTCGCGTTCGCATCGCCGTCCGGCGCGTCGTCCCACGTCGCATCGCCGTCCGGCGCGTCCCGCGTCGCGTCGGCATCGGCCTCCGTAGGAGCGGGTACCTCCGGCGTCGCGTCGACGCCGGGCTCGCCGTCGGCGTATACGAGCTCCTCCGGCGTCGAGTCGGCCGCGTCCTCGGCGAGCGTGGTGCGCCCGCAGCCGCACGCGGCAAGCACCCAGACGAGCGACGACGCACGCACGCCGAAGATCATACCCGGCCTCGCGGCTGCAGTGGGGCCACGTCGGTGGTGCAACGGACCGTTGCCCGGCACGGCTCCACGCGCGCGGCACGACACGACGAGCAGCCGCTGGCATAGGCTCTCGAGCATGAGGACGACCGCAGCGCTCCTGGTGTTCACCCTGCTGTCGATCGCCAGCTGTCGTCGATCGAGCACCACCACCACCATCGCCGCAGACGATGCGGTCGCCAAACCGCCGCCGCCGGTGCAGGCGGGCCTCTTCGACCTCTTGCCGCCGATTCCTCCCGCTGCCGTCGGGCTGGCTTCCTACCGCTCGAACGCCATCGGCCTCGTGCGGTACACGCGCGCCAACTTCGCGCTCCCAACGTGCTTCGACGCGGAGGTCGCGAAGGTCGACGTCTTCTTCCAGATCAGCGTGCGCTCCCCGGTGACCACCATCCAAGCGGCCCACGGGAAGCTCCATCGGGACACGTTCGAGATGTGCATGAAGGAGGTCGTCGAACGGATCCTCCCCGAGCCCGCGAAGTGGGAGCGCGAGGGCCAGCTCACCAAGGTCACCCTCGGCTCGCGCGAACCGCAGTACCTCGGCTACGCCGCCGACGGGTGGATCGGCTGGGACAAGGAGCGCGCGACGATCGAGGCCTGGCTCGCCGCCAAGCCGGTGCCGACCGAAGCGCTCGCGCCGCTCGTCGAACGCGGCAAGCAGGTGAAGCGCGCCGCCGCCGTGAGCCTGTTCGCGTTGGACATCTCAGGCCCGGTGCTGGGCATCCCCTCGCGCGGCGGGTTCTTCGTCATCGATGAGTCCGTGGTCGGCCAGGACGCCGCCGGCAAACCGATGCTCGCCACGGTGATCTACGACTCGCCCGACGACGCCGTGCGCGCTGCGAAGGCCGTCTCCGCCGCGGCGGTGAATCCCTCGAAGCCGGAGGCCCTCCGCAAGGCGCTCGCCGCCACGAACCCGACCGCGCAGGGCGCGGAGCTCGTCTTCGACGTCGCTCCGTTCATGAGCAACCTCGACGCGATGCGCGAGGCGACCCTGGAGCTCGCGAAGGTCCCGGGCGCGGCGCTGCCGTGAGCCCGCGGGCTTCACGCCCGGCCGGCCGCCGGTGATCGTCCGCGTGCGTGACGTTTGCTCTGGGTGTCCGAGCAACTCGCACATGACGCGGACTGCTGGAGCGCGTATCGCGACGTCGCTCACGGCCTCGAGGCCCAGCTGCATGACAAGTGGTCGCGCAAGTCGCTCGTCGAGGCGCTGCCCGGCGCGAAGCTCGCGCGCTTCGAGGCGAACGTCCGCGCAGCCGTCGCGCGGCTGGATGCGGATGCGAGCTGCCTCGAGTGACGACGCTGGCGGGCGTGAACCGAGGCACGACGTCGGATCCGCGTAGTTCCTATCGGAGGTGAGGGGGCAGTCCTCCGGCGGCGCTGTACGATGCGGTGATGTCCGACGAGCGGCGCGACCCGTACGAGGCCCTCGGCGTCTCGCGCGCCGCTCCGCGGGAGGTGATCGCCAAGGAGTACCGCCGCAAGGCGGTTCGCGAGCGTCGGCTGATCGAGCACGACGCCGACGCCGTGCGCCGCCTGCACGACTTGAACCAGGCGTACGCGGCGATCTCCCGGCCTCGGGCGCTGGATCGGAACGGCTACATGCTCGTGGTCATCCTCGTCGGCGTGCTCCTCGTGGGCTACCTGCTCGACGTGCGCCGCCGCGCCTTCGTGTACGCGCCGGTCATCATCGGCGTCGCCGGCTTGTTCTGGTTGCTCGACTCGATGCACCGTCGCCTCACCGCGCCGAAGGCGCCGTCGCTCAGCGCTGATGGTGTCGTCTCCCAAACGGAACAGCTCCTGGGCGGTATCTTGGAGGAGCCCGTGGTCGCCGCGCAGGTCGAACCGCCTGCGAGCGGCCCGTACCTCGTCGAAACGTTGTACGTCGGCGATGACGACGAGACGGTTGGGGTGATCCCGGCAGGCTCCGCGCTGCCGTTCGCACAGACGTTCGTCCTGTCCACGACGAGGGAACACGATCGGGTGATGACCATCCCGGTCTCGGCCGGCCACCAGCCGCTCGCGGGCGCGCACGTCCACGCACTGCGCCCGATTCGAGAGGGCGACTTGTTCGAGCTCCGCGTCGTGGTGGAGGCCGACGGGCGTGTCTCGCTCGACGTGCGCGACAGCTACACCGACGCGGCGCTGCGCGTCGACACCGCGTCACCGCTGCACGCGCCCGTCGCCGTGGCCGGGTACCGCGCGTGACGGCGAACCAGGCTCGATCCAAGACGGTGGCGGTCAGAATCAGCGCTCACTCCTCCCCCGCCATGATCTCCATGAGCAGTGCGTCGCACCCGGCGACGGTCATCGGCCGCAAGCATCCGATCGCGAACGTCTGCCGCTCGAGGGCGACGACTGCAATCGTCTTGTCCCAGCAATAGGCGGCCACGCCGTAGCACTTCATGTTGGGGTAGGACGCGCAGAGAAGATCGGTCGAGCAGCCATGGGTCCGCGCTCTCGCGGCGAAGCTCTCGAGGACGTCCGGTGCGAGGCGGTCCGGCATCAAGTCGAACGAGACCCAACGCGTGTCCGACCGCGCCATGAACGGCGGGTGACCGCCGCCGCACGCGGCGACCAGGCACGACGCCGCGAGCGCGAGCCACACCGACAGCTTCATCGGTGTCCCCCTCACTGCACGCGCCGTTCCACCGCGCAGTCTGGGCTTTCGCCCTATCCTTCGGCGTATCGTGCGACAGGCTGCCGCGCACCAGACAGGTTGCCTCCGTCGTCCGCCTCGCCGCCCGGCGGATCGCAGGCAGAGTCACATCGCCCGCCGCCGGCAAAGCAGAAGAGCGGAAGCTCGCGTCCCCCCGAGCAGCGAGCACTCGCCAGCACGCCCTTCGACCGAGAGCGCCGGGCAGTCGATCGTGCCGCTGGACTGCCCGGCCGTCGTCGTCGCGTGGATGTCGATCGCGCAGCGGCGCGTCGTCGCGCGGCAGGTCCGGCCCGGAATCGCGTCACCCCGTGTCGCTCATCGGTTGGCCCATGACGCGCGCAGCGCGGGAGCGTGATCACGGCGGCTCACGTTGGCCCAAGCCCGCGCCAATGCTCGCGAAGTTCGGCGTGTTACCTCGTGGCCGGGGAATTGCTACGCCGCAGGAGCCATGAAGCCTTGGTGTCTGGCGATCATCCTGGGCTTGGCGGGCTGCGGCGGTCGCATCTCCGAGGATCCGTCCAACTCGAGCGCGGGCGCGCGGGGCGGCACCGGGGGCGCCACGAGCGCCGACGATGCCGCGCCGTCGGCGACGGCCGGCTGTCCGATCCTGCTGCCGACCTCGGGGCAGTCGTGCATCGCGAGCTCGGGCATTCCCGACGACCACTTCTACTGCCACTACTTCCTGCCGGGCGACACGTGCGCGACCGAGGTCAAATGCACGCAGCGCGACGGCTCCGGCGAGCCTGCGCACTTCTACACGTACGGGAAGAGCTGCGCGTTCCCGATCGCCGATTGCGTACACGGCAAGGCCTGCGGCTCGGTCTTCGAGCGTGACGGCGCGTGCATCGTCGCGTGCACGCGCGCGTGCAAGTGCGGACCGAGCGGTCGGCTCGAGTGCAAACCGATCGCGTGTGACAGCTGACCGCTGGGGCCCTCATGCGATCGGGAGAGGCGACAACTCCCCGGACGCAGGGGGGGGGGCAAAGAAGCCGAGGAAGCCGAGAAGGCTGCTGACTCCGCGCCGCGTCAGGGCTTCTTCGGTCGTCGCGCGAAGCCCATGATCGACGCTCGACCGTGCGCCAATGCGACCGGGATCGCCGCATCGAGTGCGCGATCGCGTGCCGACGCGACGAGCTCGCGGGCGTCCGCCGCGACGGCATCGACGACGACGTTGCGAACCCACGATGGCTGAACATCCGTCCCGGCGACCACGCGCGTCGCAGTTACGTCTGCCGCGTCCGCGATGAACCTCGGAAACCAAGCGGGCATCGCCGCGCCGAACCGAGCGCGGGTCTTGCTGGCCTCGCGCTCGAGCTCCTCGGCGGCCGCGCGGCACGCGGCGAGCAGAGGGCCGAACGCCTCGGCCTCGCTCGCGAGGTTCTCGCTGCCGACGAGCGCGGCAAGCCACGTGGCGCGGAGGAGCGGAAGCTCGTGGCCGTGCGCGATTCTGGTGGCGTCCGCGTCGACCTGGACCTCCGCCGCGCGCGCCACCGACGCAGCCCACGCGTCGACCTCGGTCTTCGCGAATGTCGGCTTGGGAAGGTGCAGGTACCACGGCGGGCCCCACCGAGCGTCGAGCGCCGCGTCCTGCGGTCCGGTGAGCGGCACCACGGTCTTTATCGGTTGGTAGGCGCCTCCGACGGCCTTGGTCGCACCTTCGATCGACGGAGTGGCGACCAACGACGATTCGGGCGCCGGTGGCTCGGGCTCCGGTTTCGCGGCCGCCACCTCGCCGGTGGTCGCCGTCGTGGCCGACGTCGTCGGCGGGGCCGCGGTCGGTCGCCGGGGCACGCGATGCACGCGCGGCACCGCGGGCGCACACCCGAGCGCCACGGCGACCATCAGGACCGCGATCCGCACGCGATCGAGTCTACCTCTCGGTTCCTTCGAGGCGAGAGGGGGGCGCGGCCTACCGCGAGAGGGCTCGTCTGCGGCCTCGTCGGATACGCCACCGCCGTCGAGGGGAGCTCACTCGTCGTCCCAGTACAGACGGTGGGTCGGATCCGCATGACTGGGGCGTTCGTTGCTAGCTCGGAGATGACGTCGGACCCGCCGCCTCGCGTGGCACCTGCGACGCTGGAACCGCGCTCGTAGCCGGGCGCCCCGTCGGACGCTGCCGGGGCGCCGGGTGCCCACCAGCGACGCTATTCGTCGCTGCGCGATCAGAAGGAGCCCACCTCCAGACGAAGGTCCGAGTGCCTGGCGCGGCAGCCGCACGCCGCTACACTTCCGGCATGCGCTGGTCGCGCACGGCGCCGATCGCTCTCGCGGCAGTGGTGCTGCATGCTTGCGGCATCGTGCCGCCGACGCGAGAGGGGGAGCTCGGGCGGGGCACGTTCGAGTACGTGTGCACCAACGCTACCGACTCCGCGTGCGACGACTTCGGCGGCGGCACCTTCCCGGGCGCGATCGCCGTGGGCGCGAGCTTCGGTCTGCGCGCGCAGAGCGGGCAGGTGATGACGGCGGCGCCGGCCGTCTCGGGCAGCAGCGGGACGTTCCGCGCGAGCAAGCCGGGCACGTTCGCGTTCTATCTAATGAACGGTGACGAGATCGTCGACTACATCCACATCAAGTTCCGCAAGGCGACTGCGCTCACCGCGTCGCGCAGCGAGATCATCGCGTATCTCTCTTCCGACTCCTACTCGTGGGACGATCGCTCGAGCTTCCGCGTCGTGCTCGACGATTACCTGGGTGGCTCGTTCGCTCCGCAGGTCGACATCGAGCCTGCCGAGCTCGCGACCTGGTCGCTCGACCGAGGCGTTATCTCCGTCGACGGTCTGCAGGAGGGTTCGGGCAAGGTGGTCGTCCGAGCGCTCGGGCTCTCGCTGTCGATCCCGCTCGAGGTTCGGGCCTCGCGCTGGCCGGACGCCGGGCTCGACAGCGGCGGCGACACCGATGGGGGGCTCGGCGACGGCGCCGACGGCGATGGCGTCGGCGACGGTGCGGCGGAAGGCGCGATCGACGCGGCGGCCGAAGCGCTCCTCGACGTGACCGAGGACGTGGCCGCCGACGAGGGGGATTGAGCCGATGCGCCGCGCGCTCTGCCTGGTGGTTGCCCTGGCCGGCTGTTCGGCGCCCGACGCTGTTCATCGCATCACGGTCTCGACGAGCCACGCCGCGCCCGGCGGAACCCTCGAGAACGGGCGCATGCTCGAGGGCACCGCGATGGAGATCGCTGTCGCCGCGTACACCGAGGAGACGACCTTCCACGACTCCCGCAGGGTGTCCCGACCGATCGAGATCACCGCCGGTCCGCCCGAGCGTCTGCGCGTGATCAAGGGCGCCGCCCCGGAGCTCTTCATCCTCCTCGCGGCAAGCCCGGGCCCCTCGACGCTGGACGTGCGCGTCGAGGGGGTCTCCGCGCACCGCGATCTCATGATCGAGGCGCAACCGCCATAGCCGCCATCACGAAGAGCTCGGTGAGCGCCGCGTACGTGACGCGTCATGGGCTCGTGTGGTGTCGGTCGGACGGGGTGTTTGCGATGCAGCCACCGTAGACGCCGGCGTCCCCCGTCCGCGCCCAGTCGCTGTATTCTCAGATTCGTCGTCATGCGCCGCCTCGGAACGCCAAACCTGCTTGCGGTCCTCGCGCTCGCCATCGCGTGCACACCCATGTATCGCCGCGAGCTGTCGACGCCGACCGTCCGCTCCGACGGGAGCATCGGGCCCGAGTCGCGCGGGATCGGGAAGGCCCGGAGGTTCGCGGTCGCGCACTTCAAGTGTCCGGGCAGAGAGATCGCGATCCAGCAGGTCAGCGACGAGGTCTTCAACGCGAATGGGTGCGGCCGCACGGCGACGATCATCTGCGCGAAGGGGGTTCGCGGCCAGTGCGTGGCCGAGGACGACGCGCCGGTCGTGGTGAAGCCCGCGGACGGCGCCGACGCGGGCGGCTTCGACGCCGAGGTCGCCCGCAGCTCACTGAAGTCCGTGACCTACACCGACTGCGGCGTCGGCGGTCGCGGACGCATTCAGTTGACCATCGAACCCAGCGGCAAGACCTCGACGGTCAACGTGATCGAGGGGACGTTCGACGAGGCGACGACGAAGTGCCTCGTCGAGCGCTTCGGGAAGGTCTCGGTGCCGCCGTTCAAGGGCGGAGCGCACGCCGTCCGCTGGAACTTCGCGCTACCCGAGGAGTGACAGGGCGTTGGGATCGGGGAGGCAGCGGTGGCGCCGGGTAAGGCGCAGCCAGTCGCGCGCAGCCGACGGTGAGGAGCGCCGCCGCGAGGGGGGTGGTCGAAGGCCGCGAGCCCCGGAGCCCGTGAGCGCCTGAGCGCGGGGGCCGCCCGGTACCGCTCGCTTGCGCAAACCCGATCGGCGCCTTACCCATCCGTGTGGCCGTGTTCGCGTCGCCCCCCAGCAGCCACCTTCCCCGCGTTGCGCGCTGGGCCGCGGCGTGCCGCGTGCTCGCCCTCGCGGTCGCGGTGCTGTCGCTCGGCGGCCAAGGCCTCGCGTCGCGGGCGGTCGCGGCGAGCGCGACGGCGGCGATCGCGGCCTCCTCGGCCGAATGGCGCGCCGTCGCCGCGGTCCACCGCGGGCTCGAACGGGCGACCGACGCCGCCTGGGCCGGGTCCGACGTCGACGGCATCGCTCCGGCGCTCTTGCCGCCCGCAGTGTCGTGGGAGCTCGGGCCCGCCGCGCTCGCCCGCGTCATCGACTGGGCGCCGGCGTCGACCGAGCTGCCGGTCGAAGGCCGCGCCGTCGCGCGCCTCGCACGCGGACCGCCACCGAGCGACCTGTCCTAGCTCCCTCCGAGGTGCTTGCGGTTCGTGCCGAGCGAAGCTCGTCGCACGCGCGCGAGGTGCTCGGCGCCGGACTGCGCGAAGCGGTCCGAAGGAGGATCGCCCTCTGGTGACGGCCCGTTCTGGTGTCCGTCGTCGGGAGCCCGGCGATCTCGCTCACCAATGAGTCGGCAGTCGCCTCGAGACGGGCCCGCCCAGTGCTCGAGCACCGGAGTAGATCCATGAGTTGGTTTGATTTCTTCACCGCCAAGAGCACCGCGGTCCAGGCCGGAGTCAACAAGCGCGCGCGCTCGACCGGCAGCGCCGTCAGGCGCTACGCCCCCGAAATCTCGAAGAAGGCTCAGCCCCACGATCGCCAGGCGGCCATCGACGCGCTCGCGAAGATCGGCTCGGCCGAGGCCGCTGCCGTCCTCCTCAAGAGGTACACGTTCTCCATCGATCCCTCGATCACCGATCAAGACGAGCGCGACACCGCGTTCCGCGGCATCATCGCCGCCGGCCACGACGCGCTGCCCGCCATCCGTGACTTCTGCGCGAACGCCGAGAGCGTCACCTGGCCGCTGCGCATGATGCGCGAGCTCCTCGACGATCCGGAGCTCGTCGACGAGATCATCGAGCTGCTCGAGGCGTGGGACACCGAGTACCACCGCAACCCGGATCCGAAGGTCCAGCTCATCGGCGCCCTCGAGCGGGTGAAGGACGCGCGCGTCCGCCCCGCCGTCGAGCGCTTCCTCGAAGACTTCCACGAGCCCGCGCGGTTCCACGCGGTCATCACTTTGCTCGCGCAGGACGCGCCGGAGGCCGCCGGTCCGTTGGCCCGCGCGCTCGTGCGCGAGGAGGCCGTCCGCACGCAGGACCGCATCGCCGAAGGCCTCGCGATGCGCGGATGGGTCGTCCCGGCCGCCGACCGCGCGCTGCTCGCGGAGAGGCTCCCGCGCGGGTATCGCCTCGACCGTGACGGCCGAGTCGTCCGCTGATTCGACTGGCCTGCGACCAACAGTGTCGCGCGCGAACATGCCGGTCTCGTTCACCCGAGCGGTCGCGCGCGGCGCTGGCGTAGCCTTGGAGGCGGAGGTGCGTCGATGGACATCACGAAGGAGCAGATCTTCCTCGCGCTGCTGCCCTCGCTCTACCTGCACGAGCTCGACGGAAACCACGTCGACGACAAGAGCCCGAACGCGGCGGAGAGACAGGCACGGCGCGCCGCGGAGCGGGCGCGGTTCGCCGCCGAGATGATGATCCTGGAGATCGCCGCGAAGTCCTGACGACACGTCGCGCGCAGGAGACGCGCGCAGGTTCTACGAGACCGCTCTCGAGCACGCACGCGACGGCTGTCGCGTCACGGCGCGGCGTCCCGACAATACCGCTCCAACCAGCGGCCCGCCCGGCAGGTCCACGTGCATCCAGGTACTTCGGGATACCAACAAACGAGCTCCGGCACCGTACAAGCGCCTCCGGCTGCTGGAACGCCGGGCGAACAACGATCCTGCGAGAGCGTGCGCGAGCCTTCGACCGTGTGCCCGAGCTCGATCATCCCCGCGGACCTGCGGATCAATACCGCTCGGCGATCTCCGTATGCGGAGGCATCGAGAGTCGCGCCGCCGATGGTGACGCTCGTCAGCGACAGCTCCGCCTTCTCCCCGTAGATCGCGCACGAAGTCGCCGCGCCGATCGACGCGGGCGCGCCGACGGTACCGTCATGGAGACGCGCTCCCCGGACCGGAGATACGTCGACGATGGACCACTCCTCCGTCATCGTCCCGCTGGCCACAGGCTGGTGCACGGTGACCGTCTTCCGCTCCGAATTCACGTCGAGCACGACGAGCCCCTTGTTCGCATACGAGGGAGCGATGGCGACGGACAGATCGGCGACCCGCTCGGCGCGATAGCGCCCCCGCATCAGCGCGGGGGTGGCAGGGGGCGGACAGTCTTCGCGGTCGGCCTCGCTGAAACACGCCGGTCCAACGCACCACCCGAGGAGCACCAGTATGAGGAAGGAGGGGCGCATGAGAGAAGGCCGCTGCCGATCTTGGAAGCCTGAACCTCGGCGGGCTGCCGCACAAGGACCTCTCTAGCCCGACCGGCTGCCGCAGCGCCGAGGCTCGTGCCGCTCACTTCCCGGGGAAGTACTTCGCCCGCACCTTCGCGATGCACGCGCGGTGGCTGACGAACGGCTCGACCGGGCAGGTGAAGGTCTTCTTGCGCGCGAAGCCGTCGGTCAGCTCGATCGACGTCGACTCGAACGGTCCGGGCGCGTCCTTTCCGTAGCAGGTCACCGTGTCGCGCAGCTTGGTGAGCAGCAGCTCGCTGGTGAGCCACTTCTTGAACAGCGTGCAGTCGCCCGGCGACAGCTTGGAGTCGTAGCCGACGCCGCGCACCTGGAGGTGAATCGCGCAGCTCGCGGTGAAGGTCACGAAATCGCTGCAGTCGCTCGACGGACAGGTGCCGGTGACCTGCTCCCAGAACAGCTCGACGAGCTTGTCGGGCGACGACGGGCCGACGTCGTCGGTGAAGCAGTCGATCGAGCCGACCGGCGGGGGCGGCGGCGGATCGACGGGATCGGACGCGTCCGCAGGCGGCGGCTCCGTCGCGTCGATGGAGCCCGCTGCGTCCGCTGCCGGCGAAGCCCAACCCGCCGAACCGGTGTCGGCCGTCGGTCCCTTGGCGGACTCCGCGCGATCGCCGCCGTCGGGCGCGATGCGCGCGCCACAACCCACGAGCAGCACGGCGAGCACCAGGACGCGCATGCCCCCGATCCTGCATCGTGCCGACGACCGACGCCAGCGCGCTCGCTAGTACGGCGCACTGGAAGTTCGCACCTGGATCCTTCCCGAACGTTGGGGCGCCGTACTAGCGAAGTCGCGGAGCGACTTATCGCAGGGGGTGAAGCGACGGGCGGGGCGTGGAGCGAGGGGGCGCGCGGCGCCCCCTTGTGAGTGTCCAAGTACCCGCGGCTCGGCGCAGCCGAGCGTTCGGCGGAGCCGAACCCGGAACGAAGTTCCGGCGCGGCGTACTAGTACCGCCGGCCGGAAGTGTCCGCATACTTCGAGCGATGGGCCGCGGTACGCGGCAGCGGCAGCGGTAGCGGGCGCGGGAGCGGAAGCGTGAGCGGCGGCGGCAGCGGTCAGCGGGATGGGCTCGCG
>JACPFM010000142.1 GCA_016182965.1 Deltaproteobacteria bacterium | reverse complement strand
TGAAGCCGCGGGCTTCGGCGTGGTGCCGCCGGCGCCGCCACCGGCGGCGGCAGCGGCGTTGCGGGCGCGGCGCGCCTGCTCGATGAGGTCGTCGGCGTCGGTGGGCCAATCGGCCGTCGCGGTGCCCTTGGCGACCTTGTACTGGTTCCAGTACTCGACCGACTTGTCGTAGCGCTGCACGTCGGACATGCCGTCGATGCCCGGCGTCAGGAAGTAGAGCAACCCCAGGTTGTACTGCGCGAGCGCCTTGAGCTTCGCCGGCGCGCCCGCCGCGGTGACGACCCAGAGGTACTCCTTCTTCGCCTCGGGCGCCTTGCCGCCGTACAGGCGGTAGGCGTCGCCGAGCGCGAGGTGGGCGTCGACGCTGCTCGCGTTGTACATCACCGCGCGGCGCAGCGGCTCGAGCGCGCCCTCGGCGTCGTTCGCCTCGAGGCGGATGAGCCCGAGCTGCAGCTGCGCGTCGAAGAGATCGGGGCGGATCTTCGCCGCGCTCTCGAACCACCTGGCCGCCGCGCGGCGGTCGGTCTTCGCGAGGATGATCGCGCGAAGGAGGTGGGCCTCGGCGTTGTTCGGCGCGCGTGGCGGCGACGCCTTCGCGGGGAGGTCCTTCTCTTTCTCTTCCTGCGTGCGCTGGCCGTCGAGGATGGCCGAGAGCACGTAGGTCGCGAGATCGTCGCGCCCGCGGCGGTAGTGATCGCGCGCGATGAGGACCATCGCCGGCTCGTACTTCGCCTCGATGACCAGCACGTTGCCGGCGAGCGTCTGCGCGGCGTTGCTGTCGCCGTTCAGCGACTTGATCTCGGCGAGCGCGGTCATGACGCCGAGCGCCTTCGGGTTCTTCGCGCTCTGATCCTCGAGGAACTTCTCGGCCTCGGTGTGCGAGCCGTTGCGGTAGAGGAGGAACCCGTAGGCGGCGATCGCCGCGTCGAAGTTGGGGTTGAGCTTGTAGGCGTTGCGGTACGACTCGAGCGCGTCGCCCGTCTTGCCCATGCGCTCGTAGGTGACGCCGAGGGCGTAGTGCGCCTCGTAGGCCTTGGGTTCGGCGCCGATCGCCTGCTGGAACGACTGCGCGGCGCCCGCGAGATCGCCGGCGTTGTACTTGGTGACGCCCTGATCGTAGGCGGCGCGCGCGTCGCCGAGGAGCTTCGACGACGTGCCCGGCGCCGGCGGCGGCGGAGGCGCCTCGGCGGTCACCGTGTCGGTCGTCGGCTTGGTCTCGGCGGTGCCTTCGTCGGTCGCCTTGGCGGAGGCGGCGGGCTTGGCGGTGGTCGCCGGCTTGCGCTCGCCGCACGCGCCGAGGGCGAGCGGCACCGACAAGAGCACGGCGAACGGGAAGGCGAGGGCGCGGGCGCGCATGGTCACTCCACCTTGGTGGCGCCGGCGGAGACGCCCGCGCCGATCGGCATGTTGACGGTGGCTGTCGGCGCGCTGATCGCACCCGGACGCGCCTGCTTGAACATGTCGTCGCGGTACTTGAAGGTCGGGAAATCCTTCTCGACCTGCATCAGGTACTGGCGCATCTTCACGTTCTCGAGCTGGTCGGTGTAGTACGCGAGGCGCTGCACCGCCTTGGTGACCCACGCGTCCTTGACGTTGAACTGCTTGCCGCGCAGGTAGGCGCGCGCGTAGCGGTCGATCATCTCGGGCTCGAGGACGTCGAAGTACTGCTGCTTCTTCTTCTTCCACTCCGCGTTGACGTTCTGGCGGATCTGGTCGGCCTTCTCGAGCAGCGCCTGCGCCTTGGCCTGCGCCTCGGGGCTGGCGTTCGGATCCTCGAGGGTGATCTGCGCCTTCTTCTCGATGTCGTCGATCTGCTTCTTGACCTTGGGATCGAGCACCTCGACCTTCGAGCGGGCGAGCGCCGAGCGCATGGTGTCGTTGACCGAGCCCTCGCGCGCGTAGACGACCGGCGTCATCTTCGGCGAGAGGTACACCTTCACGATGTCCTCGAGGTCGTCGATGTACGCGCGACGCTTCTTGTCGTCGGCCTCGAGCTTCTTCATGACCTCCGACGCCGTGCCCTCGTACTTGACCTTCGGGGGCTGGCCGGGGATCGCGTCCCACTCCTTCTCGATCTTCTCGTTGATGAAGAAGTAGGCCGCCTCGGCGCCGTAGTCCGACTGCTTGCTCGACTTCGCGTCCTTGTTTCCCTGGGCGAACGTGAGGAACGCGGCGCTGGTCTTCTTGTACCAGTCGCGGAACGACCCGTCGCCGTTCTCTTTGCGGATGGTCGCCATGTCCCAGGCGACGTCGACGATGTATCGCGCGGCGGGCGTCTGGGCCTTGTACTGGTTGTAGTACGAGTCGAGCGCGGCGATCGCCTTGCCGCGCTGCGCGGCGTTCTTCGGGTCGATCTTGTACTGCTTGTACTCGAACTCGGCGACGATGAAGTCCATCTCCGCCCGCTCGGATGCGGTCGGGTTGAACTGCAGGAAGCGCTGCCGCGCGGCGAGCATCTTCTCGCGGTTGCCGAGGTTCGCCTGCAGCACGATGGCGTTGAAGGCGGCGTTGCGGCGCTCGCCGGTGTCGAGGAGCGTGCGCCCGGCGACCTCGTCGTAGTGCTTGGCGGCGGACTGGTAGTCGAACGCCTGCAGGTAGGTGTTGCCGAGCTGCCCGAGCGCCTGCTTGGTGTAGTCGAGGCGGGTCTTGAACTCCTCGGGGTTCTTCTTGATGCCCTTCTTCGCGTCGCCGTCGCGATAGGCGATGAGGTCCTCTTCCTTGCCGTACTTGTCGAGGAAGAAGCGGTAGACCTCCGCCGCGCGCTTGTACTCGTTGACCTGCTTGTAGCAGTACGCGGAGTTCATCGCGCCGCGCGGCGCCTCGGGACGCGACGGGGCGACCTTCAGCGCCGCTTCGTACTTCGCGGCTGCCTCGCGGAACTTCTGCGCGCGGAGCTTCGGATCGGTCTCCTTTTCGGCTTCCTTGAACGCTTTGTCCGCCTGCTCGTAGAGCGCGGTGATCTCGGTGACTTTGCCGAAGTTGTCCTGCTTGAACTTCTGCTCCTCGTTCATCGCGCAGGACTTTGCGCCCTTGGTCTCGGTGACCAGGTAGAGCGAGCGCTCGGTGTCCAGCTGGAGGTTCGACATGACCACCAGGCGGTACCAGGCGTCGAAGCCGTAGTCGTTCTTGCCGCAGTTCTCGCGCCAGATCTGCTCGAAGCGCGGCGTCGCCTCGGACCAGCGCCCGTAGTTGTAGAGCGTGTTGGCGACCTGGTAGCGGTAGCGGAGCGAGTTGTTCTCGGGGTCGAGGGCCCTCGGCACCTTGACCACGTAGTCCTCGCGCTCCTTGAGCGTCTGGAGGATCGGCTCGGGGATCGGGCGGATCCAGATCCGCTTGTCCTCGCGCGTCTCCTTCACCGAGTCGGCCACGCACGCGTCGCCCGGCTCCTGCGTCGGATCGTCGAGGACCTCGTAGCCGATGCCCGAGGTGCAGCCCGACTTCTTGTAGGCCTCGAGGCCCTCCTCGGCGAGGCGATCGTAGACGTCGACGGCGAAGTACGCGGCGTACTTCAGGTACTTGTCGTCGAGGTTGGAGTCGCGCACCTCGACGGCGGCGTCGCGCGCGGCCTTGACCTTCTTCGGATCGAGCTTCTCGCCCATCGCGTGGGTGACCACGACGATCTTGTGCAGCGAGTCGGCGATCCAGTACTTGGACTCGTAGGCGTCGGCCGCGTCTGGGTCCTGCGCGAGGTATGCCTGCCAACCCTTGAGCGCGAGGGTGTACTCCTCGCGCGACTTCTGCAGGTTGTCGAGGTACTCCTTGCTGCCCTCGGGGTAGTTCTTCGCCTTCGAGAAGTACACGCGCGCGCGGTTGGTGTGGTTACCGGCGGCGTTCTTCACGCCCTCGGTCATCAGCGCCTCGGCTGCGCGGATGGCGTCGGGGTTCGACTTGTTGCACTCGACCCACTTGGAGTCCTTGCCGACGTAGTCGAGGAGCTTGGTGCGCGCGTCGAGCGCCTTCTGCGCGTACTCGTCCTTCTCGGCCGGCGATTCGGCCTTGAGGGCGAGCATCTCGTAGAGCTGCGCGACCTTGTTCTGGTACTGCGGCGCCTCGGGATCGCAGGGCCACTTCTTGATGATCAGCTCGTAGGTCTTGATGGCGTCGAGCTGGACCTCGTCGCTCTCGAACTCCGCGGCGAGGGCCTTGTAGATCTTCGGCGTCCACGGCTTGTCTTGCGGGACGAGCTTCGGATCCTGCACGCGGTCGATGGCGACCTCGAGCTTCTGCTCGAGCACCTTGCCGCTGTAGAGGCCGAAGATGTCCTCGCGCTCGATGTACGGGTCGTCGGGGCCGGGCCCCTCCATGTCGATGTAGGTCAGCGCCGACGCGATGTAGTCGTACGCGTCTTGGCGCATCTGCTGATCGCCCGACGAGCCGCCCTTCTTCTCCTTCTCGTCGAAGTAGT
Source organism: Deltaproteobacteria bacterium (assembly GCA_016182965.1). Lineage (GTDB taxonomy): Bacteria > Myxococcota_A > Polyangia > Polyangiales > JADJMO01 > JALHOE01. Next base: position 35,743 of record JACPFM010000142.1, on the reverse strand, counting down.
CGAGGAGCTTGAGGAACTGCTGGCGCGAGGCGCTGTAGCGCTGCTGCTTGAAGTAGGTCCAGGCGATCTTGTAGAGCGTGAAGACCTTGACGGTCTCGTTGGTCGTCTTGACCGCGTGCTGATACGCGCTGTGCGCGCGGTTGAACCGGAACGGGCTCGCCCCGAAGTAGCCCTCCTCCTCGGCGATCTCGTCGCCGCGGGAGTAGTGGTACTCGCCGATGCGCCACCAGGCCTGGGCGAGGAACCGCGGCTCGCTCTCGCCCGGCGGGTTGGGCGCGGGCAGGGCGACGCAGTCGTCGGGGTAGACCTCTTTGTAGAAGTCCTCGTTGTCGGTGGCGACCGGCGCGGGGGCCTTGCCACCCTTCGGCGCGGCGGCCGGCGCCTTCTTCTTCTTCGGATCGGGGGCCGTGTAGTGGTCGGAGCGCCACTTCTCCCAGTACGGATCGTCGTGGTCCTGGGTGATCGGCGGGATGCCGTCCTTCCACTTCTCGCGCGCCTTGGCCTCGGCGTCGTCCTTCGGCGGCGGCAGCGGGTACTCGTAGCGGTTGGAGCAGACGAGCGCGCGCCACACCCACTGCGACTCGGGGCCGCGACCGGTGTCGGCGAGCAGCGCGCCGAGGAAGAACTGCACCGCCGCCCGCTGCGAGTAGTCGGGGAAGCGGAGGATGACGTCGCGGTAGAGGGTCTCGGCCGGCGCGTACGCGGCGCGGAGCTTCTGGGTGTACTGCGGATCGCCGGGGTCGAGGTCGGTCTCGACCGCCTGCTCCTCGTAGAGCGCGGCGAGGCGGAACATCGCCTCGGGGGAGTGCTCCTTGACGTCGGGGTACTTCGCGAGGAACGCCTTGAGGCGCTCGATCGTGTCGATGCGGGCGCGTTTGAGCTCGGCGGCGTCCTTGTCGATGTTCTCCTGCATCACCGAGAGCCGCGCCTTGCGCTTCTGCTCGTAGCGTTGCCGGATGATCTGACCGACCGTCTTCGCGTAGCCCGCCGCGCCCTTCTTGTAGGCGTCGGCCTCGACCTGCAGCTGCTGGAGGTTCGCCTCCTGCCCGGGCGTGACCGGCGGCAGGCTGCCTAGCGCGCCGGGGCTCACGGTGGCCGAAGCGCTGGCCACCGGGGCGGCGCCGAGCACCGGATCGGGCCACAGCTTGTACGGCGGCACGGCGTGCACGATCGGCAGGCCCGGCCCCTTGGCGCGGAGGACGGACACCGCGCCCGTCGGCGCGGCGAGCGGCGTCGCGGCGACCGACGGCGCGCTCGCCGAGGCCTTCGTCGCTCCTTCTTTGGGGGCGCCCTTCGGCTGCGACGAGGCGACGCCCGTCACGAAGAAACCGGCCGCGACGATCGCGACCGCGGACGCGCCGCGCGCGGCGGTGCGCAGCAGCTCCTGGTCCATCATGCGAACCGGTATGCGAAACGCGCGCTTCATGGTCACTCGAACCCCGCCCCGTCGTTCGTGATCTGCTTGAGCTCGTCGTCGAGCAGGCGCTCGGCGTCTTTGAGCTCGACCTGTCGGTCGCGGAGGATGAGCTTGCGCACCTCGCGCTCGTTCCACGCCTGGTCGATGATCCCGCGCTCGGCGCGCATGACCAGCGTGGTGAGCTTGTCCTTCACGAGGCCGAAGTTCCGCTTCGCGACCTCGCCGACGACCTCGCGCGCCTCGTCGTCGAACTTGGCGAGCTGGTCTTTGTAGGCGGCGAGCGCGGCCTGCTCGGCGTCGAGCGTGGCCTTGACGCCGGCGAGCTGCTTGTCGACCTGGCCGTCGAGGCTCTTGAGCTGCGCCATCGCCTTGTCTTCGACGGCGCGCGCGCGGGCCAGCACCGGGCCGGCCTTGCTCGCGAACGCCTTGGCGTCTCCGCCGAGCTGCGCGCCGACGAGCGCGACCTCCTTCTCGAGGAGATCGCGGTACTGCTCGCGGGCCTCGACGTCGGCGAGGTAGCGGGCGTCGCCGAGCCCGATCTGCGCCTTGCCGATGTCGACCTGCTTGCGCAGGACGGCGATCTCCTCGCGGAGCTTCTTGAGCTCGGCCTCTTCTTCGTCGAGCTTCTTGCGGTAGTCCTCGAGCGTCGCGGCCGGGATCGGGGTGCCCTTGTCGGTGACCTTGGTCTTCAGGTACCGCCGGAGCGCGTCGACCTGGGCCTGCGTCGTCTGCAGCATCACCTCGGCGCGCTGGAGATCCTGGGAGACCGCGCGCCACTGGGCGATCGCCTCCTCCTCGCGCTTGGCGAAGCCCGCCTCGTCGGTCGGCAGCGCGGCGACGATCTTCTGCAGGCGGCGCCGCTGCTCGCGGACCGCGTAGAGATCGCCCCCGACGTCGGCCGGCTCTACCGAGTCGAGCGCCTCGCCGATCATCACGCGCGCCCTGGTGACGCGGTTGACGAGGGCGAACATCTTCTCGAACGTGGCCTTGAGCTCGGGCGCGGCCTTGAGCTTGTTCGGGCCCTTCACGACCGCCTGCAGCTTGTCGAGCATCTCCTGCGCCTGCGCGAGGAGCTCCTTGGTCTGCTGCACGCTCTCGACGACGCCGAAGGCGAGGGCGCCGTCCTGCTGCTCCTTGGCCCACTTCACCACGATGGGCGGGAGCGCGTCGGGGCCGTCGAGCGCCTCGAAGCTCGTGCCGGTGAGCTTGTCGTAGTACTCGGCCGCGGTCTTTCCGCTCCCGAGGTAGTCCTCGAGGCGCTTGCGCATCGGGTCGAGGTCGTCGCGCACCTTCTCGTAGGTCTCGAGCGCCTTCTTGAACTCGGCCTTCCGCAGGAGGATGTCGGCCTTGAGCAGCTCGCCCTCGATGGCGTAGGGGCCGTCGGGGCTGGTGAGCGAGAGGAGATCGAGCGCGCGGCGCGCCTTCTCCATGTTCTCCTGGCGGACGTAGACCCACGCCTCCTCGTACAGGCGCGTGTCGAAGTGCTTGGAGGACTTGTCGACGTGGCCGTAGGCGAGCACCGCCTGATCGAGCTCGTCCATCTCGTAGAGGAGACGGCCGATGGCGATCCACGCGAGCTCGACGACCTCCTTGTGCTCGTCGGTGTCGCCCGGCAGCTCGGTGACGCGCGAGAACGCGTCGACCGCGCCCTTGTACTTTCCGCCCTGCGACTGCTTGAGCGCGATGACGCCGAGGATGAACCGCGCCTGGTGCTGGAAGCCGCCGTCGGCCCCGACCGAGGTCAGCGTGGCCTTGGCCGCGTCGTAGTCCTTCTTGAAGTAGAGCGCCTTGCCCTTGGCGTAGAGGATCGTCGAGTCGACGTCGCCCGGCGGCAGGGCGTTGATCCGCGAGAGGACCTCGTCGGCGGTCTTCGGATCTTTCGGGTCGTCGACGCGCATGGCGATGTCGACGAGTCGCGCGATGGCCTTGGACGCGTACGGGCGGAACTCCGGCTCCTTGCCGCGATCGGCGACCACCCGGAACTTGGTGCGCGCCGAGAGGAAGTCGCGCGAGGCGTAGAGCGCCTCGCCGCTGCGGTAGACCGCCTCGGCGTAGGCCGGCTTGTTGTCGGGGTACTTCTCCTGGATCTGCGAGAAGACCAGGATGGCGCGCGGGTAGTCGCGCAGCCGGAAGAGGAGGTCGCCGTCGGCGATCATCTGCTCGGCGCTGCGGAAGACGATGCCCTGCGATTTGACGGTGATCGCCGCGGGGATCTCCGCCTCGACCTTGTTGATCTCGTTGGTGGCGACGCCGATGGCCTCGTCGGGGCCGAGCTTCGCGAACGCGGCGCGCGGCGCGAAGAGGACCGTCGCCGGCGCGGCGGCGAGCGACAGCGCGAGCAGCGCGAGGCGCGCGCCCCGTGACAGCCGCGCGACGGGAGCCCGCGGCGACACGCGCCCGGGCAGGCTCGTCCCACCTGGACGCGGGTGGTCCGGGCGCTCGGTGACGGAGCGAGCCATCACTTGGTCTCCGGCTTCTTCGCCCCCGCGGCGCCGACGCCGACGTTGTACTTCTCGGTGAAGCGCACGGCCGGCTTCTCTTCGATCGGCGTGGTGGGACCGCCCTGCTCGTAGCCGATGACGCGGAGCTGGATGGTCTTGCCCTCGATCGCGGTGAACGACCGGCTCGACCGCACCTCGAACTTGTAGCCCTTGAGGTAGCTGAAGATCCCGTAGCCGTTGCCCTGGTACTCGATGAGGACCTGGAGGGTGTGATCACCGGGCTGGACCAGCTCGTTGTAAAGCGGGATCTCCTTCATGTCCCCGATGTTGTCCTTCTCGTCGGTCTTCGTGGCGAGCGGGGAGCCGTCGTAGAGCGCGACGATGCGCTTGAGGCGGAACGCGGAGGACATCTCGTTCTCGAAGACGACCTCGGCCTTCGCGGCGGCGGTGATGCCGCTGAGGATCGACTCCGAGAGCAGCGCGAGCCGCGTGTGGCTGCGCCGGATCTGCTCCTTCAGCTCGTTGATCCGCTGCTCGAGGTCGCGCAGGCGGACCGAGTACGTCGCCTGGTCCATCGTGCCGGTGGTGCCGGTCGCGAGCGTCCCTGCGGGCGCGGCGCTCGCTGCCGGGACCGATGCCGCTGCGCTGGCCGCAGGAGCGCTCGGGGCCGGCGCTGCCGAGGTGGCGGTCGCGGCCGACGCCGCCGGCTTGGCCTTCGTCGCCTGCGCGGACGCCACGAGCGGCGAGAGCACCAGCGCCCCGACGGCCAGTCGCGACGTCGTTCGGACCCACATCGAGGACGGCACGTTGCGGAACATGGAAAATGGCCCCCTTCCGGCGGCGGCGGCGCCTACGCCTAGAGCGACGAGCAAGCAGGTACGTTCATTCGGGACACGACCACGACGAGGCCGCCGGAGGCGACCCGGTGCTGCAGTGTACGCCGGCCGCGGCGAGCGCGGCGGGCTCAGTGGGGGCCGGGTTGTCGCCCCGCAAGGCGCAGCGGTTGTCCCGTGTCACAGGGCCGCGGTATAGCTCGGCATTCCATGCGGGTCAACGCTACCGCGGCTTGCAACCCAGCGACCTATCAGGCTTTTGTGGCGGTTTGTGGCCTCCGCGGCCGGCGTGGGCTGATTCTCATTGCACGACGAGGGCGCACCAGGATGGTCGGCAGGACGGTTGCGGCGAGCGTCGAGCGGGTGGTCGCGGACCGCACGGACAGACCTTTCGTTTCCGTCGCGCGTCCGATCCTCCATGACCTGCTCTCGCACGCGGCCGGGGACCCGGATCCTGCTCCGGCTCCCGATGCCCCTACCGCCCCCGCTCGGGGCGCGCCGGCCGCTGGTGCCCCGCCGCTCGCTACCTGGGGTACCTGGGCTACCTGGGCTACCTGGGCTACCTGGGCTACCTGGGGACCCTGGAGACCCTGGGGACCGCCGCGATGACCGACGCGCCCTCGGACGAGGCACTCCTCGCGCGCTACCGCCGTGGCGACGTCGAGGCGTTCCGTGCCCTCGTCCGACGGCATCAGCGCGCGCTCTACAACTTCGCGCTGCGGCAGGTCCGCACCCCGTCGACGGCCGAGGACATCGTGCAGGACGTGTTCGTCCGCATCGTGCAGAACGTCGAGACCTTCAAGGAGGAGTCGCGTTTCACGACGTGGGCCTACACCATCGCGCGCAACCTCTGCATCGATCACCTGCGCAAACGGGTGCACCGACGGCACGCGTCGCTCGACGCACCGGCCGGTGGCCACTCGGACGGCGAGGGGGAGGGGACGCCGCTCGGCGAGCGGGTCGCGGCCCAGGGTGCCGGGGCCGATCGGGCGGCGATCGGTCGGCAGCTGCAGGGGCACATCGCCGCTGCGGTCGAGGCGCTCCCCGAGGATCAGCGCGAGGTGTTCCTCATGCGTCAGGTCGGCGAGCTGCCATTCAAGGAGATCGCCGAGATCGTGGGGGTGAGCGAGAACACCGTGAAGTCGCGGATGCGCTATGCGCTCGAGCGGCTGCAAGGCGCGCTCGCCGAGTTCGAGGACTACGCCAAGGCCCTGAAGTGAGCATCGAACTGGCTGACGACTGACGACTGACGACTGATGACTGACGACTGAAAGACTGACCGACTGACGAGGTGACCGTGGACTGCGAGAGGTTGGACGAGCTGGCGATCGATCTGGTCGACCCCGAGGGGGCCGGCGAGATCGACGCGCGCGCGCGGCGCGAGGCCGACGAGCACCTCGTCGGCTGTGCTCGCTGCGCGGCGCTCGTCGAACGTCTCCGTCAGGGCATGCGCGCGGCCGACGAGCTCCCCTTCGAGGATCCCTCCTCGCTCCTCGAGGCGCGGGTGCTCGCCGCGGCGTCCGCCGCGCGCCCCGCCGCGCCGATGCCACGGCGCATCGCGCGCGCGATCTCCACCGCGGGCCGCTGGGCCATGCGCCCGCAGGTCGCGATGGCCGCGGTCCTCGTGGTGATGGTCGGCACGTCCGTCCTCCTGCTGCGCGGCGGCGGGCTGCCGTCGCGGCAGACGAAGGTCACCGAGGAAGGCACGCCCGTCGCGACGCTCGAGCCTGCGGCGCCGGCCGCCGAGCAGACGGGCGCGCCGGCGGTCATCGGCGGCGAGAAGAAGGCCGAAGACAAGCCGAGGGACCCCGCGAAGGCGCCCGCCGCGACGCCCGCCGAGGATCTCCCCGCGGTGAAGAACACCGAGAAGAACACCGAGAAGAACACCGATCCGGCCGAGGGCGCGAAGGCCAAGGCGAAGGCCGCAGACGATCTCGACGGCGTCTCTGCGCTGGGGAAAGCAGCCGAGAAGGAGAACCAGGCCCCCGCGCAGACGCCGAAGGCCGAGGTCGACGAGACCGTCGCCGGTGGGCTGCTCGAAGGCAAGAAGGGCGGCGGTGGTGCGCCGCCGAAGCCCGCCGCGCCTCCGCCGCCGGCCGCGGCCGCGCCCGCGTCGCCCGGCGACTTCGGCGCAGGCGTCGGCGCCACCGGCGGCGACTCCAACACCAAGAGCGACAAGAAGGTCGCCGCGGGGCCGACGCCCGCGCCGACGAGCGCGCCCGCGGGCACGGCCTCGCCCGCGAATCAGTCCACCTACGACGAGGCGATGACCGCCTACAAAGAGGCGCGCTACCCTGCCGCCGCGAAGGGCTTCGACGCCGCCGCCGCCGCGGGGGTGAAGCCCTCGAGCTCCCTGCTCTACGCCGCGCGCTCGTACCGCGCCGCCGGGTCGTGCGTTCAGGCGCTGCCGCGCTTCCAGCGCGTGATCGGATCGTTCGCGACCTCGCTCGAGGCGCCGTGGGCCGCGCTCGAGGGCGGCCAGTGCGCCAAGGCGATGGGCGACGTCGCCACGGCGCGCACGCTCTTCGAGAAGGCGAAGACGTACCCGGCGACGAAGAAGCAAGCGGAGGCGGAGCTTGCGGCGCTGTCGGCGCCGCCGCCCGCCAAGGCCAAGGCCGCCAAGCCCCCGAGCGCCGTCGACAGTTATTGAGCCGGTGAACGTGATACAAGGTAGGGCGATGACGACGCTGCGTCGGTCCGTCGCCCTCGGGGCGCTGCTCCTGACCTCGTGCGCGCCGGGCGCGATTGGGTGCGCGAGCGACGCGCCGCCGAAGCTCGCGTCGATCGGGCTCGCGATGACGATCCCGAAGGCGCTGATCGACGTCGATCAGGTGAAGCTCTACGTCTACGACAAGGACGCGACGAGTGTCGCCTGCAGCGGCGCGACGATCACCGTCCCGGTCGACTCCGCGGAGCGCGTGTTCGAGCTCGGGCTCGAGAAGTGCAACGCCGGCAAGGGGTGGTGCGGCACCGGGCGCATCCTGCTCGATCCCGCGCGCGTCCTCACGTTCTACGTCGAGGGGCGCTACACGGCCGCCAAGGGCGGCTTCACCGGGTGCGTGGAGCGCGCGGTCGATCAGGATCCGCTCCAGCTCGAAATGAAGGCCCAGCCGCTTATCGAGGGCGTGAAGTGCGGCGAAGGCCCCGCCGTCGGCTACGGCGAGACGTGCGATCCCGGCGACGGCAAGACGGTCGACGAGGCGTGCGACGGCACCAAGTGCCAGACCACCGAGGTCGTCCTGTCGAAGGGCGACGCGGCGCGCGGGTTCTATCGCGGCCGGCCCGGCCGCAAGACCGGCATCGGCGTGCAGTGGTTCGGCGACAAGTTCTACGGCGTGTGGAGCGACGGCGCGACCAACAGCGGGGGCAACGACGGTCCCAACGAGATCAACGTGCGTCGCACGGGCGCCGATCTGGTCACCGAGACGAGCCCGGCCGTGCTCAGCGGCGAGGTCAGGCTGCCGGCGGGGGCCGGCTCCGTCCCCAACAACAGCGGCACGCTTCGGCGAGGCGGCGTGGAGCTCGCGCCGACGATGGTGCAGATCGCCGCCGACAAGCTCCTCGACGTGTTCCTGCGCGACGACAAGGTCAACGCGTTCGTCCACGATCTGCGCTTCAACGGCGTCACCGACGACGCAGCCGTCTCGCCCGGCGGCGGCGCGCAGAGCGAGCCGCACGCCGCGGCGGCGTCGAGCGGCGACGCGCTGATCGTCTTCGTCGAAGGCGGCGCGGTGAAGAGCGTGCTGCGAAAGGCCGACGGGACGCTCGGGGGCGTGCAGACGGTCAGCACCGGCGGCGTCGCGTCGCACCCGCAGGCCGCCTGGCTCGGAGGCGACTTCGTCGTCGCATGGTCGAGCACCGCGGGCGACGCGGGCGACATCAAGTTCCGCCGCGTCGGCGCCGACGGCTCGCCGAAGGGCACCGAAGACGTCGTCAACAAGGCGAAGACCGCCGGCAAGCAGGACCAGCCGGCGGTCGCCGCGTTCCCGTCCGGGGAGTTCCTCGTGGCGTGGCGCGACGCCGCGGGCGACGTGGCCGCGGACATCCGCGTGCAGAAGTTCGACAAGACGGGCGCGCCGGCCGGCGCCGAGATCGCGCAGGTGCTCAACGACGTCACCAAGGACGGCGATCAGGATCAGCCCGCGGTCGCCGCCGGCACGACGCGCGGCGGCATCCGCTTCTATCTCGTCGCGTGGCGAACGGTCGGCAACATCGGCGCGCGCTTCGTGAAGGCCGACGAGCAGGGCTTCCTGGTGAGCCACGCGTCGGCGACGACGGGCGAGTTCAAGGCCGGGGTCGGCGCGCGTCCGCGGTCTTCACCGGCGGTCGCGATCGGCAGCGCGGCCCCGTACTGCGTCATCGCGTGGTCCGACGACGCCGACGGCGATCCGGCGGCCGACGACGATCGGGTGCGCGCGCGCCGGTTCCCGCTGCCCGACCCGCCGAAGTGATCGCTCGCGGGCGCGGACGCCGGCTCTCGTCCGCGCGCGTGGCCTTGGCGCCTGCGGGCGTGGTCTAGAGTCCAGAGTCTAGAGTCTAGAGTCTAGCGTCGAAGTCGCCGTTCGCGATTGTCGGACGGCCTCGCTTGGCGGAAGCCGCGCCGTTCTCCGCCGTCGCGGTTCGGCACCTCACCATCGCTTCGGTTCACGAGCTCCGGACTCCAGACTCTAGACTCTAGACTCTAGACCGCGCGAAGCGATGGCCTCCGGTCGTGTCAGCTCGAGCTTCGACCTTCGACCGTCGAGGCCATGGCCCTCGGGTCGGAGTCAGGTCACGAGCGCCCCCGGCGCCTCAGTTGATCGGCGGCCGGTCTTCGCCGCGCACGTACGCGATGGTGCGGATCGCTTCGACGAGGCGCTCGCGATCTTCGAGGCAGAGGTCGAGGAAGCGGATGCCCATGCCGGGGTTCGGGTTCTCCCCGCCGGGCTTCTGCGGGTTGATCCACGCGACCTCGCCGACGAGCTCGAACGCGCGGGCGCCGAGCGGCGCGAACGAGAGCTTCACGCGCGTGCCGACGGCGAGCGGACGCTCGGTGTAGACGAACAGGCCGAGCGAGCTGACGTTCGTGATGTACGCGTAGAGGAAGGTGTCCTCGCTCGCGCAGTCGACGGCCCACCGCACCTCATGGCGCTCTTCCGCGCGGCGCGAGGTCATGGGCGTGTGGCTGTCGCGATCGGACATCTGCTTGGAGGTACGCCGAGGATTCCGCGCCGAGGAAGCGCCAGCAGATGCGCCCGGATGAAGGGCCGCAGCAGGGCATTTTCTGAGGAACACCCTCTTAGGCCCGAAAGGGTGGGCGTGCAACCAGAACGCGATCAGCGGACCGGCACGCGCCCGAGCACGAGCCGCTGACCCTCGGCCTCCGGTCCCGCGTCGGGGCCCTTCACGAGCGGAAGGCGCGTGTTGCCCGAGAAGAAGCCGGTGAGCAGCGAGATGGGGCGACCCGAGGGCATGTTCGGCTCGAGGTTGAACTCGCTGTCGTCGACGATGACGTCGCCGGGCAGCCAGTTGTCCATCGGGTACTTGCCCTGGAGCGGCACGTGGTCCCACGTCTTGCGCGCGGTCGCGGTGCCGGGCTGCTCGACGTGGATGAAGATCTGCCAACCGCCGGTGGTGCGGCCGGTCACGCGGTAGATGAGGCGGAGCTTCACGCGCTGCCCGGAGGTCACCGCGGCGATCGGCTTGCCGCTCGAGTCCATCAGGTCCCAGCCGACGCAGGCGAGCTTGCCGTCGAGATCGCAGTCGAGCGCGCGTGTGGGGACGCAGATCGGGGCGCTCGGATCCTCGCAGCGCGTGGTCGCCGTCGGCACGCCGTCGAGGAGCATGCGGTTGAGCGGGTTCTCGTTGTAGCCGTTGGGCGTCAGGTTGCTCGCGAGCAGGACCTGCGAGGCGCGGCCGTCGAGGATGGGCACGTTGGTGCGCGGCTCGGCCTTCTGACGCCAGAGGTGATTGAGCTCCGCGAGGTGCTCGGTGCGCAGCGCGAGGAACCGACGATCGCCGGGCGCGCCGCCCGACGCGCCGGACAGCCACTCGTACGCCGAGCGCGCGTCGGCGAGGACCGTCGGTTGCGCGTTGCCGAGGTCGTAGGCCGCGGTGCGCGCGTTGACGCCGAGGAGGCCGATGGGCGCGCCGCCGCCGATCTCGCGGTACTTGGCGAAGACGCCCTTGGGCGAGAACTGGTTGGCCACGGCGGGCATGACGCTCCACGCCCAGAGGGCGCCGGCGACCAGGCCGCCGACCGCGATCGTCGCGACGCGCTGCCGACGCAGCTGCCGGAAGGCGTCGCGGCCGTACACGAAGGCGACCCAGGCGAAGTACAGCGCGACGACGCCGAGCAGCACCAGCCACCAGAGGTTGACGACGATGTCGCGCTGCGGCGCGGACATCGCCTGCAGCTGCGGGATCATCTTGCGGAGCCTGCGCTTCCACGTGAAGACGCCGGCGATCGCGAAGCAGGCCTCGAAGCTGAGGAACAGCAGGATGAGCAGCCCGTGCCAGGGGTGCTTCCATGCGGCGATCACCGCGTCGATCGGCTTGCGCAGGACGGCCCGCGGCGTCCAGCCGGGCTTCGGGTCCTCGTCGACCCACACGAAGAAGATCGGCAGGAGGAACACCGCCGCGGCGACGACGAGCGCGATCTTCAGCTTGTTGCGCAGCTCCTCCGGCGCGGTGACCCCGTAGAGGCCGTAGGGCTCGAGCACCGGCGCGGTCGCCAGCTCGACGGGCGACTTCGCGAGATCCTCGAAGGTGAAGTCGTTGATGACCAGGATTGCGAACACGGCGGTGCCGATGGCCACCGCGAGCGACGCCGAGGGGGCTCGCTCGAGATCGCGGAGGACGACCGCGATGACGATCGCGACGGCGACCGGCGCGGCGAACGGCAGCAGGCCGAAGCGCGGGGCGGCGATCGTCTGCACGAAGTAGCAGAGCGCCGCGGCCACCAGCGCGGCCACGCGGAGATCGACCTCGCGGCGCACGGCGCCCGAATCGGACGGATCGGAGGCGGGGCGCGCGAGCACGCGGCCGAAGGCGAAGGGCAGGAAGGCGCTCCACGGGAAGAGGCCATGGGCGATCTGCCGGACGAGCAGATCGAAGGTGGGGAACTTGCGCGTGCCGGTGGCCAGCGCGCCGACCGCGGCGACGAAGCGGCCGTCCTCCGACGCGAGCGCGACGGCGCAGCCCTCGGCGACGCCGAGCGCACCCACGCCGAGCGCGGCGCCGACGACCGCGCGCTCGGCGCGTTCCTCGGCCGATCCGCGCATCATCGCGAGCGCCAGCGCGCCGATCAGCGCGGCGCCGACGAGCGCGCGCACGGTGCCGACGCGCAGGATCGCCTCGCCGACCTCCGGCCGCGCGAGGCGCACGCCGAGCGCCGCTCCGCCCGTCACGATCGCCGCGCCCACCATCGTGAGCAGCGGCGCGCGCGCGTCGATCGCACGATCGACGTTGGCCATGCGCACGAGCCACGCCGCGCCGATCGCCAGGGCGGGCGCGGTGCCCACCGCGAGCCCGCGACAGCCGACGCCCGCGGCGACGCCGATCGCGCCGACGACCAACCATGGCAGTCTCGCCGCCCAAGGTGTCGGCTCGCCGTCGGCCTCGCGATCGAACGCGGCGACGGCGAGGCCGGAGAGCGCCAGGGCGAAGGCGCTCATGGTGGCGGCGTCTCCGAGGATGAGGCGGCCCTGGATGAGGTAGCTCGGCATCGTGCCGAGCACGAGGCCCGCGAACAGCCCGGTGCGCGCGTCGACCAGGCGCCCGACGGCGAGGGTCACCGCGATCGCGCCGGCCAGGGCCCAGATCGCCAGCGGCAGCCGGCCCGCGGTCTCGGACACGCCGAGCAGTCGGAAGCCCATGGCCACCGTCTGCACCATCACGATGGGGCGCAGATCGGCGGACTTGCTGCCGGCGTCGACGCCGCACGCAGACAGATCGAGCTTGCCCGCCGCGGCGGCCCTGCGGCACCCCTGATCGGCGAGCGCCAGCTCGTGTGGATCCCACAGACCGAGCTTCGACAGATCCTTCAGCAGCAACCAGCCGGCGATGATCGTCACCACCGCGGCGGCGATCACGATCGGCCGCATCGCGCGGGTGCCGAGGTGCCCATTGCCGTCAAGGCGCGGCGGGAGGCTCGCGGGCCCGCGGGTCGCGTCGGCTTCGGAAGAAAGGGGAGTGCTCACGCTGCGCGGACCCTAGTCCGCGGCAACGACGAGGTCGAGCGCGAATTGAGCCGCTGAATCGACCGGAAGTGGAAAGAGCCGGGCTCGCGCCCGGCACCCCCTCACTTCGCGAGCTTCGCGACCTGCGCGGCCAGACGGCCGACGGTGCGCGAGGCGGAGCGCTTGTGGATCGCGCCCTTGTTCGCGGCCTTGTCGAGCTGCTCGGCCGCGGCGCGCAGCGCCGTCGTCGCACCGGCCGCGTCGTTGGCGGCGACGGCCGCGCGGACCTTCTTCACGAAGGTGCGGACCGCGCTCTTGCGCGCCTTGTTGCGGACGGTGCGGGTGATGCGCTGACGGTTGCGCTTCTCGGCGGACGCGTGATTGGCCACGGGACTCCTCGGACGGGTGCAAATTCGGGCGGACCCCACGAGGGGTGGCCCGAGAAAGGGGTGCGCACTGTACCGACGGATAGCGGGCCGTCAAGCGATAGCGGCCGGCGCCGGGCGGGGGGGCGACCTTCGACCATGCTTTTCCTCCCCGCGCCGTCCTACGCTTCAGACCCGATGCGTCGACGCCTGCTCGTCCTCCCGCTCCTCCTCGTCCCGTTCCTCGCGGCCGGCCCGTCCGCCGCGCAGAAGGCCGGAATCGCCAAGCCGGCGACCTCGTCGTCGGTCTTCGTACCGACCGGCAAGCTCGCGTCCGGTCTCGAGGCGCTCGAGCGGTCCGAGTACGCGGCCGCCGAGAAGGACCTCAAGTCGGTCACCGGCAAGGACGCCGCCCGCGCCACCGTCGGGCTCGCGCGCGCGGCCTACGACACCGGTCGCTACGCCGACGCCGAGACGCTGGCGAAGAAGGCGGCCGGCCTGGCGGGAAAGGACGTCGAGGCGAAGGCTGACGCGCTCGGCTGGCAGGGCATGGCGCTGCTCGCCGTCGGCAAGATCGACGAGGCGATCAAGGCGTGCGAGTCGATGCGCGACGAGCCGAAGGCGCCGCGGGCGCGCGGCGTGCTGGTCGAGGCCTACGTGCGCAAGGGCGATCGCGACGAGGCGCGCAACATCGCCGACGCGCTCGAGAGCGACAGCGAGGGCGAGGACCCGGTCTACAAGGACCCTGCCTCGCTCGCGTGCGTCGGGCGCGCGGCGCACGCGGTGCGGCACGTGAAGTACGCGAACTCCACGTTCAAGGAGGCGCACAAGCTGCAGAAGGGGCACGTCGAGACGAACATCGCGTGGGCGCGCCTGTTCCTCGACTGGTACGACCCGGGCCACGCCGAGGAGAGCGTGCGCGACGTGCTGAAGAGCGCGCCCGACAACCCGTGGGGCCACCTCTTGCGCGCCGAGGTGAAGCTCGCGCAGGCGTTCGACTGGGACACCGCGCACAAGGAGCTCGATCTCGCGCTGAAGGTGAACCCGAAGATGCCGCGCGCCCATTTCGTGCGCGGCTCGATGGCGCTGCACGATCTCGACATCAAGGCGACGAAGGACGCGGTGGGCAAGGGGCTCGCGATCGATCCCAACGCGCTCGATCTGCTCTCCCTCGAGGCGGCGGCGCGGTACCTCGACGACGATCTGCCCGGCTACGAGAAGGCCAAGGCGGAGGTCTTCAAGCGCAACGCGACGTACGGCGACTTCTACGTCAACGTCGGCGAGTTCGCCGACTGGGAGCACCGCTACGACGACCTCGTCACGATGATGCGCGAGGCGACCAAGATCGATCCGAAGAACGGCAAGGCGTGGGCGGAGCTCGGGTTCAACCTGCTGCGCCGCGGCGACGAGAAGGACGGCCTCGAGGCGCTCGACACCGCCTACAAGAACGACCGCTACAACGTGCGCCTCGTGAACATGCTGAACCTCTTCGAGAAGACGCTCTCGTCGAAGTACCAGCTGGTCGACGGCACCGGCGCCGCCAAGGTCTTCAAGTTCCGCTTCCACAAGGAGGAGACCGACCTGCTCGGCCACTACGTCCCCGCCACGATGGCCAAGGCGTGGGAGACGATGGTCAAGAAGTACGGGTTCACGCCGAAGAACCCGATCCAGATCGAGATCTTCCCCGAGCGAGAGCACTTCAGCGTGCGCACCGACGGCGTGCCGAACATGGGCCCGACCGGCGTCTGCTTCGGGCGCGTGATCACCGCGGTCTCGCCCAAGAAGGAGTCGTCGAACTGGGGCCTCGTGCTCTGGCACGAGCTCGGGCACGTGTTCGCCATCCAGCTCTCGAAGAACCACGTGCCGCGCTGGTTCACCGAGGGGCTCTCGGAGTACGAGACGATCGTGCAGCGCCCGGAGTGGCGCCGCTCGCTCGATCCGCAGCTGTGGCAGGCGCTCGAGGCGAACCGCATCCCCAAGGTCGCCGATCTGAACCGCGCCTTCACCCACGCACGCACGCAGGGCGACGTGATCGTCGCCTACTACGCCTCGTCGCAGATCATCGTCTTCATGGCCGAGACGTACGGCTTCCCCAAGCTCGTCACCATGCTGAAGCTCTGGGGCGAGGGGAAGAAGACGCCCGACGTCATCAAGGGCGCGCTCGGCCTCTCCGCCGATCAGGTCGACGAGGCGTTCAAGGTCTGGGTCAAGAAGCGGCTCGCGCGCTTCCAGGGGCAGTTCATCTTCGACGCGAGCGCCGTCCCCGACACCGAGGACGCCGAGAAGGCCTCCGCCGCCGATCCCAAGAGCGCGCCGAAGATGGCGACGCTCGCCGCCGCCTACTACCTCGATCGCAAGTACAAGGACGCCGACGCGACCGCGCAGAAGGCGGTCTCGCTCGACTCCAAGAACCAGCTCGCGCGGTACATCTCCGCGAAGCTCGCCTACGGGCTGCGCAAGGATCTCGGCGAGACCAAGACCCACGTGCAGGCGATCATCTCCGCCGGCGGCGACGGCTACGTCGTGCAGAACATGCTGGCCGATCTGGCCGAGGCGCAGAAGGACAAGAAGGGCCTGCGCGCCGCGCTCGAGAAGGCGCACCAGTTCGACCCCTCGCAGATCGAGACCCTCGTCGACCTATGGCAGCTCGCAGACTCCGAGGGGCGCGCCGACGACGCGCTCGCGCTCTTGCGCAAGATGGTGAAGATGGATCCGCACGAGCGCCTCCCGTGGAAGAAGCTCATGGGGACGCTCGCGCAGAAGGGGCTCTGGGACGAGCTGATCCAGGTGGGGGAGGGCGCGGTGTTCGTCGACGTGTACGCGCCCGAGGTGCACGCGCTCTACGCGCGCGCGCTCACGATGAAGGGCCGCACCAAGGACGCGCACGAGGAGGTCGAGGCCGGCCTCTCCGCCAAGCCGAAGCCCGAGGGCGAGGCGATGCTCCGCGTCGAGAAGGCGCGCGCGCTGTGGAAGGAGAAGAAGACCCCGCAGGCGAAGGCGGAGCTCGAGGCCGCGGCGAAGCTCGATCCCAAGAGCCCCGACGTGGCGGAGCTCAAGGGACAGATGAAGTAGCGCTCGCGCTTCCGCAAGCTGCGCCTCCGGTCGCGCGGCGAGTTGCTCGCCTGGCACGCGGGCCAGAATCAAGGGAACCCGCACGTGACGTTGGTCGGTGCGCTCTTGTCGGCGCAGACGAAGCCGGAGCCGCTGGAGGCGAAGTCACAGTTGCCCGACTTGCAGAGCGTGTCGCGGGTGCACGCTGCGCCGTTGTCGAGGAGCGCAGCGCACTTGCCCGTTCCCGTGTCGCACGCGGCGCCGGGCTCGCAGGCCCGTTCGCGCGCCGAGCTGTCGCACGGTTCGCCGATCTTCGCCGGCGGGGTGCACTTCTTCGAGGAGAACGGGCAATGGTTGGGCAGCACGCAGTCGTCGAAGACGAAGTTGCACGACTCGCCGAGCTCCCGCCCCGGAGCGCACTTGCCCGACTGACACGAGAGCCCGTCCTTGCACAGGTTCGAGGCGCAGCTCTCGCCGAGCGCGGCAGGTACCTGACACGTGGCGTTGACGCACCGGGCCTCGCCCGAGCAGCCGATGGAGAAGCTCGAGCCCACCGGACAAGGGGCGCCGTTCGCGAGCTGCGCCGTGCAGACCTGCGACTTCTTGCCATCGACGCATTGACAACGGACGGAGCGGCCGTCGGCGGGCTTGGCGCACTGCGCATCGGACGTGCATTCGGCGCCCTCGGCGAGGGTGCCCTGCGCGCCTCCCGCGCCGTCCTCCGAGGAGCTGCAGGCGACGGCGAGAGATGCGACCGCGAAGAGTGAACGAAGAGATGGGAAGTACATGCCGCTCGGACGGCTCGAACGGCGCGTCATTCAGCGATTTCGTCTCCGATCGTGCGCCAGGCCAACGAGAGCGCGAACTCCCGTTCACGGCGTGTCCGCGCGTCGCGCGCGACACGGACCGTCGTGCACGAAGTCACGCGGCCGGCGCCGACGCGGGCTTCGGCTGCTCGCTCGCGGCCGCGGCGAACCTTTGCACGACGTCGCCCGCCTGCTCGACGGCGTGGATGCCGTCGACGCTCTTGCCCGCCTGGAAGTAGTCCTTGTAGTGCATGCCCTGCAGCGACGCCTTCTTCAGCTGCAGGACGGACTTGAAGGTGTAGTACATGCGCACGTAGTGCTTCAGGCGCGCGTGGCGCAGCATGCGCTTGGCGAGGAAGCCCGCCTTGGTGCCGACCTTCTCGATGGCCTTCGCGGCGACGATCGCCCGCTTGTAGTCGTCGTGCGCCTTGCACTCCGTGGTCGCGATGAAGCGCGTGCCCATCTGCACGCCGGCGTAGCCGAGGCGCAGCATGCGCACGAACGTCTGCTCGTCGCCCACGCCGCCGGCGCAGATCAGCGGCACGCCGAGATCGCCGAGCTCGGCCCAGAGCTGCTCCGGGGTGCGCTCGCCCGCGTGCCCGCCGGCGCGCGCGTTGACGCAGATGAGGCCGTCGACGCCCGCTTCGAGCGCGCGCTTGGCCCACTTCCGCTCGGTCACGTCGTGGTAGACGACGCCGCCCACCGCGTGGACCTTCTTCACGACCCAGTCGGGGCTGCCGAGCGCGGTGATGAAGAAGCGCACGCCCTCCTCGAGCGCGACGTCGACCCACTTCTTCATCTGGTCCTCGTACATCTTCGAGGACTTCTCGACGATCGCGTTGAAGCCGATTGGCTTGCTGGTCAGCGCGCGGATCTTCCGCAGGCCCTCGCGAAGATCGTGACCGTGCACGAAGATCATCGAGACCGGCTGCACGATCCCGATGCCGCCGGCCTCGGAGACGGCGGCGACGAGCTCGGGGTTCGAGCACGGGTACATGGCGCCGCACAGGAGCGGGACCTCGATGCCAACTTGCCGGGTGAAGGGGGTTTCGAGGAGGTTTGACACGGTGCGTAATGAAGCAGGTGCACGTCCGGATTTCCAGTGGGGAGTGGGGCGCAACCTCGCGGCAGCCGGACGATGAAGGTCGCCCCGCTGCCCGGCGCGCTCTCGACCTGAATGGTGCCGCCGTGGGCGCGTACGATCTCGCTGGCGGCGTACAGCCCCACGCCGAGCCCGGCGTACGACGAGGAGGGGACCGCGCGCGCGAACCGCTCGAAGATGCGCTCCTGATCCTCGGTCGCGATCCCGATGCCGTGATCGCGCACCGAGAGGGTCGCGTCGGGTCCGACGCGGATCTCGATCGGCTTGCCGGCGCCGAACTTGATGGCGTTGCCGAGCAGCGTCGTGATCACCTGCTCGATGCGCGCATGATCCCAGGAGCCCTCGACGGGCGCCGCCGCGTCGAGCTCGATCGCGCAGCCGGCGGCGCCCGCCGCGTCCTTGAAGGTCGCGACGACCTCGCGCGCCACCGCGGAGAGGTCGAGGCGCTCGCGGCGGAGACGGACCGTGCCGCGCGCGATGTGCGACACGTCCAGGAGATCGTTCACGAGCTCCGCGAGACGGCGCACGTTGTCGGTCGCGCGCTCGAGGCTCCGCGCGAGATCGGTGCGCGAGACCTCCTTCTGGAGCGCGCGCTGGATGGCGTGCAGGCGGAGGCCGACGCGCGCCAGGGGCGTGCGCAGCTCGTGGGCGGCGAGCGACAGGAACTCGTCGCGCAGGCGGAGAGCGCTCCGCGTCTCTTCGAGCAGCCGCTCTCGCTCCGCCTCGGCCTGTTTGCGTCCGGTGATGTCGATCATGTACCCGCTGATCAGCTGCGGCACCCCGCGCAGGCGCGTGACCACGACGATGTCGTGGAGCCACACGATCCGCCCGTCTCTGGCGATCATCCGGTACTCGAACTCGTAGTCGTGCTCGCGCGCGGTGGCGCCGGCGCAGAGCGTCGTCGCCGCCTCGCGGTCCTCGGGGTGGATGTGCCGCGGCCAGAAGTCGTCGGTGTACCACTCGTCGATCGGGTAGCCGAGGATCTCGACCGCGCGGGGTCCGACGTAGGTGAACTGCGTGGTCGCGACGTCGGCCTCCCACGGGATCACGCGGGCCGTGTCGAGGAGACGGCGAACGCGCGTGTCGGCGGTGCGCCGCGCGGCCTCTTGTCGCGCGTCGCGGATGGCCATCACGCGGGCGTCGCCGACGGGCGCGACCGTGATCTCGATGGGGAACGACGTCCCGTCGGCGTGCACGCCGAGCGCGTCGAGCGTGCGGTCTTGCGCCGACTGCGCGTCCGCCGCCAGCCGAGCCCCCTCGATCGGGACGGGCGCGGCGACGAGATCGCCGAGCGGCAGGCCGACCACATCGGCCGCCGTCCGACCGAACATGCGCGCGGCCGGCTCGTTCGCGTCGCTCACGACACCGCCTGCGCCGACGACGACGAGCGCGGCCGGGGCGCTCGAGAACACCGGCGCCGGCTCAGATGGGATCGGTTGGTTTGGCACGCGCGGCCCCCAGGCTCGGGGCATCATCTTCCGTGCCGGGTGCGGTCCCGCCCGTCGCGACCGGGACCTGGAGAGCGCGCCACGGTCGCGTTCGCGGCTACGAACCAGCTGGTCGACTCATGTCATGCCTCAATCCTTACAGCAGCGGAACCCGTAGCCGGGCAGGCGTGTCTCGGCGGCCGCCGACAGGTCCTCGCCGCAGGTCGTCGCCGTGCCGTCTGCGTAGGCGCCGCCGCGGACGCGGCAGCCGGTGGTGCGGGCGGGCGCCGATCCGTCGCACGAGCTCTCCCACTCCTTCACGTTGCCGCTCAGATCGACGACCTGCGAGAAGGGCATGGTGGCGCCCGAGCACTCCGCCTTCGCGCCGACCGGTCCGACCGTGATGGTCTGGCTGTAGCAGCGGGCGGCGTCGTAGGCGCCCGGATACGCGTAGGTCTGCGCGCCGCCCGCGCTGCACACGTGGAACCACTCGCTCTTGCTCGGGTCCTTGTAGGCCGCGGGCGCGTTCATGCCGCCGTCGATGCTCCCGCACAGGCGCTTGCCGGCCCACGCGCAGAACGTCGCCGCGTCGCAGAAATTCACCATGCCCACCGGCAGATCGAGGCTCGCCCCGTTGAGCTCGGGCGCCTCGTCGGTGGTGTTCCACCCGCAGAACGAGGGCTTGTGATCGAGGTGCTTCGGGTCGGCGAGGTACTCGTTGAACGCGCGCCGGGTCACCTCGGTCTTGTCGATGCAGAAGCCTGTGACGCGCACCATCGGGCCGCCGCGCACGGCGCCGCAGTCACCGGATGGCGGCGCGTCGCCGTCGGGCGTTCCGGGCGCGTCGGCCTCGCTCGAAGCGTCGGAGCCCGTCTCGGCATTCGTCACGTCGACGTCCGCGTCGACCTTCGCGTCGTTGGTCGTCTCGACCTGCTCCCCGCGGCAGGCGCAGGTCAGCGAGAGAGCCGCGAGGCAGATCCAGCGCCACACGGCGGCGACCATACCAGGGAGGCGTCGCCGCGCCCACGAAGCGCATCGAGCCGTCGCGACCGCATCGCGATCGCCGTCGTCCGCAAGTACGCGACCAGTCGGCTGACCTCGGCCGCGGTCGCGCAGGCCGGCCACGAAGCGGCGCGGTCAGTACAGCGGGCCGAGCACGAGGCGCGGATCGGGGTAGAGGACGAGCGCCTCGGCGCGATCGGCCTCGGTGACGACGCCCGGTAGATCCGGCACCTCGGGGCGCACGAGCGACAGCTGGAAGTGCAGGTGCGGGTTCCACCCGCCGTTCTCGTGGCGATCGCCGATCCACGCGATGACCTCGCCGCGGCTGATCTCTCGCCCTTCGCGTTTGCCCTCGATCGAGCCCGCCGAGAGGTGACCGTGGAGCGCCCACACGTCGCGACCAGCGAGGACGTGGTGGGTGATCAGCGTGTAGCCGTAGTCGCCCGGCGCGGCGTTGTACCCGAACAGGTGCACCTCGCCGTCGAAGAACGCGTGCACCGGCTCGCCGACGGGCGCGCCGAGGTCGACGCCGACGTGCACGTTTCGCACGCCCGAGAAGAGCTCGGTCTCGTACATGCCAACGCGCCGCTCGTCGTAGCGACCGACGCCGAAGGGCGAGGCGAGGGCGCGCGCGGGATCGTAGCCGTGCGTGAAGTCGAACACCTCGTAGCCGGGCGGCAGCCGCACGACCGGGTGGAACTCGTAGCCGCGGAGGTCCTCTTCACGCAGCGCGCGCATCGCCCCGCCGTACCCCGGACGCCACGGCGACGCTCGATCCATCCGGCGCCTGGGGGGCGCGACGGGAGCGCGCGGTGTTGGCGTTGCTCGCGTCGGCCGTCGCAGGGCTGGTCGCGTGGCGGCTGCGTCATCGCGCCTGACGACGCGATGCGTCCAACGCGACGGGCTTCATGTCGATCGACTTTCGTTGATTCTCGTCAACGACGCGTTTCGAGACGCTGTCCACCGGTCCGCCCGGAGGCGCCCTCATGCTCGCTCGCTCGCCGAAGCTCCTCGTCTCGTTCGCCGCCGCGCTCGTCGCGGTGGTCGGCCTGTCGATCCCGGACGCGAATGCCGAGTCGTCCGGGAACGTCGACTCGTTCTACGGCAGCTTCGGCACCGAGGTGCCGATCGAGGTGCCGAAGTTTCACGCGCTCGAGCCACGGGTGAAGCTCGCCTACACGTCGAGCGCGGGCAACGGCCTCGCCGGCGCGGGTTGGTCGATCTCCGGCTTCGGATCGATCACGCGCGCGAGCAAGGGCGCGGGCGCGCCCAAGTACGACGCGACCGACGTCTTCTACTTCGACGGACAGGAGCTGGTGCCGTGCGCGTCGGGCTCGAGCAGCCCGAGCTGCATGACGGGCGGCACGCACTCGACCAAGATCGAGAGCTACGGGAAGATCCGCTTCGACGCGCCGTCGAACACGTGGACCGTCTGGCAGAAGGACGGCACGCGCTCGCTCTACGTGCCGGTCTACGACGCCGGCCCCGGCATCTTCCGCTGGGGGCTCTCGAGCGTCGCCGACACCCACGGCAACGCGGTCAGCTACGGGTGGTGGTGCGATCCGGGCGCTGACTGCTACCCGGACAGCATCAGCTACAACGGCACGTCGATCCGCTTCTACCGCGAGGCCCGGCCCGATCCGATCACCTTCGCGACCGGCGCGTCGATCGGGCGCACCAACTACCGACTCAAGTCGATCGACGTGACGGTGTCGGGCGCGCGCGCCCGCGCCTACAAGCTCTCCTACACGACGAGCGCGAGCACCTCGAATTCGCTGCTCGCGAGCGTGCAGCAGTTCGGCACCGACGCCGCCGTCGATGGCAGCGGCAACATCCTGAGCGGCTCCGCGCTGCCGGCGATGACCTTCGGCTACGACGCGGGCGCGCTCTCGGTCTCCGGCGCGTCCGCGCCGCCTTCGGGCATGTGGTCGCGCCTGTGGGACGGCGCCGCTTCGGGCTGGTCCGGCGGCGGTCCGGACGACGGCGGCGTGCGCTTCGGAGATTTCGACGGCGACGGTCGCACCGACGTGCTCTGGATGATGTGGGAGTGCCAGGGCTGGTACAACTCCGGGTGCGAGGCGCACCGCGAGCTCTGGCTGAACAAGGCGAGCGGCTGGGCGCTCGGCGCGACGCCGCCGACCGGCGGCTACTTCGTGCTGCACGACGGCGCCGGTCGCATGGACGGCGGTCTCCGGGTCGCGGACGTCAACGGCGACGGCAAGTCCGATCTGATCTGGTCGCAGTGGGAGTGCACCGGCTGGTACAACGCCGGCTGCGAGGCGCACCGCGAGACATGGCTCTCGACCGGCACCGGTTGGGTGCAGGGCGCGGCGCCGCCCGGCGACTTCGTGCTGCACGACGGCGCCGGTCGCATGGACGGCGGTCTCCGGGTCGCGGACGTCAACGGCGACGGCAAGTCCGATCTGATCTGGTCGCAGCGGGAGTGCACCGGCTGGTACAACGCCGGCTGCGAGGCGCACCGCGAGACCTGGCTGTCGACTGGTAGCGGCTGGGTGCAGGGCGCCGCACCTCCGGGCGGCGGCTACTTCGCGATGAACGACGGCGCCGGCAACGGCGACGGCGGCCTGCGCCTCGCCGACGTGAACGGCGACGGCAAGGCCGATCTCGTCTGGTCGCTGTGGGAGTGCAACGGCTGGTACGGCGACGGGTGCGCCGCGCACAAGGAGACCTGGCTCTCGACCGGCGACGGCTGGACGGCCGGCGCAGCGCCCGCGGGCGGCGGCTACTTCGCGATGAACGACGGCGCCGGCTACGGCGACGGCGGCCTGCGCCTCGCCGACGTGAACGGCGACGGCAAGGCCGATCTGGTGTGGTCGCTCTGGGAGTGCGTCGGCTGGTTCGGCGACGGTTGTCAGGCGCACCGCGAGACGTGGCTCTCGACGGGGCGCTCCTGGATCGCCGGCGCGGCGCCCGCGGGCGGCGGCTACTTCGCGATGAACGACGGCGCCGGCTACGCCGACGGTGGCCTGCGCCTCGGCGACGTGAACGGCGACGGCAAGAGCGATCTGATCTGGTCGCTGTGGGAGTGCGTCGGCTGGTACGGCGACGGCTGCCAGGCGCACCGCGAGACGTGGCTCTCGACCGGCACCGGCTGGAACGCCGGCGTGGCGCCTCCGACCGGCGGCTACTTCACCATGTGGGACGGCGCCGGGAAGGGGCAGGGCGGCCTCGAGCTCGTCGATCTCGACGGCGACGGCGCGGTCGACGTGCTGTGGCAGCTCTGGGAGTGCACCGGCTGGTACAACGCCGGGTGCGAGGGGCACCGCGAGGCCGCGCGCTTCGTCGCCGGTCGCGACGTGCTCACGTGGATCTCGAATGGCCTCGGCGGGTCGACGAGCGTCGGCTACCGGCCGTCCACCGCGTGGGCGAACACCAACAACCCGCCGGTCGTGCAGACCGTCGCCACGCTGACCACCTCCGACGGACGCGGCGCCTCCGGCACGACCAGCTACCGCTACGAGGGCGGCCTGTGGTCGAGCAACGAGCGCCGGTTCCTCGGCTTCCGCAAGGTCACCGGCGTCATCGACGCCGCGGGCGACTACACCGAGACGTACTACCACCAGCACGTCGGGTGCATCTCGAAGCCCGAGACCACCTATTACCGAAGCGCCACCGGGGCGATCTACAGCTACTCGAGCTACGGGTACGCGGAGAACGCGACCGCTCCCTACACGTCGGTCATGACCGACCGGTGGGACTACGAGTGCAACCTCGGGTCGACCTGCCGCCGCGTGCTGACGCAGATCGGGTACGACGCGTACGGCAACGCCATCCAGACGAAGGAGTGGGGCGACTACGACGCCGCGGGCGACGAGCGCACCACGGTGCGCGGCTACTCCCCGAACGGCGCCGCGTACATCGTCGCGAAGCCCGCGTACGAGAACGTCTACGAGGGCATCGGGACCGCCGGCGCGCTGAAGCGCCAGACGCTCTACGAGTACGACGCGAACGGCTCCTACGCCGCCGCGCCGACCGTCGGCGAGCTGCGCCGCAAGAAGGGCTGGAACAGCCTGACCGGCGGGTACTCGCAGACCAGCTACGGCTACGACGCGTGGGGCAACCAGACGTCGGAGACCGACGCGCTCGGCTACACGTCGACCACCGCGTGGGACGCGTCGTACCACCTGTATCCGGTGCAGAAGTGCGATCCGATGGGTCGCTGCTCGTCGCAGGCGTGGAACGCCGCCCTCGGCGTGATGACGTCGTCGATGGACGCGAACGGCAACACGACGTCGTTCACGCACGACGCGCTCTCCCGACCGCGCCGCCGCACCTCGCCGGACGGCGGGTGGGTCGAGTACAGCTACCTCGACTGGGGCAACCCGAACCTGCAGCGCACGCGCGAGACGCGCTCCGACGGCAGCCCCGACGGCCTCTGGAAGGACGTCTACCAGGACGGCCTCGGGCGCACGTACCTCACCGTCGAAGAGGGCGGCTACCGCAAGTCGACGGTCTACAGCGACACATCGGCCCGCGTGTGGATGTCGTCGCTCCCGTACGCGACCGGTGCGGCGCCGGCCTACCAGGTGTTCGCGTACGACGGCGCCGGTCGGCTGCGCACGGTCACCAACCCGGACGGCACCGTCGCCGAGCACGTCTACGCGAACGGTCAGGTCACCACGTACGATGAGCTCGGGCACGCCAAGGTGACCCGCAAGGACGGCCTCGGACGGGTCATCCAGGTGCTCGAGAAGCTCGGGGCCACGTACCTGTCCACGCTGTATCGCTACGACGCGCTCGGCAACCTCGTCCAGACGACCGACGCCAAGGGCAACGTCGCCTCGTTCACCTGGGACTCGCTCGGCCGGAAGACGGGGCATTGCGATCCCGACCTCGGGTGCTGGAGCCACGCGTACGACGCGGTCGGTCACCTCGTCTCGCAGACCGACGCCAAGGGGCAGACGACCACGTTCGCGTACGACGCGCTCGGGCGGATGCTGACCAAGACGCTGCCCGGCGGCGCGGTGTCCCGCTGGACCTACGACGAGGCCTGGCACGGCGCGTCTCTCGGCAAGCCGACCACCGTGAGCAACGGCGCCTCGTCCGAGAGCCTCACCTACGACTTCGCCGGGCGCGTGACCACCGCGACCAGCTGCGTGACCGGCGTGTGCCTCACGATGCGGTACGGGTTCGACACCGCGGGGCGTCCGCGCACGGTGACGTATCCGGACGGCGAGGTCGTGACCTACACGTACGGCGCCGACGGCCGGCTGCAGACCATGGGCTACGCGTCGTTCACGTACAACGCGGCGGGCCAGCCCACGACCATCACCTACGCCAACGGCACCACGACCGCGTACACCTACGACCAGAAGCGCCTGTGGCTGCAGAGCGCGCGGGTGACCCTGGGCGGTGGCACGCTCTACGAGTCGAGCTACGGCTACGACGCCGCTGCGCGCGTGACGTCCATGACGTACACGGGCGTCAACGGCGCGACGTCGGCCGGCTTCGCCTACGACGACCTGAACCGGCTGACGAGCGCGAGCAAGAACGGTCTGCCGTGGCAGTCGTTCACCTATGACGCCATCGGCAACATGACCGGGCAGGACGGTGTCGGCACGTACGCCTACGCCGATCCGGCGCACAAGCACGCGGTGTCGTCGCTCTCCGGCGCGATCAACACGAGCTTCGTCTACGACGCCAACGGCAACACGCTGTCTGGCAATGGGCGCACGTACACCTACGACGCCGAGAACCGCGTCACCTCCGTCAACTCCGACGGCCAGACCACGTCGTTCCAGTACGACGTGCACGGCAACCGCGTCGAGAAGAGCGGCGTCAACGGCGTCATCCGGTACTTCGGTCAGCTGCTCGAGAAGGTCAACGGGCTCGCCGAGACCAAGTACTACTACGCCGGGTCGATGCTGGTGGCCGAGCGCCGCTGGGACGGCGCGACGTACTACCACCACCGCGACCACGTGAGCTCGGTGCGCCTGACCACCGACGCCTCCGGCGCCGTGGCGCGACGCTACGAGTACCGTCCGTTCGGCTTCCGCGAGGCGACGAGCGGCACCGTCGGCAACGAGTGGGAGTTCGGCGGGCACCGCACCGACGCCGAGCACGGCCTCTCGTACATGGGCGCGCGGTACTACGACGCCCTGATCGGCCGGTTCCTCACGCCCGACACGGTGGTCCCCGATCCGCTCAACCCGCAGGCGTTCAACCGCTATGCGTACGTCCTCAACAACCCGATCTCCAACGCGGATCCCACGGGGCACGTCCCGGTCGTCGCCGCGGTGGTGACCGCGATCACCGTCGCCGCATCCACCGCGCCGGTCTGGGTCACCGCGATGGCGTACGTCGGCGCGGCGGCGACCATCGCGGGGTACGTGCTCGAGAACCCCACGCTCATGACCATCGGCAGCGTGCTGCTCGGTTTCAGCGGCGGCTACGCGTTCGGCGCGGGCTTCCTCGCGGGGCCGGGCCTGGCCGGCGGCATCGTGACGGCGACGGTCGCCGCGGCGACGTCTCCGCTGTCGCCGCTCGATCCAGGCATCAAGCAGGCGGTCGGCTGGGCGTTCACCGCGCAGTCGATCATTCACGGCCTATGGGGCGAGACCGACGTCGACGTGACCGATCCCGAGTGGTCCGAGGATCCGACGTTCGCCAAGATGAGCGAGAAGGTCCAGAAGGACATGGACTCGATGTGCGGCGGGCGGTGCACCGAGATGGATCGCGCCAACTGGGCGCAGCGCGCGACGTCCGACGCCGACTGGGCGGCGGACTGGACCAAGGCACACGAGATCGGGCACTTCGGCAGCGAGGCGCACCAGCAGTACGGCCTCACGGTCCAGAAGCTGTCCGGCGGCCGGATCTCCGCGGGCGACGCGATGTTGATGAACCCGTGCGGCGGCATGGTCGGCGCCGGGTGCGGCACGACCTCGCAGATCCTGTCGAGCATCTTCCCGAAGGGCGCCGTCTATCAGCACGCGCTGGTGCATGACGCCAGCGGGTTCCTCAAGACGAACTTCAGCGTTGGCGTGGGCTACACCTACGCGGGACAGCTGCTCGCCGGCGCGTCCAACCCGCTCGGTGGACAGGTCACCGGGATCCTCTACAACATGCGAGGGCGCTGGGTGCCGGGTCTGGCGACGAGCTATCACGACGACGACTGACCGAGCTCCCCCACATGTCGTGGAAACGAAACGTCCTCATCGGTGTCGCGGCGTTCGCCTGCGCGTCGGCGGTGCTCCTCGTCCGCGAGCTCCAACGCGTCCCCGTCGCCGCGGGCGCGAAGGCCGGTGCAGCGGGGAGCGGTCCCCTCACCGACATAGCCGGCGCGCCGCGCCCGGGGACCGCTCCGCTCCCTCCGCCGCCGATCATCGACGGTCCGGCGGCGGCGGGATCGGTCGTGCCGCCGAGCGAGATGCCGAACGCGTACGACCCTCCGCAGTGGACGCCGCCGCTGGCGGTCCCGGGGCAGCCGAGTCCGCCCGATCCCCACGTTCCTCCGCCGATCGCGCAGGACCCGGACCGGGGCCGCGACGCTGGATGAGCCCGAACCCGTGCGGGGTCCCGTGAAGCCGTGGCCCTGGCTCGTGCTCGGGGCGCTCGCAAGGGCGCGCGCTCGCGCAAGGAATGACACGCGGCACGACGCGAAGCGTCAGCACGAGCGGATTGACTCGATGAGCTCAGATTGATACCGAACAATCTTGAGCCACAGCGGAGTACCTTCGGAGCCGCCTCCGTTATCCGGGCGATTCGCTGCCGACTCCGGCGCGGACGAGTCGCGCGTGTGGCGGCGCGTCGCCAACGAGCTGGAGCAAGGCCTCGTCGTGCTCGACCGCGAGCTTCGCGTGATCGCGTCGAACGTCGCCGCGTCGCTGGTGCTCGCGCCGTTCGGCGACCGCGTGATCGACGTCGAGGCCCTGCGCCTCCTCTCCGCCAGCGTCGCGCAGGGACCGCGCAGCGGGTCGTTCTCGCCGGTGGTGATCGTGACCGCGGCCGACGGCCGCCGCGTCTTCGCGCGCGCGAAGCGCATCGATCCGGACGGCGTCCTCTTGACCTTGAGCCGCGAGACGCTCCGCGAGCGCGACCTCGTCGACGTCCTCCGCGACCGCTATCGGCTGTCGCTCCGCGAACGGCAGATCGTCCTCCTCCTGCGCGGCGGGCTCACCAACCGTGACATCGCCGAGAAGCTGCAGCTCTCCGAGGCGACGGTGAAGACGTACCTCTCACGCGTGTTCGAGGCGTTCCAGGTGACGAGCCGCACCGCGCTGCTCGCGGCCGTGGAGCGGATCCGATCGGAGACGTGACGACCCCGACTCCTGTTCGCAGACGGCCGAGCGCGTCCGTGGCGAGCGACCGGCGCGCGCGCGACCAGCCTGACGCCCGTGCGTTTGCGCGCGGGCCTTGTTTCTTGGGCGCGGGCTTGGGCGCGGGACTCGCGGCGGGTCGGCGCTCAGGCCCAGGAGCCGGCGATGGCCAGCGTGGTGTCGGTGCAGTGGGCGGTCTCCTCGCTCACGTACGCGCGCCGACAGAACAGCTCGAAGAGACCCTTCACGATGCCGGCGAAGCCGGCGCGGAAATGCGTCGAGCGGGCGCACGGCTGCAGCTGCCAGACGAGCCGCATGTCCTTGGGGCCCGTCTTCAGGATCTGGACGCCGCCCCCCTGCCAGCTCTGCGCGCGCAGCTTCTCGGCGTACGCGAGCACCGACCACGGCGACGCCCCCGCCTCGCGCGAGAGGCGCACCAGCACGTGGAGCGGGCTCTGTTGGATGCGGCGGGCGACCTCGGCGCCGATCTCGAGCCGCTCGTCGCGCGACATGACGACGCGATCGCAGGCGAGGTAGTGCACCATCGCGCTCTGCACCGGCAGCCAGCTCCCCGCGGTCATCGCGATCGCCTGCGCGCGCTGCTCCTCGGTGAGCTCGGCGAGGTAGGCGTCGAAGTGTCCGCGCGCGCGGAGCGACTGCATCGACGCGCAGAGCAGCGTGCTGCGAACCTGCGTCGTGGCGACCAGCGGCTTCGGGAGCGGGTAGACGACGGATTCCATCGGTGCGGCGGCGGTTGTCTGATTTTGCCAGCGCGACCGCGCGGCGTCCACGAACCGAGGCACGAGCGACTCGTCGCGATCCTGGACCGACGGGCGCGTACTCTGGGCGCATGGCGTCTCTCTACGGCAAATCATCGGAGCTGATCGAAACGCTTCAATCTGCGCTCGAGCGTGGCGAGCCGATGATCGATCTCGGGCCGCGGCTCATGGAGACCGGGCTCGCGCTGATGCACCAGGGCTCGGAGGCGCTCGACCGCGCCACCATCACGCTGGTCCGCTGCGATCGCGTGCTCGACCGCCTCGAGGCGCTCCTGATCGTCGGAGAGTCGCTCGCGCGCGTCACGCAGGAGAACGCGCGTCTGGAGCAGCGAAGGCTCGAGCTCGAGATCCGGCGGCTCGAGGCGTCGGTCACGCCCGAGCGCGACGGCTGACGATCGCGCGGGATCGGCGGGCCGCGATCAGCGCGGCCAACAGGGAGAGCGCCGGCACGCGATCGTTCGAGCTGCCGTGCGTGACGCGGCACGCGCAGCCGCCCTCCTCGACGGTCTCCGGCGCCGGCGGCGGATCGCCGATGGCGACGTCGAACGGGTGCGCCGCGGCGCCGTGGTCGTCGACGGCGAGCACGACGAAGCGGTAGCGACCGCGCCGCGTCGGGGTCCAGCCGATCCGACCGGCGCCGTCGATCGTCGCGCCCTCGGGCCCGACGACCGACCACCGCGCGCTCGCGCCCCCGGCGAGCCCCGAGTTGTCGAAGCGGAGCGCGCCGGGCGCGCGGACCGCCATCGTCGGTGCGAGCGGATCGAACGGATCTTCGAGGTCGGGACAGGCGGCGAGATCGTACTTCGAGAGCAGCGGGGCGATCGCGCGCTGGACGGTCTGCCAGGAGAGCTGCGTCACGGCCGCGAGGAGGCAGGCTCCCGGCGACGGCTCCGGCTGGCGACCGCCGCGCGCCACGGTGCGTTCGTCGGTCATGGCG
This sequence comes from Deltaproteobacteria bacterium, assembly GCA_016182965.1. GTDB lineage: Bacteria > Myxococcota_A > Polyangia > Polyangiales > JADJMO01 > JALHOE01. Next base: position 5,148 of record JACPFM010000142.1, on the reverse strand, counting down.
GCGAGCCCGGCGAGCGCGGAGGCCGACGTCACCCGCGCGTATCCGTCGAGCTCGTCGGCGAGTGATGCGTCGTGCAGCTCGCGGCGCAGATCGACGTCGACCAGCGCGAGGCGGGCCAATCGGGTGGCGAGGTCGAGCGACGCCGCGTGTCGCTCCTCGCCCGGCGCCGACGCCGCGCGATACCGCGCGATCGCCGCGACCAGCGTCGGCGACGCGGCCTGCTCCGGCGCGAGGTACGGGTGCGTGTGCAGCTCGTCGAGCAGCGTCGCGAGGGCGGCCGGCGGCTCGCCGTCGTCCATCGCCGCGCGCGCCAGCGCGGCCTCGGCGAGCGGCTCCTTCGTCGCGCGCGCCGCCTCGTAGCCGGCCGGATCGCGCGCCAGCGCGCCGAACGACGCGAGCGCGGCGATCGACGCGATCGGGTGGCGCATCGCATTGGCCACGAGGCCGCCGGTGCGATCGTAGAGCGCGCCGCGCCCCGCCACCGGCTGCACGTACAGGCGGCCGCTGGCGAGCGCGTCGTTCACCGGATAGTTGTCCCAGACCCACGCGCCCTCGGCGGTGCGCCCGGCGAGCGCGGCGAACGCCTCGAGCTCCGCGCGGTCGTAGGCGGACGAGAAGACGACGGGCCCCGTCCACGCGAGCGGCACGTCGGACGGCAACGCCGAGAGCGCGCCGAGGTACGCGCGCTCCGGCGCGGACAGCTTGGGGGCCGAGCCGGCGTACACGGTCGGGACGAACGACAGGCGCGCCGTCGGGTCGGCCGCGCGCATGGACGAGAGCAACTCCGCCGCGAGGGACGCGTGCGCCGCGCCGAGCTCGGTCGAGGGCGCGGCGGTGATGTCGTCCATGAGCAGCGCCGCGTCGCGCACGCCGGCGCCGCGCACCTGCGCGACCTTCGCGGCGAGCGCAGCGCGATCGACGGACGACGTGGCGTTCACGTCGAGGCCGGGCGAGATCGCGTACGCCACGCGCACGCCGGACGCCTCGCCGACCTTCGTCAGCGCCCGGAAGCTCGCGAGCTCCGCGTCGTCGTAGCGCTCGCGCCACTTCGCGCGGTGCTTGGGCGCGTCCTTCGGCGCGTAGATGTACGGATCGAGGCCGAAAGCCGCCATCGCGCGCACGACCTTCGCCCGATCGCGCGCCGGCCACGGCCGGCCGTAGAACCCCTCGATCACGCCGTGCAACGCGGCGGTGGTCGGTCCCTTCGCGGGCTCGCCCTCGCAGGAGACCGTCGTCGTCGCCGACCCGCCCGGCAGGAGGGACGTCACCTCGTAGCTGAAGGACGCAGGTCGCGGCAGGAAGCGGACGCTCGGATCGTCGAAGCGCGATCGGAGCGTCTCGCGGCGCACGATCTCGAGCGAGCGCCCCGAGGCGTCCTTGCGGGTGATGCGCAGCCCCAGGCTGCCCTTCGCGTCGATCGCGAGGTGGACGCCGTCGACATCGCACGAGCCGGTGACCGTCGGCGCCGAAGGAGGCCCGAGCGGCCGCGCGCGCACCGAGATCGCCGCGACGCGCGCCGAGGCCGGGACGTGCAGCCGGAGCGCGCGCAGCACGACACCGTCCGCCACGCGCAGGTGCGCACCGTCGGCCGCGCGCGCGATCGTCGAGGCGACCGGCACGACGTTCACGCGGTCGGTCCCGACGTCGAGCGAGAGCGCCGCGTCGGCCGGATCGACGGCGACCACGATCTCGTCGAGCGCGAACGGCGCGGGATCGGCGGCGGTCCAGTCGAAGAGGATCCACGCGAGCGAGTCGCCGCGCACCTCCCACGCGGTGTCCGGATCGTCGTCGCGCACCGCGCCCGGTCCGCTGCGCAGCTCGTCGAAGCCGGTGGCCGCGTCCGACCAGCGCGAGACCTCCATCGAGGCCAGGCGCACGATATCGACCGAATCCGGGCCCGCGCGGGCCGGGCGGACCGACGCGCCGGGCGCGGCGATCGCGAGCGCCGCGATGACGAACGCGAGGGGCGCGCGCCGCATGCGGCGCTCAGCGGCCGTAGTACGGACCCGACATCGGCCCCGACGACGGCGGCGGCTCCTTGTCGTCGCGCTGGCGCGTCGCCGCGTTGAAGACGTGACCGAGGTGGTGGACCGTGGCGTCGAGCGACGCCGGATCGAAGATCGGCGGCCCGTAGGTCGTGGACACCAGGCCGCCCGGGCGCAGCTCGAGGATCCCGCGCCACCCGGTGCTGAGCAGCCAGTGGCGGAGGGCCACCGGCAGCGCCGCGAGGCCCTCTTCGCGCGAGGGCGTCTGGATCTCGCAGTGCGCCTCGAAGATGGCGTCGCCGATCACGCCGCGCACGCCGCGGCCGTAGGTGCGGCGGAGGAACTGATCGCGCTCGCGCCAGCGCCAGCGCCCGAGCGAGCGGGGCGTCTTCTTCGGGTTGAGCGGCGTGCGCAGCTCTTCGATCGCGTCTTTCTGCATGCGCGAGCGGACGGCCGCGCGGTAGTGCAGCCGCGGAGAGAGCAGGAACGACACGACGAAGCGCGTCTCGTCGGGGCTCTTGCCGGCGGCGTCGTCGTGGGCCTCGACCATCCACAGCTGCGCGTCGCCGAACGACGCGCGCACCTCGCGGGTGACGCGCGTCGGCTTGAAGAGGAACACGAACGGTGCCCAGCTCTGGTACCACTCGACGCTCGGTCGCGACTCGTACTCGTAGCCGCGCGAGCTCGCCCACGCGGCGAGGCTCTCGTCGAGGTTCGCGGGCTGTGGCTTGGCGAGGAGGCGCGAGTCCCAGCCGGGAGGGGGCGGGGGGTAGATGCTCATCGCCGCCAGCGTACCGCGGGTTGGTGGAAGGTCGAACCGAAACCCCCCGGACTGAAGTCCGGGGCACCGACGGCCTGGCGAAGCCCTGCGGGCTGGCGAGAGGTTCGTGTCGAGGAAGTGCCGTCGATCGACTCACGTTGAAGCGACCGCGGCGCTCGTCGCTCTATCTGCTTCGACGAACGCCGACGCTGCAGCGACAACGCCAAGCCAGTCTGGCGAGTCGGTGAAGTCCGAAGGACTTGAGCTGCAGTCGGTGCCCCGGACTTCAGTCCGGGGGTGATCTCAGCGCGGCGTCACCACGTGCGGGTACTGCGTGGCCGCCTGGTAGATCTGGCCGACCCACGCGATCGTCCCGTCGAGCGTGGCCGGATCGAACGAGGTGCGATCGAAGAAGGTCACCACGAGCCCCTGGGCGCGGACCTCGAGGATCCCGCGGAAATTCCCCTGGAGCAGCAGGTGGCGCAGCGGCGTCGGCAACGCGGCGTTCGCCTCCTCGACGGTGGGACCGACCACGTCGTAGCGCCCTTCGAACGTCGGATCGCCGAGGTAACCCTTCGGTTTGCGCGAGCCGAAGAGATCGTCGAGGCCCTTGGTCACGTCGTCGATCACGCCGGCGCCGCCCTTGGAGCGGACCGCGGCCCGGTAGGCCAGCCGCGGCGACATGAGGAACGAGACGACCTTCCGGTGCTCGCCCGTCGCCTCCTTGAGCGGATCGCTCTCGAGGCACTCGGCGACGGCCAGGCTGGCCTCGCCGATCTGCGCGCGCACCTCGCGGCCGACCCTGGAGATCGGCGGCAGATAGGCGAACGGCTGCCACGCCTGATACCAGCGGACGTCGCCGTGCGGGCTCATCTGAAAGCCACGCGCCTGCGCGAACTCGGCGAGCGCCCTCTCTGCGGCGTACGGATCGGGCGCGCCGCCGGGCGGGGCCCAGCCTCCTCCGGGAGGCGGCGGGGGGTAGTTGGCCATGGCGGCGAGCGTACTCCGATCTCGGGGTGCCGCGGTGCGTCGCGGTGCTGGACTCCAGGATATGACGAGAACGTTTGACCGTGATCGGCCGTCGCCGTACGGAAGGGCCACGATGGACTTCGAGCTCTCCGAGACGCACCGCCAGCTCCGCGACGTGCTCCGCGACTTCTGCGAGAAGGAAGTCCGGCCCAAGGCGATCGCCTGGGACAAAGAGGAGCGTTTCCCGACGGAGATCGTCCCCAAGCTCGCCGAGCTCGGCCTGCTCGGCATTCGCATCCCGGAGGAGTACGGCGGCGCTGGGATGGACATGATGTCCTACGCGATCTCCGTCGAGGAGCTCGCCCGGGTCGACGGCTCGCTCGCCCTCACCGTCGCCTCGCACAACGGCCTCGGCACCGGCCACGTCCTGGCGTTCGGCAACGACGAGCAGAAGAAGAAGTACCTCCCCAAGGCGGCGAGCGGCGAGTGGCTCGCGGCGTGGGGCCTCACCGAGCCGGGCAGCGGGTCCGACGCGTCGGGGCTACGCACGGTGGCTCGCCGCGACGGCGATCACTGGATCATCGACGGCACGAAGATGTTCATCACGCAGGGGTCGGTCGGCGGCTTCTGCGTCGTGCTCGCGAAGACCGCGCCCGAGAAGCGCCAGAAGGGCATCACCGCCTTCATCGTCGATCACGGCACGCCCGGCTTCCGCGCGAGCAAGCACCTCGAGAAGCTCGGCATGCGCTCGAGCGACACCGTGGAGCTCTCCTTCGAGGGCGTGCGCGTGCACGACTCGCAGCGCCTCGGCGAGGTCGACCGCGGGTTCATCGACACGCTGCAGATCCTCGACAAGGGTCGCATCTCCATCGCCGCGCTGGCGCTCGGACTCGGCCGCGGCGCGCTCGAGCTCGCGATCTCCTACTCGAAGGACCGCAAGCAGTTCGACAAGCCGATCTCCGACTTCCAGGCGATCCAGTGGATGATCGCCGACAGCAAGACGGAGCTCGATGCGGCGGCGCTGCTCGTCTACCGCGCCGCGTGGCTCGCCGACCAGGGGCGGCCGTTCTCGCGCGAGGCGTCGATGGCGAAGCTCTACGCGTCCGAGGCGGCGACCCGCGTCTGCAACCGCTCGGTGCAGATCCACGGCGGCTACGGCTACACCCGCGAGTACCAGGTCGAGCGCCACCTGCGCGACGCGAAGCTGTGCGAGATCGGCGAGGGGACGAGCGAGGTCCAGCGCATGGTCATCGCGCGCCACGTGCTCGGCGGCTGAGATTTCCCCCCGGGCTGAAGCCTCATCATCCGGCGGAAGCGCTCCGTCCCGGCGATCAAGTTACCGTGAGGAAATAACTCGTGATTCCGCGTGTTTTCGCCGCGCGGATTTTCTGGCAGCTCGTGCGCGATGGAGTCGATCGAGCAGGAGTGGGCGAC
>JACPFM010000146.1 GCA_016182965.1 Deltaproteobacteria bacterium | reverse complement strand
ACGCGCAGGGGCGCGCGCAGGCGCGAAGCGCCGAGCACGCACCGAGCATGAGCCCAAGCACGCCTGGGGGTGGGCATCACGCCCCATCACGTCAGCCCGGAAAAATGGCGGCGCCGCCGAGATCCGACCAATGATGAGGCTGAAGCCCGGGGCACCGACTGCACCTCAAGCCCGGGGCATGAACCCCGGGCTTCACGTTTTCGCGAGGCTGGCTGAACTCATCGCCGCAAAGATCCGGCGACACGCCGCACGGCGCTCCGATCGTCGAGCACGCTCGTCGCGGGCATGCGCCCGCTCGATAGCGGGCCGCAGGCGGGCTTCGCCAATTTTGTCGGTGCCCCGGACAGAAGTCCGGGGGGTACCATTCCGTCTCCGTGCGGCTCCGCCTTCTCGCGACTGCGCTGCTGTTCGTGATCGCCCTCGTGCTCGCGGGGTGCGCGCGCGATCCGTTGATGCAGTTCGCGCGCACGCCGGTGCTGTCGATCGCGCGGTGGACCTTCGTCCCGCCCGCGGGCACCCCCTACGAGGTGACGCTCCCGGCGCACCTCGACCTGCCCGATCGCGACACGCAGTACGCGCTGCGCGCGACGGTGCCGCTGCCGCAGGAGCTGCGCAACCGACCGCTGACCCTCGCGTTCGTACGCCTCCCCGCCCGCGCGTGGTTGCACGTGCAGGGGCGTCCGGTGTTCGCGATCGATCAGGACGACGTGACCTCCCAGTACCGCGTGTCCGGACCGCAGCGCTGGGCGATCCCCGCCGAGCTCACGCGCGGCTCCACGCTCGATCTCGAGCTGGTCGCGCAGCACCGGTTCACGATGAGCGGGTGGATCGACGTCGTGCCGCGCCTGTCGGCGTCGCACCACGGCGATCCGGTCTTCCGCGGCATCCACGCCTTCAACGAGATCACCGCCATCTTCGGCATCGCGCTGATGCTGGCGTCGGCGCTCAGCTACCTGATCATCTTCCTGCTCGACCGCTCCCGGCAGGCGCACGCGTGGTTCGTGCTCGAGGCGATCGGCGGCATCGCCTTCCCGGCGTTCGCCACCGGCATCACGCAGCCGATCTTCGGCACCGCCGACACCATCGTGATGGGGCTGCAGCTGGTCCTCGGATCGATCGCGGCGGTCGCGTTCGTGCACGCGTATTTCGGGCTGCAGTTCCCGGCCAAGAAGCTGCTCGCGGTGTGGGCGGTCCTCGCGATCGTCGCGCTCGCGACCGCGGGCCCGTACTCCACCCGGTGGTTCGCGCCGGTCGTCGCGCTGATCGTCGCCGCCTCGGCGCAGTACCAGATCTACCTCTGCTGGAAGCTCCTCCGGCAGCAGCCGCGCCCGCGCAACGTGCTGCTCGTCACGCTCGCCTGGCCGATCGCCGGCATCCTCGGCACGGTCGAGATCGCGTGGTGGCTCGGGCTCGGCGCGCCGTTCCAGGGCTTCCAGGGCGGCAGCGCGGCGATCGCGATCGTCGCCTACCTCCGCATCGCCGCCCTCAGCCGCGAGCACGTGCGGTCGCTCCGCAAGACCGATCACCTCAACGAGGAGCTCGCCGCCCGCGTGCAGCTCCTCGAGGAGAAGAACCTCGAGGTCGGGCGCCTCAACGAGGAGCTGCGCCACCAGATCGCGGCCCGCTCGGCGCAGCTCGCCGACGCGTTGGCGCGCATCGGCGCGCGCCACTCCGGCGTGGTCATCCTCGACATCGGCAACACGGTGGCCGGCCGCTACCGCGTGGTGCGCCCGATCGCCTCCGGCGGCATGGGCTCGGTCTACGAGGTCGAGCGCATGACCGACGGCGCGCCGTTCGCGCTGAAGGTGCTGCACGGTCGCAACGAGCCGCTGGCCCTCGCGCGCTTCGCCCGCGAGGCGCAGATCGCCGCGCAGATCCACCACGAGAACGTCGTGTCGATCGTCGACATGGACGTCGACGCCGAGGGGTACGTGTTCCTGGTGATGGAGCTGGTGCGCGGCGTCTCGCTCGCCGAGCTCCGCGATCGCTTCGGCGATCTCTCCTTCTGCGTCCCGGTGCTGCGGCAGATCGCCGAGGGCCTCGCCGCCATTCACGAGCTCGGCATCGTCCACCGCGATCTCAAGCCGGCCAACGTGCTGATCGTCGACCCCGACGGGCGCCCCAGCGTGAAGATCACCGACTTCGGCGTGGCGATGCTCGACCACCGCGACGAGGGCGCGCCCCTCGAAGATCGGGTTCTGTCGTCCGGGGAGCAGCCGACGCGCGAGGAGCGCGGCCTCGCGGCGCCGAAAGACGGCAGCTTCGCCCCGACCGACGAGGACGTCACCGCCGTCGACAAGCCGGGAGAGCGCACCGAGACCGAGGCGTTCCCGATGCTCGCGCGGTCCGGCCCGGCGAAGTCCGGGCGTCCATCGCCGCCGGCGACCCCCTCGGTGCGCCCGGCGCCGACGCCGTCGGTGCGCGCTGCGCCCACGCCGTCGGTGCGACCGGCCCCGACCCCGCGCCCGTCGGGCAGGCCGCCGGCCTCGTCCACGCCGCTCACGCGCACCGGCGTGGTGGTCGGCACGCCGCTCTACATGGCGCCGGAGCTGCTCGGCGGCGCGCGCAACGCCAAGCCGGCCGCCGACGTCTTCGGGCTCGGCGTCGTCGCCTTCCTGCTCTTGACGCGCGAGCACCCGTTCCCCGAGCGGCGGACCAAGGCCGACGACGTGCGCGAGGCGCCGCGGGTGGCCTCGAAGAGGCCCGATCTGCCGGACACCATCGCCTACGCGGTCGACGCCGCGCTCGCGCTCGATCCCGGCCAGCGGCCGACCGCCGAGGCCTTCGCCGCCGCGTTCGCGTCGGTGTCCTACGAGCGCGAGCGGGCCGTCGGCTGATCGCGATCACCTCCGGCTGTCGCGTCGAAAGCAGGCGCTTCCCGTCCCCTTCGGGTGAGGGTACGGAGTGGGTCGCGCGAGACGCGCACAGGAGGGCACGAAGGTGAACAAGGTCTATCCGGACGCGAAGGCCGCGCTGAAGGACGTCCCCGACGGGGCGACGATCCTCGCCGGAGGGTTCGGCCTCTGCGGCATCCCCGAGAACTGCATCGCCGCGCTGCGAGAGCTCGGCCCGAAGAACCTGACGTTCGTGTCGAACAACTGCGGCGTCGACGACTTCGGCCTCGGCATCCTCCTGCAGAACCGGCAGATCACGAAGATGATCTCGTCGTACGTCGGCGAGAACAAGGAGTTCGAGCGCCAGTACCTGTCCGGCGAGCTCGAGGTCGAGCTCACGCCCCAGGGCACGCTCGCCGAGCGCCTGCGCGCCGGCGGCGCGGGCATCGCCGCGTTCTACACGCCGACCGGCGTGGGCACCGCGATCAGCGACGGCGGCCTGCCGCTCAAGTACGGCCCCGAGGGAAAGCCGATCAAGACGAGCGAGAAGAAAGAGGTGCGGCAGTTCGGCGGCCGCGACTACGTCCTCGAGCCGGCGATCACCGGCGACTTCGCCATCGTGAAGGCGTGGAAGGGCGATCGCTACGGCAACCTCGTCTACCGCCACACCGCGATGAACTTCAACCCGATGATGGCGACCGCCGCGAAGATCACCATCGCGGAGGTCGAGGAGATCGTCGAGGTCGGCGAGCTGCCGCCCGACTCCATCCACAAGGTCGGCGAGCTGCCGCCCGACTCCATCCACACGCCGGGCATCTACGTGCACCGCATCTTCCAGGGCCCGAAATTCGAGAAGCGCATCGAGCGCCGCACCGTGCGGAAGGGTTGAAAGAGATGGCACCGCTCACCCGCGACCAGATCGCCAGGCGCGCCGCCCAGGAGCTGCGCGACGGCTACTACGTCAACCTCGGCATCGGAATGCCGACGCTCGTCGCCAACTACATCCCGCCGGGCGTCGAGGTCATCCTGCAGAGCGAGAACGGGCTGCTCGGCATCGGCCCGTACCCGACCGAGCAGGAGATCGACGCCGACATGATCAACGCCGGCAAGGAGACGGTCACGATGCTCAAGGGCTCGGCGATCTTCTCGAGCGCCGAGTCGTTCGCGATGATCCGCGGCGGCCACATCGATCTCGCCATCCTCGGCGCGATGCAGGTGTCCAAGCGCGGCGATCTCGCCAACTGGATGATCCCCGGCAAGATGGTCAAGGGCATGGGCGGCGCGATGGACCTCGTCGCCCGCGCGCGGCGCGTCGTCGTGATCATGGAGCACGCCGCCAAGGACGGCTCGCCGAAGATCCTCGCCGAGTGCGATCTCCCGCTGACCGGCAAGCGCGTGGTGCACCGCATCATCACCGAGCTCGCGGTCATCGACGTCACCGAAGACGGGCTGTTCCTGCGCGAGGTCGCTCCGGGAATCTCCGCCAAGGAGATCCAGGAGAAGACGGGCCCGACGCTGAAGGTCGATCAGGAGCTGAAAGAGATCCAGGTCTGACGGAGTCGTCAGTCGTCAGTCGTCAGTCGTCAGTCGTCAGAGAGTGTGAGTCTTTCGTCGGCTTGGTCGAAGGTCGAAAAGTCGAAGGTCGAACCAGGGGCCAAGCCCCTGGAACCCCGGGGAAATCGGCTCTCGATTGGACCTTTGACCTTCGACCTTCGACGTCGGAACCGTGCCGGTCCGAATCTTTCATGTCCTCTCAGCTCAGTCGTCAGTCGTCCATCGTCAGTCGTCAGTCGAGAAACGAGCGCTCGAGCGCGTTCACGAGCGGTCGTGAATGCGTTCACGAGCGGTCGTGAATGGCCGGATGTCACTCGGGCAGGTTCGCGTAGAGCGCGTCGACGGCGATCGCCGCGCCGCTCGCGACCGTCAGCGTGCCTTCGGTGACGAGCTGCCGGGTCCATCCCGTGTCGCCACATGTCCACAGCTCGAGCTCGCGCCGCTCGTGCGACACGATCAGGTACTCGCGCAACGCGTCGATCTGCCGGTGGTCGTCGAGCTTGAGGCCGCGGTCCTTCTTCTCGGTCGTGCGGCTGGTGACCTCCACCAGGAGCGTCGGGTTCACGCAGGTATCGGTGTCCAGCGGGTGTCTCGTCGGAGCGGTAGACCGCGAGGTCGGGGCGCAAGATTGCCGTCCCCTTGGTCGAGGCGAACGGTGAGCCGAGGACGGCGACGATCTGGTTGGTATTGGGAACAGCCGCCACCTCGCGCTCGTCGAGATGATGGAAGTCAGGCTCGAACCCTTATCGCGGTCGCTCGCGTCGCCGTATACCCCGCGTCCATAGTGGACACGCAGGGAGAATATCGTGCGAACGCCAACGCGATCGCCGATGGCTTGGAGGCTGCGCTTCCTGCGGCGTGGTGACTGAAGGAGGCGGCATGAACTTCCGGCATTGGATCGGCGGCGGTGCGATCGCAGCGGTGGTTGCAGTCACGGGCCAGGCCAGGGCCTACGGCAACGGCGGCGGAGGTGGCGGGAAGTTCCACGTAGCGGTCAACGAGCCCGACGAAGACAACCTGCAGGTGGCCGCCAACCTGTACTACGCGATGATCGCGTCCCACCTCTTCAACTGGGGCGCGCAGGCGCAGGCCACGCTCGCTCTGTCACCTGCGCTCGAGATCCAGGGCTCGGGAATGCTCAACCTGCCGGGCTCCGGCATTTCGCTCATGCACGGCGAGGCCAGCGCCTTCCTGGGAATCCCCTGGCTCCGGTCGCTCGACGTGGTCGTCTCGTCTTCGAGCGATGGGCGCTACCTCTACCAGCAGGTCGCGCCGGTCCCCGGCGGTCGACGGAAGAAGTTCGGCCTCGATGGAGGTCTTTTCCTCGACCGTCATGGCGTGAACTACTTTGACACGACGGACTATCGCCACGCCGACCAGAGGCCGGTTCCGATTTCGTCGCTCGCGGCTTTTGGCGGCCTCAAGTGGGTCCTCCAGTCCCACGTCGAGCTCGACGTGCCGCGGGGTGTCGTGCAAATCGAGCGCGCAGCGATCTACGTGCACGTCATCAAGGCCCTGAGTCAATCCGTGGACATCGAGCTGAAGCCAACCGACAAGGAGTCGAGCTTCGCGCCGTGGGGAGGCCGTTTCGGCTTCGAGTGGGGCATGAGCGGCATGGTGTCGGGCTTCGTCAAGGTGGAGTTCGTGGCCTTGCCCTCGGTGCGCGGGCCCGACTTCAGCTCGTTCTACCTGTTCGGTGTCAAGGCTGTGCGCGGCCTCTTCTAACGCAAGCTTCCGCCACGCAACGCTCGTCAAGTGCTCCATGCTGAGCGCGATGGACGGTGAGCTGTTCGAGCACTCCCGCCCTGGAATCCGCCAAGGACGCTTCCGTTTCCTAGCCTCAATGTCAATCGGACCGAACCAGGGGCGGAGCCCCTGGAACCCCCCGGCAACCCGGCAACGGGCTCTCGATTCGACCTTCGACCTTCGACCTTCGACCTTCGACCTCGGAACCGTGCCGGTCCGATGCTTCACACGCTCTCAGTCGTCAGTCGTCAGTCGAGAGTCAGCTCACGACGCTCGTGAATGCGTTCACGGCCGGTCGTGAATGCACTCGTGCGCGGTGTCACCTCGCCGGCGAGCGCGCGCCTGAGCATCCTGCGAGGGCACGCTCCTCGGGGCAGCGCGCGAAGCGCGTGCACGGCCTGTCCAGGACGTGACGGTTCATGCTCGAGGCGGGTTCGGTCGGGCCGCGCCCGTCGTTGGGCGCAACGTGAAACCGGCGAAGCCGCCTTAAGTTCGGTTCCGCTCGGTCGTAGGTGAGTCGCAGGCGTCGTGCGGCAGGCGCGCCTCGTCGCCCGGTGGCGAACCTGGGGGACGAGCCGAGAGCGGCGCCCCGACCTGTCGCAGGAGGTAGCGAGATCATGAAGAGGGCTCTTCTCGTGGGGTGTTCGGCGCTTGGCCTGGTCATGGCTTCGTGCTCGTCCGGGACGGGTGAGCCCGGCGCCAATGGGACGAACGCTCTCCTCGCGACTTCGGCGGAGCCGGCGGGCGCCAACTGCGCTTCGGGTGGCGTGCGCATCGACTTCGGCGCGGACAGGAACTCGAACGGCGCCCTGGATGCCGACGAGATCAGCGGCACGAGCTACGTCTGCAACGGGCCCACGGGCGCGGCGGGTGGCGCGGGCGAAGTCGGTCCGGCGGGTCCCACGGGCGCTGCCGGCGCGACGGGCGCGACGGGGACCGATGGCGCGACGGGCGCGGCGGGGGCGACCGGACCGGCGGGCCCCACGGGCGCCGACGGTGCGACAGGCGCGACAGGCGCGGCAGGGGCGACGGGACCGACGGGCCCCACGGGCGCCGACGGTGCGACGGGCCCGACGGGCCCCACGGGCGCGACGGGCGCGACGGGCCCCACGGGCCCCACGGGTGCGACCGGCCCGACCGGCGCTGCAGGTTACAACTCGTTGATCAAGCTCACCCCGGAGGCGGCCGGTTCGAACTGCGCAGCGGGAGGGACGCGCATCGACGTCGGCCTCGACAACGGCGACGGCGGTGGCACCGCGCGCAACGGCATCCTCGAGTCCGGCGAGATCGACAGCACTGCGTACGTCTGCAACGCGTCGTCGGTCGCCACCAAGCTCTATCTGGCCAACTGGGCGTCCTCCAACACCAACTTCAACATCTACGACATTCCGAAGGGCACCTGGTCGGCGGGCGCCGCGCTGCCCGTGACGAGCCGTGGTCAGCTCGCGACCACCGGCACCAGGGTCCGCATGTATGGGACGGACAACTTCGTCTACGAGTACACGCCCGGCACGAACACCTGGGCGAAGCTCTTCTCGGGCCCGGCGATCTCCAGCTTCGCGCATTTCCAGTATCTCAACGGCACGACGTATCTGTGCAGCGCGTCGACCTCGACGCTGCACGTCCACAACGGCAGCGCGTGGTCGACGGTGGCCCTGAGCGCGCCCTGCTCGATCGCGGGTGGCGTCGATCCGGTGGCCAGGGAGATCTACGTCAAGACCTACGGTCAGGCGGGCTTCACGGTGATCAACGCAGCGACCAACACCGTCGCACGCACGATCACCGACGCCACTTCGATCGGCGAGAACACCTCGAGCGGCGCGTTCTTCGGCGGCACGTTCTACACGCGCAGCAGCAGCGGGAACATCTTCGCGCTCAACGGCGTCACCGGCGCGAGGGTCGACACCGGGCAGGATCCGGGCGGCCTCTACCCGGGGTTCGTGACCGACTCCGCCGCGGGCGTGATCTACATGCTCTCGAGCACCACCTTCAAAGCGTTCAAGCCCGGCTCCGGGTTCACCACCCTGACGTGGGGCCCGAGCGAGAGCACGCTGGCGACCATCACGCTCACGTACTGAAGACCTTCCGACACGTCTTCACTGAAGGCAGGCCGCGAAGAACTGCCCCTGCTTGCCGCAGGCCGTGCACCGCTCGTCCTCGGGCGAACCGGACGGGCAGGCAGGGCACGTCGCGCCGCAGGTCTGCACCATGCGCGCATAGCCGTCGCTCACGCACGCCACGCAGGCGCTCAGGTCCGGGGGCTCGAGGTGGTAGCCCTGCGCGATGAAGCCGAGGCCGGACGTGATGCACTTTCGCATGCACGCGGCGGGATCCGGGGCGCCGGCGCAGCTGAGATCGACCAGGCGCTCGTCGAGCACGCAGGCCTTGGCGGACATGCAGTTCTCCGCCAGCTTGCCCGTCTCCCAGCGGTGAAACAGCTTCTTGTCGCACTTGCCTGCCGTCTCGGCCGCGGCCTCCGCCGGGGGCGCTGGCGCTGCGGCCGGCGGCTTCGTCGCGGGCGCGGCCTTGCCGGCGCCGCACCCTGCGCCGAACAAGCACACGACGGCCGTGTTGGAGAGGAGCCTCGCCGCAGTTCTCGACCGCACCATCGCCTCCTCGTTCACGCCGCCCGGACGCAGCGCTGCCGTACTGTAGGCGGTCCGATCTCCCGCGGGAACCGGCGCCCGCTCGGTTCGGCGTCGGTCGCCGCATCCGCGCCGACCGACGTCGTGGTGCGCGCGGCGGGCCCAGGGGCAGACTTGGCGCGGTCCGATCCGCGGGGTAGGGTCCCCCCTTCAAGTGTCCTGGAACGAACGGATTCGACCGGAGACCGACGCCAGCGAGAAGCGCTCTGCGGGAAAAGGCGTCTTCCGCAAGTGCGACGGTTGCGGTGAGACGCTCACCGCCGAGTCGTTCGCGCGCAACTTCGAGGTGTGTCCGCAGTGCGGGCAGCATCACCGGCTGAGCGCCGACGGCTGGCGTCGCCTGCTGCTCGACGGCGCGACCTTCACCGAGTGGGACAGGCACCTCGAGCCCGCCGATCCGCTCCAGTTCACCGACGGGCGGAGCTACCCCGAGCGCATCGCGGCGGCGCAGCGCAACACCTCGGCGCAGGAGGCCATCGAGATCGGCCGCGCCTCGATGGACGGCGTGGCCATCGCGTACGGCGCGTTCCTCTTCTCGTTCATGGGCGGCTCGATGGGCTCGGTCGTCGGCGAGAAGATCGCGCGGCTTTTCGAGCGCGCCACGACCGAGCGGCTGCCGGTCGTGCTGCTGCAGGCGTCGGGCGGCGCCCGCATGCAGGAGGGCATCCTCTCGCTCATGCAGATGGCCAAGACGGTCGCGGCGCTCGGCAGGCTGCGCGACGCGCGCCTCGCCTTCGTCTCGGTGTGCCTGCACCCGACGACGGGCGGCGTCGCGGCGAGCTTCGCGCTCCTCGGCGACGTGAACATCGCCGAGCCCAAGGCGCTCGTCGGCTTCGCCGGGCCGCGCGTGATCGAGACGACCATCCGGCAGAAGCTCCCCGAGGGCTTCCAGCGCGCGGAGTTCCTCCTCGAGCACGGGATGATCGACCGCGTGGTCTCGCGCCTGCAGATGAAGAACGAGATCGCCACCGTCCTCCGCCACCTGCGGTGACATGAACCTCGCGCCGGTCCTCGAGCGGCTGTACGGCCTCGCGAAGCGGGGCGCGCGCCGCGATCTCGAGGGCATGCGCGAGGCGTGCGCGATCGACGGCGATCCGCAGGATCGCATCGCGACGGTGCACATCGCCGGCACCAACGGCAAGGGGAGCGTCGCCGCGTCGATGGAGTCGATCGCGCGCGCCGCGGGCCTGCGCACCGGCCTCTACACGAGCCCGCACCTCCAGCGGTTCGCCGAGCGCGTCCGCCTCGACGGCGCGCCGATCGACGACGCGCTCCTCGCGCGACACCTCGCGTCGGTGCTCGATCGACACCCGTCGCTGACGTTCTTCGAGGTCGCTACCCTCGCGGCGTTCCACGTCTTCCACGAGGCGCGCGTCGACCTCGCGGTCATCGAGGTGGGGCTCGGCGGCAGGCTCGACGCGACGAACGTCATCGCACGTCCGCGCGCGACGGTGGTCACCACCATTTCCTACGACCACACCGAGTGGCTGGGCGACACCATCGAGGCGATCGCCGGCGAGAAGGCGGCGATCTGCAAGGCCGGTGTGCCGGTGATCACCGGGCCGCTGCCCCGCGCGGCGGCGCAGGTGGTCGAGGCGCGCGCGCAGGAGGTCTCCGCTGCGCCACTGTGGCGTGTGGGCCAGGAGCTGCGACCGACCGCGCACGGCGAGCACCTCGTCGTGGAGGGACCGGTCGGGCGCTCGATCGCGGTGACCCCCGCGCTGCGCGGCGCCCACCAGCGTGACAACGCGGCGATCGCGATCGGGATGGCGTGGCTGCTGCGCTCGCCGCCGGCCGGCGTGCCGGCGATCTCCATCGAGGACGTGGCCATCGCGCGCGGCATCGCCTCGGTGCGCTGGCCGGGGCGGCTCGAGACGATCGAGGTGGGCGAGGGGAAGCTCGCCGGCACCTACCTGCTCGACGGCGCGCACAACGAGGAGGGCGCCTACGCGCTCGGCGCCGCGCTCGACCAGCGGCAGGAGCCGCGCGCGTTGGTGTTCGGGGCGATGGGCGACAAGGCCTGGGGCACGATGGTGCGCGAGCTCTCGCGACGGTTCGTGTCGCGCGTGTACGTCGCGCCCGACGCCGCGGGCGCGGGTCGCGCGGCCGCCGCGCCAGCCGCGCTCCAGGCGATCGATCAGGGCGGGGCAGTTTCTGGGTCGCTCGCCAAGGGGCTCGCGCGGGCGCGGGCGGACGTGGGGCGCGCCGGGCTCGTGGTGGTGGCCGGCAGCCTCTATCTCGTGGGCGAGGCGCGGTCGCTGCTGCTCGGCGAGGAGCGAGACCCGCAGGTCGGGATGTGACGGCGCCCCGGGGCGTGCACCCGTTTCGGGTGGACGCCCCGCGGAGCGGCCGGTGCGACTCAGAAGCTCAGCGCGGTGGCGCCGGCGAGCAGGCGCTCGTGCATCGCGCTGGCGCCGACGACCTTCACGCCCTCGATGAAGTCCTCCTGCTGGTAGCCGCGCGCCTTCACGCACGGCGGGCACGCCCAGATGGTCCCGCCGCGGCGGAGGAAGTCGTCGATGAGCGCCTTGAGCGGCTCGAGCGGGGCGACGTGCGTCTGATCGACGGCCTTCTTGCGCACGAGATCGACGGCGGCGCTGGTGAGGAACGCGTACACCTTGAAGCCCGCGGTCATGCCGCCGTTCGCGATGGTGAAGCCTACCGACGACAGCTCGTGCTCGGCGCCGTGCGTCATCACCACGACCAGTTCCTTGGTTCCATCCATCTCGTCCTCCTCGTGCTCCTCGTGGGCGTTGGTGCCGACCGAAGTCGGGTCCGGCGTCCGATGGAGGGCGGGGTCGATGCGTTGCGCGTCCGTCGTCGGCGCGCGCGCTCGGCCCGAGGAGCGACGCGCGCGCCGCCCCTGCGCCGAGCCGGAGCGCGGATCACGAGGGACGCACCAAGCGCTGCCCGCTGACGCGAGCGATCGTCACTGGAAGCAGATCTCCGAGGAGCGGCACTCCTTCAGGCGCATCAGCGAGTCGAGCGGGTTGTCGCACGACTCGCGCTGGATGTCCGAGAGGCACTCGTTGAAGTCCTGGTCCTTGATCCCGCCGGGGCAGTTCTCCAGGCGCAGATCGTCGGTCTTCTTGCCGCGCATGATCGTCAGGCACTGGTCCTTGGTGTCGTACTCCAGGCCTCGGCCGACGTTGCCGCACTTCTCCTCGCGCGCGCAGCGGGCGTCGGCGAGGCGGTCGATGGCGATGTCGATGCTGACCCGCACGTACTGCGGACCGCCGCCGACGGCCATCGGCGTGGCGCGCTCGCCACGGCAGCCGATCCACGCGGTCATGCCCCCGATCGCCATCGCGAAAATCACGCCCGATGCCCGCTTCGTGCTCATGTTCGGCTCCTCCGATCGAACGGTCCGCCCGGCGTCTGGCAAGCGCCGTGCGCTCCGCCGCGCAGCCGCGCCGCGCTGCGCGGGTGCAGGTGCGCCATCGACGGGCGCAGCGCGGCGACCGCCGCCTCGCGATGACCGCCGCCCCGCCGCGCTCGAAGCGCGCGGTCGTGCTACCGCACCGGCTCGGCGCCGAGCACCGCGTCGACCGCGCGCGAGCCGCCGATCTCCCGGCCGAGCCTCGAGAGGATCCTGAGGACGTTCGCCTTGCGTCCGAGCGGGACGCCCAGGTGCTCGAGCGCGGCGTCGAGCTCGCTGAGGGCGAACGCCTCGATCTTCGGGTGGATGATCGAGAAGGCCGCGACGACTTGGGGTGCACCTGGATGATCATCTGGTCCAGGTTGTCCATGGCCATCGTCGCGCCGGCGGACATCCGATCTCCCGACCCTGAAGGGTCGCCGCTGGTCGTCGCCTTCACACGGCGGCTCGCGCGAGACGCGAGAGCACGGCGGATCGAGCGCGCCGCTGAGCCCGCCTCGTGACGATCGCCTGCGGACGAAGGTGACGACGCCCGACGCAGGCGGTAGGGTGTCGCGATGGCGACGACGACGGGCAGCTGTCTGTGCGGCGAGATCCACTGGACGGTCGAGGGCCGGCCGCGCTCCGCCACCAACTGCCATTGCGCGAGCTGCCAGAAGCAGCACGGCGCCGCGTTCGCCACCTACGGTGCGGTGGTGCGGAGCAAGCTGCGCGTCACCGGCGAGCCGAAGCGCTTTCGCTCCTCGCCCGACGCGGTGCGGATGTTCTGCGCGACCTGCGGCTCCAGCCTCTTCATGGACTACGACGCCGACCCCAAGACCACGTGGGTCTCGCTCGGCACCGCCGACTGCGATCCGAACTGCCGCCCGGAGTCGCACGCGTTCGTCGCCTCGAAGGCGCCGTGGATCGAGCTGACCGACGGGCTGCCGCAGCACGCCGGTCACGCCCCGCGGTAATCACCGCCGCAGGCGCTCGATCGCCGCCGAAAGCTGCGCGCCGGTGAACGGCTTCTCGAGCGACGGGCTCTTGGCGTTCGCGAGGAACGAGCGCGCGCGTGAGCTGAACGCTCCGCCGCTCATGAACACGAACCGGGTGGCGAGCTGCTCGTTCGCCGCACGGATCTCTTCGAACAGCTGGATGCCGTCGATGTCGGGCATCATCACGTCGCACAGGACGACGTCGAAGCCGGGGTCACCGGCCAGCGTGCGCCGGGCCGCGCGTCCGCCGGTCTCGACGACGACGTCGTGGTCCTCGCCCAGCGTCGTCGCGATCGTCGCGCCGACGGCGGGCTCGTCGTCGACGATGAGGATGCGGCGCCGACGAGCGGGCGACGGCGGCGTCCCGCGCTCGGACGCGACCTCCGTCTCCGCTGCCTGCGAGGCGACGCGGAGGCGCACCCGCGCGAAGGTGCGCAGCTCGGACGCCGGCACCTCCGCGGTCGCCGACTCGAGCGTGATCGTGCCGCCGTACGCGCCGACGATGCGGTGACAGATCGAGAGACCGAGGCCCGTCCCGCGCCCCTTCGCCTTGGTCGTGTAGAAAGGCTCGAAGACCCGGGAGAGCACCTTGTCGGGAATGCCCGTCCCGTTGTCGGCGATCTCGAGGAGCACGAGCCCTGAGTCGTCGACCGCGGTGCGGAGGGCGATGACGCCGGCGACGCCGCGGTCCTCGATGGCCTCGTGGGCGTTGAGCAGCAGGTTCAAGACGACCTGGCCGAGCCGACCGTGGTTGGCGTTCACCTTGGGGAGGTCGCCGAGCGACACGTCGATCCGCGAGGCCGACCCGAGGGTCTTCTGGGCGAGCCGCAGCGTCGTCTTGACCACGTCGTTCAGATCGGTTGGCGCGATCGTCTCCTCGTCGGCGCGCGCGAAGGTCTTCAGATCGGCGACGATGGCGCGGACGCGCTCCAGGCCGTCGATCGCGGTCGCTGCCGCGCCGCGCAGCGCAGGGAGCGAAGGCGCGACGTCGGCCTTGTCGAGGCCGCGCGAGATGGTCTGGACGCTGAGCTGCGCGTAGGCGAGCGGGTTGTTGATCTCGTGCGCGACGCTCGCGGCGATCAGGCCGAACGATCCCAGCCGATCGGCGAGCGCGAGCTGCTCTCTCGCGCGCGCGCGCTCGGTGATGTCGTTGGCGAGCAGCAGCCGGGCCGGCGCGCCGTGGAACGTCACCACCTGCGTGGGCGCCACGTCCCACAGCACGGTGCTGCCGTCGCGGCGTCTCATGCGGTACTCGCCGGGCTGTGACGCGGCAGCGGGCGCGGAGATGCGCTGAACGACCCGCTCGCGATCGTCGGGGTGCACGTGCTCGAGGACGTGCTGACCGACGATCTCGTCGGGCTCGTCGTAGCCGAGCAGGCGCGCCGCCGCCGCGTTGACCCACAGGTACCTGCCGTCGCGGTGGATGAACGCCGCGAGCGGCGCGCGCGCGAGCACGTCGTGGAACTCCTGCCGGGTGCGCAGGAGCGCCTCGTAGCTCTCCCGCATGCTGTCCTGCTGCTCGAGGAGATCGGCGAGCGGCCGGCCGGCGACCCACCGGCGCATCCGACGGAGCATCGCGCTCCACCGCCGCTCGTCACGCGGCAAGAGCACCACGTAGGTGGCCTCGCGCGCCGTGATCTCGGCCTCCACGGTCGAGGGTGGCAGGCCGACCAGCGTGGAGACGGCGCCGAGCGTGCCCTTGCACACGTGGAAGTAGTGCGCGCTGCCGCGGAACGAGGGCGGGAGCACGCACCGGAGGACCACGCGTCGATCGCTGGCGTCGACGAGCTCGAGCGGGAGCCCCTCGAAGACGGACGGCGCGACGTAGCGCGTGCCCAGCTCGTGGAGCTGCGACGCCGAGACCACGAACCGAGCGATCAGGGGGAAGAAGGACTCCGAGGGCGCGCGCAGCATCGCCGCGCCGAGCGCCTCGAGCTCCGCGGGCCCGCCGGCGAGCTGCGCGAGCGACGCGTTGAAGTCCACGAACTGATCCCAGCTGACGTGCGCGCCGGCGTCTCGCAACGCCTCGATCGGGAGCGCCGCGCCGCGCGCAAGTGCGTTCACGTCGAGGCCGCGCGCGACGGCGGCCTCCAACATGATCCGGGTGAGTCGGCAGGAGACGTAGGCCAACGGGCCGAGGGTAGCGCCAATCGACGCGAGAGCGAGCGAGGGACACGGTGCGTCGCACGCCGGGACTTCGCCACAGGAGCTGCGATCCACGGCGCCGCGCGTCTCTCGTGCGCGGAGCGCGCACCTCTGCGCCGGTCACACGGACGAGCCTCCCGGCCGCGGTGGCGAACGCTCGCCCTTCGCGGGCGCCGCTCTCGTCCTGCTCGGGGTCGGCGAGAGATGCTCCCCGAGTCACCCCCCGCGGCGCACCTCGTCCCTGCCCCTGACGGCGCGCATCGTCGTCCGCTCGCGCTGCTGCTAACGCCGGCGGATGGCAACGCACCGGGAGAAGGTCGAACGTGTCGCGGCGGCGGTGAGGGCGCGCGTCGCCGGCGGCGGAGGCGGTCACGCCTCGATCGGGAAGTCCGCGGTCTCGCACTTCGTGCCCAACCCGCACGACCCGCGCCACGACGACCGCAAGATCGACGTGCGCGATCTCGACCAGATCCTCTCGATCGACGTCGAGCGCAGGCGGGCGATCGTCGAGCCGGGGGTCACCTTCGTCGACCTGGTCGCCGCGACGCTCCCGCACGGGCTGCTGCCCACGCTGGTGCCCGAGCTGAAGACGATCACCGTCGGCGGCGCGATCGCGGGCTGCTCGGTCGAGTCGATGTCGTTCATGCGCGGCGGGCTCCACGACGGCTGCCACCGCTACGAGCTCGTCACCGGCACCGGCGAGATCCTCGAGTGCTCGCGCGAGCGCGAGCCGCTCGTCTTCGAGATGATGCACGGCTCGTACGGCACGCTCGGCATCCTCACCGAGATCGAGCTCTCGCTGGTGCCGGCCAAGCCGTTCGTCCGCACCGAGTACCAGCGCTTCGCCTCGCCCGAGGCGTTCCGCGAGGCGCTGCACGCCCGCATGAAGGCCCGCGACGTCGACTTCATCGACGGCATCGCGCACGCGCCCGACTGCTGGGTGCTCTGCCTCGGGCGCTTCGCCGACGGTCGTGACGTGCGCGCGTGGCCGCGCGACGCGCCGACGACGAGCGACTACACGTGGCTCGACGTGTTCTACAAGTCGACGCGCGAGAAGAGCGCAGACTGGTTGACCACGTCCGACTACCTGTTCCGCTACGACACCGAGTGTCACTGGCTCACGCGCACGCTGCCCGGCATGGAGTCGCGCGCGATGCGGCTACTGGTGGGCAAGGCGCTCCTCGGCTCGACGAACCTCTTGTCGTGGGCCAAGCGCCTGCGCCCGATCATGAAGCACGTGCGCGATCCGAACGTGGTCGTCGACGTGTTCATCCCCGAGCCGCGCTTCCTCGAGTTCTGCGCCTGGTACCCCGAGGCGATCGGCGTGTGGCCGCTCTGGCTGGTCCCCTATCGCGTCGAGCGGACGTACGCGTGGGTCGCCGAGTCGCACGCCAAGGGCATGGAGGGCGATCTGTTCATCGACTGCGCGATCTACGGGAGGCCGCCCGCGGTGGGCGCCGACGAGGCCTACCTCCGCCTGCAGGACAAGACGCGGGAGCTCGCCGGGATCAAGACGCTCATCTCGAAGAACACCTACGACGAGGCGACGTTCTGGTCGATCTACCACCGGGACAACTGGGAGACGGTCAAGCGGCGCACCGATCCGCACAACCTCTTCCGCGGGCTCTACGAGAAGTTCCACTTCTCGCAGGCCACCTGACCTCACCGAGGTAGCTCGACGCGGACGCGCACGCGGGGCGGTCCGAGCTCGACGAAGCGGATGGTGCCGCCGTGCGCCTCGACCGCGGCCCGCGCCATGGCCAGGCCGAGGCCGGAGCCGCGGCCGTCGCGGGACTTGGGCGCGCGCTCGAACAGCGCCTTGCGCGCGTGCGCGGGGATCGACGCCGGAGCGTTGGAGACCTCGAGCACGGCCTTCGCCCCGTCGACCGCCGCGATCTCCACGAGCTCCACCTGCCCGCCGGGCGTCGCGGCCACCGCGTTCTCGAGCAGGTTGCCGAGCGCGCGGCCGATCGCGGCGGCGTCACAGCGCAGCTCGTGCGACGGCCCGAGGCGCAGCTCGCGCGACGGCGCGAGCCGTACGTGCACCCGGACCTGCGTCGCCTCGGCGAGCGGCGCGACCCGCGTGAGCGCCTCGTGCACGAGATCATGGATCGACGCCGCCTCCTCTCGGGCGAGCGCGGCGGTCTCGAAGCGCGCCAGCGTGACCAGGTCGGACAGACGGCGCTCGAGCTGCTCGGTGGAGAGCCGCATGTTGGCGAGGAACTGCCGGGTCGCCGCCCGATCCTCGAGCGCCTCGTCGTCGAGCACCTCGAGCGTGGCGCGCAGCGCGGCGACCGGCGTCTTGAGGTCGTGCCACGCGTCGCGGAGGAACGCCGCGGCGTAGGGCTTCCCCTCGAGCTCGCGGCGCATGCTCACGAGCGCGCGCGCGAGCCGGCGTGTCTCGTCGCCGTCGCCGCGCGGCAGGCTCGTCTCGCGCTGGCCCTCGGCGATCCGCGTCGCCGCATCGGTGAGCTCCTCGATCGGACGGGCGAGCGCGCGACCGACGACGGCGGCGGCGAGCGCCGAGGCGGGCATGAGCAACGCCGCGAGGCCGAGCGCCTTCGGGGTGATACGCCACAGGCGCTGCGCGAACCCGAGCGAGGTCGCGTCGACGGCGATCGCCCACAGCCCGGTGGCGAGCGCGCCGCACGACGTGGCGAGGGCGAGGGCGACGAAGAGGCGGACGCGCAGCGAGCTCACGGCGCGCGCGCTCGCAGCGTGAAGCCGACGCCGCGCACGGTCTCGACGAGGTTCGCGGGCGCGCCCGCTTCGGCGAGCTTGCGCCGTAGCCCCTTGAGGTGCGAGTCGACGGTGCGCTCGGCGAGCGCGTACTCCGCGCCCCACACCCGCGACACCAGCTGCTCGCGCGTGCGCACCCGCCCCGGCGCCTCGGCGAAGACGGCGAGGAGCTCGAACTCGAGCCTCGTCAGGCCGAGGTCCTGGCCGGCCCAGGTCGCCTGTCGGCGCTCGCGATCGACGAGCAGGCCGTGCACCGTCGCCTCGGCGGCCCGCGTCCGGCGCACCACCGCGCGCACGCGCGCTACCAGGGCCCGCGGCGAGAACGGCTTGGTCACGAAGTCGTCGGCGCCTGCCTCGAGCGCGGCGACGCACTCGACGTCTTCGTCGCGGCTCGTGAGCACGATCGCGCGGGCGCCGTGCCGGCAGATGTCGGGCAGCAGCGTGAAGCCGCTGCCGTCGGGCAGCCCGAGATCGAGCACCACGACCTCGGCCGCGTCGAGCACGCGCCGCGCCGCGGCGAGCGTCGGCGCGACGTCGGCGACCATGCCCTCGCGGCGCAGCGCGTAGAGCACGGCGTCGGCGATCGGGCCGTCGTCTTCCACGACGAGCACACGCAACCCCTGCATGACGGATGAACGGCGCCGGCCCGCCGGCGCATTCCTCGAAATCTCCTCGGTCGCTCCCCGGATTCCGCGCACCAAAGACGTATCTCGAAGACATGACTACCAACACGAAGGTGCCGAATCTGTCGGCGACCACACACGCGCCGAATCCGTCGGCGACTCACGTCTCCTGGAGCGAGCGGCTGCTCGCGGGCGACGGCTCCGCCGGGCTCGCCCACGAGGGGCGTCGCCTCGCCGTGGCCGTCGGGCTCGCCTCGACCTTCGGGCTGGCCCTCGGGCTGCGCGCGGGCGGGCTTTCGATCGCGTGGCACGCGCTCGGGGTCTCGCTCGGGATCCTCGGGGTGTGCGCGCTCGCCGTCCCTGCGCTCGCCATCCTGCTCGCGCTCGCCGACGCGCCGGTCGACGCGCTCGGCCTCTCGCGCGCGACGTCGCGCGCGGCCGCGAACGCCGGCTTGGTGCTCGCCGGGCTCGCACCCGGAGCGGCGCTGTTCGCGGTGACCGTGGAGGACGCGATCACCGTCATGCTCGTCGGCGCCTCCGGCCTTTCGCTCGCCGGCGCGATCGGCATGGGCGCGTTCGTCCGCGAGCTGGGCCCGCGGCTCGCCGCCGAGGGCGCGCGCCCCGGGCTCCTCTCGAAGCTCGCGCTCCCCGCGTTCCTGCTGTTTTCGGCGGTGCTCGGTGCGCGCATCTGGTGGATCACCCTGCCGCTCGTGCGAGGTGCGTCATGATCGATCTCCGGCTCCTCGATCGGGTCCTGCGCGCGCCGGGCGAGATCGCCGCGCGCTGCCGCGACGACGACGATCCCGACGCCATCGCGCGTACCGCGCTCTTGGCTCTCGTCGTGTCGACGATCGCGTTCGGCGCCGCGGTGGGCGCCTGGCGCGGCGGTCGTCAGATCGCGTTCGCCGCGCTGAAGATGCCCCTCGGACTCATCGGAACGCTCGCGCTCGCCGCGCCCGCGTTCTACGCGCTCTCGGCCGTGTTCGGGCGGCCCTGGCCGCTGCGATCGGTGCTCTCGCTGGTGCTCGCGGCCGGCGCGCGCTTCGCGCTGGTGCTCCTCGCGCTGACGCCGCCGCTGTGGCTCACCATCGACTTCGGCGCGCCCTACGAGGCGATCAAGCTGGTCGCGACGCTGATCTACGGGCTCGCCGGGCTCGCCGGCCTCGACGTGCTGGTGCGCGGGCTCGGAGACGGCCCCGGTCAGCGCGCCATCATCGGGCTGTTCGTCTCGGTGTTCCTGCTCATCGGCGCGCAGACCGCGTGGGTGCTGCGTCCGTACCTCGGCACGCCCGGCGCTAACGAGGTCCATCTCTTCACGCGCGAGCGCGAGGGCGGCCTGGTCGTGCAGCTCGTGCGCACCGTGCGGCAGCTCGCCGGTGCACCCCGATGAACCTTCGCGATCTGCTCGCCCTCTACGCGGTGCTCGGCGTCGCGTGCGCGGTGGCCGTCCTGAGGCGGGCGAGCCCGCGCGGCGTCGGCGCGGGGGTCTCCGCGATCGTCCCGGTGCCGTTGTGGCCGCTGTGGGCGCCGTTCGCGCTCGCGCCCTCGCGCGGTCGGGCCCTCGCGCCCTCGCGCGGTGGGCCGATCGTGGCGCGCATCGAGCGCGCGCTCGCCGACGCCGTCGACGCCGCCGAGGGCACGCCGATGAGCGGCGTCTTCACCCGCGCGACCGCGACGCGCATCTCCGCCGAGGTCGCGCACGTCGCCCGGCGCGTCGCCGATCTCGGCGCGCTCGGCGCGCAGAACGGGTTCGATCGCGAGGCCTCCGCGCGGCGCCTCGCCGAGCTCGAGAGATCGGGCGCGTCCGAGCGCGCCATCGCGACGGCGCGTCTGCAGTACGAGAGCCTCGAGCGCCTCACCCAGCTCCGGGCCGCCGACGCGCGCGCCCTCGAGGATCTCGCCGATCTGCTCGAGGCGCTCCGCACCCAGCTCGTGCTCGCGCGCTACGCGGGCTCCTCGGCCGACGGCGCGTCGGCCATGGTGACGGAGGTGTGGGCGCGCCTCGAGGGGCTCGGGGTCGTGCTCGATCAAGGGGCGGCGTGAGCGACGGGCACCACCCTTGCTTCACATTCTCGAGCCGCGACGGCTCGGACGAGAACGAGGAGGTGCTCAGCGATGCGCGTATCCCACCACAAACCGGTCGAACCTGGCTGGCCGGAGCAGCCCAAGACGCTCCGGAGCATGCCGCTGCTCATCGCGGTCGCCATCGCGCTGGTCCTCATCGCCATGCTCGCCGTCGCGCTGCTCGGCTCGACGATCTCGCCTGGGATGTTCAGCTGAGGAGCTCGGCCGTTCTCGTCGTCGCTTCAACGGCCGTCACTTCACGACGGTCGCGCAGCCGACGAGGATCGACACCTTGCCGTCGGTGAGCGCCTTCGCGTCTGCGCACGCCTTGCCGACGAGGATGATCTTGCCGTCGGCGTCGTAGTCCCAGCAGCCGTCGGTCGCGCAGGTGTCGCTCGGGTCGGAGCGCTTCTTCAGGTCGGTGCCGCCGCTCTTGCTCTCGATGCGGACGTTGACCTTGGACTTGTCGACGGTGCCGCTGTCGGGCTTGGGCAGCTCGTAGGTGCAGCCGAGGACCTGTCCGCGGATCTTCGCGATCGCCTCGGCGAGCTTGCCGGCGTCGAACGTGCCGGTCTTCGACATGTCGAAGTGGCAGCTCTTGACCGGATCGACGTTCTCCGGCGCGCCGAAGGTGCCCTCGCACGTCGGGTCGACGAACGCCGGCGCGCCCGCCTTGGCGTACGCCGACAGCGCCTTGCGCGCGGAGTAGGGGGGCTCGGTCGCCGGGTTCTTGCCGGTGGTGTCGGCGCCGGGCACCCCGACGACGAACGTGTAGACCGGCGTGGTCGCGTCGTCGTGCGCGCCCTTGATCAGCGTGACGAGGCTCGTCGGGTACGCCCAGTCGTTGCAGCCGTTGACGTCGGTGTAGCCGCCGCGCGCCGAGAGCGACGCGCAGCTGGCGGTGCCGTCGGTGATCACCACGGCGATGAGCTTGTTCTTCGCCGCGCTCAGGCGGAGGTACGCGTACGAGGTCTTCAGCGCCTCGTAGAGCGGCGTGCCGTCGTAGCCCGACTTCGGCGAGTTCGACGACAGCCACTTGTAGATCTCGGAGCGCACGCCGGTCGACGCGGAGGACTTCTCCTTGCCGGCCGGCTTGACGGCGATCTGCGGCAGGGCGGGCGAGCCGCAGGCGACCGGGAAGCCGTAGACGCACGAGGGGCCGGTCACTTGCGCGTTGGGCGACGCGAGCAGCCCGAGCGACATCGAGTCGAAGGCGTCTTGATCGATGGCGGTGACGATGGCGAGCGCGGCCGACGACCACTTGCCGCCGCCGAGCATGCTGTCGGAGGCGTCGAGCACGAACATGATCGACGCGGGCAGCTGCTGGGCGACGTAGCTCGCGGCCGCGCACGCGTCGGCTGCGGGCGCGTCGTCGAGGACCACGTCGGACAGGCCCGAGGCGTCGCTCGCGCCGTCGCCGACCGACCCGTCGCCTCCGGGGCTCGCAGACGCGCCCTTGTCGTTGCCGGCGGAGCAGGCGAGCGCGATCGAGCCGAGCAGACCGGCGAGCAGCAGCTTGTGCATCGTGCCTCCGCGCCGGAGTCTACTCGACTATCGCCGAGGTCGCCCGTCGTCACACTCGACGTTCTGTCGCATGCACCCGGTCGAAGGTCGAAGGTCGAAGGTCGAAGAAGCAGAAGCCGAGACCTGCGAGCGAGCGCGGTGACGAGCGCCCAGCCGAGAGAGGCGAGACTCGAGTCAAGGGCCGTCAGGAGTCCGGGGCATTTTCCGAGGTCTTCAGACTCGGCTTTCGCCCATTTCGTAGCCACGGCGCCGCGCCAGGCTGTGGCGGGCGGGGTCGAAGGTCGAGGGTCGAAAGGCCAAAGCTGAAAGACCTACTCCGTTCGACATTCGACCTTCGACCTTCGACCCACGAAGCCGATGCTGGCCAGAGGCCATCGACCGAAGACGGCGAAAGTCGAGTCAGAGCCGGACCACGATCGATGCGGTCGGGCCCCAGAAGCCCTGCGCGCGCCACTGGACCATCGAGCGGACGCCCGCGCGCAGCTCCACGCGGTCGTAGGTGACGCCGATCTCGGCCCGGCTGTCGAACAGCGCCGGCCCGTGGGCGAACACCGACGCGATCGACGAGAGGACGATCGCGAGCGGGCGCGCCGGGTAGATGCGGAGGTCGAGGCCCGCGTCGAACGCGCCGGTGGCGCGGGCGCCTTTCATCAAGGCGGCGCCCATCAACGGGTACAGCTCGACCGAGCGGCTGCTCCCTCCGAGCACGTTCGACGTCAGGTGGAACCGGTAGAAATCGAGCCGCGCGATGGCGCCGTCCTCCGGCGTCTCGTACATGCGGTCCCACGAGGCGGACGCGACGACCTGTCCGAGGAAGACGCGCAGGCCGAACGTGCGCGAGAAGACCGCCTCGTTGCGCGCCGAGAACCCGCTCGTCGTCAGCTCGATGTGTCGGACGCGGTGCTCGGGGAGCCGCGGCTCGCGCATCGAGCCGTCCTCGACGTCGCGCACCTTGCGCGCGTCGAGCCAGAGGCCGTCGTACGGATCGGAGGTCGGCCGATGCGGCGGCGCGAACGCCGCGCCCCACAGGTTGGGGAACATCGCGAAGGCGACGTCGGGCGTGAGCTCCGCGCCGCCGCCGCTCGACGCGGAGGACGTGGACGAGGACGAGGACGAGGACGAGGACGATAGGGACGAAGAGCAGCAGGACGAGGACGAAGACGACGAGGACGACGACCCGGAAGATGACGAGGACGACGAGCCGCTCGAGGGCTTGTGCGCGTCCTCGAAGCCGCCCAAGGCGCCGGCGCCCGCCGCCGCGGGCGTGAACAGGATGGCGAGGAGGATCGCGGCGGCGAGGCGCACGGCTGCGACCGTGCACAGCAACCGCCGGACCACGCGCCCATCAGCCGAAAGACCGTGGCTCGGCGCCGGGCGTGAACGTCGGTGCACGCGGGATGCGGCGATTCGCCCACCGTCTCGGACTTCAGGTGCTCCAGGTGCGGCGCGCCGACCCGCGACGACGCGAACGTCCGAGCCGCGCTCGGAAGGTCCGCACCAGCCGCTCGACCCCGATCTCGAGGTCGGGGATCGGGGCCGACGAGAAGCAGAGGCGCATCGCGATCGGCGACGACGCGCCGTCGTGCCGGAAGAGGCTCCCCGGATCGAACGACACGCCGTGCTCGGTCGCGAGCGCGAGCAGCGCCGCGTCGTCGCCCTCCTCGTCGGTCTCGAGGTACACGCAGAAGCCCCCCTCCGGCTCGCGCACCCGGAAGCTCGGGAACGCGCGGCGGAGCGCCGACAGCAGACGCTCGCCGCGCCGGCGGTAGAACCGTCGCGCGCGAGACAGACGAGCGTCGAGCGCGTCGCGCGCGAGGAACTCCTCGAGGACCGCCTGCGCGAGCCCGGGCGCCTGCAGGTCGAGCTCGCGCTTCACCTCGAGCGCCGCGCCCCGCTCGGTCGGGGGCGGGAGCAGCCACCCGACCCGCAGGCCCGGGGCCAGCGTCTTGCTGAACGTGCCGATGTGCCAGGTGCGATCGCGGGCGTCGGCGAGCAGCGGCCGCTCGAGCGCGCCGTCGAACCGAAGCTCGGCGTACGCCTCGTCCGCGATGAGCGCCGCGCCGCTCGCGAGCAGCGCGCGGCGCCGTGCGTGATCGAGGCCGTTGCCCCGCGGGTTGGTCACTCCCGGCATCACGTACGACGCGACCACCCGCTCGGACGCGGGCGCCGCGACGAGCTGCACGCCGCGCGCGCGGAACAGATCGAGCGCCGCCGGGTACGACTCCGCGTCGACCTCGAAGCGTCGACCGCGCGCCCCGAGCGCCTCGGTGGCGATCGCGAGCGCCTGCTGCGCGCCGCTCGTGACGATGACCTCCTCCTCGCCGATGGCGACGCCGCGTACGCGCATCCGCGCGGCGATCCACGCCCGCAGGCCGCGGCTCCCCTCGGGCCACCCGTACTGCAAGCCGTCGCCGTCGGCGCGCCCGAGCACGGCCAGGAACGCTCGACTGAGCAGCGCACGAGGGAACAGCTCGTCGGCCGGCAGCCCTCCGCCGAGGCCGATCACGCCCGACCTCGCGCAAGCGCGACGCTGCAGCCGGTCGATGCGCGCGTCCACCAGCCGTGTTCGAGCAAGCGCCGCGCCGGGATCTTCGCTCAGCGCGGCCTCTTGCCCTTCTTGGCGCCGCGCTCGAGATCGTCGAGGACCAGATCGACGAGCCAGTGCGCGTGCCGGCGCCGCTCGTCGAGCATCGCGCGGCCGAACGGATCGCGCTGCCAGACGCGGGCGAGCAGCGGGGCGTACGTGAAGTAGTTGATGACCAGCCCCGAGAACGTGACGAACAGCTGCCGCGCGCCGCTCGGGCCCTCGTGCGGGGCGACCTCCGACAGCGCGTGCTCGATCCAGCGGTAGAGCGGGACGAGGTTCTTCTCCACCAGGGGGTGCGTCTCGGGGTTCGAGATCTGCTGCTGCACCAGGACGGCGTACCGCACGTTCTCCGCCATGAAATCGAGGTAGGCGTCGAGCATGCGGTGGATGCGCTCACGCGCGTCTCCTTCGGCGCCGAACGCGTCGGCGAGGGCGCGTCGATGCGCGTCGTAGTAGCGCTCGACCACGTGCTCGAAGAGATCGGCCTTCGACTTGAAGTGGTAGAACACCAGCGCCTTGTTCACGCCGGCGCGCTCTGCGACGTCGCGCACGCTCACCGCGTCGTAGCCCACGCGACAGAACAACTCGTCGGCGGCCTCTCGGATCCGATCGGCGGTGCCCTCCTTGGCGACGGCGGCCTGCTTCTGGGTGCGCATGCCTGCGGATTCTCGCCGATTTTGACCGATCGGACAAATTCATTTGACCGATCGGTCAGTCCCGGCCATGCTGGGTCTCGGAGGTCATCATGGGGTTGCCGGTTCTCGAGGGGCTCAGGTCGACGAAGGTCAAGGGCGGCGAGCTGATCGCGCGGATGCTCGCGGCCGAGGGCGTGAAGAAGGTGTTCGGCATCGTCGACGGCACCTACCTCGGGCTGTGCACCGGCCTGCGCGCCAACGCCATCGATCTGATCACGCCGCGTCACGAGACGAGCGCGGCGCACATGGCCGGCGCGTACGCGCGGGTCACCGGCAAGCTCGGCGTGTGCATGGCCAGCAACGGGCCGGGCGTCGCCAACATCCTGCCGGGCGTGGCGGTCGAGCAGGCCGAGGGCAATCGCGTGCTCTTGATCACGAGCTCGCGCCGCGAGGGCATCACCTACCCCGACCGCGGCGGCGCCTACCAGTACTTCCCGCACGTCGAGGTCACCCGCCCGATGACCCGGTTCGCGTGCGCGGTTCCGTCGTTCGATCGCCTCGCCGAGATCATGCGCCACGCGCTGCGCCAGTGCTTCGAGGGGCGCCCCGGCGTCGTCCACGTCGACATCCCCGAGAGCGTGATCAACGGCGCCCGCGAGCTCGATCCGAGCTGGGTGCGCGGCCCCGCGCAGTACCGGTCGCTCGAGCCGGTCGAGCCGCCGGTCGATCAGGTGCGCGCCGCCGCACGCATGCTCGCCGAGGCGCGCTTGCCGATGATCCACGCCGGCTCGGGCGTGGTGCACGCGCGCGCCTTCGAGGAGCTGCTCGTCCTCGCCGAGCTGCTCGAGGCGCCGGTCACCACCAGCTGGGGCGCGCGCGCGGCGATCGACGAGCGCCGGCGCCACGCGGTGTCGATGATCTTCGTCGACGCGGTCAATCGCGCGCGGACCGAGAGCGATCTCGCGCTGGTCCTCGGCTCGCGCCTCGGCGAGACGGACTGGTGGGGCAAGCCGCCGTATTGGGGCCGCCCGTCGGAGCAGAAGACCATCCAGGTCGACGTCGACGGCGACATCCTCGGCAACAACCGCCCGGTCGACCTCGCCGTCCGGGGCGACGTGAAGCTCTTCCTCCGCGCCGTGATCGCCGAGCTGCACCGCCAGCGCGCGACCGTCGATGTGTCGAAGCGCCGCGCGCACGTCGACGGCATCCGCGCCGCCTGCAACGCGCGCCGCGCGGAGCTCGACGACAAGCTGAAGGACGTCGCCTCGCCGATGCACCCCGCGCACGTCGCGCGCGTGTGCCAGGAGACCTTCGCCGACGACGCCATCATGGTCGCCGACGGCGGCAACACCACCATCTGGGCGCAGTTCTTCCACGAGGTGCGCACGCCCAACGCGCTGCTCGGCACCGCGAAGATGGGCATGCTCGGCGCCGGCGTCGCGCAGGCGCTCGGCGCGAAGGTCGCGTTCCCCGATCGGCAGGTCTACTGTGTCATCGGCGACGGCGCGATGGGCTTCCACCCGCAAGAGATCGAGACCGCCGTGCGCAACGACCTGCCGGTGATCTACCTCGTCCTCTGCGACAAGCAGTGGGGCATGGTGAAGATGAACCAGCAGTTCGCGCTGCGCCCGCTCAAGACGCTGGTCTTCAAGTCGCTCGGCCCGGACGAGACGATCAACACCGACCTCGGCGAGATCGAGTTCGACGCGCTCGCCCGGTCGATGGGCGCGCACGGCGAGCGGGTCTCCGATCCGCGGGCGCTGCGCGGCGCGATCGAGCGCTCGATCGCCTCCGGCAAGTGCGCGGTCATCCACGTCGACGTCGATCCGGTCAAGCACATGTGGGCGCCGGACCTGAAGACGTTCAAGGACATGCACCAGGAGCCGGTCGAATGAGCCGTCCCCCTGCCGCTCGTGGAAGCGTGTTGGTGACCGGCGCGAGCGGCTACGTCGGTCAGAAGCTGGTGCGCGCGCTCGCCGGAGACCGGCGCGACCTCCGCGCGATCGTGGCGACCGACGTGCGGCCGCCCGCCGAGCGGCTCGCCGGCGTGGAGTACGTCGAGCTCGACGTGCGCTCCTCGCGGCTCGCCGACGTGCTCGCCACCTACGAGATCGACACCGTCGTGCACCTCGCCACCATCGTCACGCCCGGCCAGCACACGCCGCGCGACGTGCAGTACGAGGTCGACGTCCTCGGCACCGAGAACGTGCTGCGCGCGTGCACCGCCGAGGGCGTGAAGAAGCTCATCGTCACCTCGAGCGGCGCCGCGTACGGCTACCACGCCGACAACGCGCCGCTCCTCGACGAGGACGCGCCGCTGCGCGGCAACGAGGACTTCGCCTACGCGCACCACAAGCGGCTCGTCGAGGAGATGCTCGCCGAGCACCGCGCCGCCCACCCGGAGCTCGAGCAGCTGATCCTGCGCCCCGGCACCATCCTCGGCGTCGGCGCGAAGAACCAGATCACCGCCATCTTCGAGCGCCCGGTGATCGTCGGCCTCCGCGAGTCCGAGACGCCGTTCGTGTTCATCCTCGACGACGACGTGGTCGCCTGCCTGCTGCTCGGCGTGCACGGCGCCGCGACCGGCGTCTTCAACCTCGCCGGCGACGGGGTGATGACCCTGCGCGAGATCGCCGCGCGGCTCGGCAAGCCGTTCCTGCCCATCCCGGCGCGCGCGCTGCGGCGCACCATCGCGGAGCTGCAGCGGTACGGCGCGACCCAGTACGGACCGGAGCAGGTCGGCTTCCTCGCGCACCGACCGGTGCTGTCGAACGAGCGGCTCAAGCGCGAGCTCGGCTACCGCCCGAAGACCTCGCGCGAGGCCTTCGAGGTGTGGTGCCGGTCGCGCTTCGGCGACGCGCGCGGCGGTCGTGAGGCTCGCCGGGGGCGAGGCGTCGGGAAGGTCGTCGTGATCACGGGCGGCGCGGGCGGCATCGGCCTCGCCACGGCGTGGCGCTTCGCGCGCGAAGGGGCGAAGGTGACCCTCCTCGACGTCGACGCCGCGGCGCTCGAGAACGCGCGCGCCGCGCTCGCCGCAGACGGTCACGAGGTGCGTGCGATCCCCTGCGACGTGCGCGACGCGGCGCAGTGCCGCGCGGCGATCGAAGAGGTCGTCTCCTCGTGGGGCGGCGTCGACGTGCTCGTCAACAACGCCGGCATCGCGCACCGCAGCCTGTTCGCCGAGACCGACGAGGCGGTCGTCCGTCGCGTGATGGACGTGAACTTCTTCGGCGCGGTGCACTGCACGCAGGCCGCGCTGCCGAGCGTGCTCTCGCGGGGCGGCTCGGTGGTGGCGATCTCCAGCGTCGCCGGGTTCGCGCCGCTGGTCGGCCGCACCGGCTACGCGGCGAGCAAGCACGCGCTCCACGGCTTCTTCGACTCGCTGCGCGCCGAGGTCGGTGGGCGCGGCGTCCACGTGATGCTGGTGTGTCCCTCGTACGTCGACACCGCGATCGACCGGCACGCGCTCGGCGGCGACGGCTCCGCGGCCGCGGCGTCGAAGGTCGTCGTCGGCAAGCTCGATGCGCCGGCCGACGTGGCCGACGCGATCGTCGAGGGCGTGCTCGCTCGCCGGGCGCTCGTGGTGCCGAGCGCCGTCGCGAAGTACGCGTGGTGGCTCTCGCGGATCGCGCCCTCGGTGTACGTGCGCGTGATGAAGCAGCGACAGGGGCCCGAGTTCGGGCTCACGTCCTGATCGCTCCTGCGTCGTGCTCCGTCCATCACGCCGCGGCGCCTCTTTGGTCGACGCGACCGCTGCGACACAACTGGTCGCACGTTGATTGGGGCTTGCGTCCTCGGCCGTGCGTCGCGATGTTCTCGTCGTACCGTGACGAATACGACGAGCCGCGAGGCGCGACTTCACGAACAGCTCCTGGCCGCGTCCACCGATCGACTGGCGCCGCCCTACGTCGATCCGCGCGCGGCGGCGCTGGTCGCGCTCGGCGTCGTCGACTTCGCGAAGAGCCCGGAGGGGCGCGCCCGATTCAGCGAGCTGCAGGCGCTGGGCGCGTTCGACCCGGAGATCCTCGACGATCTCGCGCAGCTCGCGCAGGCGCTGCTGCGCGTGCTCGAGGCGTTCGACGTCGCGCCGCGCGATCCACGCCCGGTCACCGTCCCGCAGGAGCTCGACGACGAGTGTCGCGCGCGCCGCGGCCGGCTCGTCGCGCTCCTGTCCGAGCGCGCGCCCTTTGCGCCCGGCGTCGAGGCGGCGCTCCGGCGCGTGAAGCTCGCGTACGGGCCGGTCGATCTCGCGGTCGATCTCCGCGCGCTCGCGGCGCTGGTGGAGCGCAACGAGCTCGACGCGACGCTGCCGTCCGACACGCGCGCGCTCGCCCGCCGCCTCGAAGAGCACCTGATCCGCTTCGACACGCCGAGCCTTCGTGAGGCGCGCAGCGCCCTCTGCCGCGTGTGGGCGCTGTTCGAGTCGAAGTACCAGGAGGTCGCCGAGCTCGGGCGTGAGCTGTTCTCCGACGAGCCCGAGGCGGTGTTCCCCACGCTCGACGCCATCGCGAGCATCGAGCGCTCCGCGCGGGGCTCGTCCTCCTCGCACGCGCCCGCGGCGCTGCTCGTGCAGCAGGCGATGCCCGCCTCGGTGCGGAACGGCGTCTCGTCGCGAAGGACGCGAGCGGTCCGTCACCCGATCGTCGATCAGACCCCCCTCGCACCGCCTCTCCCCGCCGAGGTGCACCTCGACCACGCGAGCGACTCCAACCTGTGGCTCGGCTTCTCGGAGGACATCAGCGAGGGCGGCGTCTTCATGGCGACGTACGCGGCCCACGACCTCGGCACGCCGCTCGACCTCCTGCTCCACGTGGTCGGGCGCGAGCCGGTGGCGGTCTCCGGCGTCGTGCACTGGGTGCGTCCGCACCGGCACGGCGAGGAGGACGTCGCGCCCGGTGTCGGCGTGCGGTTCACGAAGCTGTTGCCGCAGCACGCGCGCGCGCTGCAGGCGTTCGCCGAGTCGCGCACGCCGATCTTCTACGACGACTGAGGACCTGTCTGAAAATGCCCCCGGACTGAAGTCCGGGGCACCGACTGCACCTCAAGTCCTTCGGACTTCACCGGCTCGCCAGACTGGCTCGGGGCTGTCGCCGCAAGGACGTCGAGGGGCGAACGGGCCCAAGAAACAGGGGTGCCGGCGACTTCACTGGGCCGGTCGAACGCGTCACTTCCTCGAGAGCGAGCAGCTCGTAGCCCGGAGGGCTTCGCCCGGCTGTCGGTGCCCCGGACTTCAGTCCGGGGGAATTCCTGACAGCTCTCGAGGCCCCGCCCGGCCTGGCCTGGCGGCGTCGAGCGTGCGCGCAGCAGACGCGTTTCCCGCGGCGGCGCTGCTCGGCCTCGGGGACCGTGAATTCGCGCCTCTCGCGACGCTCGCGGCGATGCGGGCGGGCGCGCACGCGCATCGTTTGGTGTGTGCAGCGTCGATCGTGGGTGCGTGCCCTACTCCCCATCGTCATCGTGCTCGTCCTCGTCGGCGCGATCGTGCTCATGAAGGCGGCGCAGATCGGCAAGGTGATGAGGGCGGGCAAGGCCGCGGAGGCTGCCGGACCGCCGCCGGAGGTCGTCGCGACCGCGCTCGCCACCGAGGCCACCTGGGAGGCGACGCTGCCGGCGGTCGGCAGCGTGGAGACGGCCAAGGGCGTCGCGTTGAGCGTCGAGGTGCCGGGCGTCGTCAGCGCGCTGCGCTTCGAGTCGGGCGCGGTGGTGAAGAAGGGCGACGTGCTGCTCGAGCTCGAGTCGAACGTCGAGCGCTCGCAGCTGCAGGCAGCCGTGGCGCGAAGGACGCTCGCCGCCTCGAACCTCGCGCGCAAGGAGAAGCTCCTCGCGTCGGGGACCATCGCGATCGCGGAGCTCGAGAGCGATCAGGCCGCGCTGAAGACCGCCGAGGCCGACGCCGCGGCGCTGCAGGCGCAGATCGCGCGCAAGACGCTCCGGGCGCCGTTCGCAGGCAAGCTGGGCATCCGCGCGGTCAACCTCGGCCAGTACCTGAGTCCGGGCACCACGGTGACGACGCTCGAGACGAGCGACACGCAGTTCGTCGACTTCACGCTGCCGCAGCAGCTGCTCGGCGAGGTCGCGATCGGCAATCCGGTGCGGATCCGCAACGGCGGCGGAGCCCGCGACGGCGGGGTCGCGGCGACCGCCGACGGCGCGATCGTAGCGACCGTCGACGGCGCGATCGTCGCGATCGACCCGACCGTCGATCCGGTGACGCGCTCGCTCCGGCTGCGCGCGGACGTGCCCGACAAGGAGAAGAAGCTCCGCCCCGGGATGTTCGTCGAGGTCTCCGTGGTCCTGCCGAAGAAGCACGCCGTGATCTCGGTCCCGATCACCGCGATCGTGCACGCGTCGTACGGCGACTCGCTGTTCGTCGTCGAGCCCGGCGAGACCGGCAAGATCGCGCGGCAGCAGTTCGTGCGCACCGGCGAGACGCGCGGGGACTTCGTCGCCGTCGAGCAGGGCCTGACGCCGGGGCAGGAGGTCGTCGTCTCGGGTGCGTTCAAGCTGCGCAACAACGCGAAGGTCGCGGTGAACAACGACGTGAAGCCCGCCGCCTCGGTCGCGCCGCAGCCGGAGAACCGGTGATGAAGCTCACCGACGTCTTCATCCGGAGGCCGGTGCTCGCGATCGTCGTGAACCTGGTGATCCTCATCGGCGGCCTGCAGGCGATCCGCACGCTGAACATCCGCCAGTATCCGCGGCTCGAGAGCGCGACCGTGACGGTGAAGACCGCGTACGTCGGGGCGAGCTCGGAGCTCGTTCGCGGCTTCATCACCACGCCCCTCGAGCGCTCGATCGCGGCCGCCGACGGCATCGACTACATCGAGTCGCAGAGCATCCAGGGGCTCTCGACGATCAACGTCCGCTTGAAGCTGAACTTCAACGCCGCGGCGGCGCTCGCCGACATCAACACCCGCGTGAACCAGGTGCGCGCCGACCTGCCGCCGGAGGCGGAGGTGCCCACCATCGCGATCGAGCCGTCCGACGCGCAGATCGCGGCGATGTACCTGAGCTTCGGCTCGACCATCCTCGAAGCCAACCAGGTCACCGACTACCTGATCCGCGTGGTGCAGCCGCGGCTCTCGGCGATCGACGGCGTGCAGCGCGCGGAGATCCTCGGCGGACGGACCTTCGCCCTTCGGGCATGGCTGAAGCCCGAGCGCATGGCGTCTCTGGGGGTGAGCCCCGGTCAGGTGCAGCAGGCGCTCGCGACCAACAACTACCTGGCCGCCGTCGGACAGACCAAGGGCTCGCTGGTCCAGCTGAACCTGAGCGCGACGACCGACGCGCGCACCGTGCAGGAGTTCCGGCGCCTCGTGATCAAGGAGGCGAACGGCACGCTCGTGCGGCTCGAAGACGTCGCCGACGTGGTGCTCGGGGCCGACACCTACGATCAGGAGGTCCGCTTCTCCGGTCGCAAGGCCGTGTTCATGGGCGTGTGGGTGCTCCCCAACGCGAACTCCGTCGACGTCATCGGCCGCGTGCGCGCCGAGGTCGAGGGCATCCAGCGGGAGCTCCCGAGCGGGATGGAGGCGCACATCGCCTTCGACTCGACCAAGTACATCAACAACGCGATCCGCGAGGTCGTGCAGACGCTGCTCGAGACGGTGGGCATCGTCATCGTCGTCATCTTCCTGTTCCTCGGCACCTTCCGCTCGGTGCTCGTGCCGGTGGTGGCCATCCCGGTCTCGCTGATCGGCGCGGTGTTCCTGATGCAGGTCTTCGGCTTCACGCTGAACCTGCTCACGCTGCTCGCGGTCGTGCTCTCGGTCGGTCTGGTCGTCGACGACGCGATCGTGGTGGTGGAGAACGTCGAGCGGCACATCGAGCAGGGGAAATCGCGCCTGGAGGCGGCGCTCGTCGGCGCCCGCGAGCTGGTCGGGCCGATCGTCGCGATGACCATCACCCTCGCGGCGGTCTACACGCCGATCGGCTTCCAGGGAGGCCTCACCGGCGCGCTGTTCCGCGAGTTCGCCTTCACGCTCGCGGGCGCGGTCCTCATCTCCGGCGTCGTCGCGCTGACGCTCTCGCCGATGATGTCCTCGCGCCTGATCCCGCCGCCGGAGAAGAAGGGCTGGCTCGGCCGCCGCATCGAGCGCGCCTTCGAGGCGCTCAAGCGCGGTTACGCGCGGGCGCTCTCCTTCGCGCTGTCGATCCGCTTCGTGGTCTACGGCGTGTGGATCGCGCTCTCGCTGCTGATCGTCCCGATGTACCTGTTCTCGCCCAAGGAGCTGGCGCCGCACGAGGACCAGGGCGCGGCGTTCACGGCGATCGACGTCCCGCCCAACGCGACGGTCGAGCAGCTGATGCCCTCGACCGAGCAGATCCAGGGCGTCTTCCAGGCGCTCCCCGAGTACGACCACAGCTTCCAGCTCACCTTCCCGACCGGCGGCTTCGGCGGCGTCATCTTCAAGCCGTGGGACGAGCGCGACCGGACGGCGTTCGCCATCGAGGAGGAGCTCGGGGCCAGGCTCTCGAAGATCGCCGGCCTGCGCGCCCCGGTGTTCTTGCCGTCGGCGCTGCCGAGGGCGGGCCTGTTCCCGGTCGAGGTGGTGATCGCGTCGACCGCCGATCACGCCGAGATCGTGCGTTACGCCGAGCAGCTCGTGCAGGAGGCGATCAAGAGCGGGCAGTTCGCCTTCCCTCCGATCACGGACGTCCGCATCGATCAGGCGAAGACGGACGTCGTGATCGATCGCGACAAGGTCGCCTCGATGGGCCTCGACATGCAGCAGGTGGGTCGCGACCTGTCGGCGATGCTCAGCGGCAACTACGTCAATCGCTTCAACCTCGACGGG
The DNA here is from genome assembly GCA_016182965.1 of Deltaproteobacteria bacterium. Classification (GTDB taxonomy): domain Bacteria; phylum Myxococcota_A; class Polyangia; order Polyangiales; family JADJMO01; genus JALHOE01. The sequence continues at coordinate 12,537 of JACPFM010000146.1, read as the reverse complement.
CGGAGCTACAAGGTCATCCCGCAGATCGAGCGCGCCGCGCGCCTGTCCTCGCAGCAGCTCGCCGACATCCACATCGGCGGCCCTGGCGGGAAGCTCGTCCCGCTCGGCGCGGTCGCCACCATCCAAGAGACCGTCGAGCCGCGCTCGCTCAATCGCTTCCAGCAGCTGAACGCGGTGAAGATCTCCGGCGTCGCGCCGCGCTCGCTCGAGGACGGCCTGCGCACGATCGAGCAGGCGGCGGCGAAGATCCTCCCGCCGGGGTATCGCGTCGAGCACACCGGCGAGTCGCGTCAGCTCCGCCAGGAGGGCGGCAAGTTCCTCCCGGCGATGGCGCTGGCGATCGTCCTGATCTTCCTCGTCCTGGCGGCGCAGTTCAACTCGTTCCGCGATCCGTTCGTCGTGCTCACCGGGTCGGTGCCGCTGGCGATCTTCGGCGCGCTGATCTTCACGTTCCTGAAGTTCTCGGGCCCGCCGGGGCTGCACTTCCGGGCGACGGAGGGCTGGACCACGACGCTGAACATCTACTCGCAGGTCGGCCTGGTCACCCTCGTCGGGCTCGTCTCCAAGAACGCGATCCTCATCGTGCAGTTCGCGAACATCGAGCAGGGCCGGGGACGCTCCAAGATCGAGGCGGTCCACGAGGCGGCGGTCACGCGCCTGCGACCGGTCCTGATGACCGCGATCGCGACGGTCGCCGGTCACTTTCCGCTGACGCTGGTCAGCGGGCCCGGCGCGATCGCGCGCAACTCGATCGGCGTCGTGCTGGTGGGCGGGATGAGCATCGGCACGGTCTTCACGCTGTTCGTGGTGCCTGCGCTCTACGTGCTCCTCGCGCGCGAGCACCGCGAGAGCCGGGCGCCTCTCCCTCGTCAGGACGAGCGCGTGTCGGTCCACCCGCACCCCGCGCCGGCCGAGTAGCGTCAGTCGACGCGCGGCACCTCGCCCTCGACCGGCACGTCGACGATGCCGAGCGCGCGCTCGATCACCTGCTCGATGTACAGCAGCTCCTCGGGATCGTCGTGACGTCGCATCAACGTGACCTTCCCCCCGTTCGAGAGCTCGACCTCGAGCTTCCAGCCCGTCTGCTTCGACGGCGGATGGCGTTTGTGGTGGACCGTGTACTCGAAGGGCTCCGTCCAGAGCTGCACGATCTCGTCGGCCGGTAGCGTGTGGTTTCCGCCGAAGGGAATCGGCCCGCTGTGGATGCGCAGCTCGCCGTCGGCGATCGACACGGTGGTCGTGTTCGCGATGCCGGCGAGGATCACCCAGCCCAAGATCGAGCCGAGCAGCGCCAGGAACCCCACGAGCAGGAGCCCGGCGACGAGCGGAGCGCCGTGCGCGCGCCGGAGCCCCTGCGCCCACACGAAGGCCGACGCGGCCAGCAAGGCGAGCGCGAACGCGAGGCCGAACGCGGCGTCCCACGTGCGGCCGAACCACCAGCGCCAACGGATCGACGCGCGACCGCTCGTGCGGCCGACCGCGCCGTCGCGATAGCGGGCGACCGCGGCCACGCCCGTCGGGTGAGCCTCGACCTCGAAGCGCGACGGGCGCCGGAGATAGTGGCGCGCGCGCGCCAGCGGCGGGCGATCTCCGCCCGGCGAGTCGCTCGGCCGTGCTCGCGGGACCGCGAGCTGATCGCTGACGTCGAACACCAGGCCGCACGCGGGGCACTGCGCCATCATCTGCTCGACCCGCACGGCGTCGTCGGGCAGCTCGCTGCGACAGCGCTGGCAGCGGACCTTCGTCATCACCGCCGGCGCAGGAGACGCCCCGCCGCGGCCAGCCCGAGGAGCAGCCACACGCTCGGAGACCCGCCGCGCCCGACCGCGCACCCGCCGTCGTCGCCCTCGTCGGGCGCGGCCGCCGGGACCACGCACTCCGCGCCGTTGCACACGTAGCCGGGGACGCACTGCGACGTCGCCACGCACTTGTCGAGGCACCTGTCTTTGTCGCACTTGAACGGCGTGCAGTCCTTCTTCGCGCCGTTCAGCGCGACGATGGTGTGGTCGCCGTCGCAGGTGTTGGCGTTCACGCACTTCTTCTCGATCTCGTCGCAGACGAACCCGGACGTGCAGTCGAGCGGGCTGCGGCACGAGGTGCGGCACTTGCTGCCGTCGCACACGTACGCGCCGCACTCGGTCGTCACCGCGACGGGGCAGGCGCCGGCCGCGTCGCACGTCGCCGCGGCCGTCTCCTTGCCGTCGACGCAGCTGCCCGCGCGGCACTGCACGGTGCCGGCGGCGACGTTGCCGCAGGTGCCGTCTTCGCCGGCGCCCTTCTTGGCGGCGGTGCACGCCTCGCACGGGCCGTCGCACGTGCGATCGCAGCAGACGCCGGAGACGCAGAACCCGCTCGGGCACTCGCTCGGAGCGGCGCAGGGCGTCGCGCCGGCGCTCGCCGAAGCGAGCGACAGCGCGACGAGGACCGAGGCGGCGAGCGCGTGGCGCATCACGTGCTGCGCAGCTCGCGCTTCAGGATCTTGCCGGTGGGGCCCTTGGGGAGCGCGTCGCGGATCTCGAACATGCGAGGGTATTTGTACGCGGCCAGGTGCTCCTTGCAATAGGCGGTGAGCTCCTCGGGCGTCGCCGTGTGACCGGGCTTGAAGGCCACGATCGCCTTCACCTCTTCGCCGTGGCTCTCGTTCGGCACGCCGATGACCGCCGCCTCGGCGATCGCCGGGTGGGCGTAGAGGCACTCCTCGACCTCGCGCGGGTACACGTTGAAGCCGCCGCGGATGATCATGTCCTTCTTGCGATCGACGATGAAGTAGTAGCCGTCGTCGTCGCGGGTGGCGATGTCGCCGGTGTGGAACCACCCGCCCTTGAACGCCTCGGCGGTCGCTTCGGGCCTCTTGTAGTAGCCCTTCATCACGTTGTGGCCCTTGATGCAGATCTCGCCGGGCTCACCCGTCTTGTCGACCGCGCGGTCCTGATCGTCGACCAGCTTGAACTCCACGCCCTTGATCGGCAGCCCGATCGAGCCCGGCTTCTTCTGCCGATCGAGCACGTTGAAGCTCGCGACGGGCGACGTCCCGGAGAGGCCGTAGCCCTCGAGGATGTTGACCCCGTACTTCGCGTCGAAGGCGCGCATCACCTCGACCGGCATCGCCGAGCCGCCGCTGACGCAGTACTTGAGCGACGAGAGGTCGAACTTCCCGGCCTCGGGGTGGTTCAACAGCGCGAAGTACATCGTCGGGACGCCGGCGAAGAGCGAGACCTTGTGCTTCGACAGGAGCTCGAAGGCGGCGGTCGGCTCGAAGCGCGGCATCAGCACCATGGTGGCGCCGCCGAGCATCGAGGCGTTCTGGATGCAGGTCTGCCCGAAGCTGTGGAACAGCGGCAGCACCGCGAAGGTGACGGCGCTAGAGTCGATGGCGAGGAGCTTCGTCGCCGCGTACTCGGCGTTGTAGAAGAGGTTGAAGTGCGTGAGCTCGGCGCCCTTCGGCCGCCCGGTCGTGCCCGAGGTGTAGAGGATCACCGCGGTGTCGTCGGGCATCGTGGTGGGCACCTCGGTCACCGGATCGGAGGTGCCGATCAGCGCGGTCATGCTGATGGCGCCCTCGGGCGCGGTCGGGTCCATCGGATCGGCCTTGGCGACGATCACGTGCTTGCACGTGGGTACGCGCGCCGCGCCGGCCCTGGCGGCCTCGTAGAAGCCCTCCCACACGACCAGGGCGACGGAGTCGGAGTCCTCGAGGTGGTAGGCGATCTCGTCGGGCGTGAGCAGCACGTTCAGCGGGACCACCGGGTTCGCCCCGTAGTGCGCGCCGAAGTAGGCGATGGTGAAGTGCGGGACGTTCGGCAGGAGCAGCGCGACGTGCTGCCCCGGGTGCACGCCGAGCTTCTTGAGACCGCCCGCGAACCGCTGCGCGTACGCATGGAGCATCCCGTACGGGATCTCGCGGTCGTTGATGATCAGCGCGGTCTTCTGCGGACTGCGCTGGGCGCTGTCGCGGAGCAGCGTGGCGAGGTTCAGCATGGGCGGCTCTCCGTTCGCACGTCGGTTGGTGCTTCGAGCTCGGGCGTCGCGCCGAGGTCGAACCGCCGATGCTAACGGTCGCCGGCGCCACTGGGGAGCGTCGCGCCGACGGCGCGAGCGGGGGGGCGTGCCTGCGCCGAGTCAGGAGCGGACCGCGCACACGCCGGCGACCGAGCCGCTCGCGACGGCGGGCGCGGCGGGCGCGGGGCGCGTGCAGCGGTAGCCGTTCGGGCAACGCTTCGCGGTGCCGCCGCACGGGCGCGTGCAGTACCCCGAGGGAGCGCCGAGGCAGAGGCCCGCGGCGCAGGTACCGCCATCGCTGCACGGCTCTCCCACGTCGTTCGCCGGCGGCGGGGCAGGGGACGGAGGAGGCTCCACGCCCACCACGCGATCGATCAGCTCGAGGAACGGGGTCACGCGGGTGTAGACGTTGCGCGCGCCGGCGCCGGCGCAGGTGCTGCTGCCGCGCGAGAGCACGCCGAGGATCTCGCCGGTGTCCTCGTCGATCGCCGGACCGCCGCTGTCGCCCGAGCATGTCGACTCGTCGACGACCATCTCGGCAGGGGACACCGAGAGGATCGACACGTCGCTGCGGAAACGTCGCAGGCCCTGGCCGCCGCGATCGCCGAGCTGCCCGTAGCCGACCGCCACGATGCGATCGCCGACCCGCGGCCGCTTGCCGCGCGCGAGGCGCATGGGCGGCACGGCGACCGGCCGGTCGAGCGTGACGAGCGCGAGGTCTGCGTCGCACAGGGCGTCGGTGCGCGGCGCGTGGATCGCGCGGCCGAACGCGGCGGGCGGGCCGGTGCGCGCGTCGGCCGAGGGGTGCACCGCGAGCGCGCCGGGGTGCAGCGACGCGCCCACCTGCGGCGCGCGCGCCGGGCACTCGATGCCGGCTGCCAGCAGCTCGGCGACGCAGTGACGCGCCGTGAGCACGACGTCGGGCGCGATGACGGCGGCGGTGCACAGGTGCCCGACGGCGCCATCGCGCGCGATCAGCGCGACGACCGAGCGATGGCGCGTGCCGTCGCGCGCGCCGTGGACGATCGCCTGGTCGACGGTGACCGAGACCGACGGATCGGCGTCGATCGGCCGTTCGGCGGAGCAGGCAACGAGCGCCATGGCGGCGCCCGCGACCCCGAGCTTGGAGCGAGTGAGCATGCGAGACCTCCCGGATCGCGAGGACGAGCGCGATCCACGGGACCCCCTCAGCGATCGACGTGCCGGGCGACCGCGCGCGTGATTCCGCGGAGTTGTGGGCTCGGGATGCCGGCGGCGCCGGCGGTCCGCCGGCGGTCCGCCGGCGTGCGATCACCTCGACGCAAGGGCACGACCCCCGGTCACGGCGTGGCGACCGTCCAGGGCGCGCTTGTTGCGATCTCACGGAAATCCCCGCATTCTTGCCGTGTGAAGCTGAGACGCCTCGCCCTCGCGATGACGGCACTCGTGGCGACGGGCGGTTGCGCATCGCTGATCGGGCTCAACGAGCTCGAAGAGGTCGATTGCGTCGGGCCGGCCTGCACCGCCGACGCCGCGGATGACTCGACCCGGGACGGTGGGCCGGACGGGATCCCGGCCGACACCTCGTCTCCAGACGGCGGCGACGCCAAAGAAGACGTCTCCGACGACACCACGATCGTCCCGGACGTCGCCCCGGACGCCGACGCGACCGCCTCCGACGCCGAGGCAGGCCTCGACTCGGGCGTCGATACCGGCGTCGTCGACACCGGCCCCGTCGACACCGGCCTCGTCGACACCGGCCTCGTCGACACCGGCCTCGTCGACACCGGCCTCGTCGACACCGGTGTCGTCGACACAGGACCGGCGTGCGAAGCCGGCCCGGCCGCGTGCGGCGCCTGCGATCGCCCGTGCTCCACCGCCAACGTCGCGGCGGCCGTCTGCGCCGCCGGCCTCTGCACCTCGGCCTGCAGCACCGGCTTCGGCAACTGCACCACCCCGGCGGCGCCCGCTGCCGACGACGGCTGCGAGACCAGGCTCGACACGCTGACCAACTGCGGCGCGTGCGGCTCCGCCTGCGATACGGCCAGCAGCCTCGGCGCCGCGTGCGACGGCACCAAGTGCACCTACACCGCGTGCAAGCCGGGCTTCTTCGACTGCGACACCAGCGGCACCAACTCGAACGGCTGCGAGACGCCCGCCGGCGCGGTCTGTGGCGGCTGCTCGACGAGCTGCGACGTGTCGAAGAGCCTCGGCGCCGCCTGCAGCAGCAGCGGCACCAAGTGCACGTACTCCGGGTGCAAGCCGGGCTTCGCCAACTGCTCCTCGAGCGGCGCCGATCTCGACGGCTGCGAGACGTCGACCAAGACCATCACCGACTGCAGCGGCTGCGGGCAGGCGTGCGACACCGTCAACAGCGTGGGGGCGGCCTGCACCGGCACCACCTGCGCCTACTCGAGCTGCAAGGCGGGCTTTGGCAACTGCGATTCGACCGAGCCCGATCTCGATGGCTGCGAGACGCCCGTGACGACGACGGCCAACTGCGGCGGGTGCGGCGTCAAATGCACGCTCACGAGCGCGATCAGCGCCAGCTGCGACGGCACCAAGTGCGGCTACGCCTGCGCCAGCGGCGCGCTCGACTGCAACGCGTCGGTCGCCCCGAACACCGACGGCTGCGAGAGCTCCAGGAGCAGCGTCGACACCTGCGGCTCCTGCGGCACGAGGTGCGACACCGTCAGCGGCACGCCGTCGTGCGACGGGAGCAAGTGCTCGTACGTGTGCGCCGCCGGCAAGCTCGACTGCGACACCGCGGCGCCGAACACCAACGGCTGCGAGACGAGCAAGACCAGCCCGGACAACTGCGGCAGCTGCGGCACCAAGTGCGACACCACGACCGGCTCGCCGTCGTGCGACGGCGCGACGTGCAGCTACGCATGCGCCCCCGGGAAGCTCGACTGCGACAGCACCGCGCCGAACACCAACGGCTGCGAGACGAGCGCGTCGAGCACGCTGACCTGTGGCGGCTGCGCCAACAAGTGCACCCTCACGAACGCGTCGGGCGCGACCTGCGACGGCACCAAATGCGGGTACACGTGCAGCGGCGGCTACGGCGACTGCAACGCCGGGCTCGCCCCGAACACCGACGGTTGCGAGACGGCGCTGAACACGACGTCGAACTGCTCGGGTTGCGGGCTCGCCTGCAACACCACCACCGGCACGCCGAGCTGCGACGGCGCGAAGTGCTCGTACGCGTGCGGCGCCGGCAGGCTCGACTGCAACGCGTCCGTCGCGCCGAACCTCGACGGCTGCGAGAGCTCGACGACCAACCCGGCGTCGTGCGGTGCGTGCGGCAACGCGTGCGACACCGCGACGGGGACGCCGAGCTGCGACGGGACCAAGTGCTCGTATTCGTGCGGCGCGTTGAAGCTCGACTGCAACTCCGCGACGGCTCCGAACCTCGACGGGTGCGAGACCAGCTCGACGTCGCTGTCGAACTGCGGCGGCTGCGGCAACGTGTGCAACACGATCACCGGAACGCCCACGTGCGACGGCGCGAAGTGCGGCTACACCTGCAACGCCGGGCGCGCCGACTGCAACGTTGCGACGGCTCCGAACGTCGACGGCTGCGAGTGCGAGACCGATCCCGTGGCGCCGGGGTGCTGCTCGGGCGGCTGTCAGACCAAGCACTCCAACGGCGCCGGGCAGACGTGGTTCGACTGCGTCCCGCTCGGCACCCACGACTTCACGCAGGCCGGCGCGGCGCGGCAGGCGTGGACCAGCACGCGCACCGGCACGCCGGCGGTCGGCACGGTGCAGTGCGGGAGCGGCTCCGATCGATCCGATTGCCGCGCGGCCCAGTACACGACGGGCGCCGTCGGGTGCGGCGTGTGGTGCTTCGAAGGCTCGTGGAAGGGCAAGATGCACGTCAACACGAGCACCAGCGGCTGCTACTGCCCGGGCGGCAGCGTCGGCACGAGCGGCACGTGGAACTGACCGTGGCGCGCGCAACACGCAAGGGGTGGACGATGACGCTGTCGATCGGACGAACGAGTCGCCTCGCGGCCCTGCTCACCGCCGTCGCGATCGCCCTCGCACCCGGACCGGCGTTCGCCGAGCCGACGGCCGCCGAGAAGGAGACCGCGCGCGCCATGATGAAGGATGGGCGCATCAAGCGCGACAGCGGCGATCACAAGGGGGCGCTCGAGGCGTTCCAGGCCGCCGACACGATCATGAAGGTGCCGACCACCGGCCTCGAGGTCGGCAGGTCGCAGGTCGATCTCGGGCTCTTGGTCGAGGCGCGCGACACCTTCCTCCGCGTCTCGCGCATCCCCGAGCAGCCGGGCGAGCCGGCGCCGTTCAAAGACGCGCGCAAGGAGGCGAGCGATCTCGCGGCGAAGCTCGAGGACCGCATCCCCACGCTGAAGATGGTCGTGTCGGGCGTCGACTCGGGCACGAGCGTCGCGGTGACCATCGACGGCAACCCGGTCGGTCCGGCGATGATCGCCCTGCCGCAGAAGCTCAACCCCGGCACGCACCGCATCGTGGCGATCGCGCGCGGCGTGAAGCGCAGCGTCGACGTCGAGCTGAAGGAGGGCGAGCTGAAGGAGGTCGCCATCGACCTGACCGCCTCGGGCGACGACACGCCCGAGCCGACGCCGACCGGGCCCTCCGGCCCGAGCGCGCCCGGCAAGCCGGAGGCGCCCGCGGAGAGCGGCACCTCGCCGCTCGTATACGCGGGGTTCGCGGTCGCCGGAGTCGGCGTGGTGGTCGGATCGGTGACCGGCATCCTCGCGATGTCCAAGACGAACGCCGCGAAGGATCAGTGCGACGGCACGCGGTGTCCGCCCGCCACGCACGACGATCTGTCGAGCGCGCGCACGATGGCCACGGTGTCGACCATCTCCTTCGTGACGGCGCTGGTCGGCGCCGGCGTCGGCGTGTACGGGCTCCTCGGGCGCGGCGCGAGCGCCGAGCCGCCGAAGACCTCGCTCGGTCCTTTGCGCCAGGTCGAGCCGGTGATCGGCCTCGGGAGCATCGGGCTCGTCGGCTCGTTCTGACATCCGGCCGCCAATGCGGTCATAATCCAGCACAGGTGCACGAAGACGATTCCGCCAACGCGCTGCTCCCCGGCTCGAGGCTCGAGCGGTACGAGCTCCTCTGCCCCCTCGCCAAGGGGGGCATGGCGTCGGTGTGGATCGCGCGCCAGCTCGGCAAGCACGGGTTCGAGAAGATCGTCGCGATCAAGACGATCCTCCCGCAGTTCTCCAGCGACCCGCGCTTCCGGCGCATGTTCCTCGACGAGGCGCACATCGCCGCCGGCATCGAGCACCCGAACGTCGCGCAGATCCTCGACCTCGGCGAGCAGCGCGACCTGCTCTACATCGCGATGGAGTACGTCGACGGCGACGCGCTCTCCCGGCTGAGCCGCGCGGCCGAGCGGAAGGACCTGGCGGTCCCGACCGGCATCGTCCTGCGCATCCTCGCCGACGCGTGCGGGGGCCTGCACGCCGCGCACGAGCTGCGCGGGCGCGACGGACAGCTGCTCGGCGTGGTCCATCGCGACGTGTCGCCGCAGAACGTGCTCGTGAGCACCAAGGGCGTCGCGAAGATCATCGACTTCGGCGTCGCCAAGGCCCGTGACCGGCTCGCCGAGGACACCAACGCCGGCGTCCTCAAGGGCAAGATCCAGTACATGGCGCCGGAGCAGGCGGTCGGAAAGCCGATCGATCGCCGCGCCGACGTGTGGGCGGTCGGCGCCATGCTCTACGCGATGCTCGCCGGCAAGCCGCCCTTCGACGGGCCGAACCAGCTCGCCACGCTGCACCGGCTCACGTCGGGCAAGCCGCCGATGCCGCTGCCGCCGTCGGTGCCCAAGCCGATCACCGACGTCGTGCGCGCGGTCCTCACGCACGATCCCGATCGCCGCATCCCGACCGCGCTCGATCTGCAGCACGCGCTCGAGGAGGCCATGAATCGCACCGGCCTCGGCGCGACGCACACCGAGGTGGCGGCGTTCCTGCGCGAGCACCTCGCAGATCGCGCCGCCGCGCGCAAACAGGCGATCGATCTCGCGCTGGCGGCGGCCGCCGAGCGCGCGCGCGTCGCGCAGGTGCTCGCGATGCCGGCGAGCGACTCCGCGAGCGGCGTGTCGCACCCCGCGGTGACCTCGACGCAGGACATCCCGAGCCTGCACGACTTCATCGCGCCGCAGTCGGAGCCGCCGACCGCGCACGGCGGCACCGACGCCGAGAAGCCGATCCCGATCGAGGTGGTCGAGCCGGCGACGAGCCCGCGGCCGCGTTGGCCGATCGTCGCCGGCGCCGCGGCCGCGCTCGTGATCGCGGGCGTCGTGGCCGGCGCGGTGCGAGGGCGCGCGTCGCCGCCGACGCCGTCGGCCCCGGAGCGGGCGACGCCGTCGAGCCCGGAGCCGATGAACACCGCGGCGACACCGGCCAGCGCCGTCGTCGAGGTCGTCACCGCCGCCGCGAGCGCCACCGCGCCCGCGACCGCCGCCCCCACGCCGGACCCGGCGCCTGCGCCGGCGACGAGCGTCACTTCCGCTTCGACCACCTCCGGCTCCGCGGCGAAGCCGAAGGCGTCGGCCGCGACGACCGCTGCGCCGAAGCCGAGCACGTGGAAGAAGATCGACGACGGGTTCTGAGGGCCGAGGAGCTCCGGCCCGCGCGAAGGTGCAGCGTTCTCGACCTGCACGGCGACAGCATCCGCGTTCGGCCTTGCCTGCCTCTCGCCTCCGGGAGAAGAGATGGGGATGAGCTCGCGGGCTCGGCGCATCGCTGCACGCGTGGCGCCGCCGGTCGCCTGCGTCTTGGCGTGCGCTGCGGCGCTCGTCCCCCTGCTCGCGAGCCACGAGTGGCCGTTCACGCACGACAACCTCCGCTACCTCGCGCTCTATCGACACTTCGAAGAGGTCTTCGCGGCCGGCGACCTCTACCCGCGATGGATCCCCGATCGGATGGGCGGTCACGGGTACCGGCGTCCGTCGTGCTCGAGCAGTTCTGGTTCCCCGGATGGCAGGTCGCCATCGACGGAGTGGCGATCCCCGAAGAGCAGCTTGCCGCGCGCGTGGGGCCGCACGGTTTCCTCGCCTTCGACGTGCCAGCCGGCTCACACGTCGTCGAGGCGCGCTACGCCGGCCCCCCGGGCCGCAGGCGGCAGGCGGCGGGCGCGTTGGCCGTGCTGGTCTCGTGTGCCGCGATCGGGGCCCGACTTCGGCGCACGCGGCCGAGACCAGGGTGACGGCTACGCGGGCGTCGAGGTCGCCGGCCCGGCGCGACGGCGCGGCGTTGGCGCTCGCGACCATGAGGAGATCCTCCGGTCGCTGCGTTGTGCCATGGTGCGCCCCGCCCGCGAGCAGAGCTCGCGTGTTCGCGCCCATTTATCGCCCTCGAGTTGGCGCGCAATTGGCATCCGCGTCCGCCGACATGCGGCTCGCAGCGCCCCTGATCGCCGTCGTCCTCGGTCTCGGCTGCGCGTCGTCGTCCTCCCCGAGCGCTGCCGACGCAGGCCCTTGCCCGGCAGGCCAGTTCCTCGGCTACTTCAACGCGGGGTGCAGCGAGGCCCCGCGGTGCGTCGGTCCGGGCGACGCCGTCGCGGTCGCGTACTGCAGCTGCCAGGGCAAGACCATCAGCGGTTGGAGCGACCACGCCGGCGCGCCGTGGGTGTCGCGCGGGCCGTGCGCGGACGCCGACGCGGCTGCCCGGCCGCCGGCATGCAGTCCGACCATCACGTTCGAGGGCGTCGCCGCCGAATCGAGCGCGTGTGTGTACTGGGTCGAGGCCACCGAGTTCGCGTCGTGCGGCGTCGCCGAGATCTCGAAGGCCACTCCCATGGGCTTCGAGGTCCTCACGTTCGACCTCGTCACCCGGTCGCTCGTCCGTCACACGCGCTCGACGGACGTCAGCTCCGATGTCCTTTGCTCGAGCGCCCCGGCGCACACGTGCGCGACCCCGACGTCCTGTAATACGCTCTGCTTCACGCGCGATCACGGCGTCGAAATGCCCCTGCCGAGGTGCTCTGCCGCCGATGCCGGGAGCTCGGAGGCGGGGTGATGCGGCGCATCGCTCGCACGCTCGCTTGCCTCGCGTCCGCGTGGCTCCTCTTCGCGTGCTCGAGCGAACCCTCCGCCGCATCGGGCCAAGACGCGTCCGTTCCGGACGACGCCGAGAGCGACGTCTTCGTCGACGCCGACGTCGGCGACACGGCGAAGGCCGAGACTTCCCCCGATGCGTGCGAGCCGTATTGTCACTGGGACTGCTCTGGCGGTCCGCCCACCTGCTTCGCGGGTCAGGTATGGCGGTTCGGCCGCAGCCCGCGACCGTGCTGCCACTACGCCGACCCGTGGCCGGGTCCCGGGCCCACGTGCAGCACCGACGTCGTCGGCTCGTGCGCGTCCGGCTGCGCGCCGTCCCCCGATCCACGCTACGCCGTGTGCGGCGCGGCTCCCGCCGGCCCGTGGATCACGTACTGCGCCGAGGGTGGCAGCAAGAGCGCGGGCGCGCCATGCACCACCGACACCGAGTGTCGTCCGGCTGCCGACGGCATCGCCGCGCTGCGCTGCGATCTCGCCGCCAAGGAGTGCGT
>JACPFM010000144.1 GCA_016182965.1 Deltaproteobacteria bacterium | reverse complement strand
TCGCGCCGAACTGAACATCGATCTCCGCCAGCCACCGCCGAACGCCGTATTGCACGCGCGAAGGCCGGCACCCACCGACGGCTCGTCCGCGACCCGCGGTGGATCACGCGGCGGCGGTGTCCCGCCCGCTAAACACGTACATCGGCACGGCCATAGCCATGCGCTCAGAATTAGCAATTAGCACGCATCTGGTTGAGCTTCCCTGAAGACCGCCCGAGCGGAATCGTTCGGTGAAGCAGCAAGAGCCGTGCCGTACCCTGCGCGGGGACGCGTGCGAGGCGGGCGGGTACCAAGCGGTCGAACGCCGTCGCGCTATGGTCGTTGCGCCGCGGAGACGCCTTGCGTTCCTGCTCCGCGGCCAGACAGGCCGGGGCACACTCGGCAGAAGGGTTCCCGCATCATCGCCAAGCATGCGCCGGCGATTATTCGCAACCAGCGGTCGCGCTCCGCCGAAGGCGGGGGGCCGGAAGAGCTGGACTTGGCCCTCGGCGCCGTCTAAGGGACAGTGTCCGTGACATCGTCCGTGACAAGATCTCGGACAGAAGTTCACCAAGAAAGCGCATAAGTGTCCGAAATCACGGTTCAATCGCTGGACAAGAACTGGGGCGGCGATGGGCAAGAGTGAACGCAAGTATCGGGCAACCCATCCGTGGATCACTTTCGAGCTGGACCTGCGAACGCTGCCGGGCGAGCTCTGGATGCTGCTGGGCGAGGCGCATTCGAAGTGCGATCACCTGAAGGGGGTACCTTTGCGGCCGGAGGTCGCGAAGGAACTCCACCTCGTCTACCTCGCCAAAGGCGTGCTGGCGACGACGGCGATCGAGGGCAACACCCTTTCCGAAGAACAGGTCGCGAAGCACCTCGAAGGCAAGCTCGAGTTGCCGCCATCGAAAGAGTACCTGCGACAGGAGATCGACAACGTCCTCAAGGCCTGCAACATCGTCTGGGACCACGTGCTCGCGGGCACGAAGACGCCGCTCACCGCAGACGTTGTGAAGTCGTTCAACAAGCTGGTGTTGAACGGACTCAGCATGGCCGACGAGGTTGTTCCGGGTGCCGTCCGCGGACATTCGGTAGGGGTCGCGCGCTACAAGGGCCCCCCGGCAGAAGATTGCGAGTACCTGCTCGACCGATTGTGCCGCTGGCTGGATGAACTCGCTGATGCGTCCCGCGGCATGGCGTGGGCGTCCGCGATGCCTGTGTTGAGGGCCGCTCTCGCGCACCTGTACATCGCTTGGATTCATCCATTCGGCGACGGCAATGGACGCACGGCACGCCTCGTGGAGTTCTCGATCTTGGTGCACGCGGGCATTCCGACGCCCGCTGCGCACCTCCTGAGCAACCACTACAACGAGACGCGCACCGAGTACTATCGGCAACTCGATCGTGCAAGTCGCTCGGGTGGGGATATCGTGCCTTTCTTGGTCTACGCCGTCCAAGGGTTCGTCGATGGCCTGAAAGACCAGATCGAGCGCATCCGCGAACAGCAGCTCGACATCACGTGGCGCAACTACGTGTACGAACTCTTCAAGCATCGCGAGTCGGCGGCTAACACCCGCCAGCGAAACTTGGTGCTCGAACTCTCGCGAAAGCCTCGGCCCGAGGGTTACACGCCCTTCGAGATCCGTGACATCACCCCGAGGGTTGCGCGGGAATACAGCCAGAAGAGTCTGCGGACGCTGGTGCGAGATCTGAACGCTCTCGCAACGATGCGGCTGCTTGTTACAACTCCGCGTGGGTTTGCCGCGAACACCGACATCATCAAGGCGTTCCTTCCACGAGCCGCGGACGATGGTCCGCCGCCGAGGGTCGAAGACGCTTCAGAAGCGGACGATGGTGACGCCCCGGCCGCACGCTCGTAGGTCCCGGGAGACCAATGCACGGCACTGGAGTCGCGGTCCGGCGCCATCCCGCCATCCGCCATCTGGCGACGAAGCTACGTGTTTAGCGCGGGCGGGACGCCGCCGCCGCATGATCTGCCGCGGGTCGCGGACAAGCCGTCGGCGGGTGCCGGCCTCCGCGCGTGCGACAGGGCGTTCGGCGATGGCCGGCGGAGATCGATGTTCAGTTCGGTGCGAACACCGACGGAGGACCGACACCGGCGAGGTGGAGATCCCCCGGTTTCGTGGACATTCCGTGTAGCGTGATGCACGCGCGAGGACTGTCCCCATGACAAGACGAAAGCGACGTAAGATCACCGCGAAATTCAACGCCGATGCTGCACGTCTCGTGACGACGGGCGCCAAGACGGTCGCGGAGGTCGTCAACGAATTCGACCTGACCGAAACGGCCCTGCGTGAGTGGGTCAGACGCGCGAAGGCCGACGAGGGTGCAGGACCGCCCGATGCGCTGACGACTTCGGAGCGCGCCGAGTTGATCGAGCTGCGAAAGCGGTCCCCATCAAGCCCGGTGGAGACGCTCGCCGCCCACCGAAACGTCCGCAGTGAACTGCGGTTAGCTCCCGACTATGTATACTCGACCGCTGGAATCCGCCAGGGTGCGGCTCTTGTCCGTCGAGAGATATCGGAGCGAGATCGATCACTCGACCCTTCGCAGGCGCGCCTTCGGAGCAGGAAGTGGGTCAGGGACCTTGCCGTCCTCGTGGCGTGACGCGTGGTTGCGCTCGTGAATCACGCGCGAGATGGAACCGCCAGTAGTCGTCCAAGTCGCCGGAGGCGCGCAGCGCTCGGAGGCGAAGGCCGGCAGCCAGGGCCGCGGCGTCCTCTGCTGCGCCGATTGACGTCGACATCGCGCGTCTGCTGCGGCCGTCCGGATCCGTGGGGTGCCCGCCGGGAGACCGGCGGGCCTACCCGAGAGCGTCCAGACGAACTTGCGATTCACCTCCACGGACTTCCGCCGCTGCCCGGACAAGCCGAACTACGGCCACGTGGAGTCCGGGCCGCTTCGAGCGTCGTTCTCGACGAGCCACGAAGGATCTCATGGGTCTCGAGCGTCGACGTCGACGTCTTCCATGACGTCGACGTCGACATCGAGATCGTCACCGATCGCGGGATCGGGGAACCAGGTCGTGGCGTGATCACGCCGGGGGCAAGAGCACCGAGTCGATGACGTGCACGATCCCGTTCGAGGCCGGGATCGATGCCACGATCTTCGCGCCGCCGATGGTGACCTGGCCGTCCTTCACCTGAATCGTGGCCTTGCCGCCGTTGGCCATCGGGAGGACCAATCCGTCTTTGAGGTCCTTCAGCTGATACGTCGACACCGCGACGTGGTACTTGAGGATGGTCTTGAGGTCGTTCTGCTTCTCTGGCTTCAGCAGGCCCTCGACGGTCCCCTTCGGCAGCTTGTCGAACGCCGCGTTGGTGGGCGCGAAGACGGTGAACGGCCCGGGGTTCTTGATGGACGTGATGTAGTCGGCGGCCTTGAGGGCGGCGACGAGCGTCGTGTGATCCTTCGAGCCGCTGGCGATGCTCACGATGTTCGTCGGATCGACCGGCCGGTTGTCGACGGCGGGTTGCGCGGCCTGCGCTGGCGCGGCGCTCTGTGCCGTCTGCGCGGTCGTACCCGAGTCGGGGTTCTGGCAGCCCAACGTCGTCACGACTGCAAAGAACCAAGTGAGCGGCTTCATGATGGTCGACTCCTCCCTGATTTGCCTCGACGGCTCGAAACTCGCGCCGCGTGCGGGCGCGAACGATGCGCGTTTGGCGAAGGAAGTGACATGACCAACGTCACGAGGGTCGCGTCGCCGGCCCGCCGCCAGCACGGGACGAAGGTCTGTGCTCGCGTCGGCCGCGAGGGACCCTGCCGGCGCCCTCGGCGCGCACGCCTGCGCTGGTTCCTTCGGCTACCGTCGAAGGATGCTCGCCATCTTCTTTCCCTTTGCGAGCTCGTCGATCAGCTTGTCGAGGTAGCGGATCTTCTGCATGAGGGGGTCGGCGACGTCCTCTACGCGCACACCGCAGACCACACCTTCGATGAGCACCGCGTTCGGATTCATCTGCGGCGCCTGCGCGAAGAACGTCTCGAGGTCGATCCCGGCGTCGATGGCGAGCTGAAGCTGCTCACCGCCGTAGCCGGTGAGCCAATGGATGATCTCGTCGACCTCCTCCTTCGTCCGTCCCTTCCTCGCAGCCTTCTGGATGTAGAGCGGATACACGCTCGCGAACGGCGTCGTGAAGATGCGCGGCTTCTTCTCCATGCTCGTCGATCCCTTCGTTCGAGACGCTCGCGGCGCCCGAGGCGAATACCGTAGTGACACCGGCGCCCAGCGTCCGCCGAACCTCGGCGCCGGCTCAGACGGTGGTGCTCGCTGGCGCGCTGTGGCAGCCGTCGCCCGCGAAGGTCACGATCCCCTCGGCCGCGTGCGTGCGTGCGGCGGACGACTCGCGAACGATCACCCGAAGCCCCGCGGCGCCGGCGCGCTCGCCGACGCGGAAAGTCGCCGACACGCGCAACCGGCCGTCCTCCGCCGTCGAGAGCGTGAGCTCGCCGCTCGTCGCTCCGAACGTGCCGAACGTCGCGTGCCCGCTCGAATCCGGCGTGGGCACGGCGGTGCACGCGTCGTCGAGGCACGCCTGCATGGTCGTGCGGTCGACGTTCGTCGCGGGGACGTCGAGCGTGCGCGTGAGCGTGACGTCGTACAATCGGTACTCGGTCGAGCAGTCGCGACCCTGGAGGGACGAGCACCCCGGAGCCGATGACAAGACGAGCACCAGAAGCAGGCGCATCCCCCGTCCGTAGCACTCGGAGTCGCGACGGTCGAGGAGCGCTCTAGACCGTCGACAGTCGTTCGCCGCCCGCATGGAGCAGCGCGCCTACGACGCTTGGTGTCGCACGGGACGCCGCCGACGAGCTCGTCGACGCGCCCACCGATCCCCGGCTCGGGCGCGAGGCGGCCCTTCGCAGCCGCGGGAGCACGACCTCGTGCGTGTAGCGGATCATGTGCTCGCCCTGGACCGCGTGGGTGATCGCCCAGCGAATCGACGGCAGGCCTCCGCGGGCCGCCCGCGCGAGCAGACGCCAGAACAGCGCCCGACGTTCGCCGAGGACGCCGAGGCGCACGGCCGCGCGCGCCACGATCTCGAGGTCCACGAGCGTCGTCGGCGCGGTCTTCGCCGGCGGGCCGATCAGCTCGAGGAACCGCGCGCAGCGCGCCTCGTATGCGTCGAGCGAGTACAGCTCGTCGAGCAGCCTGATGTACCCCTCCAGCAGCGCCTGATCGCCCATCTTCGGCTCGAAGTTGGTGCGCGAAAACTGGTCGCCGCTCGACACGAAGCGAAGGCGGTCTTCACGTGTGAGCCGCTTCTCGAGCTGGGTGCCGGGCAGCGCGATGAGCATGCCCACCATCGCCAGCGGAATGGGGACCGACGCAATGAAGGCGCGTTGCGCCTCGAACGCCTCGGGCCCGTCGCTGTCGAATCCTACGATGAAGCCGCCCATCACCTCGAGGCCGGCGCGCGTGAGCGACTCGACGGCGGCGGTCAGATCGACGCCGACGTTCTGCTTCTTCCTTGTCTCGCGGAGCGCCTCGACCGATGCGGTCTCGATTCCGATGAACACGGAGTTGAAGCCGGCGGCGACCATGTCGCGAACCAATGGCTCGTCGGCCGCGAGGTTGACGCTCGCTTCGGTGTAGAACTGGAACGGGTTGCCATGCGCGTGTTGCCACTCGCGCAACACGGGGAGCAGCTTGCGCACGGCCTTCTTGTTGCCGATGAAGTTGTCATCGACGAAGAACACCGGGCCGCGGTGCCCGAGCCGGTAGATCGCGTCGAGCTCGGCGAGGACCTGCTCGTCGCTCTTCACGCGTGGGACACGGCCGAAGATCTCGATCACGTCGCAGAACTCGCAGGTGAACGGGCACCCGCGCGAGTACTGCACGCTCAGCGTACGGTAGCTCGCGACGTCGAGCAGATCGTACCGAGGAACGGCGCTGTGCGAGAGCTGCGGCCTCGCCTCGTGCTCCGGCCGTGCGAGCGTCATCGGGGTGAGGCGCCGCCGCGGCTTGCGGAGCTCCTCGACCGCCGTGACGAGCTCGTCGACGCGTCCCTCGGCCTCGCCGAGGAACAGCGCATCGGCCTCGGGGAACAGATGAGGCGAGGTCGTCGGCGCCGGCCCGCCCACGACCGTAGGGCGACCGAGCGCGCGCGCGCGCGCCACGACCTCGCGCATCGAGTCGGCCTGCACGAGCATGCCGCCGACGAACACCACGTCTGCCCATCGCAGCTCGGCGTCGGTCAGCGTGCCGACGTTGAGATCGACGAGCCGCAACGACCACTGCGTGGGCAGCAGGGCAGCCAGCGTGCACAGCCCCAGCGGCGGAAGCGTCGCGCGTTTGCCGATGATCGGCAGGCTGTACTGGAAGCCCCAGTAGGTCGCCGGGAACTTGGAGTGCACGAGCAGGACGCGCATGACCGGGTGAGGATGCACGCCGGGCGGAGGTATCGCGGCGCGACTTTGCGCGCGATCCGACGAGCCCCACGGATCCATGCGCTTCGACCGAGCCTGCCGACTCTGGACCCAGGATTCCGGCACAGCGCGCCGCTTGGTCGGGAGGAACACCCGGCCCCTTTCCTGAGCAGCGATCGGCACACGCAGGCACAGGATCCGGAGCCCGATCGCTCGAATGCCCGCGCGATCGCCGCTGGCACCGTACGTGCTCGTCATCTCCGCCATGCCCGCCCCTCGGCACACCAAGCGACAGATGACGTCGCATCTCGGCGTGGAGCCGCTTCGACGCGCGGCCGCCCGCCCTGTGGCTTCGCGCGCCCTTCCTTCCTATCCGCGCGCGCTCGCCGCCGCGTCCGCGCTGCTCTTCGCCGGTTGCCTGCTGGACGACCCGTCGAACGAGGCGCAGGTCGAGGGTGAGATCGCGGCGCCCTTCCAGGAGGACTCGGGCGCGGCGGTGCGAACCGACGGCGCGACCGACGCAAAGCCCGGCCGCGACGCCGGCACGCAGTCCGGAAGCGACGCGCGGCCCGATGGGTCAGCCGACGACACGTCGTGGCAGCCGTCGACCGACGACGACGCCGGCCCGGACATCTGAAGCTGCGCTCGCACGCGCACGCCGCTCACCCCTCGCCCTTGCCCGGACCTCCGCTCGCTCGCCCGGCGCCGCGACGCGATGGGCGAGAGTGAAGGTGCACAGCTGAGCTGGCCGCCGCAGCGGAACACGGCAGAGCGTTGTGCCGGGCTCACTGGCTCCCACCGAGCCCTCGGTATCATCGCCGAAATCGCTCGAGCTCCCGCAGGTTCGGTGGAGGCGCGGCGATCATCGCGAACGCCCCCGAGAGCGCGTCGACCTCGTGCGCGCCCTCGGGGAAGCGGTCACCACGTCGAGCGTCCCGCGCGCGCCGGGCGGCACGGGCGGCACGTGCGGCACCGAGCGCATCGGCCTCGAGCGTGACGAGCGCGCCGTGCGGCTCGGGGAACGGATCGCCGATCGCGAACCTGCGCGCGCGCTGCTTCACGCGGAGCTGCGTGTCACGCCGCGCCGCGGTCCCGAGGTCGCTTGGACGGCGAGGACTCGTACGCCGGGGAAGTGCCTTCGAAGGCGGTCGAGATCGTTGGTGTCGCTCGTGTAGACGACGTCACCGCGCGACGCAGCCGAGGCCATCACGATCGCGTCGACGAGCGTCGCGCCGGGCACCGCAGCGAGCGCCTCGCCGGCGAGCTTCGCCAGGCGCTCCGTCAGCGGCTCGACGTCGACGCTCGCGAGGATCGACTCCCGGACGTCGGTTCGACCGCGCCACCACTCGCCGACCACGTCCGCGGGTACGGTGATGCGCTGATCCGTTGCGAGGGCGTGCTCGAGGATTTCCCTCACGCGCTGTCGTCGCCGCTCCAGCGCGACGAGCGCGCCCGTGTCGAACGTGATGCCGATCACGCGGCCCTCTTCGGCCTTCTCTTCTTCGGCTGGTAGCGAGGTCCACCGGCCTGCTCGGCCTCGATCGCCGCTCCAGACTCCGCGGTGAGCGTCGGGCCGCCGAGCTGTTCGATCAGACGCCGCCGCGCCTCTCGCTGACGGATCCAGCGGGCTGCCTCTGCGAAGGCAGCCGAGAGGTTCCCGCCGTACGTCTCGCGAGCCGCACGCTTGAGAGCGGCGAGGTCGTCCTTGTCGAGGGAGACGCTGACCTTCACGGTCCTGCCGGCTCGTTTGTGCACCATTTGTCCTACCATGGTAGCCCACGCCTGCCCGCCGCGCCATCGAGGCGCTCGAGCGCGGCCTCGTCGTGGGGCCGAGGGCGGAGATCGCGACCGTCGTCGCCCCGGCACCTCACGCGTGCGTGCGCACCCGATCGCGCCCCTCGTGCTTCGCCTCGTAGAGCGCCGCGTCGGCGCGGCGCACGAACGCGTCGGCGTCGTCGTCCGGGTGCAGCACGGTCACGCCGGCCGAGCAGGTCACCGGGCGCACCGCCGCCGGACGATCCTCGAGGATGTCGGCGAGCGGGTTCTCGTCGGCGAGCCCGGCGCGCACGCGCTCGGCGAACCTGCACGCGGCGTCGAGGTCGGCCTCGTGCACGATCGCGAGGAACTCCTCGCCGCCCCAGCGGGCCACGACGTCGGTGGAGCGCGCCGTTCGCTCGAGGACCCGCCCGAACGCGCGCAGCACATCGTCGCCGGTCTCGTGGCCGAACTCGTCGTTGATCATCTTGAAGTGATCGAGATCGAACAGCGCCACCGCCAGCGGGCGCGAGTAGCGCCGCGCACGCTCGATCTCCGCCGCGAGCGCGTCGCTCGCGGCGCGGCGGTTCTTCAGCCCGGTGAGCGCGTCGGTCGTCGCCCGCGCGGCGAGCTCCGAGAGCAACCGCTCGCGCGCCTCCTCCGCCGCGCGCTGCGCGGTCACGTCGCGGAAGACGGCGAGCAGGCCGACGCGCCGATCGCCCTGCATGACCGGGTTGGCGCTGAACAGGAGGACGCGGTGCTCGGGGCGCTCGAGCGAGAGCTCGACCTCGTCGGGCGCGGCGATGCCCGAGTGGCGCGTCGTCCGCGGCATCTGCAGGCGCTCCTCTTCCTCTTGATCGAACACCAGCTGGAACGGCGCCGCGTCGCGGAACGAGGGGGAGAGGAGCTCGACGAAGCGGGCGCGCTGGCGCCCGATGAGCTCGGCCCCGCGCACGCCGAACACCTCGTCGAAGCGCTCGTTGACGAAGCGCGTGCGCCCGAGGCGGTCGAAGAGGACGATCGCGGAGTCGACCGACGAGAGCACGGCCGAGAGGAAGAGCGCCTCCTCGCTCAGGGCCGCGCTCACGGCCTCCGACGCCGCCAGCGCGTCGCCGAGCGCCGCGCGATCGAGCTCCGCCCGCCGCCGGGTGCGCAGCAGCCGGACGATGCCGAAGACGACGAACGCGACGATCACGGCGGCGAGCGCGAGGCCCGCCATCTCGCCGGGATGACGCGACATGGCCCGCGCGAGTATCGCACGGGGAGCGCTCGCGGCGGTGTCCGGCGCGCAGGCCTTCATCGAGAGGGCTTGCGTCCGCGGCGACGCGCGGAGAACCTCCCGGCGGCTGTGTCCCGCTCGATCCCAGCACGCGCGCGGCCTCCCTTCGTCGTGAGCTCCGGCGACTTCGACGCGCCGGGCCGCACGCAGTTCGTCGCCCGGGCGCTCGCGTGGATCGCGCCGCTCGTGGCGCGGCTCGCGCGCGCCGGCCTGGAGGTCGAGTCCGCGCCGCTGCCCGCCGCCGACACCAGCGCGATCGCCCTGCGCCGGCCCGGGCTCGGCCCGCGCGCGGCGTTGATCCTCGAGGTCGAGGAGCGCGCGATCGAGGCAGCGCTCGAGCTGCCGGCCTCCGCGCCCGAGATCGACCTCTTCCGCGCGCAGCTGCAGCGCGCGAGCACGGCCGAGCGCATGTTCGCGGCCCTCGCGCACCTGCCGGAGCCCTTCGCGCTCACGCTGCACGGCGACGCGCCGCTGCCGCTAGTCGACGTCGATCTCGCCACGCTCCAGGACCTCGCGCGTCGCGCAAGCGAGGAGTCGCGGCGCCTGCGGGTGGGCTGGCGCGTGTCGCGCGAGGCGGCGCTGGCCGAGCGCGACGTCGCGCTGGTCGATCAGCTCGAGGGCGCGCTGGCCGCGCTCGCGGTGCCGTTCGCGCTCATCGCGGCGCTGCCGGCCGGCTCGGCGCCGCGGCCCGCGCCGACGACCCGGCTCTTCCGGCGCCCGCGCGCGAGCTCGGCGCGGAGCGTCCGCGCGCCGATCGCCGTCGGCTCGCGCGTGCGCATCCGCAACGGGCCGTTCGAGGGCAAGGACGGCATCGTCGAGACGCTCGACGGCAAGGGGGCGGCCCGCGTCCGCCTCGGGCTGCTCGCCACCCGGCTCGCTCTGAGCGAGCTGCTCCCGCTCGACCGGGCCCCGAGCTCGGTGCGGCCTCCGCGCGGCCGCTCGGCGCCCCGGCCGGCGCTGATCAGCTCGCATCGGCGGCGCTAACCGAGATTGACCGAGACCGTTGCGCCCGGCTCGTCATCCCTACCGCTCGCCCATGCCCTCCCCCCGCGACGTCCCGGTCACGCTCGGCGGCCAGCTCCGCCGGCACCTGCGGACGTTCGTCGTCGGGGCGGTCTTCCTCTTGGTCTTCAACGGGCTGCGGGCGGCGATCGATCTCGCGCTCAAGCGCGGGGTCGACGACCTGCACGAGGGACGGTTCGCCGACACCTCGCGCGTCGGCCTCGTCCTGGTCGTGATGACGCTCGCGGCGGTCGTCGTCCGCGTGCGCTCGCGCGTGCTGCTGTTCAACGGCGGCCGCGACGTCGAGTACGAGCTGCGCGGCGCGCTGCTCGCGAAGCTGCACACGCTCGGCCCCTCGTTCTTCCGCAAGATGTCGGTCGGCGAGGTGATGAGCCGGACCACCAACGACCTCGCCCAGGTGCGGCTGCTCTTCGGCTTCGGCGCGCTCAACGTCGTCAACACCACGCTCGCCTACGTCTCGGCGATGAGCGTGATGCTCACGCTGTCGGTCAAGCTCACGCTGTGGTCGCTCTCGGTGTTCCCGCCGCTCATCCTGCTCACGCGCGCCTTCTCCAAGCGCATGTTCCTGAGCACGCGCGAGACGCAAGACGCCCTCGGCGCGATGAGCGACCGGGTGCAGACCAACCTCGCCGGCGTGCGCGTGGTCCGCTCGTTCGCGCTCGAGCAGAACGAGGAGCGCTCCTTCGAGGCGGTCAGCCGCGACTACCTCGAGAAGTCGCTGCGCATCGCGCGCATCCGCGGGTCGATGTTCCCCGTCATGGGCATGCTGGCGACGCTCGGCACCTTCGTCGTCTTCCTCTTCGGCGGGCGGCTGCTCGTGCGCGGCGAGATCTCGCCCGGCGACTTCGTGGCGTTCCTCTCCGCGCTCGGCAGGCTCGCCTGGCCGACGATGGCCCTCGGCTTCATGCTCGCGATCGTGCAGCGCGGGCGCGCGTCGTTCGAGCGCCTCGCCGAGGTCTTCGCCGCCGTGCCCGAGGTCGTCTCGGGCGACGCGCCGGCGCCGGCCGAGGTGCGCGGCGCGCTCGCCGTGCGCGGGCTCTCCTTCAAGCACGGCGATCGGACCATCCTCGACGATGTCAGCTTCGAGGTGCCCGCGGGCCGCTCGCTCGCGATCGTCGGCCGCACCGGCGCCGGCAAGACCACGCTCGCGTCGCTCTTGCCCCGCCTGTTGCCGCTGCCGCGCGGGATGGTCTACCTCGACGGCGTCGACGTCTGCGATCTGCCGCTCGCGACGGTGCGGCGCGCCATCGGCTACGCCCAGCAGGACGCGTTCCTCTTCTCCACCACCGTCGGCCGCAACGTCGGCTTCCCCCTCGACGACCCCGACGCGCCCGACGCGATCGACAAGGAGCGGCACGCGCTGGAGGAGGCGTTCGTGCTCGAGGAGGTCGCGCGCTTCGACGGCGGCCTCGACACCATCGTCGGCGAGCGCGGCGTGCAGCTCTCCGGCGGCCAGCGCCAGCGCATCGCGCTCGCGCGCGCGCTGCTCCGCGAGCCGCCCATCCTCGTGCTCGACGATCCGCTGAGCGCGGTCGACGCCAAGACGGAGGCCGCCATCCTCGAGGCCATCGAGCGCCAGCAGCGCGATCGCACCGTGCTCCTCATCACCCACCGCGTGGCCGCCGCCGCGCGCTGCGATCGCATCGTCGTGCTCGACGAAGGGCGCGTCGTCGAGCGCGGCACGCACGCCGAGCTCGCCGCGGGAGGCGGCCTCTACTCGCGGTTCGCCAAGGAGCAGGCGGTCGCCTCCGAGCTCGAGGACATCGCCACGCACGAGGTCGACGAGCTGCCGCCGCCGAGCGCGCCCGGGCCGCCGCCGGGCCGGCCCGGGAACCCCGCGGAGGGCTGCACGTGAGCGCGGAATCGAAGCGCAGAGTCGAGCCGCCGCCCGGCGACGCGACGCCCCGCCGCAGCGGCACCGAGCGCCGCGCGGTCGTGGCCGCGCCGGTCGGCAAGCGGTCGTTCCACGACGAGGACGCGCTCGGCGAGGCGCTCGACTGGCAGCTCCTGCGGCGGATCGTCCCCTACGTGCGCCCGCACGCGCGCCCGCTCATCGTCTCGATGCTCCTCCTGCCGCTGGTCGCGCTCCTTGTCGTCGCGCGCCCGCGGATCATGAAGTGGGCGCTCGACGAGGGCATCGCCCGCGGCGATCTCTCGATCATCGATCGCGCCGCCGTCCTGTTCCTCGTGGTCGTCGCGGCGGAGTACGTGCTGCGCTTCCTGCAGATCTACGCGATGCAGCTCGCCGGCGCGCGCGCGATGGCCGATCTGCGCCTCGAGGTCTTCCGCTTCCTGCAGCGCGCGAAGCTCGGGTTCTTCGACAACCAGCCGGTCGGCCGCCTGGTCACCCGCGTCACCAACGACGTCGACGCGCTCGGCGAGCTCTTCGCCTCCGGCGCGCTCAACGCGATCGGCGACTTCCTCTCGCTGCTGCTCATCGTCGTGATGATGCTCCTGCTCGACTGGCGGCTGGCGATGATCGCGCTGGCCACGCTGCCGCCGCTGGCCTTCGCCGCCAACTGGATCCGCCACCGCGCGCGCGACGCCTTCCGCGACATCCGCGCGCGCACCGCGCGCCTCAACAGCTACATGGGCGAGCAGGTGCAGGGCGTCGCGGTGGTGCAGGCCTACGGCCGCGAGGACGCCTGTCAGGTCGAGTTCGACGACGAGAACGACGGCTACCGCAAGGCCAACCACCGCGCGATCCTCTACGACGCGACGCTCGACGCGCTGGTCGAGGGCGTCTCCATCGTCTGCGCCGCCACGCTCCTGTGGTTCGCCGGGTTCCGCGGCGCGCGGCTCGGCGCGGCGGTGGTCTCGTTCGGCACCTTCGTCGCGTTCCTGCAGTACCTCGAGCAGTTCTTCGTGCCGATCCGCGATCTGACCGCGCGCTACACGCTCTTGCAGTCGGCGATGGCCGGCGCCGAGCGCGTGTTCGCCCTCCTCGACACCAAGGACATCGAGGACGCGCCCGATCCGCGGGCCGAAGGCCTCGAGGTCGCGCCCGACGGCGATCCCGAGCTGGCCATCGAGCTCGCCGGGGTCGAGTTCTCGTACAAGCCGGGCGTCCCCGCGCTGCGCGGCGTCGATCTCCACGCGCGGCGCGGTGAGCGCATCGCCGTCGTCGGCGCGACCGGGGCCGGCAAGTCCACGATCGCCTCGCTGGTCCTGCGCCTCTACGAGCGCAACGGCGGCGTCATCCGCGTACACGGTCGCGACGTGCGCGCGTGGCCGCGCGACGAGCTGCGGCGCAGGTTCGCGGTGGTCCCGCAGGACGTCTACCTGTTCGCGGGGACCATCGCGACCAACGTCGCGATGGGCGACGAGGTGCCCGATCTCGCGCGCGTCGAGCAGGCGCTGCGCCGCGTGGGCGCGCTCGATCTCTTCCTCGCGCGTCCGGGCGGGCTCGACGCGCCCGTGGGCGAGCGCGGCGGCGGGCTGTCGACGGGCGAGCGTCAGCTCGTCGCGTTCGCCCGCGCGCTCTACCGCGATCCGCCGATCCTGATCCTCGACGAGGCGACGGCCAGCGTGGACAGCGACACCGAGTCACGCCTGCAGCAGGCGCTCCACGCGGTCATCGAGGGGCGCACGTCGTTGGTCATCGCGCACAGGCTCTCCACCATCCGCAGCGCCGATCGCGTGGTCGTCATGCACCGGGGCAGGGTGGCCGAGATGGGCACGCACGACGAGCTGCTCGCACGCGGCGGCCTCTATGCTCGGCTGTATCGCCTGCAGTTTGGCGAGCAGGCGCGGCAGTCGACCTGAGGCGCGCAAGGAGTTCGCGCCACGACGCGCAGCGATTTCGCCCGACGTCCCGCGCTCGCGACGTGTTCCAGGTGGTACGATCGACCTCGTTCGCCGCTGCAGGGGGAATGAGGTCGTCGTCATGCCCGCCACGCTCGCCGACGTAGCGCGATTGTCTTGCTCGCGTCGTGTTCCTGCATCCGACGTGGAAGAGGCGCTCGCTGCGCTCGGCTCGCGCGCCACCGAGCCGCTGGCGAGTGTCGACGCGACGCGGCGCGCGTTGATCATCAACCAGTTCATGCGACGCGTGCGCAACCTCACGGTCCGCGAGAGCGACGCAGTCGAGCGCGACATGCTGACGCGTGCGGATGCCTTCCCGCAGGGCGAGCGCCCGTGGCAGGTCAAAGACGCCCTCTCGCTCGTCGCGCTGCGCAACGGCGTCCGGCTTTTTTGCGTGTGCATGGGCGTCGACTGGGCCGAGAGCATGCGCATGCAGTCGGCCGTCGCCGAGCTCGGGAGGGCGCTCCTCGAGCTGGGCGGCGGCACCGTGCGCCTCGAGCTGCTCGATCGCGGCGAGGAGCTCGCCATCACCATCGATCATCCCGACCACACCTCGCCCGTCGCGCTCGGGACGGCGCTGCGTCCGCTCGTCGAGCAGATGCACGCCTCGTTCGAGCGGACGTACGAGGTGCATCAAGGGCGCCGCGCGGCAATGCGCCTGCGCCCGCGGCGAGCCGCCTGAGAACCGCTCCGAAAGGACCCTCCATGCCGACGATCTTCGACGTCCACGCGCTGCCCCGAGGCGCGAAATCGCGTACTCGTCGCCTGCGCGACGCCTTCCTCGGCGCGTACCGGGAGCGCCACGGCGAGGCCGTGCGGCACGTCGAGCTCGATCTCGCCCGCGACCACGGCACGTTGCCTGTGTTCGACGAGTGGGATATCCAGGCGAGGCTCGAGGTAGCGTTCGGCGAGGGCGATCTCGACGAGGAGTCCGCGCGAAGGTGGGCGGCGCTGACCAAGCTGACCGACCAGCTCCACGCGTGCGACGTGCTGCTGCTGTCGTGCCCGATGTGGAACTTCTCGGTGCCTTGGTACGTGAAGCGTTGGATCGACTGCGTCGTGCAGGCGAAGCTGACCTTCGAAGTGAAGGACGGGCAGTACCAGGGCCTCCTTGGCGGACGCTCGGCGGTCGTCGTCACGACGCGCGACGGCTCCTACCCGGAGGGCT
This sequence comes from Deltaproteobacteria bacterium, assembly GCA_016182965.1. Lineage (GTDB taxonomy): Bacteria > Myxococcota_A > Polyangia > Polyangiales > JADJMO01 > JALHOE01. The sequence continues at coordinate 9,868 of JACPFM010000144.1, read as the reverse complement.
CGCCGCTCGCCGCCTTCGATTTCCAGGTCCCCTACCTGCGAATGGTGCTCGGGTTCGTGGGCTTCTCGCAGGTGCGCGTCGTCGTCGCCGAGCCGATGGCCGCGGCAGGGCCCGCAGTCGCCGAGGATGCGCTGCGCCAGGCGATCGATGCGTCCGCGGCGGTTGCGCGCGAGATCTAGCCTCGCGCGCGTCAGTGCGCGGGGCCCTCGCCGCCTCGGGCCGTCTGGATGGAACGCCAAGGTCGAGCCCGCTTCTTGGCCTCCTCGAGGTCCGCGGGCCGAGTCGAGTCAGCTCTCGACGACCAGCGTCCGCTTCCAGTACGAGAGCCCCGCGGCGACGCCCGCGATGGCGGTCGCGACGAGCAGCCCGTCGCGCATGACGGTCGCGCCGAGGACCGCGGCGCCGATCGACGCGAACTGCAGCGCGGTGGCGATCTTCCCGGCGCGCAGCGCGGTCGGGTGCTCGACGTACGGCACGCCCTCGGCGCGGCGGCGCATCTCGCGCATGGCCAGCGGGATCTCGGCCAGCTCGCGGGTGAGCAGCGCGACGACGCCGAGCGGCGGCAGCTTGCCGTGCACGACCAGGGCGCCGATCACGCAGCCGACGAACCACTTGTCGGTGAGCGGATCGACGACCGCGCCCGTGGCGGACTCCTGGTGGAAGCGCCGCGCCGTCCACCCGTCGAGGACGTCGGTCGCCGCCGAGGCGCCGATGACGCCGAGGGCGAGCGCCGGACGATCGGCGACGCCGAGGAACACGAGCCCCAGCGGAACCCGCGCGAGGCTCAGCAGGGTGGGCGTGCGGACGAGGTCGGCGGCGACGGCCATCTCGACCGTGTCCCTTGCATCGCGCGCGCCAGCGGCGCTCACCCGAGGCCCGGCAGCAGCATGGACGTCATGCGCGCCGGATCCTGGATCTCCTCGCCGGTCATCCAGACGTCCGCGGAGCTCACCAGCGCCTCGCCTTGCGCGCCACCGACGAGCGCGCCGACGCGACGTCGAGCGGCCTCGGAGTGCAGCCGCATGCCCGCGGCGTCGAAGCCCTTCGCCGCCTTCACCAGCCACTTCACGGCGGCCTGATCGTCGCCGCCGATGTGCGCCAGCGCAGCGTGCGTGGCGTGCGCGAACGACACGCCCCAGGGGCGCTCCTCCTTCTCGAGTCGAGTGATCGATCGCTCGGCCTCGCGCCGCAGCTCGCTGGAGCCGGAGAGGCCGTACGCCGCGATCGCGCATCGCGCGCGCAAGGCCCACGCCTCGATGCGCATCCGTTGCGTGCGCAGGAGCATCGACGCCTGCAGCGCGGGCCACGCCTCGGTCAACCGCCGCCACGCGGCCGCCAGGTCGCCGGCGTACAGATCGAACTGCGTCTGCGCGCTCAGGTCGTAGAAGTGCTGCAGCAGGAAGCCGCGCCGCGACCAGTGCGCGATCGCGTCGCTCAGATCGCGGCGACCGCCGTCGGGATCGTCGTGGGCGAGCCACAGGATGCTCGCCTGCCCGACGCGCACCGTGGTCTGCGAGAGCAGGTCTCCGCGCGACTGCGCCTCTTCGAGGAGCGCGGGCACGCGCTCGCCGAGCCGGCGCAGCTCGCCGAGGTGCGCGAGCGCGCCGAGGTGGAAGTGACGGACGTTGGCGATCTCCCACGCGACGCCGGAGCACCGCTCGCGGAAGATGCGCTCGGCGCGACGGAACTTCTCGCGCGCCGGCTTCCACTCGCCCAGCTGGTAGTGCAGGAACGCGTCGGCCGTCTCGGCGAGGCCGTGCGCGTGCGGCCGATCGCACTTGTTCGCCAGCGCGCGCGTGCGCGCGGAGAGGAGGCGCGTGCGCTCGAGCGTCGGCGCGCCGCCGGTCGCCGAGAACACCGCCTCCGCGCAGAAGGCTCGGACGAGCCGGTAGGTGTCGCCCGCGCGCAGGGCCGCCAGCAGGTGGCGCGTCGCGAAGTCGGCGCCGACGATGACGTCGACCATCCCGAAGCCGGTGGCCAGCGCCCAGAAGACGTCGATGCGCACCAGATCCATCGGGGGGATCGCCTCGACCGGCCGCTCGACGTGCGTGAGGCCGCGCAGGCGGAGCTGCGCGCGGCGGAGCATGAGCGACGCGAGCGCGCGCCGCGGGCTCTTCGGCAGGCGCTCGCCGACGATCGCGAGCACGCCCTCGAAGACCTTCAACCCCTCGTCGATGTGCCCCGACTGCAGCAGGCACTGCGCGGCCCGTCGGTGCAGATCGAGCGCGTCGTCGCTCTCGCCTTCGGCCGCGGCGGCGAGGAACTCGTTGGCGGCGTCGCGCGCGAAGCCGGCGTTGGCCAGCGCGTCGCCGCGCATGATGCGGTGCGAACGCAGCTCCGGCGCGTTCGGCGGCGCGAGCTCGATGGCGAGATCGAACAGCTTGGCCGCGCGATCGAAGGCCAGGGCCTCGTCGGCGCGCCGCGCGGCGAGCGCCGCGTAGTGGCTCGCCTTCCACCGCGCGCCGGCGGCGCGGAAGTGGTGGGTCAGCGCCTCCGGGTCGGGCGCCGCGCTCGCCTCGATGGCGTTGCCCAGGCGCAGGTGCCGCTCGGCGACGTCGGCGCGGGGCAGCTTCGCGACGACCGTCTCGCGGATGCGATCGTGCCAGACCTCGAGGGCGTCGACGTCGCCGACGCGGGCCGTGCGCACGAGCTGCGCGTCGCGCAGCTCGACGACCGCGGCGCGCTCGTCGTCGATGCCGGCCGCGCGCGCGGCGACGGTCGTCTCGATCGGCCTCGCGGCGATGGCGAGCACGTCGAGCAGCTCGCGCGGCCTCTTGCCGAGCTTCGCCACGCGCGTCTCGATGACGCGCTCGAGCGTGAGCCGCTCGGCGGCGACCTCGGGGTGCTCGCGCAGCCAGCGCACGTACTCGACGATGAGCAGCGGGTTGCCGCGCGCCTCGGCGGCGAGGACGTCGATCTCGAGGCCGGGCCGCTGCGGCGCGTCGTCCATCACCGCCCGCGCGAGGGTGCGCGCGTCGAGGTCGGAGAGGGGCTCGACGACGACCTCGTGGACCTCGCACGAGGCGGCCCGCCGCTTGCGACGCGCCGTGGTGCTGCCGCGCATGTCGACGATCGCCGGCACCAGCGGCTGCTCGCGGCCCGCGTGCTCGTCGGCGAGGTGCATCTCGCGCAGCGCGCGCAGCGTCGGGTTCTGCTCGTCCTCGTCGCGGAACGAGGCGACGAGCAGGAGCGGCGGCGGGTAGGGGGGCCGCAGCAGATCGGAGAGCAGCGCGAGCGAGTCGAGATCGCCCCACTGCAGATCGTCGATCGCGAGGATCAACGGGCGCCGATCGGCGATGCGCGCGAACAGCTCGCGGAGCGCGGCGAACGCCCGTCGCCGGAGCTCGCCCGGATCCGGCGCGTCGACGCCGAGGCGCGGCGCGGCGGCGATCGCCTCGACGCGACCGAGCACCGGGAACAGGCGGGCGATCGCGTGCACGTCGCGCGGCAAGAGCGCCTCGACCTGCAGCCGGGTCAGCCGCCGGAGGTGCCGCGTGAGCGAGTCGATGACGCCGTCGAGCGCCTTGTAGGGCACCGACTCGCGCTCGTAGCAGGCGCCCTGCAGCACCAGCGCCTGCCGGGTCACGACGGCCTCCTCGATGAACCGGCGGAGGAGCGCGGTCTTGCCGACGCCCGCGTGGCCGTGCAGGTGCACCGCGACGGCGCGGCCCTGGCGCGCGCGACGGAACGCGCGGCCGAGGGCCTCGAGCTCCGGGTCGCGGCCGATGAGCGGTGTGCGCGCGGGCGGCGGCGTGGAGGCGGTGATCGAGGGCGCGTGGGGGGAAGGATCCGCGTTCGTGAGGCGCCGGAGGATCTCCTCGCCGGTCGGACGCGCCGTCGGGTTGCGCCGCAGCAGCGCGGAGCAGAGCGCGTCGAGATCCTCGGGCACGCCGTCGATCAGCGACCCGGGGGACGGGCCGTCGGCGCGCTCCTTGGCCATGAGGATCTCGAGCGGGCTGCCGACGAACGGCAGCCCGCCGGTGAGCGCCTCGAACAGCACCACCCCGACGCTGTACCAGTCGCTGGCCGGACCCAGGGGGCGCAGCGCGCCTTGCTCGGGCGACATGTACTCGGGCGTGCCGAGCACGTGCTGATCGATGCTGTGGTGGGTGCCCTGCCGGGAGAGATCGGTGGCGAGCCCGAAATCGAGCAGCACGACGCGCCCGTCGCGCGTCACCACCACGTTGGACGGCTTGACGTCGCGGTGGAGCTTCCCCGCCGCGTGCAGCGCGCGGACGCCCTCGACCAGCTGACGCAGGGTGCGGCGCAGGCGCTCGACGTCGAGCGAGGTGCTCATGCGCATCCCGGAGCGCCGCGGGGGCGCCGCAGGAAGGCACGCGCGCTCCTCGAGCGACTCCGGCGGCGCGTCGATCGTCTCGCCGCTCATCGGCGCCGGCACGTCGTCGCGTCGGACCCACTGCATGAGGTCGACGCCCTCGACCAGCTCCATCGAGAAGAACCACTGGCCGTCGGACGACACGAGCTCGTGCAGGCGCACGAGGTTCGGGTGGCGCACGTCGGCGAGCGCGCGGAACTCCTGCTTCAGGTGGTAGATCGCCGCTGCGTCGACCTGCCGGAGGGTCTTGAGCGCGACCTGGCGGCCGAGCTCGCGGTCGAACGCCTCGTACACCACCCCCATGCCGCCCGCGCCGATGCGGCGGAGGATCTCGAACCGATCGGTCCCCCGAAAGTCCCCTGGCGCAGCCGCGCTGGGTTGTGCGTCCGCGTTGACCGTCACTTCGTTCCCCGCCCCATCCGTCCTGTCGGGAGTGTCGTGTCGGCAGGAAGGATACAGCGCTAGGATGGCGCCCGCATGACTGGCGTGCTCTCACCCGGGACGGTCGTCGCCGGTCGTTACCGTTCGATCGAGATCCTGGAGCAGGGCGACATGTCGATCGTCGCTCGCGGCGAGCGCGTGGGAGACGGCGCGCCGGTGGCGCTCAAGGTGATCCAGCCCGAGCTGGCGGCCGATCCGGAGCTGCTCGAGCGCTTCCGGCGCGAGGCGCGCGCGCTCGAATCCCTGCGGAGCGAGCACATCGTGCGGGTGCACGAGGTGGTCGAGATCGAGGGCTCGGGCCCGTGCATGGTGATGGAGCTGCTCGACGGCGAGGACCTCGATCACGTCCTGGACACCGATGGTCCGCTCCCGATCGGAGACGCCGTCGCGGCCGTTCGCCAGGCCTGCGAAGCCATCGGCGAGGCGCACGCGCACGGGATCATCCACCGCGACCTCAAGCCGGGGAACCTCTTCCGCCTGCGCACCGACGACGGCTCGATGCGCGTGAAGGTGATCGACTTCGGCATCGCCAAGGCGGCGGACACCGGCGAGGATCCGAGCCTCACCGGCACCGGGACGGCGATGGGCTCGCCGCTCTACATGTCCCCCGAGCAGCTCCGCGCCGAGCGCGTCGACGCGCGGGTCGACGTGTGGGCCCTCGGCGTGACGCTGTTCGAGCTGCTCGCGGGCATCACGCCGTTCGAGGCGCCGATCCCGGCGATGGTCCTCGCGGCGATCTTCGGCAAGCCGCCGCTGCCGCTGCGCGAGGAGCGCCCCGACGTCCCGCCGGAGCTCGAGGCGATCGTCCTGCGTTGCCTCGAGAAGGACTCCTCCCGACGGTTCGCGAGCGTGTCCGCGCTCGCCGAGGCGCTCGAGCCCTACGCGTAGCGGTCGCGAGCCAGGCGAACCGGCGGGACCAGCGGAAGCGCACGCGCGGCGATCGGATCGAGGCGCCGCGGCGTGCGGCCGATCGAGACGTCGAGCCACGCCTTGGTGCGCGAGATCACCTCGCGCAGCTCGAACCACACCGCGCCGCGGTAGGGCCGAAGGTCGGCGGCGACCCCGTCGGCGTCGATGCCCATCGCGCGCGCGAGCCACACCGCGCGCGGCAGGTGGAACGCCTGGGTGACCACGATCGCGCGGCCGACGCCGTAGACCGTGCGCGCGCGCGAGATGGAGCTGAACGTGTCGACGCCGGCGCCGTCGAGCAGCAGCGCGTCGCGCGGGACGCCCCGTTGCTCGAGCCAGCGCCGCATCGCGGCGACCTCGTCGTACTCGGCGGAGGAGTGATCGCCCGTCAGCAGCAGGCGTGGCGCGCGCCCGGCGCGGTAGAGCGCGAGCGCCGTCTCCAGGCGATCGCCGAGCACCTGGCTGACCGAGCCGTCCGGGCCGATGCCCGCCCCGAGGACCACGATGACCTCGGCGCCCTCGATGGGCGCGGGCATCGCGCGCCCGCCGCGCACCACGACCACGTTGCACGCGAGCGACGCGGCGCAGACCAGCGCGACGAGGGCGGCGACGACGGCGACGACGCGCCGACCGCGCGCTCCGAAGGCGCTCGTCCGTCCTGATCGAGGTCTGGTCATCGCGGAAGCCGCCCCGGGGATCTCCGGAATCGGAACGAATCGGGATACCACGCGCTTCCCCGCCGGACAGAACTTCACGGCAAAACCCGGGCGGGCGCGGCCGTGTGACCCCGCCGGTCACTGCGCGCCCGAGCTGCGTTTGCTAACCCTGCAGGGGAGCCCCGCATGTCCGAGAACGCCGCCGAGCCCCGCCGTACGCAACGCCTCGCGGTCCGCATCTGGGCGGGCATCGGCGCGCTCTTCGTGGTCCTCGCGCTGGCCGTCGCCCTGTGCATCGGCGCGCTGCTGACCGCCTACGACGCGCTCCGGCACATCTCCGAGCTCGGGACGGCGGAGCGTCACGCGGTCGCGATCGGCGTGGCCGCCCGCGAGCAGTACATCCATCAGTCGCACGGCGCGCTGCTCCGCGACGACAAGCACCTCGGGCACGATCGGCACTGGGGCGCGATGCTCGCGCAGCACGTCGAGTACCTGCGGCCGCTCGTCGACGCGCCGGAGCGCGCCCGCCTCGAGACGATCGAGTCCGAGAGCAACGCGCTGAGCAAGCTGTTCGTCGACGAGATCTTCCCCGCCGCCCTCACCGGCGAGCACGGTCGCATCCGTGCGGCGCACCGCGACGCCGACGCGCACATGGCCGCCTTGATCGGCGCCTCCGACGCCTCGGTGGCCAAGCTGTCGATGCGCACCCGCGAGGCCTCCGCCTTCGCGACCTCCAAGGCGCGGCGCGCGTGCGTCGTCGCCGCGCTCGCCACCGCGATCGCCGCCCTGATCGCGGCGCTGCTCGCCCGCGCGTTCGCGCAGCAGGTCATCGATCCGGTGCGCTCGCTCGAGGGCGCCGCGCGGCGCATCGGCCGGGGCGAGTTCGCGGCGCGCATCCCCGCGATGCCCACCTGGGAGTTCGAGCAGCTGCGCCACGGGCTCCGCCAGATGGCCGACGGCCTGCGCGAGCGCGAGATCCGCTTGCTGGAGGCCGAGCGGCTCGCGGCGATCGGCCGGCTCGCCGCCGGCGTCGCGCACGAGCTGAACAACCCGCTCGGCGTCATGCTCGGGTACCTCAAGAGGCTGCTCGGTCGTCCCGCCGACGCGGTCGTCGTCGAGGAGCTCCGCATCGTCGACGACGAGGCGCAGCAGTGCCGGCGCATCGTCGAGGATCTCGTGACGTTCGCGCGCGAGCCGAAGCTCGTGCGCGCGCCGGTCGACGTGGCCGCGCTGGCGCGCGACGTCGGCGCGCGGCTCAGCGCCTCGCCCGAGGCCCACCCGCTCGTCCTCGAGGCCGAGGCCTCGGTGACCATCGAGGCCGACGCGACGCGCCTCGCGCAGGTCATGCGCAACCTCGTGCTCAACGCCGCGGCCGCCTCGCGGGGCGAGAGCCCGGTCGAGCTCGCGGTCGAGAACGGCGAAGGCGGCGGCGCGACGATCCTCGTGCGCGATCGCGGCGCCGGGATCGAGCCGGAGGACCTCCCGCACGTGTTCGAGCCGTTCCACTCCCGCAGACCGGGCGGGACCGGCCTCGGGCTCGCCGTCTGCCACGGCATCGTCCGCGCGCACGGCGGCCGCATCAGCATCGACAGCGCGCCCGGCAAGGGGACGACGGTGCGCGTCGAGCTGCCCGCCACGCCGACGCCCCACGCGCCGACCACCCACGAAAACGAAGGGAGCATGGCGTGAGCGCACGCATCCTCGTCGTCGACGACAAACCGAACATGCGCCGGCTCCTCTCGACCGTGCTCGAGGAGCTCGGCGAGGTGGTCGTCGCCGAGGGAGGCGTGCGCGCGGTGGAGCTGCTCGCGCGCGATCGCTTCCACGTCGTGGTGTCGGACATCAAGATGCCCGATCTCGACGGCCACGCGCTGCTGCGCGCCACGCGCAAGCTCGAGCGCCCGCCGCAGGTGGTCCTGATGACGGCCTTCGGCACCATGGAGAGCGCGATCGACGCCCTGCGCGACGGCGCGTTCGACTACGTGACCAAGCCGTTCGATCCCGATCACATGAAGGCGACCGTGCAGCGCGCGCTCGCCAAGGTCGGCGTCGACGCGCGGCCGACGACCGTCGATCCGAGCGCGAGGTCGTGGCACGGCATCGTCGGTCGTGCGCCGGCGATGCTCGACGTCGTGAGGCTCGTCGAGAAGGTGGCCGCCTCCGACGCGACCGTCCTCATCTTCGGCGAGAGCGGCACGGGCAAGGAGCTGCTCGCGCGCGCGATCCACGACGTCAGCGCGCGTGCGCGGCAACCGTTCGTCGCGGTCAACTGCGCGGCCATCCCGTCGTCGTTGATGGAGGCCGAGCTGTTCGGCTACGCGAAGGGCGCGTTCACCGGCGCCTCGGGGCAGCGGGCGGGGCTCTTCGAGCAGGCGCACGGCGGCACGCTGTTCCTCGACGAGATCGGCGAGATGCGCCGCGCGATGCAGGCCAAGCTGACGCGCGCGCTCGAGGCGCGGGCGGTCCGCCGGATCGGCGAGGCGCACGAGCGCCCCATCGACGTGCGCATCGTCGCCGCGACGCACCGCGATCTTCCGGCGCTGATCGCCCAGGGCGCGTTCCGCGAGGATCTCTGGTACCGGCTGAACACCTGCGTCGTCCGCGTGCCGGCGCTGCGGGAGCGACCGGGCGATCTGGCGATCCTCGTCGAGCACTTCCTCGCGCAGTCGGGGCACCGCGCGGGCATCACGCCCGAGGCGATGGCGGCGCTCTCCGCGCACCCGTTCCCGGGCAACGTGCGCGAGCTGCGGAGCGCCCTCGAGCGCGCGGCGATCGTCGCCGGCGAGACGACGATCACGCGCGACGCGCTGCCGCAGGAGATCTGCGCGATCGAGCTGCCGCGGCCCGAGCCCCCGAGCTTCGAGCTGGCGGGGCTGACGTATCGCGACGCGCTCGATCGGGTGCGCGCCGACGGCGTACGCCGCTACCTCGAGTCGATCCTCGAGCGGTTCGGCGGCAACGTCTCGACGGCCGCCGAGCACGCGGACGTGGAGCGCGAGAGCTTCTACCGCCTCTGCCGCAAGCACGGGATCAACCCCGCCGACTTCCGCAAGGCGTAGGCACCCTCATTGCAGAGGAGCGGGCGCGGCCCGCGATGTCGCGGGATCGCACCTCCGAGGACACGATGAAGATCCTTCGCTCCAAGAACCTGAAGAACGTGACGGTGGGCACGCGTCGCCGCGTTTCCAAGCGTCACTGCGGGCAGATCACCCGTCACTGCGGGGCACCGCCGCGCCACTGCGGCGCGCCGCCCACGCGCTGATCGTCACGAGAGAAGTCACAGAGCACGACGCGCGCGTGACCGGCTCGGCCACCGTCCCTCCCGGGCGCGTGACCAGGCCGGTCACGTGCCTTTTCTGGTCGTGCTCAAGAGCGGTCAGGAATTCCCCTGGACTGAACGCCAGACACCCGTGACCGCCTGCGGCGGTCACGGGAATTTGCCCTCACCCAACCCTCTCCCGGAGGGAGAGGGCAGAGAATCTGCGCGAATTCTCAGGCTCCCTCTCCCGCCGGGAGAGGGCTGGGG